>CANRJM010000019.1 GCA_947630925.1 uncultured Lachnospiraceae bacterium
TTGAAATCATTATACCTCAAGGAACCAATACTCTTTTTATTTATTTTTGATCAACTGACAATATCTTTACTCCAACCCTTCTTTTCATGGCACTGCCTGACAAATTCCTCTATCTGTTTTTCCTCTGCCTGCATCCCCCATGACATCACACAGACTCCGCAGGCTCCGGCCTCTATTGCTTTAGAAGCATTTTCCGGAGCAATCCCTCCAATCGCATAGACCGGCATCGTTGCTCTTTGGCAGATATCCTGAAGCGCCTGCGTTCCCCTCGCCGGCATCCCTTTTTTACAGTCGGTCGGAAATACATGACCAAACAAAACATAGTCCGCATGGCATTTCTCCGCTATCTCCAATTGCTCTAAAGAATGTACCGAAGTTCCTACCCTCGCAAAATTCTCTATCGCTTCCTGATGCGCCAAAAGCTCCGGTACAGGCAAATGAATTTGAAAGCACCGAAGCTTTTTTGCTGTTTCTATATGCTGATGTAACAAGCAAAGCACAGATGTATTTTGACAAACTTCCAATACTCGTTCTGCCAGTTTCTCATATTCTGCCTGTGGTAAATCCTTTTCACGCAAAATAACCTGATCGATTCCCGCATGACATAACAAACGTATCCTGTCCAAAAAATCGCCCTGGCACAGGCGGCGATTCGTTACTGCAATAACCTTACACATAGATATAATCACTCATAACAGGCTGTAATCCCTCCTCGCGGATTGCCTGATATACCTCCTCTACATTTCTGCCATCGGAAATCTCAAACTGAGCATCTCCAACATTTTCATTCCCTTCAATATGTTCTCCAATCCCAACCGATACGCCGGCTGAAATCTTTGTTGCCGCAATTTTAATCACATTGTTGCGGACGCGCGCACATTCTCTGGTCGAAATCGTGATATTGGCATACGGCATAAAGATACGATATGCTGTGATAACCTGTAACAGTTGCGCCTCATGCACATCTTTTGGATTGATCTTATCATTATTGATAATCGGGCGCAGTCTTGGGCAGGAAAATGCCATTTCCGCATGAGGATACTTTCTCTGCAGCAAATATGCATGATAACCGGTTGCCAGGGCATCCTTTCGAAAATCATCCAGTCCCAGCAGTGCGGCAAACCCCACGCCGCGCATCCCGCCGCGAATCGCTCTTTCCTGCGCATTCAACCGGTATGGAAAAACCCGTTTATGCCCGGCAAGATGAAGCGTTTCATATTTATCCGAATGATATGTCTCCTGAAATACCGTAACATAATCTGCGCCGCATTCATGCAGATAGGCATACTCATCCGTATTCATCGGATATACTTCCAGGCCGATTACCTTAAAATATTTCCGGGCAATTTTACATGCCTCACCTATATATGCCACATCGGACATCTTCCTGCTTTCGCCGGTCAGCAGCAAAATCTCCTGTAATCCGCTTTTGGCGATTGCCTGCATCTCCTGTTCCATCTGTTCTGCATCCAGCCTTGCCCTGCGAATTTGATTGTGACAGTTAAACCCGCAATAAATACAATAATTTTCACAATAATTTGCTATGTACAAAGGCGTAAACATATAGATGGAATTTCCAAAATGTTTTCTGGTCTCTCTCCTTGCCTTCTGTGCTATTTCTTCCAAAAAAGGAAGCGCTGCCGGAGATAACAGCGCTTCAAAATCTTCCGGCGTGCAAGTATCATGGCTCAATGCCGCTTTCACATCATCTTCTGTATAGTTTTCGTAGTCATATGCCTCCATCCTCTCGATTACCCGTTCCTGAATGTCGGACTCCAGCACTTCCATGCCCGGAAGATATGTCATATGGTCTATCCTGTCTTTCCCCTTGGTTTTACACATTTCATCAAGCCTCCCTTATTCCTGTAAAAATCCGGTCAACGGCGAAGATGCGCTTCCACCCTTTTCCATGACGCGTCCAAGTCCTGCCAGATACGCCTTTCTTCCTGCCTCTATTGCTAATTTCATTGCTTCTGCCATCTGCGGGATATCTCCTGCCGTTGCAATGGCCGTGTTTGCCATAATTGCGGCAGCTCCCATTTCCATCGCCTCACATGCCTGTGAAGGGGCGCCAATCCCTGCGTCAACAATAATCGGTAAATCAACCTCATCGATCAAAATCTGTATAAATTCCTTTGTGCAAAGTCCCTTGTTCGAACCAATCGGCGCGGCAAGCGGCATAATACAGGCGGCGCCCGCATCCTGCAAATCCCTTGCCACATTCAAATCCGGATACATATATGGCATAACAACAAATCCCTCGCGGGCAAGAAGTTCCGTTGCCCGGATTGTCTCCGCATTGTCCGGCAACAGATATTTACTGTCCCGCATAATCTCAATCTTTACAAAATTACCACAGCCAACTTCTCTGGACAGCTTAGCAATACGAACTGCTTCCTCTGCCGTTCTCGCTCCGGAAGTATTGGGAAGCAGCGTAATCCCTTCCGGTATGTAATCAAGAATATTTGCCATACCGCCCTGATTTGCGCGCCGAAGCGCCAATGTAACGATTTGCGCTCCCGCATGCTCTACAGACGCCTGTATCAAATCCAATGAGTATTTTCCGGAGCCCAATATAAATCTGGAGGTAAATTCCTGTCCCCCAAGCAACAGCTTATCCTCTTGTTTCATATCCTTACACATAATCTTTCCTTCTTTCTGCATATCCTGTGTCTTTACCATTTTCCAAACGGATCCGCTCCTCAGCCCCCGCCGACAAAAGTTACAATTTCTAAAGTATCCGCAGGCCCCAAAATACAGTTTTCATACTCTGCCTTTGGCACAATACCGCCGTTTACCTCCACTGCTATCTTGCTCTTATCATATTGTTCCTGCATAATAAATGTTTCCAAAGAAATCCCTTCTTTGCACGTTACCGTATTTCCATTTACTGTTAATTCCATAGCCGTCCTCCCCTGATTGAGCATTAACACTTCTGCCGTCCCGGCATTCCAAACGCTGACAAAAGCGCTCATCCGGCTTTTCTGCCAAAAATGCCTTTTCACACTCTAATCCTGTATAATAAAAAACGGTCCATAAAGAACTACACCCAAGGTGGTGTACCCCTTCGTGAACCATACTGCTTCACTCAATGGCTGCCAATCTTCCAGCCACAGTTACCATCATAACATAATCTTCTTACTATCGCAACCGGTATAGCAAAAAGATTACCAGAATTTTTTCTTTTTAAAGAAAACCAGACTGACAATCACAATCATCACACTGACCAAAAAAACAATCGGATACGCATATTTATATGCCAGTTCGGGCATATAGGAAAAATTCATGCCGTACCAACCGGCAATCAATGACAACGGCAGAAATATCGTAGTAACAATCGTAAGAATTTTCATTACATTATTCTGCCGCAGTCCGATTTCCGACTGATATACCTCCTGTACCTGCATGGCATATTCACGCAGCAGTTTTGTTTCGCCGGCCAGGCGGCATACTCTGTCAGAATAAATCTGAAAATTCTGCAAGTCCTCTTTTCCAAATAAATTTTCCTGATTTTCAAGCAGAGCTTCCCCGATTTCTGTCAACTGGCTGTAATAATGATAAAACCGGGCAATCATCTTCTTGATGGGAAGCATCCGATAATTAAATTCTTCGGCTCTTCCGCGAAGAACCTCTTCTTCCATACCGGCAATTTTTTGCTCCAGCGACTCCAGAAAAAGCAAATCCTTCGAAAGAAAAGACTGTAAAAAATCATATAGAAAACGTTCTAAGCTGTATTCCCCATGGACTGCTGCCTGAGCGACCTGCTGTACCTGTTTCTCTATCCTTCCGTTCTCATCCAGGAGAATGATATACCCCTTTGTGATATATATGGCAAACTCCTGCGTCTTTTCCTGCAGACTCTTCGCAGGTACCCGAATCGTCCCAAATAAAAAATCACGATAGCTTTCCATCTCACAATAATGAACGCAGTCTATGGAATGCCAGATTCCAAAGAACGAGCGCCATTTCTGTTCTTTCTGCCATTCCTCCAAAGTCAAAATACAAATACCGTCCGACGCCTCCAAAAACTGCTTCTTATCTGCTTTTCGTATTCCGTCTTCCTGAACAATATAGTACATTTGTCTTTCCTTTCTGTTGCAAAGATCTCCTTTCTATTATTTCCGTTCTTTTCTTTCCTATTAGGATTCCGGCAGCAAAAAATACGGATTTAAGGATTTGAGTCTTTTGCGCAGTTTTCTGATTATTGATGATCTTTGCAAAAAGAAAAGGAAATTTCTACCGCTTCTTACACTTCGCGATGCATGGAAAACTCATACTGGCTGTATTCCTCTACCGTATTGCGGATTAAGCGGTCATCCGCATTTTTTAACTGTTTATCTCTCTCTTTCTTAAATGCTTTCTCTTCCTGCAGATTTCCCGGACCGGACACGCACCCGCCTTCGCAAATCATACCTTCCATGAAGTCTTCCGGAAGTTTTCCGACCTTCATCAGCAGAAGCGCCTTCCTGCATTCTTCCGCGCCGCTGCACTTACGGACATGTACAGCGGTATCTACGCCCTGCTCCATCAGCGCCTGCTTTACAGCGCTGGTTACGCCTCCTGCATTGGCATAGCGCTTTCCATGGATGCTCCCGTTTTGTTCTTCTCCCCATACAACCGGCTCCAATTTAATATTTTTAGCACGCAGCATTGCATTGAATTCTTCAAAGGTCAATACAAGATCTGCATTGGTTCCAGGCTTATCCTGATCCTGTCCTGCCTCACTCTTCTTGGCAATACATGGTCCAATAAAAATGCATACGGCGTCTTTATGAATTGCTTTTACCAGCCTCGCCGTTGCAGCCATCGGAGAAACCGTTGTCGAAATATGATCTGACAACTCCGGAAAATGGCGGCGGATCATATGAACAAATGCCGGACAGCAGGAAGTTGTCATTTTCTTGCCCTCATGATACGCCTCGATCCATTCTTTAGACTCCGAATCAGATACAAAATCTGCACCGATTGCTACATCCACCATATCCTTAAATCCAAGCTTTTTTACAGCATTCCGGATAGATTCCATCGTAATGTCCACGCCAAACTGCCCCTCTGCCGCCGGAGCTACTAAAGCATAAACTGGTTTGTCTCCCTTTAAATGCTCAATGACTTCCAGCATACGCGAACTGTCAGAGATTGCCCCAAACGGGCAGGAACTGATACATGCTGCGCAACGGATACATTTCTCATCATCAATATCGACTCTTCCCTCATCGCCAACCTGTATGGCATCTACCGGACAAGCACGGCGGCAGGGTCTCATAATATCCACAATAGCGTTATATGGACAGGCTTCATAACATTGTCCGCATTCCTTACATTTTTCCGGATCGATATATGCTTTATTTCGAAGCATGGTAATAGCATCAAATTTACACGCCTGCATACACTTCTTGCCCAAACACTTCTGACAGTTATCTGTTACGGTAAATCTGGTAATCGGACAGTTCTCGCATGCTGCCGGAATAATCTTAACCGTATTATGGCATGGCTCGCCGTTCGCAGGATTGATATTCTGCGCTAACATGATCCTCTCGCGGATAATTTCTCTTTCCTTATATACACAGCAACGATAACTCGGTTTGTTGCCCGGTAAAATCTCATAGGGAAGCGTAGCCTCAATATTATTCAATTTTCCGTCAAAAGCTGCTTTAGCAACCTGATATAACACTTCTCCCTTTACATCTTCTATGGTATTGCTCTCGTTCAGCATAACTGCTTCTTCTCCTTCCATTCTATTCATTCATAAGGCAATTGCGAAACGTTCCTATAGTCTATGTATGTCCATTGTGTAATCTGTACAAAAACCATAAACAGGTATTGTGAGCCCGCCGGTACTTAAGCGGCGCGGCAGCGGCGCTTTATGTACCGCTGCGTGGCGAAACATAGCGAAAGCGTGCCTGTGCTGGTTTTGTGCAGATAACACAATGAAGTATACTATTTTGAAACGTTTCGCAATTACCTATATTCATTCATAACTTACTCCAAAAATGATTTTACCATATTCCCATGCTTATTTCTATTCTTTTCGTCAAAAGATGACGAAAATTGTTTCGAAAAATCTTCCATTTATATTTTTCAATCTTTTTTTTCATACTAATAGAAACTGAATTTTTCAGTTGAAGCAAACAGCAGAAGAATAAGAAAGGATGATATATCAATGGATAAAAAAGAGAGTGCCTTTGCCTCTGCTCTTGCCATGAGCGCTTTAGATGATATCCCAACTGCAAACGATAATGCAAAAAATATTGTCGCACTCCTGAAGGAGCAGGGCAGGGTATCCGGCTATCAGCTTTCTGACGGACAGGTTGTCAGCAAGGAAGAAGGCGTTGCCATGGCACGCAACGGCGAGATTAAAGACGTCGGGATTGCACACCGGAAAGGCTCTGAGTATCTAAAATCAATTCCGGATGGTACTGAAGATAATAATCTGAGCCATCTTCCAACTGTCTCGGATAAGAGCGGGGAATCTTAGTCAAAAAGGGAGCTGCTGTATGTTTTTTATACAGCAGCCCCTCTTCATTTCAGATAATCCTTTCAAATAACCGGCAGCTTCTTTGCAATATGGTATCCTTTTCCGGATTCTGCATGAATCCCTTATGCAATAGCTTTGCCATATTACGGAAAACTGTCCTGTAGGCAAAGGGCGCCCCAACCCTGTCTGGTCGATGGCACACTTTCCCCCGGCAGCGGACGTGCCCCCTTCATCAGATATGCCTTAATCTTTTCGCCATATAAATAAGGATCATTCCCCTGAACGATTCCCCATTCCATCATTAGCGCCGCACTTCCCGTTACAAAGGGCGCCGCCATCGAAGTGCCGGTCCTTGGGCTATAACCTCCGCCGGGAAATGCCGTTGTCACATCCACACCGGGCGCCACCAGCGTCGGCATCCGCCGGCGATCTGTTGTATTTCCTCTTCCGGAAAAAGATGCTACGCTATCGTTATCACTCTGATAAGCTCCCACCGTAATGACATTTCTGGCAGTTGACGGAATGGTCAGCGTCGTCTCCGGGTCCGATGTTAAAAAACCGGTTGACAGGCCAACCGCCTCGACAGTCGGCAGCCATAGGTCAATTTTCCCATCAACAATCTTTTCCGGCTGGAAAGATACCGTCCAAATACCTTCATCAATGAAACTTCTCCCCTCTTCCGGCTGCCACTCGATATAAATCTCCTGCGAAACCGTATAGGGCGATGGAACCCCATAATAAACCAGAACCTGCGAATTTTCTATCATATAAGTTGCGGCTGTCCCCAACTCCCGTACTACTGAAATTTCATCACCGGAAGGGGACTCTAAACGGATAGAAAATTCATCTACGTAATTTTTCCAAATCTGCAATGTCAAACTGCTTTCCCTGGGACCTACTGCAAAGGAAAGGCTTTCATTTTGCCTTTCCAGCATAACGCGCGCATGATGCCTTGCATTGCCCTCATTTCCCGATGCAACTACAATAACATTTTTCCATACTCCGTTCAGATCTGCAATATAGTTTTCAAAGAGAGACTGCCCGTCATGCGCCCCATTGTTGTTTCCAAAACTCAGGTTTAATGCTACCGGCCTCTGCAATTCGATTGCTTTTTGAAGGACATAATTGAGTCCCTCCATTACCTCTGTCGTACCTGCAAAATCTTCTGAATTTCTTCCAAGCTTTACGACAATCAATTCACTTTCGGTTGCAACCCCGCGATATTGGTTTCCGACAGACCCTCTTCCATTTCCGGCTGCGATTCCTGCTACTGCAGTCCCATGGCCGCTCCCGCGGTCAGTAACCGGAACATGCTGGCTGTCTCCACCGCCTTCTTCTCCAATCTCCAAAGACCGGTTGATATCCTGCATCGTATACTGCGCCCCAAAACCATAGCCTGCAGGAATTCTTCCCGCCGACTGCTCCCTGTCGGCGGACTGATCCCACAGATAAGCAATCCTCGTACTTCCGTCCTCGTTCCGAAAGGCGGGATGCATATAGTCAATCCCTGAATCAATAATTCCTATCAGTACGCCTTTCCCTGTCAATGCCAGCCTCTGGCCCGGACTGACAGACGAATCGACGCCAGCAGTTCCCTGTACTGCATTGATACAGGAAGCGCTCCTTCCTGCATTCAGGTTAAAATAAATGTGCTTGGGTTTTTCCATAAACTCAATTTCCGGCAATGCTGCGATTGCCTGCAGATATTCCTCTCTGGTCGTGATTATGGCATACTGGTTTAACAGTTCCACAACTTGGGTATCTGCAAATATTGTTTCTATTTTCTGAATATCCCCGATATACTTTACAATGACATGCCACAGCTTTGTTGTCTCATCATAACCGTAACGTAACTGGCTGTTTTCGTCCAATTCCTCCTCCGGAATCTGAAGCGCCAGATTTAAAGCAGCATCTGCTTTATAATTTCCTTCTTCCATATTTTTTCCCTAACAAAAGAAGCATTTCATTATTTTGTATATTCTTCATTTTAAAAATATATTCCCGCAGTAAAATGCTTTTATCCATCCCCTTCTGTTTTCTAATGGCAATGTCCCCCGCAATGCCTGCAGTTACCGCCGCATTGTATAGACTTTCCATTTCTTTTATCCCGAATCATGCTTCTGATAATCAATCCTATGACAAGTAACAATAAAAGCCCCACAAAAACCGTTCCCATATACAGCCTCGCTTTCTGCAAACTTTGTCTTTATTTTGCGTCTGCCATCTTTTTTTCGCAACTTTATTTTTATTTTGCTTCTGCGTCTTTTTTCTGCAAACTTTGTTTCTATTTTGCTTCTGCCGTCTTTCCGGAAGGAATCTTTAATGTGTCTGACGCTTTATATGGCCGGAACAGAAGACAGAGAAATCCAATCAGCAGCAGAATCGCTACTATGGTCCCAAGACCGAAAGCCCCCGCTGTTACCAACATACCAATCTGATAAATACAAAGCGCAACGACATAGGCCAGAATACACTGATATCCGATGGCAAACCAGAACCACTTGATGTTATTCATCTCCCGCTTAATCGCCCCCATTGCGGCAAAACAAGGCGCGCACAAAAGGTTAAATACCAAAAATCCATATGCAGCGATCTGCGGCAGGCTGTCTGCCAATCTCCCCCAAATTTCCGCTCCGTCCTCTGCTACTTCTGCAAATCCAAAAAGCATACCAAAAGTCCCTACTACATTTTCCTTGGCAATCAAGCCGGTAACGGCAGCCACTGCCATCTCCCAGCCGTTTCCGTTCTGGTTCCATCCAAGAGGGATAAAAATCGGTGCGAGTACTTTACCAATGGAAGCCAGAATACTGTTATTTAACTGCTCTGCCTCCAAAACTCCAAATTTTCCGTCAACCCAGCCATAGCTCATCAGGAACCACAGAATGATTGTTGAAAGCAGAATGATTGTTCCAGCCTTCTTAATAAAAGACCAGCCGCGCTCCCACATGCTTCGCAGAATACTTCCAACCGTCGGCAGGTGGTATGCCGGCAGTTCCATAACAAACGGCGCCGGATCGCCTGCAAACATTTTTGTTTTCTTTAATAGAATAACAGATAAAATAATCGCTGCCACGCCGACAAAATAGGCGCTCGGCGCAACCCACGGAGCCCCGCCGAACAAAGCGCCGGCAATCAGCGCAATGATTGGGAGCTTTGCGCCACAAGGCACAAAGGTTGTTGTCATGATTGTCATTTTACGGTCTCTGTCATTCTCTATCGTTCTGGATGCCATAACGCCCGGAACGCCGCAGCCGCTGGCAATTAACATCGGAATAAAAGACTTTCCCGACAAACCAAATTTACGGAAAATACGATCCATAATGAAGGCAACTCTTGCCATATAGCCGCAGCCCTCTAAAAAGGCAAGGAAAAGAAATAAAATCAACATCTGTGGCACAAAACCAAGCACAGCGCCTACACCGGCTACAATTCCGTCAAGAATCAGACTGCTTAGCCAGTCAGCGCAGTTGACTGCATTCAAAGCATTTTCTATCAACACCGGAATCCCTGGAACCTCTAATCCGAAGAAACTCCATCCATCGCCAAATACGCCGTCATTTGCCCAGTCTGTTGCCCATGTGCCTACTGTTGTTACGGATATATAGTATACAAGGAACATAACGACTGCAAAAATTGGAAGCGCCAGAAAACGGTTTGTAACAATCTTATCAATCTTATCCGAAGTTGTCTCTGTTTTCTTTCGGTTCTTCTCTACACATTCTTCAATCACTGAAGAAATATATGTATATCTTTCGTTTGTAATGATACTTTCCGTATCATCATCAAACTGGTTTTCCAATTCCTGAATCTCTGCCGATACATCCGGAACATCCGTAAGCTGCTGCTTAATCTTATCATCCTTCTCCAGAAGCTTGATGGCAAAAAAACGCTTCTGTGAATTTGGCACATTGGAAAGCAGTTTATCCTCTACCCGCTGGAGCACTGCCTCTGTTTCTTCTGAAAATCCATGCACCGCCGCCGCTGCCAGATGCTTTTTTGCCAGAGAAACTGCCTTTTTGGTAAGAAGCTCAATCCCCCTTCCTTTCAGAGCAGAAATCTCTACAATCTCGCACCCAAGCTTCTTACTCAACTTGTCAGTTTGAATCCGGTCGCCGTTTTTTTCAACGACATCCATCATATTGACTGCCATAATGACCGGAATGCCCAACTCTAAAAGCTGCGTTGACAGATACAGATTCCTTTCGATATTCGTTCCATCCACAATATTAATGATTGCGTCCGGCTTATCATGGATCAGATAATTTCTTGCTACTACCTCCTCCAGGGTATAAGGCGATAAAGAATAAATACCCGGTAAATCCATCAGGACTACTTCTTTGTCCGTTTTGAGCTTACCTTCCTTTTTCTCAACGGTCACACCCGGCCAGTTGCCCACAAACTGGTTTGCACCTGTCAGCGCATTAAACAAAGTTGTTTTACCGCAGTTTGGATTACCTGCTAATGCAATTTTAAGTGACATTTTTTTCATCCTTTCTATCATAGTTTTGAGTTTGTTTCTTATTCCTTTTGTTATTTTGCACTACTTTTTATTAGTTTAGACTAACCATTATGTAAAAAAAAAGCGTTGTTCCCTGCCTTTCTATTACAAAAAAATCATTCTACCTCTATCATTTCTGCATCGGCTTTACGAATCGATAATTCATACCCCCGTACAGTTACCTCAACCGGATCTCCCAAAGGCGCCACCTTACGCACATATACCTCAATTCCTTTTGTAATTCCCATGTCCATAATTCTCCTCTTAACCGGACCGTTTCCCGCAAGTTTTTTAACCGTGACGGTTTCCCCGCAGACAACATCTTTTAATGTTTTCATGCTTCTCCTCATTTCTGTACACATCTTCGCTTTACAGAGTTGTGCCGAGTGTACCACAAACACAACGTCTGCCGTACAAATCCTGTACGCGGCTGTCTGATTTTATAGATAATGCAAACAACCGGACTAAACCATGATTTTGTTTGCCATATCCTTCCCGATTGCAATCCTGGAATCCTTAATATTGACTATCATGTTTCCGCTTGCCTCAGAAATCACAGTTACTGTGCCACCGATCACAAAACCAAGACTCTCTAAAAATTTTCTTGTCTCCTCTTTCCCCCCTATCCGCTTAATCACATTAGGCTCCCCTGCATTTACCATTGATAATGGCATTATATCATCCTCTTTCCGTATGTAAGTTATATGCGGCAAATAATTATATAGGAAAAACCAAAATTACTTACCTCTTACTTATGTTAGTATATTCTAACCAAAGAGAATTGTCAACCCCCAAATTTCATTTTTATCTCTGATTGAGCAAAATTTATTTGGACAGCAGAATTCTGTCATTATCTAACTGCCTGCCAACATGATCCCGGAATTTCTCCAATAAATCTTCAACCGTCAGTGCAGAACGTTCTTTACCGGACACGTCAAATACGACCCTTCCGGAATCCATCATCAGAGTCCGATTCCCAAGCTCCAGCGCCTGATTCATATTATGCGTAACCATCAGGCAGGTAATGTTACGCTCCTCCACAATTTCCTTTGTCAGTCCGAGTACCTTCTCTGCCGTTGCCGGATCCAACGCCGCCGTATGTTCGTCTAACAAGAGAAGCTTTGGCGTAACCATCGTTGCCATCAAAAGCGTCAACGCCTGCCGCTGCCCGCCGGACAGCAGACCAACCGGCTGTTTCATCCTGTCTTCCAGTCCCATCTCAAGCAGGGAAAGCTGTTCCCGGAAAAAATCTTTTTCCTTTTTACGGCTTCGCCGGAAGAAAAGCCCCTTCCTGGTAGACGCCCTTAAATAGGCTAAAGACATATTTTCTTCAATGGTCATATGTGGAGCCGTACCCAACAGCGGATCCTGAAAAAGATGCCCGATATATTTGCTCCGTAAATGCTCCTGTTTAAATGTAATATTCTCTCCGTCCAATACAATATCGCCCTCGTCTACATAAAAAACGCCGGTAATCGCATTGAACATCGTTGACTTCCCTGCACCGTTACTTCCCACAATCGTGGCAAAATCGCCGTCTGCCAGAGTGAGATTCAGATCCGTCAGAGCCTTTTTCTCGTTAATGGTACTCGGATTGAAGGTTTTACTTACATGGAATAACTCTAACATCAGTAAGCACCTCCTTTTTTCCGCCGGGAAATGCTGGCATATTTATTTCTGGTAAATACTGCTTTTTGCTTCAAATAAGGGAAAGCAATCGCAATCGCTACAATCAGCGCAGAGACCAACTTTAAACACTCCGCCGGAACATCCATACGGATTGCAATGGCAACAATAAAACGATAAAGGCAGCTTCCAAAAATAACGCCAATAATCCTGCGTACCATGGTTCGCTTTCCAACAAGCGTCTCGCCGATAATCAGACTGGCCAGTGCAATCGTAACCATACCGGTTCCCAGATTGATATCACAAGACTTCTGGTATTGCGCTAAAATGCCTCCTGAGAGAGCAGTCAGGGAGCCCGACAAACACAAACCGACAGTTATCGTATATTTGGGATTAATACTGGATGCCTTTACCATAGCGGCATTGTCGCCGGTAGCGCGAATGGAAAGTCCCAAACGCGTACTCATAAAAATGCCTAACACAATTCCAATCAGAATGACAATAACCGCCACCAGAATCAGGCGAAACCATCCTCCGGTTACCAGAATATCATATACACCTTTCCCCATATGTTGTTCTATCAAACTTTTTGTCAGTGTAAAAATACTTTCGCATTGAAACAGATTGAGATTCGAAGAAAATCCCATTACCGCGATATTAACCGTATATAACCCGGTATTTACAATAATTCCTGCAAGGATTGACTCAACTCCCATCCTCGTTTGTAAAAACGCAGTAACAAATCCGGAAAGAATACCGGCGCCAATCGCACAGAGCAGCGCCAGTACCGGATGTCCTGCAAGTGTCATACTTGCCGCGACGGCACAACCAAGGGTAAAACAGCCGTCTGTAGACAAATCTGCAATATTTAAAATCGAAAATGAAATGAACAGTGCCAAAACCACCAGGGAATAGATAAATCCCAATTCCAAGGCGCTCTGCAGGATAGAAATCGTAAAAATTGAAGACATCTCTTTCCTCCGGATCTTTATTCAAACTCTTCTGCTGTTTTCGTTTCCTTTAATTCCTCGCATAAATCTTGGAATACAGCATAATCTAAACCAATCTCCTCTGCTGTTTCCGTATTTACGGTAGCAATACCGTTATCCAGCGTCTTAACGGAAAGTTCGCCCGGCTTCTTATTGTCTGTCAGCACTTCAACAACCATCTTCGCCGTCTCTGTGCCAAGCTCTTCGTAGTTTACTCCATAACCGCAGAATGCACCGTTTAATGCAAAGGAATCTGCCCCGCAGTAATGTGGGATTTTCGCTTTGATAAACTTTTCATAGATTGCCAGTTCCGCTGTCATAACCGTATTATCCGTCGGTGTAAATACAGCATCTACTTTTGCTGCAACCAGCGCATCTGCCGCCAGGCTGATTTCATCATTGGTCGTACCGGTTTTTTCCACAACTTCAATTCCATTCTCTTTGCAGAATTTCTTTGCTTCCTCTATCGGATTCTTAGAGGAATCCTGGCTCTTATCATATAGCAGGCCAAGTTTCTTTGTATCGCTTTTTGCAGCGGTAATTAACTTTAAGACAGCCTCCGTATTCAGAGCGTCACTGACGCCTGTAATATTAGAACCCGGAGTTTCCATGCTCTTAACTAAACCGGCTGCCTCCGGATCAGAAACTGCAGCAAAAATAACAGGAATCTGATTATCTTCTGTTGCAGACTGTGCCACTACTGCAGTAGGTGTTGCGATCGGAACAATAATATCTACCTTATCCGCAACCAGCTCGGCCATAATCTGGGTTAATGTTGTCTGGTCTGCCTGGCCGTTAAAAGTATAATCTGCATAATCAAATGTTACGCCAAGCTCTTTTCCTTTCGCATCCAATTCCGTCTGGATTGCCTGCTGTATCTGATTCAGAGAAGCATCATCTACATACTGGACAATTCCTACCTTATAATTCTTGTCGGAACCGTTCTGATCTGAAAGATCAGATTTTTCTTTTCCGCAGCCAAAGAGACTTACTCCTGCCATAAAACTGACCGCTGCCAATAACAATCTTTTTTTCATAGATTACCTCTTTTCTGCGCCTTGATCATAATGGGGAAAACAGATACGGCGCATTAATAAAAAACTATCCCCCTAATCTATTTAGTAAACACGATTGGGGGACTTTTGTCAAGTTTCTTCTACATGCTCTGTAATAAACTGCTCCATTTCTTCCTTTTTCATATTTAATGAAATGGCAAGCTCGCCATACAAGCTATCTTCCGCCATTTTCAGATACCGCTCGTCTACTGTTGCAAGCTTCTTTCCGCCGGCCATGCGCGACTGCTTTCTCAAATACAGCGTCTTGATAATCTTGATCAGGTTTTCAAAGCTGCAGCTTTTCATCGCTTCCTTATAACTTTCTTCTCTCTTCTTCTCATCCGTTACCCACAAAGGCTCAATTTCCGGAATCTGCTCAATCCGCTCCATTGCTTCCTCTTTTGATAAAACGCTTCGCATCACGATTTTATCATTATCGACAGGTGTATAGATTTTACTTCCGTTAGAATACACCGGCAGCAGTGTGTAATATAATCTGCCTTTTGGGATTCCCGACATATTCATCGTTCCAATATCCTCTACTTCACAAACACCGCTGCTTCCATAAATGATATACTGTCCTTTTTGAAACATAACATTCCTCCTTCTGAAGCAAGCCTGCAACATCTGCATTTCTATCTATCATTATTATAAAATAAAAAAAAAATTAATGTAAGTAAATTTTTTATAATATTTACGATAATATTTTCTATCAAACGATAAAGCAAGAAAGAAAATTTGTCATTTTCCCATTTTTAGGATATACTAAATAACAAAAAACAGAGAAAGGAATGATGTACATACTATGAATAGTACAACCATCGGAATACTTGTCGTAATGATCCTCTATTTATTGATGATGATATTGATCGGCATTGTCTATTCCAAGAAAAACAATGATGTAAACGATTTTTATCTGGGCGGCAGAAAACTTGGCCCCATTGTTACCGCAATGAGCGCAGAAGCTTCTGATATGAGCAGTTGGCTTCTGATGGGACTGCCAGGCGTCGCTTATCTGTCCGGCGTAGCGGACGCCGGTTGGACTGCTATCGGTCTCGGCATTGGAACATATTTAAACTGGCTTTTTGTCTCAAAGCGTCTCCGCCGTTACAGCCACAAAGCCAATAATTCGATTACTATTCCGGAATTTTTCTCCAACCGTTACCGTGATAAAAGCAATTTGCTTTCAGCAATCGCCGCAATCATCATCGTCATCTTTTTCGTGCCATATACGGCTTCCGGCTTTGCTGCCTGCGGTAAATTATTCGGAACCTTATTTGATGCGCCATATATCCCAATGATGATCATCAGCGCTATTGTTATCGTAGCATACACTGCATTGGGAGGGTTCCTTGCCGCAAGTACAACAGACTTAATACAGAGCATCATTATGACAATCGCTCTGGTTATTGTCGTAATATTTGGCGTTTCCATCGCAGGCGGTCCCAATGCCGTGATTGAAAATGCAAAGTCCCTGGCAGGTTATTTAAGTCTGGTCAAATTGCATGACGTCACTACGGGAAAAGCAACTCCTTATGGCTTCCTAAGCATTGTATCAACAGCCGCATGGGGACTCGGTTATTTTGGTATGCCGCATATCCTGCTTCGCTTTATGGGAATCGAAGATGAAAATAAATTGAAACAATCCAGAAGAATCGCAACGATATGGGTTGTCATTTCCATGTTTGTAGCCATTTTTATCGGTATTGTCGGATACAGCATCTCCCAGACAGGAACGATTCCTATCTTTAGCGACTCCGCTCAGTCTGAAACACTGATTATCAATCTGGCAATTGTACTGAGTAAATATGGATTTATCCCTATGATTTTTGCAGGTTTGATCTTAGCCGGCATCCTTGCCTGCACTATGTCAACGTCAGACTCGCAGCTTTTGGCCGCCTCTTCCAGCGTTTCCCAGAATTTGCTTTGCCAGGTATTTAAAATTAATCTTTCAAAGAAAGCATCTATGCTGGTAGCCCGCCTGACGGTAATCCTGATTGCCATTATTGCAGTTTTCCTCGCACGCGATCCAAACAGCTCCGTCTTCTATATTGTTTCCTTTGCATGGGCAGGATTCGGCGCCTCCTTTGGTCCGGTTATGCTCTTTGCCCTTTTCTGGAAGCGTTCCAACAAATACGGAGCATTGGCAGGCATGATTGTCGGAGGTTCCATGGTATTTATCTGGAAATATTGCATTCGCCCGCTCGGTGGTCTATGGGACATCTACGAACTGCTTCCTGCCTTTATCCTGGCATGTATCGCAATCGTTGTTGTCAGCCTCTTAACACCGCCGCCGGCCAAAGAAATTGTAGAAGAATTTGAATCCGTATAATAACACGGTATTATAACAATACATTTTTCTATTCTTTTTCTCTTGCTTTTGCAGGAAAGTTTTATCTCAGACAAATCTTTTCTGCAAAAGCATAAATAATCAGGGAATTACGCGAAACGACCAAAATGCGTAATATGAATATGACTAAAAGATTAACCGACAATAAAGTTTGCAGCCAGAGCTAATAAAATCTGTATAATCGCAAAACGGAATACAACCTGTGTATCCGACCACCCTTTTTCCTTTCTGACATGATCATGCAGCGGTGTTCTAATATTCCTGAGAATGGAAATCTTCAAAAACCGCAGGAGAAAAATTTTAACCAGACCAATTCCCCCGTCCACAATCAATACTGCCGCAAGCAGCAGAAAAATAAAAGGATGACCCGTCTTCATTGCCAAAATGGCAAGATAAAAACCGAGAACCCTGGAACCGGCATCTCCCATCAACATACTGCTTGGCTTAGAGTTAAAGCAAAGATAAGCTAACAGGATGGCGACAAAAATTAAACAAGTGGCGCCGTAACTTTCCAGTTCCTCTGAAAACAATACTGTAAACGCCATCAAGGTCACGCAGCAAAGGCTTGCGCAAAGACCATCCACACCGTCGGAACAATTCGTGACATTAATCGACACCCATAGAAGAACCACTCCTAAAATAAAATATAACGGTACCGGAATCGTCCACTGAATATCTAATATCTGCACTGTCGTCGGATTATAATTGACAAAATTCCACATCGTAAGCAACGCCAGAATGAGATCGATTGCGCCTTTCTTATAATCACTCCATGGATTTTTCGCCGCATCATCCAGATAGCCGCTAAGCATCATGGCAAACAGTAAAATGCAATATACGATATATTCACGGCTGATCGGCAAAAAAAGCAACGTACTGATAATAAAACAGACTGTCAGGATCAGACCAACGCCACGGATTTTTCCTTTTGACTGTGCTCCATTCACTGCGAACTCTCTTCCCTGATCCTTCGGCAGGAAGGCAAAGGGAAAGCGTAAACATAGAAAGGTAAGCAAAAAGGCAAACAAAACGCCAATCATCGCAATCTGATTCGGGGTTATGTAATGAAACAGCATTTGATACATGCTTTTCTCCTCCTTCGTGGTTTATATATTTCTAATACCAAATCCAAATTAAAGTATAGCATATTTTTCGCCGCCTGAACACCTTATTTTGGAAGAATCCATTTACAGACTTCTGCCAAAAACAACGTAAAATGGCGGTGCATCAGCATCTTTTTAGGGCTTCTTCGCAAAGTTCCTCAAGCTGGTCATATGTTTCTATCGTATTGGCCCTGCGGCGTATCCAGGAAGAATTTTTATAACCCGCAGTATACCATGCCACATGCTTACGCATTTCACACATGCCTATCCGTTCTCCTTTAAAATCCGCTAACATTTTCCCATGCCGCAATACCATATTCAGTATTTCGGAAAATTCCGGCTTCTTTTCATAGATTCCAGTCTTCTGATACGTTTTAATCTGATGGAACAGCCAGGGATTCCCTCGTACGCCACGCGCCAGCATCAGGCCGTCACAGCCTGTTTCCTGCTCACAGCGGACAGCGTCCTCCACGGTAAAGATATCTCCGCTTGCCATAACCGGTATGGACACGGCTTCCTTCACTTTGGCAATAATCTCCCAGTCCGCCCTGCCGCTGTAGTACTCTTCCCTTGTCCGCCCATGTACGGCAAGAGCCGCCGCTCCGCTGTCTTCCATCCGTTTTGCAAATTCTACGGCATTCACGGAATGGCTGTTAAACCCCTTACGAAACTTTACCGTAACCGGCTTGTCGATTCTTTCTGAAATGCTTTTTACAATCTGGCCGGCAAGCTTCGGAGATTTCATCAATGCAGAACCCTCGCCATTATTAACTACTTTGGGTACCGGGCAGCCCATATTGATATCCAGGATATCAAAATTTCTTGAAACAATTTTTTCAGCCATATCTGTCATAATCTGTATATCGGAACCAAAAAGCTGCAATGCCGCCGGACGCTCCTCCTCAGCAATCTCCCAAAGCTTTTCCGTATTTTTATTCTGATAATAAATCCCTTTTGCGCTGATCATCTCTGTATAAACTAAGTCTGCCCCCTGCTCCTTGCATAAGATACGAAATGGCAGGTCTGTTACCCCTGCCATCGGCGCCAATATCAGATTTCCCTGAAGCGTTATATCTCCAATTTTCATTGTTTTCATCACCACTTCTTACCATCACTCTGTTTTTTCTGTTTCCGATATATGTATAACAAGCCTTTTAACGTCAAATCCTGATCATAAATCTGTATCTCATCCGTATGCTCTGAAATCACTTTTCCCAAGCCGCCCGTTGCAATGACCCGGGCATCTGGAACACCCGCTTCCATTTTAAGCTTTCGGATAATATATTCAGACTGTCCAAGCGTTCCATAAAAAAGACCTGCCTGCATGGATGTGATGGTATCTTTCGCAACTACAATATCCGGACATTTAATTTCAATCTCCGGAAGATTCGCCGTATTGTTCCAGAGCGCATTTGCAGAAATCCGGATGCCAGGACTAATCACACCGCCTTGAAATGCACCTTCTGCCGTAACCAGATCATAAGTAGTTGCCGTACCATAATCCACCACGATAACCGGGCCGCCGTACTGCTCATACGCACTTACCGCATCTACTATCCGATCCGGTCCGATTTCCTTCGGATTAATCGTTTCAATACGGATACCCGTTCTGGTACCGGCGCCTACCACAATTGGCTGACAATGCAGATATTTAATAATAGCGCTTGTAAACGAATACATCATCTGGGGCACTACCGATGCAATGATGACTTCGGAAATTCCTTTTGGAGAAAATCCTTTCTGCTCCAATATATTACATAGTAATTCTCCATATTCATCAGAAGTACGCGGTACTTTTACCGTAAAACGAAAACGTGTGATCAAATCATTCCCATCAAATACACCAAAGGTAATATCTGTATTTCCAACATCAACTGCCAGTAACATAACCTAACCTCTCTATCCACCGCATTGCGGTTATCTTTTTTCCCGGCTTTCTTCTTCGGCCAGAAGTCCACTGATATCCTCCTGTAAAAAAACGGCGCGGTAATATAACTCCAAAGACTCCAAAAGTTCCTGTTTGTCTGCCTGTATCTGCTTTATTTTTAATATGCTTCCAATCTCATCAAAGAATAGATCATTTTCTCCCGCTGTTACATGCAGCAAGAGATTACCCTGGCTGTCAAAATGCAGTGTCAGGATCCCGCCAATCTCAGCAGTATACAACACGCATAATATCTGTAACTCCTCCTGAACAGGCAGCGGCAATCCTGCAAAATCAGGATTGAAATAATATTTTTCTTCATATGCACTGGCAGCGCAAAGGATCACGCCCTGTATCTGCGGCTTATCATTAAATATATCCATACAGCCCCCTAACCGATACTTCTCCTGATATAATTTCCCTGATTCCATTCTCCATTTCTACCAGAAGCGCACCTTCCTGATTGATTCCTCTGGCGATTCCGATCTCCGCCTTTTCTTCGTCTGTTTCCTCTGCCAAACCGTAATACACGCGCACCTCCTGATCCTTATTTGCCAATACGCTGTTATATGCATCAACAAATGAAGATAAACTCTGTTCCTCTACATAGCGGGTATAGAAACTGCTGAAAATTTGAAGAATATGCGCCGTCAGTTCACAACGATCCACTTTTTTCCCCGTTTCCAGAAAAATAGAAGACGCATTCTGCAATTCCTCCGGAAATGAAGTATGGTTTACATTGATTCCAATGCCTGAAACCACATAATGTATATAATTCTCTTCTGAACTCATCTCCGTAAGTATACCACAAATTTTCTTTTTGGCAATGACAACATCATTCGGCCATTTAATCTGCGCTGTCGCGCCACAGACCTCATAAATCCCCTGCACTACGGCAAGAGCAGTTAAAAGCGTAATACCGCTGACCTTTGACGGATGCATATCGGGACGCAGAAGTAATGTCATCCAGATACCGGAGCCTTTTTCTGTCTTCCATTTTCTTCCTCTTCGTCCTTTGCCGGCAGTCTGCTCCTCTGCAACAATCAAAGTCCCTTCTTCCGCGCCAAGCTCTGCTAACTGCTTTGCTTTTGTATTCGTAGAATCCACCGTTTCAAAACTCTTGATTTCTCTGCAGATACAATCCTCGGACAGACGACTCAGAATATCCGGAGCATACAGCTTATCCGGCGATGCTGTCAGGCGATATCCTTTATTGGCACAGGCCTCTATCGCATATCCGTTTTTCTTTAACAACGCAATATTTTTCCATATAGCCTGTCTTGACACTCCGAACGTTTCACACAATTCGGCGCTGGAAAGATAGTTCTTTCCACTATTCCGCAAGGCTTTTAATATCTTTTCCTTCAATTTATTCTCCCAAAGTTGCAACCATAACTGCCTTTATCGTATGCATTCTATTCTCTGCCTCGTCAAATACAACAGACTGCTCTGATTCAAACACTTCATCTGTTACCTCTAACTCTCTCATGCCGAATTTTTCATATATTTCTTTTCCAATACTCGTCTTTAAATCATGAAATGCCGGCAGACAATGTGTGAAAATTGCCGTATCTTTCGCATTTTCCATCACTCTTTTATTGACCTGATACGGAGACAGCATCCGAATACGTTCTTCCCATACTTCTTCCGGCTCTCCCATGGAAACCCAGACATCCGTATAAATAACGTCCGCATCTTTTGTCCCCGTCATGACATCCTCTGTCAAAGTAATAGAACCGCCCGATGCCTTTGCATACTCCTGACATTGTTCCACCAGATCTGCCGCCGGAAAATATTCCTTCGCCGTGCATGCCACAAAATGCATTCCCATTTTGGCACAGGCAATCATCAGAGAATTTCCCATATTATAGCGGGCGTCTCCCATGTAGACAAGCTTAATGCCTTTAATGGTTCCAAAGTGTTCCCGTACCGTCAGCAACATGGCAAGCATCTGCGTCGGATGGTACTCGTTCGTCAAACCATTCCACACCGGTACGCCCGCATATTTTGCCAGCTCCTCTACAATTTCCTGCCCAAATCCACGATATTCAATGCCGTCAAACATACGGCCCAACACGCGCGCTGTATCGGCAATGCTTTCCTTCTTCCCAATCTGAGAACCGGAAGAATCCAGATAGGTTACGCCCATTCCCATATCATGCGCTGCAACCTCAAAAGAACAGCGGGTGCGCGTGCTTGTCTTCTCAAAGATCAATGCAATATTCTTTCCTGTATAATGATTGATAAAAACGCCGTTTTTCTTTTTATCTTTCAAATCAGCCGCCAGATCGATTAAATATAAGATTTCCTCCGGCGTAAAATCCTTTAAAGTCAAAAAATTCCTTCCCTTGAAATTCATAACATTCTCCATTTCTATACGACTTGCCGCAAAAAGGCGATGAGAAAAACTGTTTACACAGTTTTTCCCATCTGCCGGCACAGCCTATTCCTCCCGTTACTCATCCTCTTTTGCCACTTCTTTGATTGACGTCACTAATCCGGCCAATGACTGAATTTCAGAAGGTATAATAATCTTAGTTGCCCTGCCGTCGGAAGCCTTCTCAAATGCCTCCAGGCCCTTTAGCTGGATGACTTTTTCTGTCGCCCCCGCTTCATTCAGCATACGAATACCATCCGCTTTTGCTTTCTGTACAGCCAGAATTGCCTGCGCCTGTCCCTCTGCCTCACGGATTGTCGCTTCCTTCGTAGCTTCTGCTTTGAGGATTGCAGCCGCTTTATCTGCTTCTGCGTCTAAGATGGCAGCCTCCTTTTTCCCCTGCGCTACCAATATTGCAGATTCCTTCTCTCCCTGAGAACGCAAAATCGATTCTCTCTTTTCACGTTCTGCCTTCATCTGCTTTTCCATCGCATCCTGAATGGCGGACGGCGGAATAATATTTTTTAATTCAACACGATTGACCTTGATTCCCCATGGATCGGTTGCCGAGTCAAGAGAAGCGCGCATTTTTGTATTAATCGTTTCACGCGAAGTCAGCGTTTCATCCAGTTCCAACTCGCCAATCACATTACGAAGCGTCGTTGCCGTCAGATTTTCTATCGCAACAATCGGATTTTCTACGCCATATGCGTATAACTTCGGATCTGTAATCTGAAAGAATATAACCGTATCAATCCGCATGGTAACATTGTCTTTTGTGATAACCGGCTGTGGAGCAAAGTCCACTACCTGCTCTTTTAAAACTACCCGTTTCGCCACTCTGTCAACAAGCGGCAGTTTAAAATGGATACCGACGCCCCATGTCGCCTGATAACCGCCCAAGCGCTCGACAACATACGCTTTTGCCTGCGGCACAACATTGATACAGCTTAGCAGCACAATCACTACAATAATTAAAATAACAACAGCTATTAGTTCCATCTTGATATTCTCCCTTCCTTTCCTTTGATCAAAAACAGCCCGGGCAGGCATCTTTGATCGATTACCATGTTTCAAACAACTTTCCTTTTCAGGACTTTTATCTATGGTTCACAGGGTGTTACCAGTACGTGCGCTCCCCTGATTTCTTTTACTTCTACCTTCGTATCCACAGGAATCGAAACAGAAGCATCTGCGCTTCTTGCCATCCACTCCATGCCGTTTAGCATAATTTTCCCAGTCTGATTAAAATTATCAATCTCCTCCAAAACCTTGCCCTGTTTCCCTACGAGCCCCTCTGCATTTGTTTTCGTCCTGCTGCTATTCAAATATTTTTCTGCAATCGGTCTGGTAAAGATTAAGAGGACAGCCGACACCGCTAGAAACAGAACAATCTGAACCCACAATGGCGCGCCAAAAAAACCTGCCAGAAACGCAATGAACGCTCCGCCCGCAAACCAGATTGTTGTAAGTCCGAGTGTCAGAATTTCCAATATCAAAAGTACGCCTGCTGCAATCAGCCAATAAATCGGTTCCATTTTTCCCCTCCAGTATTTTTTTATTAATTATATAGGATAAAGCTCATAAAAACAAGATTACCTCCTTCTTTTTTGTCTGGCAATCTCATACATTAAAATCGCAGCCGATACAGCGGCATTTAAGGATTCCAGACTGCCTTCCATTGGAATGCGTACCCTTCCGGACAAATGTCCGATAACCTCCTTAGAAATGCCGTTTGCCTCATTTCCAATCACAATACCCGCGCCTTTCGTATAATCAACCGAATCATAGTTCCGGCTGCCCTGCATCATTGTTCCATATACCGGAATGTCCTTTTCCTTTAACGCTTCTATCTGCTCTACAAGACTTTCGGCATAAAAACAGGGAACACGGAAAATCGCCCCCATAGTAGCGCGGACTACCTTGGGATTCAAGACATCTACGCTTTCCCTGCTCAAGATAATTCCAGACATACCTGCTCCCTCTGCGGTCCGTATAATCGTTCCCAGATTGCCCGGATCCCGCAGATCATCTAATAATAGAATACTGCGTCTCTCATCTTCCGCAATCTCCTCTGCAGAAGAAACGGGTATCTGCGCCAGACCGATTACCCCCTGCGGCGTTACCGTATCAGAGATACTGCGGAACACTGCGTCGGATACGACCTCGCATCCATAGCGGACAAGCTGCCCCATCTCTTCATCCATGCTCTGACTGTACATTTTCTCAGAAATATATATTTTTTTTAATTTGCCATATGCTGCCGCTTCTTTCGTCAGTTTTATCCCTTCCACTACAAAAAGACCTTTTTTCCTGCGCTCCCTTGCGCTCTTCTGCAGCTTGACAAGTTCTTTTATCTGTGCGTTGGATTCACTGCTAATCATGTCGCCGCTCTCCATTCTCTCCCAATTACCAGTCCATCATCTCTTTTATTTTTGCAACCGCTAAATCTGCTACTTTACCATGCGTCACTTCGCTCGGATGCCAGAAGGTCCCAAGCCCGTCCGTTTCTTCCTGCAATGGCAAATGGAGATATTCTATCCTAACCTCTTTATGACGTTTCGAAAATTCCTGAACCGCATCTTTTACAGATGGACATAATCTCTGATCCATCGTTCCTAACATACATAAAATCGCAGCCTGCGGATGTACTGCATGGATTTCTTCCAGAAATGCAAGATACTCTGTGACAAACTCTTTCTGCCTGTCTGTAAATTCCCTTGTATAACTTGCATCGTTTGTCCCCAAAAATATCGTAATGATATCCGGCTCAAACCGGAAATGTTCCCATTTTTCCCATGTATTCTCCGGGCGGTGGAAATAATCCCTTTCACATCCGGCATCGGTATATTGATACAGCATTGGTACCAGCCAGGAGTCCTCTTTCTCGTCTCCATCGCCAACATACGCTGTAATAACGCCTTTTCCATTCCATGCTATGATTTCAACATCCGCGTCCAGTCTTCCGGCTGTCTGAAGCGAATATGCCTTTACGGGGTTTTCTTCTTCCGTGCGAAGCTCTTCTACCAAAACATCCCCTTCCAAGCCATATCCACAGGTAATAGAGTCTCCTATCATTTGTATTTTTCTCTGCTTTGCAGGCGGTGGTGCAAGCACTTTCTCACTGTCAGTCTCTATCCATGCAATCCCGCAGACGGCATATTCCGGCTCGGTATATTTTACAATGGTAACCGTCACCTCTTTCTCTTCCTCGCTCTCATACAGGATATAATCTGCCTCCGACCGGTCTAATACAAACCGTTTGAAAGGTACCGCCCCGCCATCCACAAATACGGCAAGCCATGCCCAATGGATGCGCTCCCGGCGCTCCGGATCTGATAAGATATGGGCCGACGCTTTCTTTCCAACAAAACGAAAACTTACCGAAGTTCCGGAATAACCAAGATAACGCACTCCGTCACGATAGATTGTTCTCCCTCCGGTCTTAATATATTCCTCATCTGCCTGAAACCTCATACTCTTTTCCTTCCCTAAAGTAATCTTCTTTTCTGCTGTCCATATTGACACAAATCCAAAAGAAGCAAAGAAATTCAGATTACAAAGAATTTCTTTGCTCCTAATGCCAGTATAGCACAATGCGCCAATATCTTCAATCACATGTATTTCCTGCGTCAGTGCTTCAAAACAGGCGTTTCATAAATTATGCACTTTCGTTCAGTTTTGCCAATTTTGCCGCCTGGTCGGCAGCAATAATATTCTGTATCACTTCTACCAGATCTCCTTCTAAAATTTCATTTAACCGATGGCTGGTAAACTTAATCCGATGATCGGTAACCCTTCCCTGCGGGAAATTATATGTGCGGATTTTCTCAGAACGGTCTCCCGTTCCCACCTGACTTTTCCTCTCGGCCGCCTGCTCACTGGCAGCTTTTTCCTGCTCCAAATCATAAATGTGGGAACGAAGCACCTTCATCGCTTTATCCTTATTTTTTAACTGTGATTTTTCATCCTGACAGGTTACTACGATTCCCGTCGGTATATGCGTGATCCGTACAGCGGAATCGGTTGTATTGACACACTGTCCGCCGTTCCCGGACGCGCGGTATACATCAATCTTACAGTCGTTTGGATCCACAAAAACCTCTACTTCTTCCACTTCCGGCATAATTGCAACCGTAGCAGTTGACGTATGGATGCGTCCTCCGGATTCTGTGGACGGTATCCGCTGTACACGGTGTACCCCGCTTTCATATTTTAGCTTGGAATAGGCGCCGTTTCCAATAACCATAAAAACAATTTCTTTAAAACCGCCAATTCCATTTTCATTGGCGCTCATTACCTCTACCTTCCAATGATTTGTTTCCGCATATTTGGAATACATCCGGAACAAATCCGCTGCAAAAAGCGCCGCCTCATCGCCGCCTGCGCCGCCACGGATTTCCACAATCACATTTTTATCATCATTCGGATCTTTTGGAAGCATTAAAATCTTCAATTCCTGCTCACAGTTTTCTACCGCCTGTTTGCATTCATTCAATTCTTCCTTTGCAAGCTCCCGCATCTCCTCATCTTTTTCTTCCTCCAGAAGGGCAAGACTGTCTTCCACCCCCTCTTTGGCTTTCTTATATTCCTGATATTTTTCTACGATTGGCGTCAGTTCGTTCTGCTCTTTCATTAACTGGCGGTATTTCTCCTGATCACTTAAAGTGTCCGGATCTGCCAATTCGATATTTAACTCCTCCAGACGCCTAACCAAATCTTCTAATCTGTCAAACATTCTTTTCCTCATTTCCGCAGACAGTCTATTGATTCTGCTGCATTCTATGCTTATATTGTCCAAAAACTACTCTATCATGCCCGGCATAATCCTTCCTGCAGACAATATCTGAAAAACCTGCTTGTTGCAGGATACCGGCAACGGTTTCCGCCTGATCATGTCCAATCTCATAAAATAAATATCCGCCGGGCTCCAGAAAGCTTATTGCATTTTCTGTAATCCTGCGGTAAAACATAAGACCATCTCTGCCGCCATCCAAAGCAAGGCGCGGCTCATACTGCCTTACCTCAGCCATAAGACCTTCTATAACATCCGGTGGAATATAGGGCGGATTGGAAACAATCACATGATACCGTTGCGTTATGCCATCGAATAAATCGCTTTCCACGAAGTGAATCACTGCCTGATTCCGTTCTGCATTCTTCTTTGCTACAGCTAAAGCCTCTGCAGAAAGATCTGACGCATGACATTCCTTTGGTTTTCCGTAATGCATCAGAGATACCGCAATACAGCCGGAACCGGTACACAAATCTAGCACCTTTTTATCCCTGACATAAGGCAACGCCGTCTCTACCAGGATTTCCGTATCCTGCCTTGGAATCAGAACATGTTCATTGACCCGGAACGACAGTCCCATAAATTCCTGCTCGCCGGTAATGTATTGTAACGGAATATGCTGTTTCCGCATCTGCAGCAATCTCTGATATTCCTTTTTTGTTTCTTCGGAAGCGGCTTCCTCTCTGTGTAAAAAGAATTGGCTGCGGTTCCATTTTTTCACAAACTCCAAAAGATACCGGCTATCTGTTTCCGCTTCCAAAATATCTGCTTCCAGAAGCATTTGTTTTCCCCGCTCCACCAGGTCGCGATAGGAAACTGCCAAATTTCCGTTACTGTCCTCCATCTTATCATTGCTGATCATCAAAATAGTGATCTAACCCCTTTAAGTTTTCCTCTTCTTCCGGCTTATCCTGAAGCATTGTCTCCCGCTTTGATCTGCGTTTTGCCGCATCGTTGGCAAGCTGTTCTAATTCTGCTTCCCTGCGCTCACGCTCTTTCATATGACGGATGCGGGCATTTGCACGTCTTGTATTCTCTTCTTCTCTGCGTCTGATTTCTTCTGCAATCTCTGCTCTGCTTTTTCTTCTTCCAGAGTCCTCCTGCCGGTTTTTCTGCAGCTTTGCCCGGCTCTTCTTTGCAGCGATGCAACGCCGCTGATACTCTCTCCAGTCAAATACAGACTCTACCGATACAATTGCAACTTCCATCATCTTACTATCCGGTTCCCTTGTCGTCAAACACTGTAACAGAACCGCGGGCTTACACAAAATCTCAACCGCTTTACTGTCGCTGTTTCCGGCAAACTGAATAAACTCATAAGAAACGCCTGCAATAACCGGAACCAGAATAATCCTCGAAAGAATGCGAAGCCACATATTATCGAACGATAAAAACATAAAAAATAAAATACTTAAGAAAATAACCAGGAAAATAAAACTCGTGCCACAGCGTCTGTGATGCTTAGACTGCCTGCGGACATTTTCCACGGTCAGTTCTAAGCCATTCTCTATACAGTTGATTGCCTTATGTTCCGCACCGTGGTAGCGAAATGTTCTTTGGATATCTTCCATAAAGGAGATTGCAACCACATACCCCACAAAAAGAAGGATGCGGAAAATCCCCTCAATTACCGCCAAAGCAGCATAGGATTTTACCCTGACACTGAGAAGGCGGGACAAAAAATATGGCAGTATCACAAACGCTAACATTGCAATCACAACAGAAACAACAATGGTAATCCACATCCGGATCGACTCTTTCCTCTTCTGTTCCGGCGTACTTTTTTTCTGCTGCTTTGCTTCCTCTTCCTCATAAAAACTTGCAGAATATGTCAATGTCTGCATCCCTACAATCAGAGATTCTACAAAAGCTACAATGCCGCGGATGATTGGCAGGCGAAAAAAGAGAGCTTTTTCTGCCAGACTTTTATATTTCCCCCGTGACACTGCAATATCTCCATCCGGTTTCCGGACTGCCACAGCATAATCCGATTTATTTCTCATCATTACGCCTTCTAAGACAGCCTGACCGCCAATTCCTGATGACTTCATATCCAACCTCATTTCTGCGCCTTCTATCGCACTCGTTCTTGTATATTAAAATTATACTCCAAAATCTCCCAATAACCAAATCATTTTTTATCTTTTTGAATGAAAATGGTCACAATACCCTAAGTTTCCGGATACTGTGACCAAGAATAAGGCCAGTACACTGACCAGTTATGCCATTAATTAGACTGAATACCGTATCTACGGTTGAATTTATCAATTGCACCGCGGGCCTTGACTGCTTTCTGCTGACCTGTATAGAAAGAATGACATTTTGAACAGATTTCTACATGAATCTCTTCCTTTGTAGAACCAGTCACAAACTCATTTCCACAGTTGCATACAACCTTAGCCTGATAGTAGTCCGGATGAATTCCTGCTTTCATGATTTACCTCCATTCCGCCATCCTGTAAATGATAGCAAATAACATATACGAAAGAGCATATTTCTCTTCGATTACAGTTTAAACACAACTTCTTTAGTATAGCATAGCCATTTTGGTATTGCAATATCTTTTTCGAGAAAAATCTATACAATTTTTACCTTTTTGACCATTTGGACAAATTCCGTATTGTTCTTCGTCCTTCGGAACATTTCAATAATTCGTTCTACCGCTTCATCCGATTTGGAGCTGGCAAATGCCTTCCTCATTAAAAATGCAGCCTCTAACTCCTCCTGTGAAAGAAGCAGGTCTTCTCTTCTGGTACTGGATTTGGGCAGGTCAATTGCCGGAAATACTCTTTTTTCCGACAAAGCGCGGTCCAAAACCAGCTCCATATTGCCGGTTCCCTTAAATTCCTCAAAAACAACGTCATCCATCTTACTTCCGGTATCGACCAGCGCTGTGGCCAATACCGTCAGGCTTCCGCCTTCTCTCATATTTCTCGCTGCGCCAAAAAAACGTTTCGGCATATGGAGCGCTGCAGGATCCAAGCCGCCGGAAAGCGTACGTCCGCTTGGCTGTACCGTCAGGTTGTAGGCTCTTGCCAGTCTTGTAATACTATCCAGCAGGATCATAACATCTTCCCCATGCTCTACCAGACGCTTTGCCCGCTCTATGACCATCTCTGACACCCGCTTATGATTTTCCGGCAATTCATCAAATGTGGAATAGATCACATCTACATTGTGTCCCATAATGGACTCTTTGATATCCGTAACTTCTTCCGGACGTTCATCAATCAGCAGTACAATCAGATGCATCTTTGGATGATTCATCTTAACCGCCTTGGCTACCTGCTTTAACAGGGTTGTCTTACCTGTCTTTGGCTGAGAAACAATCATCCCCCTCTGTCCCTTGCCAATCGGGGAAATCAAATCCATCATACGCATGGAAATACTGCTTCCCGGCGTTTCCAGACGAATTCTTTCATTTGGGAAAACCGGCGTTAACTGCTCAAATTTCTGGCGGCTAAATACCTTGTCCAAAGGATATCCATTGACCTTCTTAATATAAAGAAGCGCGCCGAATTTTTCATTTTGGTTCCGGACACGAATATTCCCTTCCAAAATATCGCCCGTACGCAGATGGTATTTGCGAATCAAAGCTGGAGAGACATAGACATCCTCTTCTCCCGGAAGGTAGTTATCACACCGGATAAACCCGTATCCTTCTGACATAACCTCCAGAATACCACTGCGTACTTCGCCGCTGTCCAACTGTTCCATCTCTGTCGGCATATTGCGCTGTTGCTTCTCATTGTGCCGCTGCATTGCTTTTTTATTGTATGCATTTCTTTTATTGTTCAGATCCTCTTTTTCATAGGATGTGTTTTTCTCATTCTCACGATGCCGTCCTGCATAATTTGTCTGCCGTTTCTCTTTTACGACATTCTCCTTTTCTTCCCGTTTTTTCAGCTCTCCTGTCAACAGATCCACCAATTCCTGCTTACGGTAGCCCGTCACGCCTTTCATTTCCATCTTTTTCGCCATCAGGCGCAAATCAACTAATGATAATTTTTCTAAATTTTCCATACTTTCCTCATTTCTTCACTTTTCATTGCTAATTACTTTTCCTGTAAAATCCTCTAAGGAAAAAACAGCGAGCCTGCTGTAAAAGAACTTAATAGAAACAAAAATTCCCGCTTCTTACATAGTCAGAATACGAAACATGCAACATATCAATACCAGTATACAGAATTTTTTAGAATCTGTAAAGTCCCTTCTTGTACCATAAAACAAACTATGCTATGATATTAAATTAAGCAATGTCTTACGCTCAGAAATGGAGGAATATTATGGACAATAACGAAAAAGCATTGGCGCTACATAAAGAATGGAACGGAAAAATCAATACAACACCAAAATGCCATGTCAATTCACGAAAGGATCTGGCGATCGCCTATACTCCAGGCGTTGCCGAACCCTGCAAGGTCATTGCGAAGGACAAGGAACAGGCATATAATTATACGATCAAAGCAAATACGGTGGCTGTCGTATCTGACGGAAGCGCCGTCCTCGGACTCGGAAATATCGGGCCGGAAGCTGCTATGCCGGTCATGGAAGGAAAGGCTGTCTTGTTTAAAGAATTTGGAAATGTCAACGCCTTCCCTATCTGTCTGGATACACAGGATACAGAAGAAATCATCCAAACAGTGATCCATATTGCTCCGGCATTTGGCGGTATTAATCTGGAAGATATCAGCGCGCCGCGCTGTTTTGAAATTGAAGAACGCTTAAAACAGGCGCTATCCATTCCTGTTTTCCATGATGACCAGCACGGCACTGCCATTGTTGTTCTGGCAGGTATAATTAACGGCTTAAAGGTCACAGGCAAAAAGAAAGAAGATTGTTATGTCGTGGTAAACGGCGCCGGTTCTGCCGGCATTGCCATTACCAGGCTCCTGCTTCGTTATGGCTTTCCAAATATTACCATGTGCGATAAATCCGGTATCCTTTCCAAAAGTTCTGACGACTTAAACCAGGTGCAGAGAGAAATGATGGAGGTAACTAATTTATCGCAAAAGACCGGTACGCTTGCCGACGCATTGAAGGGAGCGGATATTTTTGTCGGCGTTTCTGCGCCGGGTATTGTATCAGAAGAAATGGTGGCAAGCATGAATCCCGATTCTATTTTATTTGCCATGGCAAATCCCATTCCGGAAATCATGCCGGACCTTGCCAAAAAGGCAGGTGCAAGAATTGTCGGTACCGGGCGTTCTGATTTTCCAAACCAGATCAATAACGTAGTTGCTTTCCCCGGTATTTTTAAAGGCGCCTTAGAAGGACGCGCCAGACAAATCACAGAAGAAATGAAAATTGCCGCCGCCAATGCCATTGCAGGACTGGTCGACGAACAGGATTTAAGCGAAGATAATATTATGCCGGAAGCATTCGATCCACGCGTTGCAGAAGTTGTTTCCAAGGCTGTCAAAGAACATATCCGGTAATCTTTGGGAAACGTCAGATAGAAAAACGAATCAATAGAAGGACAGGCCATATGAATGCAGAAACATTAAAATTATATAAATTAATTATTTTATATTTTTTAAGCAGAGCCAAACAGGATATCACAAATGCTATTTTATCTGACTTCATTTTGGAATACGGCTATACCGACTATTTTTCCATTCAGGAAACGCTTGCTTCCCTGACGGCGGATCAGATGATTTCGGCAAATCAGACTCATACGTCCTGTTATTATACGATTACCGAAAAAGGAAAGGAAACACTAAATTTTTTCTGTTCGCGGCTCCCCAGAGATACAAGAGAACAGATTGACCATTATCTTTCCAAAAATAAGATACAAATCGTTGAAGCCACTTCTCTCCGTACGGACTATACAAAGCTATCCGCTTCGGATTATCTGGTGCGGGGCACCCTGCTCGAACGGGGCAACACGCTAATGGAAGTGGCGCTCAATGTGCCTTCGGAAGAAATTGCAATCAATACCTGTAAACGTTTTCAGACAAAAAATATGGATATTTATCGCTATTTACTAAAAACGCTATCCAAGGACTAACCCCGGACAGCGTTTTTCTCTGTTCCCATTTCTATTATTTCTAAAAATTTTTCATGGATACGGGTGTCCTGCGTCAGTTCCGGATGAAAAGACATTGCGAATTGGTTGCCATACTGTACCGCAACAATCTGACCATCGACTGCGGCCAGCGTCTCGACTCCCTCTGCAGCCTTTTCAATATACGGCGCCCGAATAAATTCCATTGGATACACTCCGATTCCTTTTATCTCTTCTTCACAATAAAAACTGCCAAGCTGCCTTCCATAAGCATTTCTCTTAACCGTAACCGGAAGTGTCCCAAAATAACGATTGGAATCATTGGAAAGTTCTCCGGCTAACAGAATCAGCCCCGCGCAGGTTGCCAAAACCGGCAGTCCGTCCTGTATCTTTTTCTGCAGGCGCTCAAACATCCCGAACTCTTCCAACAGCTTTCCCTGAACCGTACTTTCGCCGCCCGGAAGGATCAATCCATCAAACGCCTGCTCTAAATCCTCCTTTTTACGCAGCTCTATTACCTCCGCTCCCAGGCGTTCAAGCATTTTTTCATGTTCTATAAATGCTCCCTGTAATGCCAGCACTGCAATCTTCATCAATCATTTCCCTCTTTCTGCCATCAAAAGCTCAATTTCATCTTCATTGATGCCAACCATTGCTTCGCCTAAATCCTCTGAAAGTTCCGCAATCATCTTAGCATCCGTATAATTTGTCACTGCTTTTACAATTGCATCGGCTCTCTTCTCCGGATTTCCCGACTTAAAAATACCGGATCCAACAAAGACACCCTCTGCGCCAAGCTGCATCATCAAAGCGGCATCTGCAGGAGTGGCTACGCCGCCGGCGGCAAAGTTGACAACCGGCAGTCTCCGGTTATCATGTACATACTTTACCAGTTCATAAGATACGCCAAGTATTTTTGCCTCATGAAACAGTTCATCCTCCCGCATTGCCGAAATCTTTGCGATCTCACTGTTCATCATGCGCATATGGCGAACCGCCTGCACCACATCCCCGGTACCTGGCTCCCCCTTGGTACGGATCATAGCCGCCCCCTCATTGATACGGCGAAGCGCCTCTCCTAAATCCTTTGCCCCGCATACAAACGGTACATTAAATTTCATTTTATCAATGTGATAGACATCATCTGCCGGAGATAATACTTCACTCTCGTCTATATAGTCAATCTCTATGGCCTCCAGAAGCTGCGCCTCCACAAAATGGCCAATACGGCACTTCGCCATGACCGGAATGGATACAGCCTCCTGAATACCGCGGATCATTTTGGGATCACTCATACGGGAAACGCCGCCGGCGGCACGGATATCTGCCGGAATCCTTTCTAACGCCATAACTGCGCATGCACCGGCTTTCTCAGCAATCCTTGCCTGCTCCGGCGTTGTAACATCCATGATCACGCCGCCCTTTAACATCTGCGCCAATTCCTTATTTAATTCATATCGTTTGCTCATAATCCATCCTCTTTTCTTTTTTCAGGCAATCGCCTATTCTTCTCTTTACAAATGAAACACTGTTTATTATAATGATTTTTGACTATATTAAAATAACCAATTTGAACATAATCGATATAGTCAGATTGGAGAGTTTTACGATATGCTGACCTATTCTTTTGAAAATACAGGTTTCGATTGCCTTTATATCCATTTATATAAATGCATTAAAAAAGATATTTTATCAGGAAAGCTGGCTTCCGGCACAAAACTGCCTTCCAAAAGAAGCTTTGCAAAAAATCTGGGTATCAGTACGATCACAGTTGAAAATGCCTATGCACAGCTACAGGCAGAAGGATATATTTATTCTCTGCCGAAAAAGGGATTCTTTGTAGAAAAAATTGAGATGACAGCTTCCTCTTTACCTGCCGCCACTGCAGAACCATACCAGATTGTTCCAAAAAAATCAGAATATCAGATTGATTTTGTCAATAATAAGACGAATCCGGAACATTTTCCGTTTTCCATTTGGGCAAAATTAATCCGTGAGACCATTGCGAAAAAAAGAGAAGAATTAATGACAACTCCGCCATGCGGCGGCATTCCGGAACTTCGTACTGCAATCTGTAATCATCTGAAAGCCTTTCGAAATATGGAAGTGTCTCCGGAACAGGTAATTATCGGCGCCGGCACGGAATATCTGTACGGGCTGCTGATCCAGCTTCTGGGTGCAGATAAAGTCTATGCCATCGAAAATCCGGGATATCAAAAACTCCAAAAAATCTATCAAAGCAATCATGTCCGCTACCAGACAATCCCTCTGGACAAAGATGGAATGGATATTCGGGCTTTAGAGGCGTCAAACGCCGATATTGCGCATATTTCTCCCTCCCACCAGTTTCCAACCGGCATTACCACAACCATTAGCCGACGGTACGCTATGTTAAGCTGGGCATGTAAAAAGGCAGGACGTTATATTATTGAAGACGACTACGATTCCGAATTCCGCCTGTCCGGTCAGCCAATCCCTGCTTTGCAGAGCATCGACCGCTCTGAAAAGATTATTTATATCAATACATTTACAAAAAGCCTTGCATCCACTGTTCGGCTCGGATATATGATCCTGCCAAAACATTTGCTGGAACAGTTTTACCAAAACTTAAGTTTCTACTCCTGCACGGTATCCAATTTCGAACAATATACACTGGCTCATTTTCTATCTGACGGCTATTTTGAAAAACATATCAATCGAATGCGGACTTATTATAAAAATATACGCGACCAATTACTGGAAGCCATAAAAAAAAGTCCCTTCTCTTCTCGCATCCGGATAGCTGAAGAAGACGCCGGACTTCATTTTCTGATGCATATCCATACCAGCCTGTCGGATATGGAATTACTGCAAACGGCAAAACGGTATGGCGTACATATATCCTGCCTGTCTCAATATTATCTGGAGACCGACGCTCCTGTCCCAGAGCATACGATTATCCTGAACTATTCCGGAATATTGCCCGAGCAAATTCCTACTGCCATTACTCTGCTGCAAAAGTTCCTCTAGCCAGACAAACGGATAGAAACCCAATGAAAATTCCGTCGAAAAGCCCCGCCAATACATCACTGGGATAATGGACCCCCACATAAAGCCTGGAAAACGAAATGACTGCTGCCAACGCCAGCGCTGCAATTCCGTACCGCTTTGGCGCCATGAAGGCTATGACCGCTGCCGCTGCGAAGGAGGAACCGGCATGGCCGGAGGGAAAAGAAAAATCCCTCGGCGCGGCAATTAAAATATGAAGTCCTTCAATGACTTCATATGGCCTGGTTCTCGCTATCAGATGTTTTAAAAAGAGATTATTTACCAATAATGAGCCCATTAAGGCAATCAGAATCGTCAAACCAATCTTTTCGCCCCTTTCCGACCGCCTCCGGTTGATCATCAATACGGCTGCAATGACAATCCATATTGCGGCAGAGTTCCCCAGATGTGTAATTCCGGTCATCAAACGATCGCAAAACGGATTCCGCAGCACATTTTGAATCCATAATAAAAGATCTGCTTCCATGATATTCCTCTCTAACTGTCAAGTCCAAGCGCTTTTTTTGCCAGAGCATCCGCCATATCATTATATGTATTATTCGAATGGCCTTTTACCTTGATAAATTCTATTTCTAATTTATTGCATATACTATCATAATATTCCTTGTACGCCTTTGTTCCCGGCTTATTTGCTTTCCATTCGCCGGTGCACCACTTTGCAATCCCTTCATAATCATGATAAATAACCACCTTTTGAAATCGATGGGTAAGCGCATAGCGCATCGCCGCTTCAGCGCCTTTAATCTCGCCTGCGACATTATGCATCTGCGCCAGTTGTTCATCCTGCAGTTTCTCACAGAAAGAAAGTGTTTCCTGCTTCGTGATAAGAACCATGCCATAGGAAAAATTTCCAGAAATCTTATCATAACTTCCGTCTACATAGGCAATCAATTCTAAGGCATCCGGCATATATCCGCGCCTGCCCTCTTGTATTCTCTCCTTTCCGTCCAAAAATGCCTCCGCCTCTTCTCTTTTCACAAAACTCTTAAACTCTGCTCCGGAAAATCCCTGAACCTGTTCCCTGCATTCTGTCCATGTCTCAAAAATCCCGGTTTTCCTGCCCTTTCGCACTGCATATATCTTCTTTCCCATAACTCCCTCCGATTCTATTTTAATAAAACTCAGTCCGGTCACTCCTCGCTCAATCTCTTACGTATTGAAGAATCTCATCAACAAAACTTAAACCTATACGATACAAAATAAAGAGAATCGTCAGGGCAAGCAGCATAACCAGCACACGATACAATACATACGCTGCTGCAAATGATTTTTTCTGCGGCGGCGTTTCCCTGCGAATGGCCAGTACCAGCATATAAAAGAAACCAAAAAATGGGATATGCATCAGGCATAACGTCTGGAACCATTGTCCCACTCTGCCATACCATTGCATTTTTTCTTTTTTTTCTGCCGTTGTCTTACTCTGTTGTACTTCCTTTTTTTTCTGTTCCATTTACCCGCTCCCTTCTATATCCTTTCCACTTATTTACGGAATCGATGTTTCAAATGGCATTTGTGTCTGCCCCGGCGACTTTTCCAAATTTTCGTTACTATTGGTACGGTCCCTGTTATCCTTATCCGGCAGGCCTTTGATGTACTTTACATATTTATCATACAACGCCTTTAAGGAAGCATATTCGCTATAATTTTTGCAGGCATCCAACGCCTCTTTTGCAGCCGCAATCAGTTCATTGATATTGATTGGTCTGGTAGTATACGTCTTTAAATCCTTAATTCTGGTCTTTGCCAATTTGATACGGCTTTCCCGAAGCTGTTTCTCACGCGCCTCCTTAGAAGCCTTTTCTCTTTCCTTGGCAAGCAGCTTATTTTCTTCGTTCTTTGCCTGTTCATAGGCTTCCATAACTTTCTTCCAGTCTACCCTGTCATTTTTCAAAGAATCATATTTATTTTTGGCCCGTGTTGCATAACTCTTGCGAAGTTCGTCATCCCCAATGGAAGAAATCATATTCCGCAGTTCTTCATAAGACTCTAACAGTTTATAATAATCTGCCAGACTTTCAATCGTAAACTTTTCAAATTCTTTCAGCTTTTTCAGGACTGTCTTTTCATATTTCTTTTCTTTTACCTGCTCGGAATATTCCGATTTTTCCTCAAGAATCTTGGTCGAAAAATAGTCCATTCCTGCAGCCCTGGCATTTGTTCCGCTGACTTCCGTTCCACTTATAATCTCTCCTGATGCATTATATTTTGCCAAACAAATGGTATCAGGAACCGAAAAGTCTGCCGCTTCCAGATTTTTATGGATGGAATCCATATAGCTCTTCCAGATTTTACCGCTAATAGCTGCTCCCGAAGCGCCCGGCATTGCTCTCGGCGTATCATATCCAGCCCATACTACTGTAGTATAGTATCTTGTATATCCACAGAACCAGACGTCTTTTCCGGAATTTGTCGTTCCGGTCTTGCCGGCGCATATCTGATTGTTTGCCATTTTCAAAGCATGTCCCGTCGCATAGGATTCATTCAATACTCCTTTCAGAACATCCGTCATCATCCATGCAGCATCTTCGGAATACACCTGTGTCAATGTCTCCGTGTTTTTATAAACCGTTCCGTCGGATGCATGATCGATTTTCCGGATACATGTCCTATCGCTGTAACTGCCTCCATTTGCCAGGGTAGCATATCCTTTCGCCATATCTACAACCCGGACGCCCTCGGTAAATCCTCCAAGAGACAACGAAAGATTATCATTATCAATATAGCTTAGGTTATGAAACTGCATCTTATCCAGAAAAGAAAGACCATATGCCGGCGTAATGGTGTCGAGCACCTGCCATGCAATCGTATTGATGGAACGTTCTACCGCTTCACGAAGCCGTATATTCCCACGATAGGAACCGCCGGCATTTTTCGGTCCATTTGCAATCGGTTTATCCGTCATAAGGGTAGACGGATAATATACCCCGGATTCAAAACCAGGCGCATAATCAATCAAAGGCTTAATCGAACTTCCCGACTGCCTTGCGGAAAGATAAGCGCGGTTATACGGATCTTTTGTACCACGTCCCCCGACAATAGCAACGACATAATTGGACTCATTGTCAACGCAGACTGCTGCCCCCTGTAAAGCATATTTTCCGGTCTTTTTGTTCTTCTCCTTATTATAGGACAAACCGTTGTTCACAGCCTTCTGCAGTTTTTTCTGCTTTGCCATATCAATCGAAGTATACAGCTTATAGCCGCCGGAACGGAGCGCATTACATTTTTTACTGTATTCCTCTGAATATTTCTCCTGATATGCTTCATAATCTTCTTTATCTTTAAATGTATACCGGAAATCAAATTCCTCCTTGTCCATCAACGCCAAAGCAGCGCAGTGAATCGCATAACCGGTCACATAACTTTCATTCGTGCCATCCTCTGTAATCTGCAGAACTTCCAGGTTTTTTTTGATGGAAGCAAGATATTCCTTCTGCGAAATAACATTTTCTTTCTGCAGTATGGCAAGAACCTCATTTCTCTTTTTCAAAGCCGCTTCCGGATTGGCAACCGGATCATATGCAGAAGGGCTATTGGACAACCCAATCAAAACAGCAGCCTCGTACGGCTCTAAATCAGCGCATTTTTTCCCAAAATAGTACCGGCTTGCCGCCTCCACGCCATAGCATCGATTTCCATAGTAATTACTGTTGCAGTAAAACTCCATAATCTTATCTTTGGAGAATCGTTCTTCTACTGCCGGCGCTAACAGCATTTCCGCTATTTTCCTGGTAAATTTTTTATCTTGTGAAAGGAGATTGTTTTTGATGACCTGCTGGGTAATCGTACTGCCACCCTGCGTAATTTCCATATTATTTTTCAGAAGAGCAACACCCGCGCGCAGGGTTGCAAGAATATCTACGCCGCTATGCGTCTTAAAACGCTTATCTTCCACCGCGATATAACCGTTATAGATATAAGGAGAAATCTGATTGATCGGAACATATTCATAACGCCCTGTATTCACAGAACCAATTTCTTTTCCATTTTTATCATAAATCACGGTATCCTCGCTCATGATAAAATCTTCTTCGCTCATATAGATCAGCTTATCAAATACGTCTTCTCTTGCTTCTTTAAACATTGGCAGTACTTTCACATAGATACAGATACCGACAATGGCGCAGACGACCAGTACAGACGCCAGAACGCCCAACATTGCGCCAAGAACCTGAGACAAAATCCCGATATCATTTGCAAGAACACCAATAATAATTCGAAAGGCGCCCACAAGTTTTTCCCGTATCTGTTTTATGCTATTCATAAGCAACCTCCATTTTTCAAAGAAACAGCCATTTTTGCCCATTTGAATCCATACATGCTTTTCTAGTATACTTCGAATTTGTATTTTTTTCAAGTTTCTGCCTTTCTTTACTCCTTTCCCGATCTCCGCTGCATAGGTAATTGCAAAACGATTCAAAATAGGATACCGCATTGTGTCATCTGTACAAAAACCAGAAACAGGCACGCTTTCGCTACGTTTCGCAATTGCCTATCTCTACTGCAAAAGAAAATCCCGTTGGAGTAAAGATATTGTCAGTTGATCAAAAATAAATAAAAAGAGTATTGGTTCCTTGAGGTATAATGATTTCAAG
>CANRJM010000020.1 GCA_947630925.1 uncultured Lachnospiraceae bacterium
TAATACCAGCACGAACCGCTCATGGGGAGAAACCAGCGGATGTAATCGTAATCATAGCAGAACTGGAGCCATGTGGTAACGGATCCAAGAGAAAAGCCGCCAAACGCCCGATGGTCGCGGGACGCTTTCAAATCCTCCGGCGATGTGGAGGCGGCATAAGTATGAAACTGCCCCTCTACGGCTGGCATCAGATGCTCCTCAAAATCCCGGTGAAACTGGCGGAACTCATCAATCGAGCTGCTAAAGTCTGCGTCGCTGTTCTCATTGTAAAAGGTAGCCGACACGATAATCACCGGCGAGATATCCCCGTTTTCAATCAGGTGGTCAAACATATTTTTGGTGGGCGTGTACTCAAAATACTCTCCCGCGTGACCGCCCCAGCCGTGCATCAGATAAAGGATGTTATACCTCGTGTCGGTATCGTTTTCATCATAGCCATAAGGCGTATAGACATACGCGGTCTTTGTAATCGCTTTGCCGTCCCGCACATAATCTTCCGATTCATAGTCCATCTGTACGACATTTCCTTTTTTGTCCGCGTCTTCCTTATAGGCGGCAGGCACGGCCTTTGTCCAGCCTGTTTGACGGATCTCCATATCTGTATTCTCCTCGGATGCGCCCTCACTCTCCCCGGAATCCTTTTTCTCCGGAGAAACTGTCTTCTGACCGCCCTTTTCCCGTGAAATATCAGTATTTGCCGCACAAGCAGACAAGGCCGTCAAAAAGAATATTACAATCAACCCTGTTACAATCTTGTATTTCATCCCATTCTCCATTTCCTGATACAGATCCAGGACTTTGTCTTAGCTCTATATTGTTTTCTTATAGTATAAAAAAAAGAGAACCTCCTAAGAAGTCTCTTTTCGTTCATCAGTTCTAACCTGTAGTTATAACCGACTTTATCATAGATTTTTTGCCGTAACTGCTGTGCCATCATGATATCTTAGAGGAATCCAGAACCTCCTTCAGCGCAGACAAAAACCGCTTTACCACTTCCGTTGGCTGTGGCGAATACAAAATTCCCACCGGCATGGTATAATCATCATCCCATTCTACCGGAATCACCTTCATCAGAGGATGAACCATGCTCCAGCTCTTTATGGATACTAGGACATCCCTTCTCTGCTCGCACTGATTAAAAATACCCACATCATAGAGATCAAAATCCACAAGATGAATCTGTGGATGATTTTCTGTAAGATTCCTGCGAAGCTCATCCATATGCTGGCACCATCCCGGATGAATCATCATCAGATTTTTGCCATACAGGTCTTTCACGGTCAGTATTTCTTTTTCCGCCAGAGGATGGTATATCGAAACAGCACAACAGATAGGCTCTCTTTCAATCTCGAGTCCCACACAGTTCCGCTGGCTCATCAAAAGCTCATCTACAAAGCCGGTGACAACATCAATATTCTGTCCAAGATTTTTTAAAATTTCCCTGGCATTATCCGAAGTATTTTCAAAGGGAACTAATCGAAAGCTCACATCTGCGCAGTGTTCATGTATCTTAGTCCACAAATCCATCAACATCTGCGCAGGCATAATCGGAGACGTCCCGATACGAATCACCTGCTCCTGCTCAGACATTGCACTTTTGGCACGGAGAACCGCCTCGCGACAATATTCCGTTATGTACTTCGCATCCTTATACAGAGATTCGCCCGCTTTAGTCAGTTTCAGCCCCCTGTGCGACCGCTCAAAAAGACTCACGCCTAAATCATTTTCCAGAAGATTGATCTGCTTGATCAAGGCAGTGGATGTAATGTACAACCCATCGGCAGCCTTATTAAAACTGCCAGCCTCTGCTACATGGATAAACGAAGTGAAGTTAATGTTGTTTATATTCACAATTATCTCCTTCTTACAGTACTTTACAACCAACAATCCTATTTTATTATATCGCCTGTTTTGCTTGAAATCAAGCAGGTTTCAACTTTAGTTTGTGTCAAGTACTCGTTGGCACATATCCTGTTTTTCTTTATGCATCGTTTATTCCTCTGGCAACTGCTCCACTAATCGAATTGCGATATGAATTTATTATATACCCAAAAAGCATTATACCTAATCCATTTCGCAACATAATCTTATTTTTACTTCAATCAAAGCTTTATACTTTTCGATATGCAAGCATAACAACAGTCACAACAAAATCCCTGAATAATGTCCAATACCGTATCACTATAATAAACCGCTCCGCCATGGGCATCATTTCCCTCAATTTCATAGTAGGAAACATCATGATTAGAAGTTATAAGTTTTTCGTATAGTATTCTACTATTTTCCACGGAAACACACGGATCATATTCACTGTGTATAAGCAGTATTGGCGGGAGCTTAATATTCTCAGTAATATACATTACACAGGATGCCTTTTGGGCAAGTTCTTCGTGACCTTCAATTTTATCAACGCCAAGAAGCGCGGCGGATGGACGTATTTTCATCCACGGCGGAAGTTTTTCTTTGGCACAAACTAGCAAATCCGTTGAACCGTTTTCACAGATAACGCCGGAAATTTTCGGTAATGCACCGCATAATCCATGTGCATTAAAAAGAACCGACATCATAGCGATATGTCCACCGGAAGAATTTCCCATAATGAAGATTTTACTTGTATCAATATGAAAATTATCAGCAATTTGGGGAATAAATTATTTCCTGTTTGTGCCATGCAGAACCCGGTATTAACAAAATGAGCGGGTATTTTTCATCCTCTGTCATTTTAGGCTTGTACGGAAAAATTATCTGCAAGTGCCTCTGACAGCCGCCATAGTCATAATATTCCCAATCCTGTGAATATAGGTACTGCGTTTTATCGCAATTATCTGCAACTTTTATTCTATATTTCATTATTTTTCCCTTTCCTGCGATGCTGCCTACATTGCCATAAAACTGTCTGTGTGAATATTTTTGAATTTATTATTATAGCAAAGCAGCATTATGCGCAATCTGTTTCTCAGCATAGAATACAGGCAATCTACCGTTCTTTACCGTTTTCTTATTCAGAAATTCTTATACAGCAGTTACATGATCCAAATACTCCTCAAATTTTTGTTCTCATCCTCCATGACATCCAGTTGGAGCATGAGAACAAATCTGTAACTACTGCAATTGGCTGAGTTATGAAAACGCTATGAGATGCCTGACTTGGGATTCAAATAAAACAGCTTTATATGGCAAACGGAAAAATTACACCGCAAAGGTGCACTTTTCAATTATTCCCCCGCTTTGTATCAAACTCTGCAAGATTATATTGATATTCTTTGCAATTTTAATACAAACGGAAAGATGTCTTATCATACTGTTTTAACAAAAAGCTGCTCTACTGTGCCATATATCGTTTCGTAATCTCCCAACTTCCTAAAACCGTATTTTTCATATAGCCCAATTTCTCCACTCATAATGTATATTTTTTGATACCCCAATTCACGTGCATAAGAAGCTGTGTTGTCAATCAATAATTGTGATAATCTTTTGCCCCGATATTGTTCGCCAACAAAAACAAAACCTATAAATACTCTTTCCCATTCGTGAAATTCATTATTTGCCATTTTTTGCGACAAATAATGTCCCGCTTTCCATGAGCATTTTGCAGCAAATGATAGAGTATCTTTCCAATATTGATGTTCTTGAGACATTGCGTATATTTCTGTCATGTAGGCTTCTCCTCAAATCCTCGTTAATTGTCGGCTTCCTTCCCATTGCATCTTTTGACCTGTAAAACCATAAAAATCAAATTATATGTATGCCGGGCAAGCAACACCTTATTGTCTTTTATCACGACACCAGCAACACTTTGTCCCCAATTTGTATTTTCGTTGACCATATTGTCACTCCTTTTTGATTATTTGATTAAATAAAGTATATCAATGTTTTTTGCGGTTTTGGTACAAACGGGCAGCTTCACACTGCCACTTCGGTCGTGAAAAGTTTTTTGTTTACTTCTCTCTATGCAGCACTTCATCATACTCAGCCAAAATTTCATTATGATACAGCGGCACAATTCTCCCATCAAAAATTGCCCGAAACACTTTTACTGTTGCGGCATCATTATTTTTTGACAAAAGAGCTGATATGAATACATTTGTGTCTATTACCGCATAACAGATCATGCCGCTACCTCTTTTTTCTTTCTGCTCTGGCAGCAGATATTTCTGTATTAATTTCCTCCAAAGTCATTTCCGGAAGATCTGCGGTCTGCGCACGCAGATCCTCAAAGGCTTTTATTGCTTCTGCCTTCGTTACCGTATTCTCCGGAAGCCTCACATCAAACGGAACTCCTTTGACCATCTTGCTTTTATTCATAAACATACGCAATGCCGTGGGTAAATCCATTCCAAGAGATTCGTAAATCTCCGTCACTTCCTGTTTTAATTTTTTATCTGCACGAAACTGAATCAATACCTGTTCTGCCATAATAATCTCCATTCCGGAGCGTTTATGCGACGGGGCGATGAGAAAGCTGCGTATGCAGTTTCTCATCTGCCATCAGAGCTATTTGAGACGCTCCGGCACAAATAGCCAAAGTGAGCATGAGCTCACTTGTGAAAAATAAGCTATCGAGCTTATTTTTCACACTATACCCCCGTTTTCACTTCAAATCATAGTTGTTTTGCAGTTGTTTTTAATACTATTATATACCTGATACTGCATTTTATCAATCATCCTGAGATAGCTATTTTATAAATTGTAAACAGAATCATATCAAAGTTCTTCCCCAAATGGTGTAGTAGTGGTGTAGCAAACGCTTTCCCTCTCTTTGAAACCATTGATTTTACAGGCTTTTTCAAAACTTCTCAACATTCCTGCCATGGTAGATGAAGAGTATTTTTATCATTTTCCGATAACTCCTTTAATATCCTATGCTCGGCAATTTTATTTATAGCCTTTTCTTATAAAACGCAAATGCCAATAGAAATGTCATCTATAGCTTTCAATATCTATCTCTCCAAAGCTACCTTGCGAACCCAATAATGTGAATCTGCAACTCCTTTATCAAAAATATACTGAATTTTAGAATCTTGTATATCTGTTTCCTTCAAACGATATAGCATTTGAACTTTATTATTGTAAGGTTCAGTATCAATCATTTCAACCAATCGCGTCAAGCATATCTCCCTATATTTACTACCAAGTAATTTAATCAATACTGTCATTGTCATAAAGCGTTCATCACAATTATTGCTATAACTAGCATTCATAATATACTGAAAAAAATAACCTTTTTCGGAATCATTCAATATATTGTTTGACATATTTCCAGCTTGTCTTTATATTATGATTCTCAACATTTAGTAAATAGGTCTCTTCAAAAAAAGTTTTATTACTTTCTTTTACTGCCTTATCTAAAGATTCATGAGATATTGTCTCACACTGCCGAAGTGTTTGCGCCGCATAAAATATGTCATTACAATTCTTTCTAATATCATCATGAAGGCATTCCACAATAAATTTTTGATACTCCGATTGTTCAATGTCATTAAGATTATTAAAACTAAAATTATATAAAAACTTGAAAGAATCATTATAATATCGATTGCATCTATGTTGAAATAACATATATATAATTTAAATTATAATGCTCTTCACATCTAACCATATTTTCCTCAATAGCTCCCAACATGGGCTTTATCACTAAAGATGTGGCTTTTTTATCTATAATATATTTTTCTATTCTATTAAAAAGAAATTCTGTTTCTTCCTTAAATTGTTCATCAGAATAATAATATCCAAAATGAAAGAAAATCTGAATTCCTCTCGAATAAAAAAATACATTCAAGGTGAAGTCAAACCCTCACTATAAATCTGTTTTATCCATCATTCATCATTTTTCAAAAATTCCGTCATCGTTACAATTTCCGGTGTTTCTACATTCTCCAATACAAGAAAATCCTTATCCCCCGTTATGAAGACATCTACATTCTCTAAAATAGCTGTCGCAAGAATCGGAGAATCCTTCACATCCCGCATAGCTGGAAAACCATTTGTGTCTATTTCCTTGGGCGTATACACCAGTTCAAACGGAAGTTCTCTGAAAAATTGGTCTAAATACATTCTTTTCTTTGGGAACTTTCGATCCACTACAAGCCGCAGTTCTTCAATCACATAATCGCACACAACAATCTGGTGTTCATCCGTCAACTGCTTTGCCAATTTTCTTGTCTGACCGGACAGGAAGAAGATCATAGAAATAAACACATTTGTGTCAAGCATTACCCGCAATCTAATGCTCCCTTACTTCCTTTCGGATCTCCCGCATATAATCCTGCATATCCTCCTCTGTCTCAAAACCTGCCTTGGCTGCTTCTCCAGCAAACGCTTCCTCTGCTCCTTTAAAAGCCAGCATCGCAGAATTTTCAAAATAAAATCTGCCGTTTTCCTCAAAAATTACTATTTTATCGCCTGTTTTCAATTTCAATTTTTTCCTTACCGATACGGGGATTGTAATCTGCCCCTTACTTGAGATTTTCGCTATTTCCATATTCGCCATCCTTTCAAAATAATGATTGGAATTCTTTACTTTCTTTACATTTCTATTATTATATTCAAGACCACTCAAAAAATCAATGCCATGTTTCCCCATTAAAATAATAAAATTTTTTTGCGATTGATTTTTTGACTGCATTTGATTATTAAGTTTTAAAATCTTGTCAATTCAATAATGTCTATCAAAAAGCAAATAGCATTTTATCTCTGTTCCTTTACCGGGGCTGCTCTGCAAGTCAATTTTACCATTCAAATACTGTACAGCGTGTTTTACAATGGAAAGACCTAAACCCGTTCCTCCGGAATCCTTAGAACGACTTTTGTCCACCCGGTAAAACCTTTCAAATATCCTTGCCTGATGTTCCGGCGGTATACCGATTCCTGAATCTTTTACGGAAATCACGGCACTTTTGCCCTGCCTGTTTATCGAAACTTCTACCCTGCCGCCATCTTTATTATACTTGATTGCATTATCACAAAGATTAAATAGAATTTCTGCCAAAAGCTGCCGGACGCTTTTTATCTTGAGCTTTTCTCCCGTTACTGTAATTTTAATATTTTTGGCGGCTGCCAGATCAGTCAGCCGCATAACCACATCCGTTGCAATTTCATATAAATCAATTATTTCAAAAGGCATATCGCATCCCTCGTCCAACCTTGACAGACGGATAATATCATCAATCAATATCACAAGCCGCTCTGCCTCTGTGCGGATATGCCCTACAAAGCGTGTCATATCCTCTGGTTTTACAAGACCATTTTCCATCAGCTCCGCGCTCCCCATTATGGACTGCAGGGGAGTTTTCAATTCATGTGATACATTGGCAGTAAACTCCCTCCTGTTTCTTTCTGCAAAAGCTGCTTCTGTTATATCAAAAGTAAACAAAACCGCCCCCATCACAGCACCGTTTGATTCAATACGGTTGATATGAAGCTGGTATTCCTTTCCCTCGCATTCCATACGGATTTCACTGTGCCCGCTTGAAAATGCCTCCTGTATAGCACGGCTTACTTCACGGCTTCGCTCCACTGTCAGAAAATCTTTGCCTTTGCAGGATGGATCTGTATGGAACAGCTTTAACGCGGCCGGATTGATGTTCAAAATCACGTTTTTCTCATTCAAAAGCACCAGCCCTTCCGTCATGCCGTATGTAATTTGTGCAAATTCATCATTTTTCCTCCGAAGCTCCGACAACTGCATATCAATCTGCTTGTGCTGCTTATTGATACGGTTTAGCAGGGGCGCCAGTTCCTCATAAGTATCGTTTTCCAATGGTTTTTCCAAATCAAGGCTATTCAACGGCTCCATGATATGTTTCGAAATACGGCTTGCTAATACTACCGATAAAATGAGGGTTACAACAACCACAATCAGAATCGGTTGTATCATCCCCAAAATAAGCACCCATATCGTAACGCTGCTAACAGAAATCCTTAATACCGATCCATCATCCAACCGCCTTGCGCAGTAAATTGTTTTTTCTAAAAGCGTTGTGGAATAACGTGAGCTTTTTCCCTCTTTATTTTGCAAGGCTTCCTGTATTTCTTCCCTGTCCGCATGGTTCTCCATACTTTCCCCGTCAGACTGTGTATCATATATGACATCCCCGTTTTCAGCAACCCATGTCAGACGGTATTGATTTGACTGTAATTCCTTCAGATAGTTCCGTCCATCCTTTTCAACGGCTATAACAGCCAAAGATAGCTCATCCTCTAACTGCTTTTCCTGGATATCGCTAAAATAACGATAAAGACACCCCATGATAATGGCAAGGCTTGCAATCAAAACAGTACTCGCCACAATCATAATCGACTTGAAAATTTTCTTTGTCATTCCTGCACCTCTAATCTGTAACCAATACCCCTTACTGTTTCGATCATTTTCCCATAATCTCCCAATTTTGCGCGCAATGTTCGTATATGCATATCAACCGTTCTTGTTTCGCTGGCATAATCAGCGCCCCATACATCGTTTAAAAGCTGGTCGCGGGTAAAAGCAATCCCTGGATGAGAGAGGAACAGCCGGAGAAGTTCAAATTCTTTTAATGTAAGTTGGATTCTTTCATTGTCAATGGTAACAATATGTTCGTCCAGATTGACAACAAGACCTCCCGTTTTTAAAAGATGTTCTACCTCTGTGGGATTGCATCGGCGAAGCACCGCCTTTACGCGGGAAACCATTTCCATCATCCCAAAAGGCTTTACCAGATAATCATCCGCACCCAGATCAAGGCTCTGAATTTTATCATACTCCATGCCTTTTGCAGTTGCCATGATGACAGGAATCCTGCGAGTATCAGAGCAGTTTTTCAAAAATTTCAACAACTCCACTCCATCCTCTCCGGACAACATAATATCAAGAATAATCAGATCCGGCTTGCTTTTGGTTAAAGCGTCCCGAAAAGCTGCCGCATCCGGAAAGCCTTTTGCTTCAAAGTCAGTAGAATTGAGTGTATATACTTCAATATCACGGATACTTGCGTCATCCTCAACACACCAAATTTCCATATAGTTCCTCCAGAGTTTTCACTTATTACTTTTCAGACAAAGCCGGAATCCACATTGCAAGCATTTCTACCTCTATATTTGCTTCCCTTTGTGCATTCCTGTCACGGAAAATACCACCCACTTCGCAATATTGACCGCATGATCCCCAATACGCTCAAAATATTTGGCAATCATCAGCAAATCCAGCGCATATCCTCCGTCTGCCGGCTTTTCTTCTATTAACCTGATCAGTGATGATTTGGCCTGTAAAAACAGGTCATCAACCACATCATCACGGTCAATTGCCGTGCCCGCCAATATCACATCCTGCTTGACGAAAGCATCAATGCTCTCTGTAACCATCTGGCCCGCTGTCTCCGCCATAAACCGAATCTGTTCGCACTCCTCGCCGGTCCTTCCGTCAAGAAACGTAATAATTTCCGCAATATCCGCCGCCTGTGTTCCGATACGCTCCATGTCCGTAATCATTTTAAGGGCTGCAGAAATCTGCCGCAGATCCCTTGCCACCGGCTGCTGCTGCAGCAGCAGTTTCAGACACAGTGTTTCTATTGTACGCTCCATCCGGTTTATTTCCCCGTCAAGGGATAAAACTCTGTCCGTCAGCTTCGCATTACCAAGAGCCAATGCCTTTGAAGCAACGGCAATTGCTTCCTCACACATAGCCCCCATCTGGGTAAGCTCATTATGAAGCTCAGCAAGCTGTTCATCAAAATGACTTCTCATTATCCAAACCTCCCCGTAATATAATCCTCTGTCCGCATGTCCTTTGGCTGTTCAAACATCTTCTGCGTATTTCCATATTCAATCAACTCGCCGAGGAGAAAGAAGGCGGTATTGTCCGAAATCCGTACGGCCTGCTGCATATTGTGCGTTACAATGATAATAGTATACTTATTCTTAAGTTCCATTGCAAGCTCCTCAATTTTAGATGTGGAAATCGGATCAAGGGCGCTTGTAGGCTCATCCATCAAAAGCACATCCGGCTCCACCGCTAATGCGCGGGCAATACAAAGCCTCTGCTGCTGACCTCCTGACATTCCCAACGCCGACTTTTTCAGCCTGTCTTTCACTTCATCCCAAATGGCAGCACCCCGCAGGGAACGCTCTACGATATCATCTAGCTTTGCCTTATTTTTAACGCCATGCGTTCTCGGCCCGTAAGCAATATTATCATAGATGCTCATCGGAAAAGGGTTAGGCTTTTGAAAAACCATACCAATGCTGCGGCGGAGTTCATTGACATCCACATTTGCATCAAAAATATCATTTCCCCTGTAACATACTTCTCCTGTGATCTTTACATCGGCAATCAGGTCATTCATTCGATTTAAGGATTTAAGGAACGTGGATTTCCCACACCCGGAAGGACCGATCAAAGCTGTAATGCTCCGTTCCTCAATCTGCATATTTATATTTTTTAATGCCTGCGTACTGCCATACCAAAGGCATAACTCCTTTATTGTCATAACATAATTCATACATCTCTCCTTTTCTGGAAATATCTGCCCGCCAGTGCGGCCGACAGATTGATTAATACTGTCAGGAGCATCAGGATGGCGGCAATTGCAAACGCAACCCCAAATTCTCCGTTTTCTTTTGCATAGACATATAATGCGACTGTCAGAGTCGCCCCCGCACTCCCAAGTCCTTCAAAAATCCCATTTAGGGCATGGGCAAAACCAGCTGTAAAAAGAAGCGCCGCCGATTCCCCGAGAATACGCCCGACTGATAAGATACATCCCGTTATGACTCCATCCATGCATCCGGGAAGCACAACCGTATAGATCATACGCCATTTCCCAGCCCCCAGCCCGAAAGCGCCTTCACGGTAACTTTGCGGCACTGTTTTAAGGCTCTCCTGTGTGGTACGCATGACCGTAGGCAGATTCATGATTACCAGTGTAAACGCTCCCGCTAAGAGAGAGGTTTTCATGCCCAGGAACTGGCAGAAAAACAGCATTCCCACAAGCCCATAAATAATAGAGGGTATTCCTGACAAGGTTTCGGCGGCATATTCAATCATGTTTACCAGCTTCTTATTTTTGGCGTATTCCGTAAGGTAAATCGCTGCACCCACTCCAAGCGGGAGAACAAATACCAAAGTTGCGATCACGATATACATTGTATTAAGTATATCTGGCAAAATCCCTATATGTCCAGACAAATGGTTCGGCTTCGTAGTAAGCAGCTGCCACGATACATTAGGCAATCCTTTGTACAACACATAACCGATTAAAAACAGCACCAATGCGCAGGTAAGGCTTACGGAAATCCCCATCAGCACACGCATGGCTGCAATATAGGTTTTCCTTCTAAAGGAAATAGATTGTTTCTGCATTTTCATTTACTCCTATAAAAACCGTTTTACAGTTCCTTATTGTGTGATTTTAAAAAGAAATTTAATACGGCGTTGATTAGCATGATAAAGAGGAACAGCACCAGAGCAATGGAAAACAATGCCTGTTTTTGCAAACTGCCGTCAGCCGCATAAGACATTTCACTTGCCACAGCAGTTGTAAGGAAACGGACGCTCTGAAAAAGTTTCGGCATATTCGGTGCATTTCCTGCCACCATCATAATCGCCATTGCCTCGCCAACCGCCCTGCCGACGCCTAACACAACAGCCGCCGCAATGCCGCTTTTTGCCGCCGGGACAGATACCTTAAAGTACGTTTCAATCGGCGTTGCGCCAAGCGCAAAGGAAGCATCCTCATATTCTTTTGGAACAGCTTCCAACGCCGTAAGTGATACTTTAATGATCGAAGGTAAAATCATAATGGCAAGCACAATAATAGCAGCAAACAGGCTGGCTCCGTCCGGAATATGGAAGGCAATCCGTATCCCCGGCACAAGCACCATCATTCCTACAAGTCCATAAACTACCGAAGGAATACCCGCCAACAGACTGACCGCCGTTTCAATTACAGTTTTTACTTTTAATGGCGCAATCTTAGCGAGATAAACCGCCGTCATAAAGCCAATCGGCACTCCAACAACAATTGCACCAGCCGTACCATAAATACTTGTAAGGATAAAAGGTAAAATCCCATACTGCGGTTTGGCTGCCGTGGAAGCCCATTTCCCCCCAAAAAGAAATTGAAAAACACCTATTTTTCGGATAGCCGGAATTCCGGATATGACAAGATAAACGGTAATAAGAAGTACACATCCAACCGTGATCAGGCCAAGTATCAGGAATATTCCATGTATGACTTTCTCCATCAGCCGCTTTTTATTCTTCATTTGACTCCACCTCTCAGAACACTTCATAATCCGCAGGATTATTTATTTATTGGTACTTCCCCCGCAGAGGAAATAATCTCATTTGCTTCAGGCGAAGTAATATAGTCAAAGAAATCCTGTGCCGCCCCTGAAAGCTTTGTACTATCCTTTGTTACCAATACAAAAAGACGCTGCACCACATAGCTTCCATCTTTTACCGTTTCTTCCGTGGCCGCAATGCCTCCAACGGAAAGTGCTTTTACCGTTTCGTTTACAGAAGCAAGGGAAGCATACCCGATTGCCGCCGGATTCCCTGCCACCGTTGTGATCACATCTCCGGTAGATGTAAGTTCCTGACGGTATTTGCAGGCGTCTTCCGTACCCGTAATGGATTCAAAGCCATCTCTTGTACCGCTTCCCGCTTCACGGCCAATCAGGACAATTTCCTGATCATTGCCGCCTATGTCTTTCCAGTTCGTTATTTCACCCATGTAAATCTTGCCAATCGTTTCAATGTCAAGATCATTTACCGGATTCTCTGGATTTACAATAATAGCAATCCCATCAAGGGCAAGCACCGTTTCCGTTAATCCCTGCGCTTTTTCTTCTTTTTTTAAGTTGCGGCTGGAAAGACCGATATCGCAGCGTCCTTCTGACACAGCCGTAATCCCGGAACCGGAACCGGTAGGATTATAGGTAAAGGTCACGCCGGAATTGTTTTCCTCAAAGGCTTCTCCTAAAGCACCGATTACTTTTTCCATAGAAGTTGATCCATCCGTAGATACTGTTTTGCTGTCCGTTTTTCCACATCCGACCACAGTTGCGAGCATAAGTGACAAAATGGCAGCAAAAGTAATAATTTTTTTCATAAACATTTTCCCCTTTTCTTTGTGATATTTTGTTCTACGCTTTTTATCATAAATGCTATTTGTAAAATCAAAAACACAACTTTTGTAAAATTTCTGTAAAGTTAAAAAACCTATATAAAAAATACATCATGAAAATGTGCATAACTGACTATTACGGCGAACTCTCTCCATGCATTTTATAAAAACGCAAATTAAAAAAGCCCTGCATCATATAGATAAGGCCTTTCTAATCTTTGATTATTCATCAAACAGTAACGCACGAACGCATACAATTCATTACAATGCTTATCGTCATTCCCTTTATCGTCTAATAGCGTCTGATCAAAAATCAGGCATCTTCCACCCGCATTTTTTAAGAATAAGAATGGTATGGAATGTATAATTTTCCGCATTAAAATATAAACGGGAATCTCCCTGATATTTATCTACAACACGCTGAATGCTCTTCATGCCATAACCATGTCTCTGCTTATTCTTCTTTGTTGTAATTAACTGTCTGTTATGACCGGAAAACGGATCCTGTCGGCAGGAGTTAATCATTGTAATAACAATCCTCTTGTCGCCTTGCGGAGTGACACTTAATTCAATATAGGAATCCGATATGTTTTTTGCGGCGTCTATCGCATTATCCAGAAGATTACTAAACAATGCTGTCAAGTCATATTCTGAAAGAAAATCCACACAACCGCTGCGGATATCTGTCAGAAAAGAAGTGTCGGATTCCCTGCATTGCTGTCTTGTACGAAAAAGAATGGTATTTAACAGATTATTATCACAGATTCGCACAGATCTCTGTAAATCCGAGGATTGTATGATCTGATTAATATAATCGGCGATTTTCTTTGTATCTCCCTTTTCATTCAAATCAGCAATTGATAAAAGATGCTTCCGAATGTCATGGATCAATATTTTTTGCTTTTCATCCTGCTGATAAAGTGCGTCGAAATATAACGCCGTATCATATTCTTTCTGCAGAAGTATCTGCATTTCCATAAACTTCTGGTTTTTCTCCTGTGTGGAGGTGTGGAACCAAGTCAGAAAGATATTGATGGCAAGCAGCGCGATAGCGCTGATGCTTATTAAAGCATTCAGAAAAAAAGAAAGAGAAACTTTCGTGCATACGGCGGCAAGCACAATGGCAATAAAAGCAGACAGCAGAGGGATGATGTTTAGAAACAGAGTGCTTGTGCCGAAAGAAATTTCCTCTGCAATCCTCTGTTTGATATAAACAGAGGTGCATTGAAGAATCAGGAAATATAGCAGCTTGCTGATTACGGAAAGAATCACAAGGTTTCTAAAATATGATTTTTCTTCATAAAAGTCCGGTCCAAAATAGGACAATATGCTTATGATGCCAAGTTCGCTTAACACCATGGATATGGTAATAAACAAGGTATGAAACAGGGCGGTAAGCAGTTTGAGTTGATAGATGACAAATATACAGATAAAATTTACAATGAAGAACAGCGCAATGTTAACCCGATAATCATCCAGAAAAGAACCGGCAAACAAGACAAAATAGCCTAAAAACAAAAACGCCGCTTCACTCTTTCTTGTATATTTTGACGGAAAAAAATTCTGGCAGTATTGCCAAAGAATGCATGCCTCTAAAATATAAATAACCGCATAACAAATACTAATCGCCATTCATCTACCTCGTACTTTCTAAATATGTAAAATAAGCGTTCTTAAACTCCACGTATTTTCGTTTCGCCAGATAAGCTATGTATTGGTCATCATGGAGATGAATCATGGAACGGTTAAAATCCGTTACATATTTCATGTTGACAATAAAACTGCGGTGGGTTTCTCCGCTGCTATAGGATTGAATTTCGGGAGCTCTGATCTTTCCGTGTTTAAAAAATTCAATAATATGACTACTTGCTATTATATATCTAATAAACAAAATAGCAAGTGAAAATCGAAAAGATATGCACATAAAAATCTTTAATCTGGCGGATATGGATTTACATTCCATGCACCTTGATTGCGCGCAACCATAAGTTCAACAATCTGTCCTGCCAGTTTGATATCTTCTGCATTGCACAGCCCAAAATTATCCGATATGTTTTGAGAAACATTGGAGAAATGCAGGATTCCCAATAATTCGGCTAATTTGTTTTGAGTAAGCCCAAGTTCTTTGCGGCGTAATCGAATACGTTTCCCCATCGTTATAAATTCTTGTTCCCTCAAAATAATTTCTCCTTTTGACATTTATCTTAATCGGTAATTGCGAAACAATTCAAAATAGTATAAGTATCCCTCATTGTGTAATCTCCTATTTATTTTAACAGGGATAATTTTCCAAAAGAAGTTACTAATACAGAATAATTCTGTATTATATTAACTTTAAGTTCTGTTATTCCCAATTTATTCTGAAATATATATAAAAAAACGGCAAAATTCAACAAAAATGACCAAAAAACGCCAAAAAACATCCATTCATGTATTATCTGTCGATTTTTTGCAAAAAATAAGCTATTATAAATTAACAACCAATTAATTACATATTACCGAAAGGAGGTATCTTTATGAATATGAAAAAGAATACTGCCCGCAAGTCTGCATCACTTGCTGCTAAAGCGCTTACCAATGTACTAAAGGCAGACGCAAACTCAACGGCATGCTTTTTCGCATACCAGCCAAAAGCTCCAAAAGAGCTGTCACGTTTTAGGAGACAGAAATAATGGAACATGTTTTGAGGGCATTGAGCAACTGGTTAGTACAGCAGGATGCCATCGAATCCAGCGACAGGGAATTATATGAATATGCCATCTATAGTTTTCTGATTTCTGTTATGCCGTTAGCAATCTTTTTGATTGTTAGCGGCATAATGGGAATGCTATTGGAAGGACTGCTGATTGTGATTCCCTTTATGGTAATAAGAAAATTCAGCGGTGGTTATCATGCAAGACATGCATTCACATGTATGTTTATCTCAGTGGGATTACTGACAAGCAGTTTTTATGTGATAACACATGCAGATTGCAGTTGGCTCTTTCATATTCTGGCAGCTATTAGCGGATTAAGCGTTGCGTTCAACAGCCCCATTGATTCCGAAAACAAAAGATTAAAAGAAGATGAAATTAAGCAATACAGGCACACAACGTACCTACTGATTATCATATCCGTGGGATTGTATTCTGTTTTAGTCGTTCTGCATCAGACTCACTATGCAGTATGTATAGCGGTCAGCCTTGTATTGACAGCGCTGATGCAGTTGCCTTGTATTTTAAAAAAGAAAAACGAAAGAATGAAATTTTTGCCCAAAGTTAATAAAAAATAGCGTTTCATGCAGAATATGCCAGTGTTCTTTATCCATATAACTACAAGTAAAATGAATTTATGGAAATATATCTGCATGAAACGTTTATATTGAATTTATATCTGTTCCAGAAAGGGTGAGAAAATTGACAATAGGCGAACGAATTATGCTGCTTCGGGATAACAGAGGATATACCAGGGCGCAATTAGCGGGACTTGCTGATATTTCCGAGAAATTTTTATATGAAATTGAAATGAGTAAAAAAGGATTTTCAGCGATAACGCTTCTGAATCTTTCCCATGCATTGGAGGTCAGCCTGGATTATATCATGACAGGAATTGGAAGCGGAGAATATGAAGACAATATTATAACTACGTTAAGGAAATTTAAGCCAAATTCTTTAGAAACGGTAAACCGTCTGCTGAAAACAGCATACGAACTTTCAAGGACCGGACGGTAACTTTCTGTAACAAAAAAGAAGGTATCTTTCAACCTTCTTTTTCTATAACCGCATTTAAACATACGTTAACAAACATTCTAAAATCTTTTATCTGCCTGCGGAACGGGATTTAGCGAATAAAATTCGTCCGAATAACCGGCTCCCGCTCCGGAAACGTAATTCCTTGATTTTTCCCTGCCTGAATACACTTTAGCAGCCATGCCATATTATTTCCAAGCGTCCGCATTGTCTGCATCCCTTCCTCGTCCTTAGCGACCTCTTCTGCGCTATTTCCATGAACTTCATTCCAATACTGGGAAGATACCACCGGCATACAATTGATTGTAAAATATTTGTTGATTTGATCAAAGGTTGCCGAAGCCCCGCCTCGTCTGCAGCTCACTACAGCTGCCGCCGGTTTTCCGGCCATCATGCTGCCTCCGCTATAGAATACCCGATCCATAAAAGATGTAATGGCGCCGCTGGCCGCCGCATAATGCACAGGCGTTCCAAATACATAACCGTCGGCTTCCGCCGCTTTTTTCACAAACTCATTTACCACATCCTTACGGAAACATTCTCCGGTATCGCTGCAAGCGCCGCAGCCGATGCATCCTGCAATCTCGCCAACGCCCAACCAGATTATCTCTGTCTGGATTCCGTTTTTCTCTAATGTGTCTGCCGCCTCTTTTAAAGCAGTGTAAGTACACCCTTCCTTATGAGGCCCTCCATTTACCAATAATACTTTCATTTGACCCTCCAATATTTTATTACTATTCTTAATATATTTTTAAAATCTGCAACTATGCCCATTCCACAGGCTGTATTTTAACCCTGACCAGCTTTTTACGGCTTTGCCGTTCCCCCCTTCCTTTTTTTGTCGCTTGCAGCGTCGCAGGATTTTTATTATGGCATTATTATAACACATTTGGTCGCCAGAGGAATTATAAAATATAAAAAAAGAAAACCGCTGAAGCAAAAGAAAGAATATGGCAAGAGGACGACACAATATTTTGTAATAGTAAAACGAGAGCAGACAGCAGAATAAAATGCAGATCAGAGGGAAACGGAGAGAGGAAGAATTGTAGAAAACGGTTGAAATGTAATGTTGGAAATGCTATATTGGTAACGTGGCGAAAGCCATAGGTACTTTCCTTTTCTGAGAATGCTATACCACACTTTTCACATATATTCAACAAAAATTTTATAACATATAACAGGTGGAGATTTTTATGAATTATCGCAAGGACAAATACGGCAATGATATTTCTATTTTAGGTTATGGATGTATGCGCTTTACCCAGAGCGGCGGAAAGATTCAGTTGGAAAAAGCGGAAAAAGAAATCATGACGGCATTTCAGGCGGGCGTAAATTACTACGATACCGCATATGTATATCCGGGCAGCGAAGCGGCGTTAGGAAAAATACTGCAAAAGAACCAGATACGCGACAAGGTAAAAATTGCGACAAAACTGCCGCATTATCTGCTTAAGAAGACTGAAAATATGGAAAAATATTTTCAGGAACAGCTTAACCGGCTTCAGACCGATTATATCGACTATTATTTAATGCATATGCTGACGGACGTTCAAACCTGGCAGCGTTTGAAGGCACTGGGTATTGTAGAATGGCTGGAGGACAAAAGGAAAAGCGGCGCCATCCGCCAGATTGGCTTTTCCTATCACGGCAATTCCGATATGTTTTGTCAGTTAATCGATGCGTATGACTGGGACTTCTGTCAGATCCAGTATAATTATATGGATGAAAATTCTCAGGCTGGAAGACGGGGATTGAACTATGCCGCAAAAAAAGGACTGCCTGTTATTATCATGGAACCGCTCCGCGGAGGAAGGCTGGCAAATCGGCTGCCGGAAAAAGCGCTTCGCATTATTAACGGCTATTCTGTAAAATATACTCCTGTTCAGTGGGCGCTCAGATGGTTGTGGAACCAGCCGGAAGTAACCTGCGTTTTATCAGGCATGAATTCCATAGAAATGATAGAAGATAACGTACAAACTGCTTCCACAGTTAAAACGGGCGAAATGAGTACGGAAGATGAAAAGATGCTGCAAAATGTCGTAGCTGCTATTAATGAGAAAATGAAGGTTGGCTGTACGGGCTGCGGCTATTGTATGCCTTGTCCGAAAAATGTAGATATCCCGGGGACATTTGCCGCATATAACCGATATTATACCGATGGAAAATTTACCGCATGGAAGGAATATATTATGTGTACCGCATTGCGGAAAAACTCTTCGGCGGCCTCATGCTGCGTTGCCTGCGGGAAATGCGAAAGCCATTGTCCACAGCATATTGCCATACGCAGTGAATTAAAAAAAGCCCGCAAAAAGCTGGAAGGTCCGATTTATCGCCTTGTCCGCAGAGTGATATTATGGATACGCGCATATTAAACGGTCTCATTAAAGACAAAACCGGCAGACATTCTATTATGATACATCTACCATAACCAAAAATAGAATGCCTGCCGGTTTATTAATTGAAATACCAAATGCCAAGATTTAAGTAGCCCGCAAAGGTAACCCATACAAGATAAGGAATCATAAGATACCCTGCCGGTTTGGATATGGAAAAGAACAACGTCATCGTTTCCCATATCAGTATCCACAATAATACAAGCCATAAGAACGAAAATCCATACCATTTAAAAGTAAAAAAGAAAATTGGCCAAAGAAAGTTTACTGCAAGCTGATAACCGTATTTTGTCAACGCTTTTGTAATATCTGAACTTTCTGCATCGGATGTATATACGAGATAGGAAGCGATTCCCATCAATACATATAAAATCGTCCAGACAACCGGAAACAGCCATGCCGGCGGCGATAGCGGCGGTTGATTTAGGGATTGGAACGTCTGCATTGCGCCGCGCGTAAGGACGGCGGAAAGTCCACCGACAAGCAGCGGGATGGCAATGCATTTGATGAAAGTTTTTACTGATTTCAATATACCACCTCCTGATATAGAGTATGATACATGAATAGCGTATATGCATAGAAAACGTCTCTGCTTCCCTGGCAGCCGGTACCGTTTTCCATTATCCCCAGTATGAAATATGCTTCCGAATGACGCCGCAGGCAATTTTTTCCCCTGCGTCTCCGGATGGCTGTGATACAAAATCATCCCGCTTCTCATGCAAAATAAGCGAGCGGTCTAAAATATCTGAAAGCTCTAAAAAACTATCATAAAAAACCATATAGGCATAACCATTACTGTTTAAGATGGCAGGAAAATCCCCCAAATGATAAGGATGCACTGCCATCGTTGGATTGTAGTGCATCCCTGTATTGCTGAAATTATTGCTGCAGTCTCCATTTTCATGAAGATGCATTGCAAAAAAACGCGGAGAGTGTGTCCTGTCATTCGGCAGACCGGAAAACTCAACCTCTACCATCAGTCCGGTGTTCCATCTGGTTTGATAAAAATTTGCAACACCCCTGATTTCCGGATTGTTTTCCCCGCCACGTACAATAGCGACGGCATCCGGAATACTGCTTTGTATGGATATAGAAAAAATTGTTTTATGATTCACGGCGCAACCTGCTTTGTTTTTCTCTTATTGTATGCGCTTCCACACAATATGTCACAAATTCTGTCAGCCTGAAATCCCACATACTGCTTTTAAACCAAAACATCAACGCCAACTGTCGCCGCAGCCGTATTGGTATCCGCCAATGCCGCGTCTGTCATCTGCTGCAGACCGTCCGTTGAATTCGTCTCTTCTGCAGGTGCGGCGCCAGACGCAGACGGCTGTTCTGCCGGACCCGCCACGGTCTGCTGCATTGCCATCTCTGTGGCAGATTGTTTTTGTTCCGTACGCATCAATTCTATCTTCCGTTTTAGGTATTCCATATCCGCCTGCATCAATTCCCAGTCTTCATTGCGGCGGTGCATATTCTTATACCGCTTTTCTTCCCTGTTTAACTCCTTTTGCAACTCCTGCAATTCATCTTTCAATTCGACATACTCTTTCCGATTCACTGCCGCTTCTTTGGTATCCTGACGTTTCCCATTTTCCGTCATGATATTGATTTTCTCCTGGTTCTTCTCCATCTTGATATGTCTGAGTTTTTTACGCGCAGCGCGCACCATTTTCATAGCATGGCTTTTTGCAATAGCAATCTCATTCTCATCATATCGCCCGCTGGCTTCTTTTCTTTTAATTGCGCTTAAATTGCTGTTCGCTGATGCAACTGCATTAGAAGCCTGTATCAAGGTCTTTGCGCCGCTAATAGTCGTTGATATTTTTTTATGGTTGTACACCAGAAGACGCTTTGTCTTTTTTTGATCGTTTTTCTTCTGCCGCTGTTTGCGAAGCCGTTCTAATAAACGTTCCAACCTTCGGATAGACTCTTCGGTATCATCATAGAGATCCTCTTCCTTTTTTTCCCACGGTAGCTCTTGCTCTTCCTGTGCTTCTTCTTCTCCTCCAATAACGGAAATAACTTCTGTCTTCGTCTTTCCCTCTTTCTGCACATTCATATCCTGCAGCCATTCCGCAATTTCTCCGGCTCTGCCTGATACCTCATACTGCACGCCATCAATGGAAGCCTGCGCATACGTATCGTTTACCGTCTCTCCTTCCACTGTTCTGACTGCCTTATCGGATTCTGATAATGCGTTGGCCGGATTCCTGTACTCCGCTATATTGCGGATTTCTTCGTTTTTCCCTATTACTGCCATATTTAATCTCCATTCCGGAGCGTTTACGCGACGGGACGATGAGAAAAAACTGTTGACACAGTCCGCGTATGCAGTTTCTCATCCGCCATCATAACTATTTGTGACACTCCGGCACAAATAGCCGTGTAAAACATAAGCTATCGAGCTTATTTTTTACACTAACCTCCTTGTATCATTTGGCAAACCTGTCAAACCCAAACTGCTGCAAATCCTTTTGCAGCAGTTATATAACATCTCTTATCTGATATTTCGGCAGAGTATGGCAATCTCCTTAGAGGAAGGGAATCATTTTAAAAAACGTCTTATTATTGCTTTTCCCCATTCAAAGATTTTTTAAAAATCATTTTTAATTAACAGATTTCCGCTCCGGCAGGCATTTCCTTCTCTGGTACTACCAGAGCCAGTTTTCCTTCTGCATCCTCAGCGCATAGAAGCATTCCTTCCGAAAGAACGCCCGCCAGTTTTGCCGGTTTTAAATTCACAAGAACCATAACCTTTTTGCCGACCATCTCTTCTGCAGAATAATGTTGCTTAATTCCGGAAACAATCTGCTTTACTTCACTGCCTATCTTAACCTTAGAGCAAAGCAGTTTCTTTGATTTTTTAACCTCTTCACAGGCAATGATCTCTCCTACCTGAAATTGCAGTTTCATAAAATCATCAAATGTGATTTCCGGCTTTGCTTCTATATCAATCCCTTTTTCCCCGCCGTTTTCCTTTCTCGCCTCTGCAATCTGTTTCTGCTTGATCTCTTCTGCTTTTGCAAGAACCTCCTTCGGATCCATGCGCATAAATAAAATCTCCGGCTGCTCTGTTACCTTTGTTCCGGAAACATATTTTCCAAATACATCCATTTCTTCCAGACTGCGCTTTGATGCATGAAGTTGTTGTAAAATCTTCTCTGTTGTCTCCGGCATAAACGCCTCCAGCAAACTTGCGCCAATCGTAATACTCTCCACCAGATTGTAAAGAACGGTAGAAAGACGGTCTTTGTTTGCCTCATCTTTCCCTAATACCCAAGGCTCTGTTTCATCAATATATTTATTGCACCGTTTAAAGAGAGAAAAAATCTCTGTAATAGCGTCTGCTACGCGAAGTTTTTCCATCTTCTCCACAACTTTTTTCGGAGTTTCCAAAACCTTTTGCTTCAAGCTTTCATCTACCGGTTCTGCATTTCCCCTGTCGGCAACCTCCCCGCCAAGGTATTTATTTGTCATGGAAATCGTGCGGTTTACCAGATTGCCCAATACATTTGCAAGGTCAGAGTTCATGCGCTCTATCATAAGCTCCCAACTAATTACGCCATCATTTTCAAACGGCATTTCATGCAGCACAAAATAGCGAACGGCATCAACTCCAAAAATACGAACCAAATCATCCGCATAGATAACATTTCCCTTCGATTTGCTCATCTTTCCATCTCCCTGCAAAAGCCACGGGTGGCCAAATACCTGTTTCGGAAGCGGAAGATTGAGCGCCATCAGCATGATTGGCCAATATATGGTATGGAATCGTAAAATATCCTTCCCAATCAAATGGAGATCTGCGGGCCAGAATTTTTCGTATAAATTTGTTCCATTTTCATCCGGCGCGTAATTGCCATCCACGTCATAACCAAGACCTGTAATATAATTGCTCAACGCATCAATCCATACATAAATCACATGACCCGGATCAAAATCGACCGGGATTCCCCATTGAAAAGAAGTACGGGATACGCACAAATCCTGTAATCCCGGAAGCAGAAAATTATTCATCATTTCATTTTTACGGGATTCCGGCTGAATAAATTCCGGATGCGTATTAATATATTCAATCAGACGGTCTGCATATTTACTAAGCTTTAAGAAATATGCCTCCTCCTTTGCCGGCTGGCATTCCCTGCCGCAGTCCGGACATTTGCCGTCTTTCAACTGCGACGCTGTAAAAAAGGATTCGCAGGGCGTACAATACATCCCCTCATAATATCCCTTATAAATATCTCCCTGCTCATATAATTTCTTAAAAATCTTCTGTGTCTGCCTCTCATGATCTTCATCCGTTGTCCGGATAAACTTATCATATGAGGTATTCATCAGATCCCATATTGTTTTTATCTGTCCTGATACATCATCTACAAACTGCTTCGGCGTTATCTGCGCTTCCTTTGCCTTTAATTCAATCTTCTGACCATGTTCATCCGTACCGGTCTGAAAACGGACATCATATCCCTGTAATCTTTTAAAACGTGCAATACTGTCCGCCAATACCGCCTCATAGGTATTGCCGATATGTGGCTTACCGGATGTATAAGCGATTGCTGTTGTTAAATAAAATGTTTTCTTTTCCTTCATGCATATCCCTCCATATTTTCTATAAGGATTAGGCGTCCGTGCTTTTTGACGCTGAATCCTATAAGCAAAAAAAGTCTTTAAGAAATAATTCTTAAAGACGATTTGCTCGTGTTACCACTTTAATTTATCCCTGCTTCACAGCAGAAACCTCATTCACTGCAGCGCTCCCGCTTACAGTGTGACGCTCTAACGGGCGCACCCGTCGCAGCCTGACAACACTCCTGTTGTTTCGGTACGAAGCTCCAAGGCCATCTTCCATCATAGAAGTAATTTCCCTTTCGCAGCAGCCGGGTTCTCTGTAAAAACTTCTATCATGTACTCTTCTCTTCACAGCCGTTTCTGTATTTTGTATTATTCTAGTCCGCATTTTTTCATTTGTCAATACCCGTTCAACGAAATTCTGTCACATGCTTCCGCAGACGTAACGGCATCAGATTTCTTTGAAGTGTTTTATTCGTCCTCTCTGCTATCGCAATGTTGTTGAAAAAAAACTTCCATAAATCCTGATATTCCTCCTGCTGTTCCGTCAGTTCTTCCAGTTTTACGGCTTCCTCTTCATTCAGTATATGCATATCCCAACCGCCGTCTGCATAATGAAAAGAAGCTTCTCGATGCGTCTTATCATATATAATAAACCACTCCTCCATAAATCTGTCTGCAAAATGTTCGGTTACCATTGGAATAATGCGATGTTTCGGTTCAATCACAGCCGCAAGCAGCGGCGGATTTTTTTGAACCTCCTGAAAACGGAGAAACTCAATAAAAAAATGCTCTTCATTCTGCACGGAACGCTTGATCTCAAATACCCTCTCTACACATGGAAGCTGCAAAGCGCCGCATATCTTTGCACCGATTGAAAAACCGTAAGTAATAAACTGATAAACTGCAGTGGCTCTGTCTTCCTGACAGGATGCAATCGCATACATCATATCAATATAAGCCTGCTCAGAAATCTTATGCCGGACTGCTGAAATCACCTTTTCCGCCTTCTGTGTATCTGTCTTCACAAAAATATATTCCGAAAAAAGCTCCAGATTCTCCGCCTGTCCCTTTGTCAATGGCTGAATCTTGATATACTGATGGCCATATCCTGACAAACCCGCATCATAAACAGCGCTCAAAATACCGTTTACCGTATCTTCACACTGATAAATCCGAACCGGCTTATCCACAGGTGTCATTCTTTTCCCTCCAAACGTAAAGATAAATCGTCAAACAATGTCAACTGTCTATATGTCACTTTCTCGCCAAACCCTTTCATCACCTCCACGTCATTTTCCAGTAGGTTTCTTGTAATATAGTCTTCGTCAATTTTTAAAAACTGATACATCATCCGCCCGTTACAGGTAATAAAATAAATCGCCCTCTTCATCACGACGCCAATCGCTTTTAACGTCTGAAAATCTAAACTTCCCGTCCGCCGTGCAGCCACAATCCTTTTTGCAGATTTCGTACCTATCCCCGGCACGCGAAGCAATGTATTATAATCTGCCGTATTGATCTCTACCGGGAACTGTTCTAAATGACCTAATGCCCAATCGCATTTTGGATCGAGATATGTGTTAAAAAATGGCCGTTTTTCCGTTAATAATTCATCCGCACGAAACCCATAATAGCGAAGAAGGAAGTCTGCCTGGTACAGCCGATGCTCCCTGCGGAGCGGGGGCTGTCCGTTTAAAGCGGGGAGCGTTGCATCCTGATTCACATTAATAAAAGCAGAATAAAATACCCGTTTTAAATCAAACCGCTGATATAACGCCTCTGTAACCGCCATAATCTCATAATCACTCTCTCCGGCAGCGCCCACAATCATCTGCGTGCTCTGTCCTGCCGGAACAAAGCCGCGGCTGATATCACAATGCTTCCATAAGAACAATCCTGGATTTTTTGAAGATGATGGCAGCGCAATGCCGGATGCAGGCTTATCAGATAACGGCTGCTGCGGAAAATCGCTCTTTTTGTCCCGAACCGCTTTCGGCCCTCCTCCGGACAGCATTCTATCCTTTGAGGAATCTGCCTGTGAACCCGGAAGCTCTCTTCCGTTTCTCTTTTGTGTATACCAGTATGCGCTTCGGTTTCCGCCTTTCATCCCAAGCAATTCTCTGCTCTCCGCCATGCCATTCTGTATCTGTCGCATTGGCGTCAAAATTGCCTTTCGGTTCTTATTCGGTGCAAGTTCCTGCAATCCGCGCATCGTAGGAAGTTCGAGATTTACACTCATACGGTCTGCATACCATCCCGCCTCCTCTATCAATTCTGGCGATGCGCCGGGAATCGCCTTACAATGGATATAACCATTAAACCGATAGGTACGGCGCAAATCGCGAATCGTTTTACAGATTTGTTCCATTGTATAATCGGGAGAAACGATAACGCCTGAACTCAAAAAAAGCCCTTCGATATAATTTCTCCGATAAAACTCCATTGTCAGGGTACAGACTTCTTCCGGAGTAAAAGTCGCTCTCGGAATATCATTTGTACAACGATTGATACAATATTTGCAATGGTAAATACATTCGTTTGTAAAAAGAATTTTCAGCAGGGAAATACATCTTCCATCTGCGGAAAAACTATGACAAATACCGCTTGCAGAGGCGTTTCCTACCTGTCCTTTCTTTCCCTTTCGTTCCACCCCGCTGGAAGTACATGCTACGTCATATTTTGCTGCGTCGGAAAGAATCGCCAATTTCTCCCGCAACGTTGCATTTTCCTGAAAAACCATCACTCTCACCTGATTTCTGCCTGATATAAACCCTTGTCCGGAATCGAACATTTGTTTGTATTATCTTATCATAGATTATTGAGAGAGTCAACAGCTTCCTGTCATTTTTCAGCCAAAATGCTTTCTTCATTCAGGAATCAATCTTAAGCACAATCGGAATAAGCTCCTCCGGATTGGTAATCAGATATTTCGGATGCAGTTTTTCCAATTCCTCTGCGCTTCGAAATCCCCATGTTACTGCAACGCAGTCTATCTCAGCATTCTTTGCCGTTTCCCAATCCACCTCGGAATCCCCCACATACAGCGCTTCTGACGCATCGGTCTCCAGAAGGCGCAGCACTTCCAATACGGTATCCGGCGCCGGTTTTCTCCTGACGCCCTCCTTCTCACCCACCGCTATATCAATGTAACCGTTAAAATAATGCGCAGCAAGCTCCTTTACAGCAATATCGCTCTTATTTGATACAATCGCCACGCGGAAACCATGTTCTTTCAAATATTGAAGTATCTCCTCAATTCCATCATATGGGCGGGTCTTGTCCTGGCAATGCGCCAGATAATGCGCGCGAAACACATCAAATACCTTCTGAATCTGCGTTGCCTTTGTTCCCTCCGGGACTGCTCTCTCGATTAATCTGTGTACTCCATTCCCAACAAACGTCCGGACCTCTTCTAACGTCCGCTCCGGCAATTCACAAGACGACAGCGCATAATTCGTACTATCCTTTAGATCCTCCAGCGTATTGAGCAAAGTCCCGTCTAAATCAAAAATAATTGTCTGATACATCTATTTTCCCCTCCAAACTTTTCCATTTTACTGAACCGTTTTTCTTTCAGCCAGAAAAAAATGTAAATTTTTACCATTTATTTTTATTTTATAAAAGGTTTTATGATACTTCAAGAAATTTCTTCTTTTTTATCCTACAGAATTTTCCAACGACATAATCAATTTGGGGATATTGCCTGTATGACAGGGTTATTTTCATGAAATCCCCTATATAAATACCGATTGTCATAAAATTGTCACTATAAATTAAAAAAGTGTGTTACAATGGACAAAGGGATTCCGATAGAGATTATAGATGTACATTCGCATAAATTACCGATATCCCTGAAAAATACCAAAAAAGTTCAATAGAATGGAGAATACTTATGAGACAAAAACTTTTAGCAATGATGCTGACTGCTGCATTGGCAGTCACTTCACTGACCGGACTTGCAAAGGCTGCCGGCACTGCAACAGAGGGCAAAAGCACGACCATCAGCCCTTTTACCGGGGAAACCTATACTCATTCAGCCGTCTTTGACAACATGAATATCTATAACGGAATTGATGTTTCCAAATATCAGGAGACAATTGACTGGGAAAAGGCGAAAAATGCCGGTGTGGAATATGCTTTTATCCGCGCCGGGTATCACGGGACGTCTGATTCTTTGCAAACCGATTCTAAATATTTTGATAACGTGGCAGGCGCAACTGCCGCCGGGATCAAGGTTGGGTTGTATTTCTATACAGAGGCCACTGATACCGCAGAAGCAAAAGAAGAGGCGCAGTATGTCGTAAATCTTGCAAAAAATTACGATATTTCCCTCCCCATCGCATTTGACGTTGAATTTTCAAACGGCGTCAAAAGCCGCATGGTTAAAGCAGGATTAGACAAAAATAAAAAGGCGTTGACCGATATCTGCGCAGCATTCTGTGACGCTATTGAAGAAGCAGGCTATACCCCGATGGTCTATGCCAGCAGAAGTTTTTTGACGTCAAATATCGATGGCGCCACGCTCGGAAAGTCATATCAGATTTGGGTCGCAAACTATGCCACAAGCACCCCATATACCGGTAAATACGAATACTGGCAGTACAGCAGCAGCGGTAAGGTAGACGGTATTTCCGGAAGAGTAGACTGTAACTTCTGGTATACCGCTGAATCAATTAACACATTGAAAACCAGCATCGCAAAAGCAAAATTTAACCCGGTAACCGACCGGGTATATAAAGGAAAGGCAATTTCCCCAACGCCGGTATTAACGCTAAATGGCCAAAAGTTAAAGAAAAATGTCGATTACCGCCTTACCTATTCAAACAACGTCAAGATTGGGAAAGCTACCATTAAGGCAATGGGAATTGGAAAATACAAAGGCGTTAAAACAACGACCTTTAAGATTATTCCAAAGAAAGTAACTTCTTTTAAGAAAAAGAGCGGTACCAAACAAATTACTTTAACATGGCAGAAACACAACACCGCAACCGGTTACCAGATTTTCCGCAAAGCGACTTACAATGGAAAAAAATATACAAAAGTAAAAACATTGAAAAATAAAACTAAGATTACCTGGACAAATACAAAGTTAAAAAATAACCGCGAATATTTCTACAGCATCCGCGCTTACACAAAAGCAAACGGCAAAAATTATTATAGCGACGATACCTATTTAACCGCCCCTACTCTCCCGGGTACCAAAAAGGCGGTGATTGGAAAGAAGGCAAAACTGTACAGTCAACCGGATGATACCGGCACAGTTCTGACAAAAGTACCAAAGAAAACAAAAATTACGTATCTTGGCCGTACCTATACGAAAGGAAGTAAGTATTATTATCATATCAAATATACCTCCCATGGCAAAACATACAAAGGGTATATCCTTTCTTCCATCAAATTAACATTTTAACCGGACAAAACACCCCCTTATCCCAACTATGAGATAAGGGGGGTATTTTCTATAACCATCTTTTCAGGCGGGCAATTCCCATTTCCTATCTAAACTTCTTATAGCCTGATTTCTTTAGTTTCTTAATATTTGCTTTGCATACTTTCTTTGTTCCGCCGCTTACCTTAATCTTCTTTTTGCATCCTTTAAATGCGCCTTTCTTTACGGAGACAAGCTTTTTCTTTAACGTCAGTTTCTTAAGCGCCTTATCTCCCTTAAATGCGCTTTTTTCAATCTTCGTTACGCCTGCGGCAGTTACTGCGGTGAGTTTTTTACATCCTGCAAATGCGCTTGCCGGTATTGTTTTGATACTGCTTCCCAAAGTCGCTTTCTTCAGTTTCTTTGCGTTCTGGAATGCCTTTTTCCCAAGAGCGGTTACCTGATAGAATGCGCTTCCGTTCGCAACGGTATTGTTCACGCTGACGGAAGAAGCTGTCTTCTTTGCCAATCCGACTACCGTAACGATTCCCGCCGTTTTTTTCTTAGAAACAGAAGTGATGGTCGCAGCCTTTGTGACCTGATATTTCAGGCTGCCTGCCGTAAAGGTTTTTCCTTTTGCAAGACCGTCTGTCTGAACCGTATCCTGGTTTTGATTGCCGCCCGGTGCAGGCGTTACGTTTCCGCCCGGTGCAGGCGTATTGTCTGGACCGGGAGCCGGCGTATTGCTTGGACCGGGTACTGGCGTATTGCTTGGACCGGGTGCTGGCGTATTATTTGTGCCAGGGGTCGGAGATGGCGTTGCTTCAGACTTTTTGACCAGTCCGTTTATTGCGTCGCGCAAGGCATTTAATGCCTGAGTGACTTCCTCTGCAGATGCGTTTTCGTCAATGGCTTTTGCTGCCTCCAATGCATTCTTCAGGTTGGTCGCGCTTTCTTCCGTATAACCGGTCAGATCCATTCCTGCAGCTTCCTCAATAGACTGTGCCAGTTGCTGCCTTGCCTGCTGTTCTTCAGTAGTCAGTCCGTTTACTGCGTCGCGCAGGGCACTTAACGCTGCATTGACTTCTTCCAGAGATGCATTTTCGTCAATAGCTTTTGCTGCTTCCAATGCGTTCTTCAGGTTGGCCGCGCTTTCTTCCGTATAACCGGTCAGATCCATTCCTGCGGCTTCCTCAATAGACTGTGCCAACTGCTGTCTTGCCTGTTCCTCCGGAGTGATTTCTGTTAAGATCGTAAGCCCCGTCAGGGTAATCTCCGGCTCTGCCTGTGCAAAAAAGAGATTGATCTCCGTAATCTCATCATCGCTGTACATGGAATCAAACATTGTTTTTAACGGTACATAGGCCGTATAGGCTCCGTCTGAACCTGCGGCATGACCTGCAAGGATGGAATAAATCTGTCCCACCGAAAATATTGAATGTGAACTTGCTTTAATCTTAAACAAACTTTGGACAACATCCTGTTCTTTCATGACCGCATCGTCTGCCGTAAAGTCCAGTTTCAGATACGCAGCGTCTCCCAGGTTCGTATCCGTCATCCGGATATCCTCGATAAATCCGCCCTTTTTAAAGCCTGTTCCGGAATTAAAATCACAGGTTGTAGAAGTAAAGTTCTCTTCCTGAGAAGCATCCCGATAGTTAAATACATCTTCCTTTTTGTATTTTGTTTCTTCAATGTTCGTTATGGCAGTGACATTACTTCGTTTGATGAGATGACCGTCCCAGCCGGCATTCCGATTGGCAGCATTGATCTTTTTCTTCCATTCAGCGTATGTGCTGCTCGCATTGCTCCAGTCGATACAGCCGCCTGTTTCCTTATTCTGGAAGGTGGACAGGATATCGTAGGTCGTTCCGTCCGCCACTACGAGAAAATCCCTGTTGCAGTCATCAAACATCAGCTCTGCGCAGTCAGTCGTGTTGCCGGAACCGAGTACGCTCTGGTAACAGTACGTTCCCTGCAGGCTTTCTGCGTCATAATCCGTCTTTTCAAATTCTACGTATTCCAAGTTATTACAGCCGGAAAAGAGACCATCTCTCATGCCCTTGTAACCCTGTATTTTGGTAACCGTCTCCGGAATGACAATCTTCTTTAAGCCCGAATCGGAGAACAGACTCGGGAAGAGGGTCGTAAACCCTTTTGGGAAGACAACGTCGCTCAAAGGGCAGCCATAGAAAATAGAATTGCTTGTGTCGTCTGCGAGATGTTCCGAGCTTACTTCGTTATCTGGCAGCGTAACCTTCTTTAAAGCAGTGCAGTTAAAGAATACCTGGCGTTTCATATTCTGCACATGGGAAAGTTCAACGCTTTCCAGCGCCTTATCTCCCTGAAATGCGTGTTCCCCAAGATCTTTTACACTGTCCGGAAAGGATATCGACGTCAGCCCGGAGCCTGCAAAGCTCTCCTTTCCTACAGAAATCACGCCCTGCGGAATAGTAATCTGCTTGAGCGATGTACAGCCTTTAAAGGCATAGTCTGCTACGCGGACAGAGGAACCGGAAACTGTATCCGGATAAACGACTGTCGCTAACGCCGTACAGTTCTCAAAACAGTGGCTGTCGCCTATACGGCTTGGGTTCTCTGCCAGAACTTCTACCTTGTTCAGGGAGGTGCATTCCGCAAAAGCATAGGAACCCGTACTGGTTACTTTTGGAAGGCGTACTTCCTTCAGAGCGCTGCAGCCATAGAAAGCATGGTCGTTTATAGATGTACAGCTTTCCGGTATCGTAATATTTGCCAGTTCCGTACAGCCGCTTGCAAAGTAATTTGACAAAGAGGTAACGCCCTCCGGGATAGTAAGCGCAGTAACCTTAGAATCCTGAAAACAGCTTTTTCCAAAGGTGCGCACGCTTTGCGGTATTGTAACGGTACGGATTCCCGTTCCCATGAAACACTCTTTTGGAATCTCTGTAATTGTATTGCTCCATTCCACGGAACCGCTTAAGGACGCACAGTCTTTCAGCGCCGCCTCGCCCAGTTCTGCATTTTTTAAGGAAATTTCCGATTTCCACTGTGTGCAGCCTGCAAAAGCAAAAGCGCCTATCATTACGACTGTGTCCGGAAGCGTCAGGCTCTTTAGGGCAGTGCAGCCGTTAAAAGCATAGTCCGGCACTCTCTTCATGCTCTGCGCCCCTCCGCTGAAAGTAACGTTGTTAATATAGGTGCGGTACGCATTCCACGGCACCTCTTCATCACTGCTCCAGTTCTTCGCCGACAGGTCGTCCGTAATCTCCAGGGTATAACCGGCTGTCTTATCCCCATCCAGCGTATAGTAACCAGAAGAGACGGTTCCGCCCTGCATGTACTTTAAAACGTTGCTGTGGGTGCCGTAGTACCCATCCGTGTCCTGTGTCTCTCCGCGGACATAATACTCGCCGCCTTTTGTCGGCACAATTTTCGGATTGCCCCCTACGGCTGCTGTAGCGCATGCCTCATCCTTATAATAGCACAGAGTAATGCTGGCGCTGCTGTCATCATTCCGCTGCGCTTGAAAGAGAGTCTTCGGGGACTCATCTTTTGCTACCTCCGAAGGTCCTTCGAGGATAAGATGGTTTTCTTTTTTCAGGGTGCTAAAATCGCTTACCACCGTAATCTTGTCCTGATGCGGATAGTTCTTCCATCTGCCTTCTTTGACCTCTTGGCTTTTGACATAGATTTGCAGGTCCTCCGGCAGTCCGTTAAACGCGCTGGTACTCAATGCTGCAACGGAAATACTCTCATCATACAGCCGCTTCAGGGAAGAAGCGCCGCTAAAGCTTATGCTGGAACCGTCATACCAGACAAGGTTTTTTCGGCTAGCTTCAGGCGGAAACGGTCCCTTAACGCCTATCAGCTTTGTAGAAGTAGACAGGTCAAGTGCGGCCACTCCCTCTGCGCTCACTGCATTTGGCGCATCTAAAAATAACAGATTGGGACAATTAAGCAACAGTTTGAGCGATACCGTACAACTTGTAAAGCTCGGAAGGGAAACATCCATCAAATTGGTACATCCATCGAAACAAAAACCGTATTCTACCTTCTGCAGTTTTGGGAAAGAAATACTTTTTAATGATGTACAACCTTGAAACATCCTGGCACTTGTGAATGTGGTAACCTGCGGCAGATCTACTTTCTCTAACGCCGTACAACCGGAAAAGTTAGGTCCTCCGCCCCCCATGGTAATGATTTTGGGCATGCTTACTGTCTTCAAATTTGGACAATCAATAAAAGCACCCGTATCATCTGTCAGATCTTCAAAAGCAACCTCTTTAAATCCTGTCTTTTCAAAGCAGTAATTCTTAATACTCTGCAGCTTTTCTATTCCCGTAATCGTATCCAATGCCGTACAGCCGGAAAAGGCATAGCGGTCGATGGTTGTGACAGACGATTGCGAAATATCGATTTCTTTTAGATTCGTATAGTCCTTATAAAAGTTATATCTTCCAATCTCACTGATCCTGCCTTTCACTATAAGCTTTACAATGTGTGAGGCATAGTCATTCCAGGGATCCAAAGTATACGTTGACTGACCGCTATCCGACATTGCAGTATCTCCAGCCGGATCAAACTTTGGTCCTTCTTCAATGGTAAGGACGCCATCCGCTGTGATGGAATAGGACATGTCATTGCTGCTTCCGTAGATTTTTCCCTTAACCCCGTCCGCAGGAATAGGAGAACTCGTCGGCGCTGCAGTCTCTTCTATAGCTGCTTCCATAATCTTCATATTCTGCTGTGCCGACGTATTTGATACGGATGCGGACGCATTCTGTGCCGACATATCTGATGCGGACGCAGACGCCTCTACCGGCAGGGTTCCGCAGATGAGCGCCGCTGCCACGGCAAAGCTGATGATTTGTTTTCGCATAATTTTCCTCCTTTTTTTGCACCATGGCATAGCAAAGATCCCGCCTTAAGAACAGGCAGAACAAGAAACTTTTCCACACAATAGCGCTGTTATTTAAATATCGATATTTAAGTTTGTATTGTAAATTATTTGTTCATATTTCTCAAGAGAAATCTCTTATTTTTTGCGCTATTATGGGCTAAATTTTTATTATGAACTGTTTGTTAACATTTTTTAAATTTTTTTTATTTTGCAAAAAACTTAAAAAAAAAAGCGCTCAAGGCGCTTTTTTCATTCAAATATTCCAACTGACCACCGATATCGCTCCATATCGACATGACCATAGACAAATTTGATTCCATCCGCTTCCAACAACTCTCTCTGCCGGCCCTCGCCGCCAAAAACATAAGCGGGCGCAACTCTTCCTTTGCTGTTGACAACGCGATAACAGGGAATGCCCTCCGGATCTGGATTGACATGCAGCGCATTGCCAACCGTCCTTGCCCAGTTTGCATTTCCCGCCAGATACGCTACCTGCTTATATGTGGCAACATAGCCTTTTGGAATCTGACGAACCACATCATATATTTTTTCATATGTTCCTTTTGTTGTCATAACCAATACCTATCCTTTATAATCAAACCGATATACCGTCACAGACAATGGCGGTAAATGCATTGCAATTGAATACTCCCTGCCGTCGCACGCCTTCTTTTTCGCCATAACAGTCTTGCTGTTTTTGACACCGATACCGCCGAAACGTTCTTCATCAGAAGAAAGAATCTGCGTATACTTTCCGGCGCAAGGCACTCCTGTGCAGAAGTCGTCATACTGAACCGGTGTGAAGTTACAGATGAAAAGAAGTTGATCCTTTTTCAAAGTACCGCGTCTGACAAAGCTGACCGTACTCATCTGGTTATTCTCACAGCTCATCCATTCAAATCCCATTGTATCATAGTCATTAATATACATTGCATCATACTTCTGATACAACCTATTTAGTTCTTTCACATAATCCTGCATCTGTTTGTTACGGGCCTCATCCAAAAGCTCCCAATCCAGACTGCGCTTCTCACTCCACTCACGGTACTGTGCAAACTCCTGTCCCATGAATAAAAGCTTTTTGCCCGGATGCCCATACATAAATCCATATGCTGTACGGAGATTGGCAAATTTATCGTCTAATTCTCCCGGCATTTTATTAATCATGGAACCCTTGCCATGTACTACTTCATCATGCGACAGCACCTGAATAAAGTTCTCACTATACGCATACTGCATGCTAAATGTAAGCCGTTGGTGATTGTTTGACCGAAAATAAGGGTCTAACCGCATATACTCCAAAAAATCATTCATCCAACCCATATTCCATTTAAAGAGGAATCCCAGACCGCCTAAGGCAACCGGAGAAGTAACTCCTGCCCACGCCGTTGACTCCTCAGCAATGGTTAAAGTGCCCGGAGCCTGTATTTCAAACTGCTCGTTCATGTGATGGAATAGACGGATTGCATCATAATTTTCCTTGCCGCCCTCTTCATTTGGAAGCCACTCTCCATCATTCTTGCCATAATCCAAATATAACATTGATGCTACCGCATCCACGCGAAGGCCGTCAACATGAAATTTCTTTAACCAGAACAAACCATTTGCCAGCAGAAAGTTCTCAACTTCACGCTTGCCGTAATTAAAAATCAACGTTCCCCAGTGCGGATGCTCGCCTCTCCGCTTGTCCGGATGCTCATATAAAGGCTGCCCTGCAAAGTTTGCAAGTCCATGCGCATCCCTTGGGAAATGAGCCGGAACCCAGTCAAGAATAACGGCAATCCCCTTCTGATGCATATAATCCACAAAATACATAAAGTCCTGCGGTTCGCCATATCTTCTGGTCGGCGCATAATAACCGGTTACCTGATACCCCCAGGAACCATCAAAAGGATGTTCTGCAATTCCCATCAACTCAATATGCGTATATCCCATTTCCAAAACATACTCTGCGAGCATTGGCGCCAGCTCACGATAGTTGTAGAAACCGTCCTCTGTTCCATCCTCTTTCTTTTTCCATGAACCGAGATGTACTTCATAAATAGAGATCGGCTTTTTGCGTAAAGAATTTCTTGTTTCTTTCTCTCTTCCCGTCATCCACTCTTTATCTGACCAGTGAAATGCCCTGATATCAGCTACAACAGACGCATTATTCGGTCGCAGTTCCGCGCAATTTGCATATGGATCTGCTTTCATCAGGATATCCCCTGAGCGCGTCAGAATCTGATATTTATATACCGCTCCCGCTGAAACTCCCGGTATAAAGATTTCATAAATGCCGGACACCTCTAATGTCCGCATCGGATGCAGCCTGCCATCCCACATATTAAAATTCCCAACTACACTGATGGCTCTGGCATGCGGCGCCCATACGGCAAAATACACGCCCTCCACGCCATGAATCGTCATAGGGTGCGCGCCTAGCTTGTCATAAATCTGGTAATGTCTTCCCTCCGCAAATAAATACAAATCATCACTGCTGATCTGCGGCCGGAAAGAATAAGGATCGGCAGTTACTACGATATCCTCTTCACTATACTGAATATGGAGCAGATAATCGGAATCGTACTTTTTCCCTTCCACGTATAAGCCAAAAAAGCCGCTTCCTTTTTCCACTTCCTCTAATTCAATTTTATGTTGACGCTTGCTATCCGTAACAAAAATCCTCTGCGCCTCCGGACGATACACCGTAAAGACCTGCCCTTGTCCAAATTCATGTAACCCCAACAAATTATGCGGCGCATTATGCTGCCCTGCAAGCAGCTCATCATACTCAACCCAATTGATCCACTGGTCCAATTTTTCCTGCATACGACATTACCCCCATTGTTCATAATTTTAGTATTTTACAATTCATCCCTTTCAAAAATGACCACAAGTCATAACCTATAATTGAAACATCTATATTTTACCATAAAATCCATCTGTTATCTATAAATTTTTGAAGAATTGATCAATCAAAATTATGTTAAACCGGTCTTCTCCTATTCCGCTATCTTTGCAATCGTTCTTTTGTTAATCCGGTGCATAAATCCCAGAGAAAGCAATGCCGATAACCCTTCGGCTATCAAAAAGGTAAACCAGATCAGCCATATATTCCCGGAAGAATGTATGGCAATCTGCGAAAATCCCCATGCAACCGGCAAAACAAACAGGCACTGCCTGCAGACAGAAACCGCCAGTGACTCCAAACCGGCATCAAGCGCCTGAAAAATGCCCTGAAACGCAATATTCGCGCCCGCAAACAGAAAACTCAGCGATACAATCCGCATCGCGTCAATGCAAAGTTTCTGTGTCTCTCCGGATAAGCCAAATACTGCTGAAAACGGTTGTGCAAATATTTCCAATGCAAATAGACCTGCTGCCATAATAAGCATCGTATAGAGCATTCCATACCGGATGCCCTCTTGAATCCTCTTTTTGCTCCTCATTCCGTGATTAAAAGATACTATCGGCGTGATGGCATCGCGGAGTCCAAAGGCTGCAAAAAGAATGAACTGCTGAATTTTATAATACAAACCATATGCAGTTACTACCGTTTCATCAATTTTGACAAATATGATATTTAAACCATATGTCATAACCGACATCAATGCCTGTGCAATAATTGCTGGAAGACCGATTGCATATATCTGGCGTATAATCTTTGCAGAAGGCTTTAAATTGGATAGACGGTTGCTGATTTCCCTGTTGTATTTCAGATGAAAGATAACAGCCAGAACAAGCGCCGCTATCTGACCAAGTACAGTCGCATATGCCGCGCCCCGTACTCCCATGGCGGGCAGTCCCAAATATCCGTATATCATAATCGGATCCAATATCATATTAACCACTGCGCCGCATATTTGCGCAATAGTAGAATACAAGGAACGTCCTGTTGCCTGCAGCAGCTTCTCATATATGGAGAAAAATACAATGCCAAAGGATATCACGCAGCAAATCTGCAAATATTCGACCGCCATTTTTGCAATTTGGGAATTAGCAGTCTGTGAACGGATGTATATTCCTGCTCCAAAAATGCCAAACAAAAGAAATACAAGATAAATGAGGATTCCCAAAAAGACAGCGTTACCTGCAGCGCGGCTCGCTTTTCTGTAGTCCTGCTGCCCAAGGCTTTTGGCGATCAATGCATTCATTCCAACACCGGTACCGATTCCAATGGCTACCATCAGCATTTGCACAGGAAACGCCAACGTCAAAGCGTTAAGCGCAGCTTCTCCCGTCCCCTGCATATTTGATACAAAAGCGCTGTCAACAATATTGTAGACTGCCTGCAGCATCATAGACAGAATCATCGGAATGCCCATTGTCAATAACAGTTTATGAACCGGCATTATGCCCATTTTGTTTGTTGCTTTCTTTTCTTCCATAAATATATAACCTCTCTTTTCTATTATCAATCGAGTAGGAGGAATTTCTCTTAAATGAGAAATTCCGACCTCTCACACCACCGTGCGTACCGTTCGGTACACGG
>CANRJM010000021.1 GCA_947630925.1 uncultured Lachnospiraceae bacterium
TAGTAAATCACAACCTATAATCGCTGGAACCCTTGATTTTACTGGTTTTCCTTACCCAAAGTTTTCATCGTCGGGAATAACAGCACATCCCTGATCGCCGGCGAATTCGTCATCATCATTACCATACGATCGATACCAAAACCAATTCCACCCGTAGGCGGCATACCAACACGCAGTGCATTTAAAAAATCTTCATCTGTATGGTTTGCTTCACTGTCTCCGGCTTCAAACGCTTTTTCCTGCGCTTCAAAACGCTCTTTCTGGTCAATCGGATCATTCAACTCAGAATATGCGTTTGCCATTTCCCAGCCATTCATAAAAAACTCAAATCGTTCTACATATTCCGGATTCTCTGGTTTTTTCTTCGTCAACGGAGAAGTCTCAATTGGATGATCCATTACAAAAGTCGGCTGAATTAGATGTTCTTCAGCATATTCCTCAAAAAACAGATTTAAAATATCTCCCTTGGTATGTCTGTCCTCAAACTCAATATGGTGCTCCCTGGCAACTTTTTTTGCCTCTTCCGTATCCTTAATTTCATGGAAATCCACATTGGCATATTTCTTCACGGCATCTACCATAGTAATTCTTTCAAACGGTTTTGAAAGATCCAACTGATGCTCCCCATAAATCAGAATCTCCGAACCGGTAACCTCCTTCGCCACAAAACGATACAGATTTTCCGTCAAATCCATCATACCATGATAATCCGTATATGCCTGATATAATTCCATCAATGTAAACTCCGGATTATGTCTGGTATCCAGACCCTCATTTCTAAATACCCTGCCAATTTCATAGACTCGCTCCATACCGCCTACAATCAATCGCTTTAAATATAACTCCAGAGAAATGCGAAGTTTCAAATCTTCATTTAGTGCATTAAAATGTGTCTCAAACGGTCTGGCAGCCGCACCACCGGCATTGGATACTAAGATTGGCGTCTCTACCTCCATAAATCCCTGTCCATCCAGATAGCGGCGGATACTGCTGATGACCTTAGAACGTTTTACAAACGTATCCTTAACCTCTTCATTCATGATCAGATCCACATATCGCTGGCGGTATCTCATATCCGTATCTGTCAATCCATGATATTTCTCTGGAAGGATCTGTAAACTCTTGGACAATAATACAAGCTCTGCTGCATGAATAGAAATCTCTCCAGTCTTTGTTTTAAATACCGTTCCTTTAATCCCTATGATATCTCCTACATCATACTTCTTAAAATCCTTATAGCTGTCCTCGCCAATGGCGTCTCTTGCAACATATGCCTGAATCTTTCCCTGAAGATCCTGAATATTACAAAAAGAAGCCTTTCCCATGACCCTCTTAAACATCATGCGTCCCGCTACAGTAACTTCTTGTCCCTCCAAAGCCTCATACTGTTCTTTAATCTCAAGGGAATGATGCGTTACATCATATTTTGTAATTACAAACGGATTTTTCCCCTCTTCCTGTAATGCCTCTAATTTCTCTCTTCTCACCTTTAAAAGAGTATTGGTATCCTGCTGATTTGCCTGACTCTTCTGTTCTGCCACTTTTTCCAGTCTCCCTTCCCATTTACATTACTGCTGATTTCTGGATTTCCAGAATTTCATATCGAATCATCTCGCCGGTAGGCGTTTCTACCTCAATCGTATCGCCCGCCTTAGAGCCAATCAATGCGATTCCAACCGGAGATTCATTGGAAACCTTACCGTTTAAAACATCTGCTTCTGTAGAACCTACAATTTTATACTCCATAATCTCGTCAAATTCAATATCCCTTAACTTAACCTTGCATCCAATATTAATGACATTGACGTCAACATCCTCTTCCACGACTACTTCTGCATTCTTTAAAATATTATCAATTTCTTCAATACGAAGTTCGATATCTCTCTGCTCATCCTTGGCTGCATCATATTCGGCATTCTCTGATAAGTCCCCCTGTTCTCTGGCTTCCTTAATCTTGATAGCCACTTCCTTACGTCTGACTACCTTTAACTCCTGTAATTCATCTTCTAATGCCTTTAACCCTTCATAGGTCAAAATATTTTTCTTCTCAGCCATTTTCTTTCCTCCACTTTCTACTTAGTTGCCCTTTGTTTATCGGCAAAGCAGGACACACTTAATATCGTCTCATTATAAACCAAATTATATATTCCGTCAACATCCCTACCTTTTCCTGAGTTACGTTCCTACCTTTTCCTGAGTTACTTTCCTGAGTTACACCTATCTTTTTGAGTTTCCACAGTTTTACAGTCCTACCTTGTCGGCGTAATGGATAGCCGGTTGTTACGGCAGCCGGGTTCAAAAGTATCTCTCTTCTACCTCTTTGCCTTCCGGTATCCGGCATCCTGCGCCTCCTGTTCTGAATGAAAGACAATCAAATAATCCGAATCCGCCATTTTTTTATAAGCAGCCTGCCCAGGACAATGATATATCTTTGATTTTTGATTTCCCCGAATTTCAACCGCTTCTTTCTTCTGAGCGGATTCATTCCGTCCTGTCCGACTGCCAGCATAGGAAGCGGGCGTTTTCTTTGCCTCTTTTCCGCTAACGCCGGTTTCGCTATCTTTTTTACTTTCCCCGGTTGCATAATTAATCCGGATCCCCGGCTGCACATTATACACAAAAACATTAAAACAAATGCCATCGCCTTTGTCTTCCACAGAATATGCCTCTATCTGCACGCCCCTTGCCAACAGGTCCTTTCCCTCAAAAACCGGCGTTACCTTGTAAAGCACATCGTTCCCCGTTTCCTTCACATAATCTGCAACCATATTTTCAAAAGGCAGCATCCCATCCACATTCATGGAACGGGTGCCTGTGATCAGATTTTTCTCATTGGCATTTTCTGCCGTCAACTGATACCCAATCAAATGGCACCGGTTATACAGATATTTTCCATCCACAATATCATACTTTACCGTATGCCATCCGGAAGGCTTGACTTTTCCGATACTTCCCCGCTTCTTTGTCGGCATCAGGTCTTTTCCCACATTTGCGTAAGCCACGCCGCATCTTCCCAGTGAATCCAGTTCACTGTACCGCTCAAAAGACTTCTTTGTTTTCTCTTTCTCTGTAAATCCCGGCTGATTTCCATCAATTTCTACATATGGCTGCCCCGAGTATGCCGGAATCTCTTCTATGGAAATGGATTTTTTCCTGTTATCCGTCGGTTTTTCCGTCTGAGAAACATCCGGCTTACCACTGCCATTCTCCGCCTCATCCATAACAGACGCAGACGGCTCCCCCAACCCTGCCGAATTTGGGTTATCTGCCTGTCCGCAAGCTGTTAAAATAAGACTGAATACTGCTAGATAAAAAAAGAGATAGCTATGTAATACTATTTTCCTCATGGAATTATGTTCTCCTCTCATATATTTCCTCCGTTATTTTTTCATGGGAAGTACCCGGAAACTCATGCCGCCCTTTCCTCTCCCAACGGGATAAATCCAAATCCAGATAAAAATCAGCCGGATAAGTCCGGTTCCACCAGAAAACAATTATGTATTCTATCTTTTTCACAAAAGGCACAAGCTCCTCTGATTCTGCCAGACAAAATTCCCCGCTGCCTGCCAGAGAAAGGAAATCCGGATTTACTGCCAGTTCCATCCCCTTCAGGCTTCCATATAACTGAGCCGAGTATGGACTCATCCACAGTTTTTTACCCCTACAGATTTTTCGGATCCTTTCTGCAACTGCCTGATCCCTGCTTTGCCTCCTATGGTTGAACATCATACCTTTTCTATCATCCAAACAAACGATTACTATCATCTTTCTCTCCAAAAACAATAAAGAGCCCAAGGCTCATCATCAATGCTGACAGCAGTTCTAAAAATCAACTTTACAACAGGTTCTTCTGACAAATCCACTATATAAGGCGTATGCTTCCAGTCTCGCCGCTTATTTCAGTCTGTCTAATTCCACCTCGGTTACACGAATACTCATCGAATAGTCTTGATTTATCTTCAAATTTTTCCTATTAGAGTATAGCAGAAATGTAGAATAATGTATAGCGTTTGTTCTGCCTAATATCAAAGCCTTACATCAAAGATAGCGAAAATTGCGAAAAAGATAGACTTGGTTGGGGCGGAGATTGGACAGGTATAGTAAATTTACCACACTTTTATTTGAGGAAATGGGGAAGCACTACTACAAAATTCTTGACTATAAAAAAATAGGTATTGCAATTTTATGCAGTACCTATTTTTTCAATTGCTTACTTATTTTACATAAATTGAGAATAGTTTATCTGTTCAACTTGCCATTGTACAGAGGTGTCCATTCCAGCGCTAACAGTTTCATTTTTCTCTTACAAAAACCGTATATCCAGTAATCAGAAATGCTATAGCCACACAACATATTGCAACTACCTGTAATATTTTTACTATCTTGGCAGGCAAGCAGAAAAGAGCAGCCTCGGTATGACTGCTCTTTTCTATTTGTTAGGGCATATGCCCTAACAAATAGAGTGTCAAAAAGTACACCTTTTGACACTCCATAACCTTTTTAATTCTCTTATTTTACACGGACTTTTTTCCTTGTTTTAATCGCATTTCACGCAGTCTCCGGTAGAAAGTCGATTTGCTCATTTGACACTTTTTCAGAACATCATCTATTTTAAGATTCCCCCGTTCCCATGACCTCACAATACTTTTAAAGTTATTCGGCACTTTTGATTCCGGCCTGCCAAACCGGACGCCACGTTTTTTTGCGGCTGCAATCCCCTGTTCCTGCCGTTTCCGGATGTTGTCCCTTTCGTTTTCTGCAACAAAAGAAAGAATCTGCAGCACCAAATCGGCAATAAACGTCCCCATAAGGTCTTTTCCGTTCCTTGTATCCAACAGCGGCATATCAATCACGCAAATATCAATGCCGATTTCCTTTGTGAGTATGCGCCACTGGTTTTGTATCTCCTCATAGTTACGTCCCAGACGGTCGATGCTCATAATATAGAGCAAATCTCCCTCCTGCAAAATTGATACCAACTTCTTATAATTCGCCCTGTGAAAGTCCTTACCTGACTGTTTATCCATAAAGATATGGCTGTCAGGAATTCCTGCTTTCTTGAATGCAATCATCTGACGGTCTTCATTCTGTTCTATACTTGATACTCGCACATATCCGTATCTATTACCCATTTACAATTCCTCCTTCAAAACGTAGGTAGTGATAAAGTAATTTAAAAAAAGTCCTACTGCATTTCTACAATAGGACTTTCTAAAAATCAAAACCGACTTACCTGATATTGAGTTTTGCAGGGAAATCCACTTGCCGCAACCCTCGGTTGACAAATTTCAATCCGACCTTTGGTGGTATGCAACCTCAAAATATGCTATGATTTTCATTGAGGATGGCACATAAAGCCACCGAAAAACCCATGCGGAAGAAAGAACGGAGGAAAGAAACATGATCTTAGCAGACAAGATAAGGAATTTAAGAAAAAAGAGCGGCTGGTCGCAGGAAGAACTTGCGGAAAAAATGCAGGTATCAAGACAGGCGATTTCCAAATGGGAGAGTGCACAGACTATGCCTGATCTTGAAAAGATATTGATGCTCAGCAAGCTCTTTGGAGTCACGACAGATTATCTTCTCAAGGACGAGATAGAAGAGGAAGTATTTACGAACAATGCAGACCATGTGCCTGTAAAACGGATTTCTCTTGCACAGGCAAACGAATTTCTGGAATGGAGAAAACGAGCGGCTGGTCGCATTGCCGCCGCAGCTTTTTTGTGTATCATCTCCGTGATCCCGCTTCTTCTCCTGAGCGCTGCGGCAGAGCTGCCAGGAACGCTTATCTCCGAAAATCTAGCCGGGGAAATCGGGCTGATCACGTTGCTAATTATTGTTGCTCCCGCGGTAGCACTCTTTATCTTCTGCGGCTTCAAAAATGCACCGTTTGAATGCATCGGCAAAGAGCCGTTTGAAACAGAGTATGGTGTGGACAGAATGGTAAAGGAAAAACAGAAAGCGTACAGAACCACCTATGTAAAATGCAATATCATTGCCACTTGTCTGTGTGTTCTTTCTCCTATCCCGCTTTTCATCGGTAGTTTCACGGAAAAAGAGTTTTTTACCGTAGTCATGCTGACCGTCACGATGCTCTTGGCAGGAATTGGAGTAGTTCTTTTTATTGTGGTCGGTATTCGTTGGACAAGTATGCAGAAACTTTTGAAAGAAGGCGACTACGCACTTCGAGAACCGCAAGACCAAAGAAAAATCCATATCAGGGAAAATATTGGAACTGCCTATTGGCTAAGCGCAACCGCTATATATCTTGGATGGAGCTTTTTGACGAACGCCTGGGAGATGACATGGGTCATCTGGCCGATTGCCGGGATATTGTTTGCCGTTATCAAGTGCCTTTGCAATCTGTTTATGGACAGGGACAATAAACCGGACTGATATAGACAGTCTTTGTCTATGTGTGATTGGCATCATTCTCAGCCTTTTTCATGTACTTTTTCACTCGATCAGTTACTCTATTCCACGAAGGAAAACTATCAGCATGACTCCTTGTATTTTTGGAATCCTTCCCGCAAGCGCGAAAGCCCATCCTCCAGTAAAGTACGGGGGCAGGCAACATTCATACGGATAAACTTCGTGCCGCAACGCCCATACTGCGTTCCGCTCGAAACAATTAAGCCCGTTTTATCACGGATAAACGAAACCGCCTCATCAGCAGATTCAATCTGCCTGCGGCAATCCAGCCACATAAGATATGTCGCCTGGGAGGGAACGACGCGCAGCTTCGGCAGATTCGTTTGAATATAATCCGCTGCAGTTCTTTTATTTTGAAATATATACGACCGCAATTTGTCAAGCCACGGCGCGCCTTTTGTAAATGCGGCAACAGCCGCCTCGACGGCAAAGGAGTTTGGTTCAGCCACCTCGTCCGTATTTAATCCACGCCAAACCTTATGGCGCAGCGCAGGATTCGGCACTACTACCGCTGCCGTTTGTAATCCTGCCAGATTAAAAGCTTTCGTCGGCGCAATGCAGGTAATACTGTTTTCCAGACATGCCTCGGACGCACTGGCAAACGGAACGTATTCCACTCCCGGATCCGTCAGATCGCAGTGGATTTCATCGGACAATACCACGACATGATACTTTTTGCAAAGAGCGCCGATTTGCGCAAGCGTTTCCCTGTCCCATATCTTTCCGATGGGATTATGCGGATTACACAGGATCATCAGGGATGTCTGCGGGTCGGCAAGCTTTCTTTCCAAATCTTCAAAGTCGATTTCATATTTACCGTCTTTATATTTCAACTCACTTTCCAAAACCTGCCTTCCATTATTGAGAATAGAATTGAAAAAAATATTGTAAACGGGAGTTTGTATTAAAACCTTCTCAGCGGGCGTCGTCAATTTCCGGACAATACTCGAAATAGCGGGCACTACGCCTGTGCAAAAAATCAGCCATTCACGATCCATCTCAAAGCAATGCCTGTTTTTCCACCATGTCCGGTAAGCGTCATACCATGATTCGGGAATAACAGAATAGCCAAATATGCCGTGTTCCGCCCTTTCTTTGATTGCAGACAGGATTTCCGGCGCCGCCGGAAAATCCATATCCGCTACCCACATGGGTAATTCGCCGTTTGAAACATCCCATTTCAAAGAATGCGTATTTCTGCGGTCTGTAACAAAATCAAAATCATAGTTTTCATTCATCTTCATGCCTTTCCTTTCGCTTATCATTAACGCTTTTTTCCTGTGCTGCTGTCCGTTCTGAACTGGCCCGAAAACCGTATGGTAATTTGGAAAGAGAGTTCTAATACGGAACGAAAGGACGTTACCTCCGTTATATCCTTATACTTCACAGGCACATGGCTGCAATGGCAGATTTGTGATAACATTAAAATCCTCTTTTTTCCCCCTTGTCGATGACTGCCCGCAGATAATCTTTGTTTTTTGCGGATTGATTTTATCCTGCTCCAGAATCAGTTGTTCAATATAATCTGCCCGGATTATCCCGCCTTGAGGATTCATCACGCTGTCAATCTTGCTGGAAATTTCTGCGTCTACCGTGGAATACTCAAAAGCCAGCGTAGTATTGATCAGCTTGCAGTTTTTCATTACCAGATTATCGATATAGCACATTCCCTGTAAACTCTCAATGGTACAGTTTACAAGCGTCAGATTCTTTGCATTCCAGCCCAGATATTCCCCAGAAATAAAGGAATCATATACCGTAACATTTTCCGTATTCCAAAAAGCGTCTTTTGACAGCATCTTCGCATTTTTGATTACGACGTCTTTTGCCCCGTCAAAAGAGTAATTTCCGGTAAGCGTAAAATCATGGATTTCCATATTCCGGCAATTCATGGCAAAGTAATCGCCCTTTGCCGTTACCCTTTCCATCCTGACATGATCGCAATTCCATAACGTTTCCGATGCATTCGGAAAAGAAACATCGGTCAATGTCACATCCTGACACCTCCTGAAATTCTTCGGTGCCTCAATCACTGCATTTTCTACTGAAATATTGTTGGTATACCACACTCCGGCACGCGCCATTTCAAACCATGTACAGTCCTTTGCCACAATGTTTTTACTGTACCAGAGAGGATATTTCCAGCGGAACAGACTTCCGACAAGCGTAATGCCACTGCTTTCCTTTAGCGGCGATTCCCCGTCCATAAATACACAATTTTCAATCCGTAAATCTTTCGCCTGAAACAGCGCTCTCTCGCCCGTAAATGTCTGTTGTTTGATTTCCTTTACCGTATCCATAATAATCTCCATTCCTTTTCAAATGCCCTCAACCTTTTTGTACCCCTTTTCAATCTGCCAGACCAGATAGTCTAAGCAGTCCATTTCCTTTTCCCCTCTAACATTTTATTATCTATAAATCCAATCTGCGCCTTCTTTCTGTTTTTATATTCAGTATATAACACTGATATATAAATATCAAATACCTATATCAAATATATAGATATGCTTTTTAAGCATACATTGTACATCAATTCTTTACAAGAATGTCATTCAAAAGGAAAGATGAGACAGGCACACCGTTTCCAGTATGCCTGCCTCACTACCAGCATTTCTCGCTGTGCAATGGCTCGCCCAAAATCCGCCTCAATATAACAAATTCCTCCGGTGCCAGCTCTCCTTCCACTACCATTGGAAGCCTGCACAGCACAAAGATTCTCCTACAGAATCCGTCCAGAACAGAACAGTCCTCGCATTTCACACCTAACCCTTTCTGTTCACACCGACAATTTTGTATCAAAGATTCGTTTAAATTCCATCCTCAAGTCCACCTGATCATTGTATTGCACCGTGCCAATCACTCCTTCGTCCCGATCCAGAAACCTTGATGGCTTCATCCAGAATATTTTTTGCGGAATTCAAGCTTCTGACATGAACAATCTCTATATCCCTGCAAATTTCTGTCAACGCCCGTTTGATGTCAATGAATTTTATTACAGTGTCTTCAACGATTAACACCTTCATACAACACTATCTCCTTTCCCTCCGTCATTTCTTTATATTCAACCAAACTTACATTACCCATCTCATTTGCCCTGTCAATACAACCTTTTGTAAAGCCTGATTTGGAGAACAGATAGTAATGTTTTGTTTTATAATTAAATAATTCGCTACGCTTTATGAGAGTTTCTAAAACACCGATGTCAACCTTTTCATTTGTCCATTTACATTCTGCAAAGATGGCTGTGTTTTTATCCTGTTCACCCATAATGTCAATTTCAGCTTGACTTTTTTCCCTTGGAGCGTTGCCCCACCAACGACCGAGAGATTTAAACTCTACCGGGCAGTTCCCGGAAATAAGCTGTTTCCAAAGATACTGTTTGCAGATTTCTTCAAAAACCTTTCCCATATAGTCAGAAAGCTGAGGTTCAATGCGTTTATAAACCAAATCAGCGGCACCACGTGCAATAATTGAATTATTATCAGGTACAAAACGATACCAGAACCGGAACATATTGTCCTCAATGTAATAGATTGATTTTCTGGAAGACTTTTCGCCATACGGTGTTTCTTTCTGCACAATGCCCAAATTGATAAGATTTTTAATGTAGTTCGTGCATACATTTGTATTTTCTCCGACTTTACTTGAAATCTCAGACATCCGTGACGAACCCGTTGCAATAGCCGTAATGATAGCCGTGTAGATTGCAGGCTCACGGACTTCCTGGTTTAAAAGGTTTACCGGTTCCTCGTAAAGAAAAGACATTGGATTGAGATATGTGTTTTTTATGTTATCCTCTATGCTTAATTTGTCACTCATCTGCAAAAGATACTGCGGTGTGCCACCTGCAATGCCGTAAATAAGCGCTTTATCTTCATCAGACAAGTTTTTAAAATATGCACAGGTTTCTTCAAAGTCGAAAGGTAACAGCTTAATTTGAGCTGTTCTTCTACCGTAAAGAGGTGCTTTATACGCAAGCACATGATCTTCCATATATGACATAGAAGAACCGCAGAGAATAAGCATTAATTTCGATGTGTCTTTATATTTGTCAATTAAAAGCTGTAAAGTAGATGCAAGGCTTTTTGATGCACGCGCCACATAAGGATATTCGTCAATCGCAAGGATGATTCTTTCTTTTTCAGCAAGCTGAAACACATATTCAAGTGCGGCTTGGAAGGAAAGAAAAGACGATTCGGTTTCAATACCGTTTGCAAACTCCATAATGCTTTTTGAAAAGTTCTCAAGATTCTGCTTTGTATTACTTTCAAGCCCCATGAAATATATGGCTTTTTTATCACTAATAAACTGATTAATAAGCGCAGTTTTGCCTACACGCCGTCTGCCGTAGATAACCGCAAATTCAAATTTATTCGATTGATATATATTATCAAGAGCATTAAGCTCACGTTCTCTGCCTATAAACATTTACACAACCCCCATATTAGGATGTTTATATTATTGTATACAAAAATAAATTAGTCAAGTATAAATGAGTGATTTATACTTGACTAATTTAAGTCATTTCATCAAAGCCAATATGGTAGCGGTTATCGTATCTTGACTCTTTGTCTACAGTCTGAAAGCAGCCGAATAGCTGCTTTCGTATTCGCTTCTCCCGGTCAGAATCGTATTTTGAATTCTACCCTTGTACGACCTTTTACATACTCTGCAAACTTCTCCCCGTCAGAGGGTTTCCCCACAATGCTGCCATAATGCGTCGGAATCACAACGTCCGGCTGTATGCTGTCCACGAGCTCTGCTGCCTCTTTTGCAGCCATTGTATAAGTTCCGCCAATCGGTATCAGCGCAATATTGCACTGAACCGCCTTTGCTTCTTCCGTAGCATCTGTATCTCCGGCGATATAGATGCGTTTTCCCCCAATCTGAAGAATATAACCCACCCACCCGGCGCTCTTTGGGTGAAATGGCTTCAACGTATTATATGCCGGAACAGTCTCAATCTCCAATCCCTCCACCTCCCGGCAAACATCCGGTTTTACCGTCACAATACATTTTACCAGCCCAGAAGCCTCCTGCGCTTTTCCCTCCATCTTCTCCGGCACGAGTAGGACTGTCTCATTATTTGCCACCTTTCCAATATCTTCCGGTGAAAAATGGTCATAGTGGTCATGCGTAATCAGAATATAGTCCGCATCATGCGCTTCTGCCTTCATCTGAAACGGATCAACGTAAATCGTTCTTTCGTCCTTCTTAATACGGATACTGTTCTGTGTAAAAACCTCAATATTTTCTATCATAAGATACCTCCTGTCAAAACTTTATTTTCCCCCTACGATATTTTTCACATTGGCAAGCTGCTACGCTAAAATGCGCTTATATAGAAATTGTAACATTTCATCTTGCCAGGCTCAACCAAATTCTTTACTTCTGAATCTGCAGTTTTCTACAATTACAGGTTGACAAACCTTATACTCAAGGGAGAGTATAATTACATAAACGTAAATTTAATCTTCCTTTGTCAATACTTTCCTCTGCCAGCTTCGTTTTCCGCACTTAGGGCATTTCATGTGTCTTGTCCTGCCAGTATGCAATGCGAGATTAGTTTGCCAGTAAGTTGGTACATATCTGTGACCACAATTTTGGCACTCATAGTATCCAGCTTTCTGCTCAATACCTACCGCAATAAAAGCAACCGTAAAAATCATCACAAGAGCAAATGCGATAAGTACAATCCGAAGCCATACAGGCATCACAACATAGGAAGCCACAAATACTATGACTATCCCGGCAAGGATAGCTGGAAGGACAACCCAGTATTCCGTCTTTAACATCTGCCTGTTTTTCTCTTCGATTTCTTGTTTCATTGCCAGAAGATTTTCTTCTGCCCGTTTGTCATATGATTCTGCCATGATTCTTTCACCCGACAGGAGTTCATTGACATTGATTTTCAAAAAATCACACAACTCCAGCATTATTCCAGAATCTGGCATAGATTTTCCGGTCTCCCATTTTGATACTGCCCGGTCACTGATACCGATCTTCTCAGCAAGAACTGCTTGGGTTATACCCTGTTCTTTTCTGCATGATGCTATGAATTTTCCTATTTTGATTTGATCCATATCGGGCACCTCCTTTCATGACTCAAGCATATCTGAAATTAATGTAATTAACATGAACCGGCAGTTGATTTCTGTTTACTCTACCGCAAGTTGAGTGTCTATAAAGCCCCAATACATCTCCAGATACTTGTCATTCCATCACATATTTTCATTTTTATGATATATACTTGTTTATGATATTGTCAATATTACTTTACACTTTTTCTTCACGAAACCTTTTAGGCTACCTGCTCCAATGAACCATACTATTATGAGTAGAAATGTTTGACAGGCAAAGATAGTGGAAACATAAAATGGCGCAGTGTATTCTTTCTGTCTGGAACACACCGCGCCGGGTTTACTGCTTCTTATTTATTTTACTTCCTTCTGCGCCCATTTCGCCACACTCTTATAGGATAAATCGGTCGGGTCTTTTCCCCTGCATGTGTCAAGTATAGGACAAACTTTTTTTGAAAAAATTTATCCTATATTCTTGCTTACCCAATCTGCTTTTATCATACAGGCTTACTCCAAGTTTGCATAGGTACAGACTATCTACCGTTGACTTCTATACTGCTACTACACAGGATTCATTATAAAAGGGAATCTTAAAATCATGTGTAACAAACTTCATACCATCTGCTTTCGCCTGAGCGATCATAATCCGGTCAAAGGGATCATTATGCACCTGATGCTCGCTATGGAATACCAGCGTTTCCAGTACCCCTACATGCTTATCTGTAATCGGTAGCATCTGATACCCCATTTTTCTGCACAGTTCCGACAATTTAGAACCACTGATCCGAATCTTATCCGGCTTTGCCATATATTTGATTGTCGTCTCCCACACAGCGGCAGCACTATAATAAACATCATTATCTGCATCCATAATCAAAGCTTTCGCCTGTTCCGACAATTTGGGGTTATCATCTAATGCCCATAAAATAATATGCGTATCTAATAACAGCTTCATTCCAACACTCCAAACATTTTAGCAATTTCAGGGTTCATCTCATCAAAATCGTAATCGTCATCATATAAGTTCTGCCCTCTGGCAATCCCAATTCTCTCTGTGATTACTATATTCTTGTTTTCCTTAACCTCAGGCTGCATGAAACGATCTATTATCTCTAGCAAAAACTGCAGGTTATCTTCTGAAAGTCCACTGACTTTTTGGACAACCTGATCCTGCAATACTGACATATAAAACACCGCCTTTTCTTCATAAAATTAACTTCTCTGACTGTCTGTCTAAGTATATTATACACAAATACAGCCGACTATACAATTGCAACTTCCTTTTTCAAACGTTTTAACAGTTTCTTTTTTCTACTGATTTTTCTCCATGCCCCGGAATTATTTTACTTTCTTCTTCGCCCATTTCACCACGCTCTTATAGGATAAATCGGTCGGGTCTTTTCCCCATACTTCTATATCAGAATGAATTTGTAACCCATACAGCGTGCGGTAAAAAATCATATCCTTCTACTTTCCTTTTTTAACTTTTCAAAATCCGCATCATTACATCATAATTCTCAGGCTGATGAGGAAAAGTACAGTTAGTACAATCTTTTATTTTCCTCCCATCCCTTTCTATATACTTAGGATTTCCCGGACAATTTTCTCTCAAATACAATGGACAATAGCAAAATAAACAGTTAAAATCATCCAGCCCCTTATGACAGGGAAAATATTTGCACTCGCTATTTTCAAAAAAACGATATGAATTTTCCATTTTCTTTTACACCATCTTTTCCTTATATCTCTCTGCTTTCTCTACAAATACCTTTGCAAATATAGGGTTAGATGGGTAATATAAATGCGGAAAACCCATCCAATGCGTTTCATCTTCTATAATGCAGGGATATTCTTTTCCTGTCATGGGTTTAATTGCTACCACATCACTTCCATTACAAGTACTGTCATAATAATGAAACTCATGCCCTTTTATCTTTTCACCTTTTGGAAGGAAACAACTTTGTCTTTCCTTCATCTCTATGTAACCGAAACGAACCAGCTTTCCAATATAAAAGCATGTCCCCGGGATGATTCCTGCCATGTCATATCTAACTCCGTTCTTGTCTGTTATAAAGGAATGTAAATACATAAAACCACCACACTCTGCTACCACAGGCATCCCATTCTCCACGGCATCTTTAACTGTTGTACGCATTCTGGTATTTCCGCTAAGTTTCTCCGCATACAGTTCGGGATATCCACCGCCAATCAGCAGTGCATGACATCCATCCGGTAGCTTCTCATCCCATAACAGAGAAAAATATTTTATCACCGCACCATTTTCTTCCAACATACGAATATTATCTGCATAGTAAAAGCAAAAAGCTTCATCCCTTGCCACAGCAATTACAGGACGGTTCCCGGCACTCATCTTCTTTGTCTCTATTTTACCACTATCTGCCAGTTCTTCCGCACTCTCAGCTATTGTAACGATAGTCTCAATGGAAACGTTCTCTATAAACTTTTTGGAAGCTGCCTGCAGCTTTTCTTTTATGTCATCCAATTCATTCGGTGTAACAAGCCCTAAGTGTCTGCTCTCTATATGCAGCTCTTCCCTCTCCGGTAAAAAACCTACTACTTGAACCTTTAGTTCTTTTTCTATCAGAGGTTTGACTATTTCATAATACCCCTTTGAAATCCTGTTCAACACCACTCCCTGAATGAGATGTTCCTTATCATACGCAAGAAATCCTGCAATCAATGATATGACAGAACGTCCCATTCCCTTTACATCGACGACAAGTACAATAGGCGTTTTCGTTACTTTCGCCAAATGATAGGACGAACCTTCTTCCCTGACTCCTCCCAACCCATCATATAGTCCCATAACACCTTCCAAGACTGCAATCTCTCCCTCTGTTACACCATCCATAAAAATTTTTTTCGTCTGCTCCTCATTTGTAAAAAAAGTATCCAAATTTTTAGCCGGAACATCTATTATCTTTTCATGGAACATCGGATCAATATAATCCGGTCCGCATTTATAGGAAATCACGTTACATCCATCACTCTTTAATGCCTGAAGCAAAGCACAGGTAACTACTGTTTTTCCGCTTCCACTCTTTGGGGCGGCAATCATAATCCTTTTGATTTTCATTGAAACAACCATACCTTTCTTTCCATATCCCTCTCCTGTCTCATGCAGCATCATACCACTCTATCCGTCAAATTCAAATGCACAAATCCAAACCGGATTTTCTGACTGCATCAAATGATGACTTCCTGCCTTCTTCGTTCTGCTTACCTGTATTTGAACGATTTCTTTCGTTTTTATATAATCCACTGATAAGATTTCTTTTATTTCACAAATGGTTTCCATACTGACAGCATTGATGACAATCCGCATTTTGGAATTAATCTGCCTAAGCACCTTCAGAATTTCCTTTAATCTTCCATTGCTCCCTCCTATAAACGCATGTGTTGCTACCGGAAGATTTAATAAACCTTCCGGTGCCACCGCTTCTACTACTGTTATATTTTGCAGTCCAAACTTTTCCTTATTTTTTTTAATCAGAGAAACTGCCTCTTTTTTCTGTTCCACCGCATATATCTGTATATCATCGGAAAGAGCTGCCATTTCCACCGCAACCGAACCTGTCCCGCTGCCAATATCATAGACTATCCCACCTTCCTGTAGTCGAAGTTTACAAATGCTGACTTCCCGCACTTCCTCTTTTGTCATGGGCACTCTATCCCTAATAAATTCTCCATCTGCAATGCCATGTGTCAGCCTTCTTTTCATAGCATATGGATTTCTAATAAAGCAGGTATACAAACCTTCCTTTTCCAACTCAAGGCATTCTGACGGTGTATACTTTTTTATCCATTGTTCCTTATAGGATAACTGATATCCTATTATAATTTCGCATTCCTCCATACCAGCATCTGTTAATAGCTTTCCCAAACAATTTATATCTTTAACACCGGAAGTAAGTAAAAAGGTCTTTGAACTATTTTTAACCCTGCGTGCAAGGTTACATAATTTTTTTCCATGTATGCTGTAAATAGCAGCATCCTGATAACTCTCTCCAATACAGGCGGCCAAATAAGACACAGAAGAAATGCCCGGCATAATGTGCAAAGATGCCTTTAACCGCCTCTCTCTAACCTCTTTTTGTAATGCTGCATATAAAGACTGGCATCCACTGTAAAACCCACTGTCCCCTGAAAAGAGAATTACCACCTTTTTATTTTCTAAAAAAGTATTATTTTCCTGCACTTCTCTCAAATACGGAATAATCTGCTCTGCCAAATAAAAAAAATGCTTTTCCGATTTAGAACGCAGATTTTTCAGTATCCTTTCTGCTCCTAGCAAAATATCTGCCTCACTAATTACCGTTTCTACTTCTTTCGTCAGACAATCTTCATATCCCATACCGACGCCAGCCAGGATAATTTCCATCTGACCTTTTATCAGAATCCTTTTTCCACAAATATCTTCCAACTTGCAGCACAGCTCAGCAAAGGAATAGCCTTTGTCTTCTTTCGGACATCCTATTACAAACAACTGCGTTCCTGTTCTTTTTGCAGCCTCCAATTTTTCCGGATATCCACCCGATACACCGCTCTCCTTTGTTACTAAACAGGAAATATCATATTGCTGGATTATTGCCTCATTCATTTCCATAGCAAAAGGTCCCTGCATGGCAATAACCTGTTTTCCACAAATCCCCTGTTCCATACAAAGAGAAAGACTTTCTGCGCTTGGAAGTACCCTTACATATAATCTGCTCTTTATCTCTTCACAAGTACAATACTTAGCCAATTCCTTGCTGCCTGTAGTTAGAAGAATATTCCCCTTTGTATCTTCCAAAGCCCTTGCACATGCTTCATTTGTCTCAAAATAAGTAATATTGCCTTCACATTGTGTATGCCTGTCTCTTTTCAGACGCAAATAAGGAATTGATATTCCTGACTTCTTTCTTTCCTCTAGCGCTTTTTTTATATTGCGGGTAATATGTTCGGCATAGGGATGGGTGGCATCCACCACTGCTGCAAATTGTCCGCCAATCAGGAAACCCTCTATTTCTTCCTGATCCATTCTGCCCTGATGCACTTTTACAAGGGGATGCTGTTCCAAAACAATTTCACCATACACCGTTGCCACGCAGATCGTATGGCTTATTCCTGCTTCCACAAGATATTCTGACAGCTTTCTCCCTTCTGTTGTTCCTGCAAAAATCAGTATTTCCTGTAATGTTTCGCTCATTGATACCCCCTTTTCGTGATTAGTTTCCCATTTATTATTTCTGAACCGGAGCTTCCAATAAATACCGTAGTGAACATATTAACTTCCCTCTCTCTCAGTTCTTTTAATTTGCATGTCTCCACTTTTGTTCCTTTTCTTCCTATATTTTCAACATATCCGCATACCCGTTCCCCCTCTATACTGCGAAGTAAAATATCACAGGCTCTCATCAAATAATCTTTTCGTTTACGGCTGGACGGATTATAAAGCACAATGACAAAATCACCCTCTGCGGCTGCATTTAACCTTTTTTCAATCCTTTCCCACGGTGTCAGCAAATCACTCAGACTGATGACACAGAAATCATGATTCAGAGGCGCTCCTAAGACTGCTGCCCCACTGCTCGCTGCAGTAATCCCTGCTATGACAAAAAGCTCTATTTCCGGATACTCTTTTCCAAGCTCATACATCAAAGATGCCATTCCATAAATTCCTGCATCACCGCTACATACAAGGGCTACTCTTTTCCCTTTTTCGGCTTCCTGAAAACATAACCGGCATCGTTCCTTCTCCTGACGCATAGGTGTAGATAACAGTTCTTTTTCCTTAAAGCGTACACTTAACAAATCCAAATACAAAGTGTAGCCGACAATCACATCTGACTGCTCCAATATATGTATTGCTTCCGCTGTCATCATTTCTTCTCTGCCCGGTCCCATACCCACAATATAAATACTATTTTTCATAAGTAACCCACTTTCTGCACTGGCTATTTTTTGCGATTGCAATCGTTATTCCATTTTCAGCATACTTTGGAACAATCAGTTTTCCGCCCTTACCACAGGCTTTCAGTGCCGCCCTTTCACATACATTGTCCACGCCCACTTGATCCTTTACAAAGTCTGACTTAGTAAAATTCCCCTTTACCTTCTGCAATTCCTCAGCCGTATAGGTAAAAAACAAAACATCTTCTTTCCTGCACCATTCAAGTATACCCTGTTCATCACATTTCTGTGAAATAGAAGAAAGTGCCATAATCTGTGTAATGGAAATACCCAGTTCATTGATTTTTTTCATGATAACCTCGCCTATCTCATCCGCACTCTTCCCCTTTTTACATCCTATTCCTATGATATATTCCTGTGGTTTTAACAAAATAGCAGTATCAAATTTACAATCTCCAGATGTAACCACAACATCGACTGTCTCTGCTGGTGGATAAGGCAACAGCCGCACTTCTGCAGGCAGGCAACTTTTCTCATCAATCCCATGCCCCGGTTCTATGGACATGGTTATTTTCTCTCCCGCCAATGCTTTTGAGGAAACCTTCGCAATTCCATCCTTGTTCACAATATAAAGTCCGTTTCTTTTTGCAAACATATCTACCGCAAATCTTTTATTGATGTCTGTTGCTGTAGTAATAACAGGCACTGCACCTGTTTTATCTGCAATATAATTTGCAAGCTCGTTTCCCCCGCCAATATGTCCGGATAAAATCGGGATAATATATTTACCTTTTTCATCCATCACAAGCACTGGGGCATCTTGCAGTTTATCGGTAAGGTTGGAAGCGATTGCTCTGACCGCAATCCCACAAGCTCCGATAAACAGCATCGCAATCCTTTTCTGCATCTGTGTTTTTGCCCAATCTCCAACAGATGTTTCCACAGATAAGACAGGCGAATCGCTGCCATCACTCATACAGGCTTTGCATTTTGTAAATAAATTAATTTCTATTTCCCTTTCAAGCATTTTTGCAATGTTTTCCGAAAGCAGCTTTCCATTTTCCGTAAAGCTTATCACGTTTAATTTCATGTTCATATCCCTTTCACACTTCGCTTTTCTTCCGAAATCCGGTTGAAAAATCAGACGCATACAACCTTGATTTTCTATAATTCTGATGAGTAATCACATCACCGACTAGCACCAGGGCTGTTTTGGTAATACCATGTTTAACAGATGTATCATACAATGTTTCAATCGTACAGATATATGCCTCCTCATCATCCCATGTTGCTTTATACACAAGTGCCGCTGGTGTCGTTTTCTCATATCCTCCTTCTATAAGTCGTCTGCTTAATTCCTTAATCATTCCTGTGCTTAAATAGATTGCCATAGACGCCTGATGCGCTGCAAAACTCTCAATACTTTCCCGCTCCGGCACTTTTGTTTTTCCCTCCATTCTGGTAATAATCAGGGATTGAGAAACGCCCGGCAGGGTATATTCCAAATTCAAAGATGCAGCTGCCCCAAAACAGGCAGTTACACCTGGACAGCTCTCATAAGAAATGTTTCGTTTATCCAGCTCATCCATCTGCTCCCTGACTGCACCATATATGCTTGGCTCTCCTGTATGCAGCCGGACCGTTGTTTTTTCTTCCGTTTCCGCTCTGCAAATAATCGCAAGCACTTCTTCCAGCGTCAACTTAGCACTATTATGTATCTCACATTCCTTTTTTGCATACATAAGCAATTCCGGATTTACTAAAGAACCGGCATATATAATGACATCTGCCTGTTCTAACAAACGCATTCCCCTGACTGTTATCAAATCTACTGCTCCTGTTCCTGCCCCAACAAAGTAAACCATGCTTCTGCCCCCTTGCTTTTTGCTAATTCACCAAACTCATTTGCATATAATATACAATCTATTTGCATCTTTCCTGCAGCACGATTTTCCATATAATAGCAAACACGCTCCGCAATTCTGTCCATAACCTGCTGCAACTTTCCGCTTTCTACTAAAATAGGTATTGCCTCTTCTGTAGTTGCACACTCCAGTATTTTTTCAGCCTGCAAAGAATCCATCTGCTCTTTTATGGAAAATGCGGCAAGGAGTTCCATTCTGCAGTCCGCTTCTTTGGAATGCGTGTTCATAATTCCACCGGCGACCTTAATCAGTTTGCCAATATGACCAGTCAGAAGCATTTTCTGAAATCCAAGTTCTACTGCCATATCAATCGTTGCTCCGATAAAATTGCTACATTTAACACTCCTGTCCAAATCGTAGCCATAAACTTTTCTCATATAATCCAAGCCATAATTCCCCGGTGAAACAGCAACATAATCAAAGCCCAATGCTCTCCTTTGACGCAACTCCACCTGAATGGTATCTAAAAGTGCCTGACTGCTCATAGGTTCCACAATACCGCTTGTCCCTAATATAGAAATGCCCCCTACAATGCCAAGTCTGGGATTAAAAGTATGTTTACATAGTTCTTCGCCCTCTGGCACTGAAATTTCAACCTGCAGGCTTCCCCTGTAATCTGCTGTCCTGCAAATCTCCATAACTTCCTTTTTTATCATTTCCCTCGGCACATGATTGATTGCTGCACTGCCTACTTGTTGGTCAAGTCCAGGTCTCGTAACCCTTCCCACACCTTTTCCTCCTTCAATGATAATTTCCGCTTCCTTACGCACCTCATGTTTCATACCTGACAGATAAGAAACTTTTGCATAAATCCATGCACCTGTTGTAATATCCGGATCATCACCGCCATCTTTTTCTACCGCACAGCTTACCTCATTTTCCCCACACCTGATATCCAAAAGCCTCGCCTCATAAGCTATTCCCTTTGGCGTTTCTATGGTAATTTCCGCCTTTTTCTTTCCTGTGAGCAACATATACGCTGCAGCTTTTGCTGCGGCCGCAGCACAGCTTCCAGTAGTAAAACCATATCGCATTTTATTCTTCCTTTCTCAGTAAGCCATACAAAACAGCATTACAAATAGCTGCCGCAATATTGCTTCCACCCTTTCTTCCTCTGTTAATGATATAAGGGATTTCCGTTTCCAATATAAGTTCTTTTGCCGCCTCCACATTGACAAACCCCACTGGAACCCCAATGATAAATGCAGGTTTCCAGTTCCTTCCTTTTGACATTTCATACAGCTTTATCAGCGCAGTCGGTGCATTACCTATTACAAAAATAACCGGATGTTCAATAGCTGCCGCTTTTTCCATGCTTACGGATGCCCTCGTCATATTTTTTTGCTTTGCCAGAAGTGCAACTTCATCTTCTGCCATAAAACAATGTGCCTTCCCGCCAAATTTTGCAAGCACCTTTTTATTGATTCCAGCCAATGCCATATTGGTATCTGTTACGATATCAGCCCCACTTTTTATCAGTCCTTCTAATTCCTCAACTGCCCCTTTAGAAAAACAGAGCGTTTTAGCATAGTCAAAATCTGCACTGGTATGTATCACACGTTTTGTAATCATTGCTTCCCTTGCCGGAAGATGGATTCCTCTTTTTAATAATTCCTCATCAATAATCTCAAAACTTCTCTTTTCAATTTCATCCGGCAATAGATACTCTATTTTTGAATGTTCCATTTTCCCTTGTAACCTCACATATTTTCCAACAAAAGCTCATTTTCTTTTCTGCTCTTTACTGCAATCCTGTAAAATCCTCTACCCAATCCCCTAAAATTTCTGCAATCTCTGATTAAAATCCCTTTTTCCAGCAAACTCTCATATAAAGGAGATTCACTATAAATCATGATAAAATTTGCCATAGAAGGGAAAACCTGAAAGCCTTTTCTTTTTAATCCATCTTCTAAAAAATTCCGTTCTTTCCTGGTATATTCCACCGTTTTTATAACATACTCTGTCTGCTCTGCACAGATGCAACCGGCCTCTTGTGCGAAACAGGAAAGGTTCCATTCCGGAAGCTGACTTGCTATTTTGGTACGAAGCGATTGATTTTTACAGAGCAAATAGCCCAACCGTACTCCGGGAATTGAGAAAATTTTTGTAAATGCCCTGACAAGTATCAAATTATCAAATTCCTCTGTTTCGGACAACATGGAAAAATGATTACCACAAAATTCAATAAAACACTCATCCAATACTACATAAATTCCTTTATCCCTACAATACCGCAAAAGGCTTTTGACAGCTTCCCTGCTCAAAAGATTTCCTATTGGATTATTAGGATTTGCAATAAAAAGTACATCCACATCATCTGTCAACACTCTATAGCAATCATCTGTCAAACAAAAACCGTTTTTCTTATTCATTTCATAATAAATAATTTTACTTTCTACTGCTTTAGCCGCATATTCATATCCATAAAATGATGGTACTGGTATCACCGCTTTTTTCACTTTAATACCATGAACGATTGCCATAAAAAGTTCTGATGCCCCATTTCCAAATAACAGATCGTCTTCAGGCACTGCAAGCAGCTTGCTGACTGCCTTTCTTAGTTTTTCTGATTGTATATCTGGATACCTGCCACATGTCTGAATGGCTTTATACAATGCCGCTCGCACTGCATCAGGCATCCCAAGCGGATTTACATTGGTTGAAAAATCAATATCTACATAATTTCTATATACATCACCGCCATGAATACCCATACCAATAAATCATTCCCCTTTTCATCTGCAATTTTGTCAAAAACAAATCAATAGGATCAGGCACAGCATTTCACCCAGCCATGCAGTTCCATACATCAAATGATTCACACGTTTTATATCTTCATATTCCACCCCCCGCAATGCCTCACCTATATATGGCTTTTTTACTGTTTTTCCAAAATAGCTGGCATCTCCTGCAAGCCTTATCCCCAATGCACCAGCACATACGGACTCCGTCTGTGCAGAATTAGGACTTGCATGTTTCCTGTGGTCTCTTTTGTAAATTGTCAGTGCTCCGCTGCCCGAAAAATGACGATATGGCAAAAAGGAAACTGCAATCATCAGACACGCACATATTCTTGCCGGAATAAAGTTCATGGCATCATCCAATCTGGCTGCTGCCCATCCAAAATATAAGTATTCATCATTTTTATATCCGACCATAGAATCCATGGTATTAACCGCTTTATACACAAAGCCGAGTACCGGTCCACCAACAGCCAAATACAGCATCGGGGCAATCACACCGTCGGAGGTATTCTCTGCCACCGTTTCGATTGCTGCCTTTGCAACGCCTTCCTCATCCAGACACTCCGTATCCCTGCCTACAATCATGGAAACTGCAATCCTTGCCTGCTCCAAATCACCATTTTTCAAGCATTGATAAACCTTCATGCTCTCAACCTTCAGACACTTCACTGCCAGAATTTGATATGTCATAATACACTCCGCCGCTATTCCTATATATGGATGAAGTCTATATGCCAAAAACATCACAAACGATGTTACTGACACAACACTGATTAGTACAATGATTACCAGTCCCACCCCCTGCCTCAATTCGGATATTTCCTGCTTCCTGTTTTTATCTGTCTTCTCTTTATGTAGCCTTTTTTCTGTTCCTTTGATCAGCCTCCCAATCAGCCGGACCGGATGAGGGATGCAATAGGGATCTCCTAAAATCAAATCCAGTAAAAATCCCAGTAAAAAAGCAATGATGTGATATCTCATATTCTCGTTATTTCCTTTATTTGCATACTATTGCCCCAACCTGTCAAATTACATATATAGCCCCTGCCATTCAAAACCTGATAATCAAAATATTGCTTTTCTCCATACAAACTTAGCAGTGCCATAATTGTACCTCCATGAACAATCATTCCCACCCGGACAGATTTGCTACTATCCGATTCTATATCCTGCCGCACTTCATCACATATTCTTATAAATCCTCTTTTACATCTTAATATAAATTTTTCTCTGCTTTCTCCTTCTGGAAAATCCAGAACCCCTCCACTTTCTAACCAAGCCTGATACTGTATATCGTCCTTTAATTCCTCATAATTCTTATTCTCAAATCGTCCGAAATCTATTTCTTCCCATTCCGGAATAACTACAGGACATAACTCAGGATAAAGAATATTTGCAGTTTCCACGCATCTTTTCATCGGACTGGTAAATAAGTATTCCACCGTCGGATAAATATTTTGTTCCTTATACGACAACAATACCTCTTTTCCACTTTCCAAAAGACTTTCGTCCTTTTTTCCCAAATATCTGCGTTCTTTATTTGCCTGTGTCTGTCCATGCCTGATAAATACCAGCGTCACTTGATTTTCTGAGCTATTCCACATATTACCCGCTCAACCTCCTCTGCCCTTTCTGCAAGCCGCACAAGAATCCTTCCCACACGCTCCCTATATTCTCTTTCAAACGGTTCAAGCGGCACAATTCCGTTTCCAATCTCATCACTGATAATAATCAGATTATCATGGCAATCCAACAATGACAAAATCTCATCTTCGGGACAACCTCCATTTGAAATACAGTTTCTAATCCAAAGATGAAAATGATTCATAATCATTGTCTCTCTCTGTTGCAAAACTGTATGGTCCGGCAGTACGCCATCCCACACCATTTCTTCCTGCAAATGATACTTTGAAAGTACATAATTCAATTTTCCCTGTGCATTTCCACCGATTACTAATTTCATTTTCAAGTTATCTCCCTATCAAAATATTAATCGCAGCCGCCATAATAATCATGCATACTTCGCAAAGAAGCACAAAATACCCCGATGTATCCCCGGTGACCCCGCCAAACTCTTTTTTACTTCGATAAAAGTAATATGCAAGTGTCAACAGAGCCGCCACTGCTACAAGCAAACCTGCCATAATAGAGCAGAAAAGCATAAATCCAATACAAACAACAGTCTGTATATATAGGGAGCCTTTCACGAGTTTTATCGCAGCACTGTCTGCAAAGCGATACAGCATCCCTTCCCTTTTCGCAAGCGGAAACGAGACTGCACTGATTCCGCAAAGACAACGTGACAGAAAAAAACCACTGCATATTATTCTTAACAAAACATCATTTTCTATCTCTGAAAATGCACCCAAAAAGACCAGTCCATAGAAAATAAGCATAATAACCGCAAAAGCACCTATATGAGAATCTTTTAGTATTTCCAGTTTTCTTTCCTTTGAACTAAAAGAATTTATGGCATCCATGGTATCCATAAAACCATCAACATGGAATCCACCTGTAACAAAAAGCGGAATGGCCGCTCCTATGGCAATACGGCAAAGGCTGCCTATGTGATAAATACCACAGAGATAATTCCACAAATAGATACAACTGCCAATGAATGCCCCAATCCACGGAAAGAAGCAAAATATGTATTTCATATCCTCTTCCTTCCAATCAAACTGCGGAACTGGAATTCTGGAATATATGGAAACTGCTACAAAAAATGATTTTATCGCCTGCATATCTTTGTATTCCTCACTACTTTAGTCTCTACACCTGTAAACATATATTTTTGCGGTTATTATATGACTACAGGAATCCCCACTACTACTTCCACTACCTGGTCAGCTAACGCTGCAAGTCTCTGGTTGATTTTCCCTATTGCATGAATATACTCCCTTGTTGTTGCATCATAAATAACGCCATCTTCAAATACATTGTTACTTACCACAATGAAATGCGTCACCTGCCTTTTTAATGATTCAATGCCTCTTATGACATTTTCTACCACCTGCATTTCCGGCTTCGTTTCCCCCTCTGAAAACATCTCATTTGCAGTCAGATTGGAAATGCACTCCAATAACACAACCCGCTCTCCCTGTTCCATTTTCTCAAGTGAATGATGAATTTCTGTCGGTTGTTCAATCGTAAAGAAACCTTTTCCGCTTCTAAGTTTTCTGTGCCGTTCAACCTTTTGACGCCCCTCCGCATCACAAACCTGCATTGTCGCCAGATAATATTTTTTAATATTGCCAGACTCAGCAAGTGAAACAGCAAGTCCCTCCGCATAAGAGGATTTCCCGCTTCCGCTCCCGCCAATAACCAGTATCATCATATTTGGTACCTCTCATATTGCTTTACCTGAATATCTGAAAACAAGGTTTTCCCACGATAAACACATAATGCCATCTCTATCAGCGACAGCATCATAACTGCACCAGTTCCTTCCCCCAATGCCATCTCTCCATCTATCACAGGCTCTATTCTTAATTCCTTCATAAGTTTTTCTACTGCCGGTTCTTTTCCCTTATGCGACGGTATTAGATATTGTATTGTTCCTGGTATCATCCGCTCTGCAAGCAACGCCGCTACCATACTGATTACACCGTCCAATACCACCGGTATATGAAAAATACCGCCGCCAATACATACTCCCATAAGCCCAGCAATATCCAGACCTCCAACCGTTTCCAAAACCGTCAGAGGTTCTGCCTCATAAAGTTTATACTTTTCTATTGCCTCTGTGATAATCTGCTTTTTGTGCTGCAATTTTTCATTGCAAAGCCCCGCTCCCCTTCCGGTTACCGCATCTGCATCTACTCTTAACAACGCTGCCGCAACTGCACTACTCGTTGTTGTATTTCCAATTCCCATCTCACCTGTAGCAAGAATTTGATAACCCTTTTGTTCACAGTCTGCTACCACTTCTATACCGGTAAAAATTGCCCTGATGGCTTCCTCCCTTGTCATGGCAGGTTCTCTTCTGAAATTTCCAGTTCCATGGCGGATTTTCCGGTCAAGCACTCCTGTTATTCTCTCTTTGCTATTTATTCCTATATCTATAGGAATCGTGTCTGCACCAATCGATGCCGCCATTCTTCCTACCGATGAAGTACCATTTGCCATTTGCCTTGCTACCGCTGCTGTAACCTCCTGTGAAGACTGACTGACACCTTCCTCCACGATTCCATTATCTGCACACATGATAATAACAGCTTTCCTGGAAATATCAATTTCATCTGTGCCTAAAATTGCACCGATCTGAGCTGTGACAGATTCAAACCTTCCCATTCCGTCCAGAGGTTTTGCTATCATATCCCAATATTCTAATACTCTTTTATATATCTTTTCATCCGGCATATCCACTGCCAGCTTATCTAATTCCTCTTTCATACACTCATTCAATATTTGCCTCCCTGAGTATTCCATAAATTTCCTCCATGTTCAAATGTTCTGATAAAATATCTGCCAGCCTGTCATACTGTTTATCTTTATAATCTCTGTAATCCATACAGTCCTCAGTTTCTATGGAAATCCCCTTATTCTTTGCCAATACTCCCACAAGGGCAGATGCAATAGCCGCCTTATCAAAGATCCCATGAATATAAGTTCCGTACACATTTTTAGTGCTTCCAATGATAAATGGCTGCTCCTGACATTCTCCGATACTTTCTCCCATATGTATCTCATATCCATCATATTCAAGCCCAGAAAGTACGGAAAAAACTCCTTCCATCTGATTTAGTGTTCCCTGTACCTGACGGCGTACTTTTTCGCCTTTTAATTCTGTCATGATAGGAAGCAACTCCATTCCTTTGATAGTACCTTCTGCTTCCAGCCCTTCCGGATCGGAAATCTGTTTCCCCATCATCTGATATCCTCCACATATTCCGCAAATCGGTACTTTTCCCACCAGTTCTTTTAGGGCATTTTCCAACCCATTCTGACGCATCCACTTTAAATCGCCTATTGTATTTTTACTGCCCGGCAAAAAAATCAAGTCAGGACAACCTAATTCTTTTGCTGATGTAATATAGCATACATATACATCCGGTATCTGCTCAAACACGTTAAAATCTGTAAAATTAGAAATTCTGGGATATCTGATAACCGCAATGTCTACTTTCCCCTTTTTCTTTTTTTCAAAGCGATCTGTCAGGCTGTCCTCATCTTCCAAATCTATATCCATATAAGGAACCACACCTGTTACCGGAATACCTCCCTTTTCCTCCAGTATTTCAATACCCGAATCAAGCAGAGACTTATCTCCCCTGAATTTATTGATAATCAATCCTTTCACTCTTTTTCTTTCATCTTCTGTAAGCAACAGCAACGTTCCCAAAAGTTGTGCAAACACACCGCCCCTGTCAATATCTCCTGCAAGCAGTACCGGTGCATCGACAATCTCTGCCAAACCCATATTGACGATATCATTCTCACGTAAATTGATTTCTGCCGGACTTCCCGCTCCCTCAATTACAATAATATCCGCCAATTCTTCTAATTCTTGAAACGCTCTTTTGATATCTGGAATCAACTTGCGTTTATAGGCAAAATATTCTCTTGCACTCATGTTTCCAAGAACTTTGCCGTTTACAATTACCTGTGAACCTGTATGATCTGTCGGCTTTAACAGAATCGGATTCATACAGACTAAGGGACTGATGCCTGCTGCTTCTGCCTGCATAACCTGCGCTCTTCCCATTTCAAGTCCTTCTGTTGTAATAAAAGAATTAAGTGCCATATTCTGAGACTTAAAAGGAGCCACTCTGTACCCAGCCCGTTTCATAAGCCTACACAATCCCGCCACCAGAAAGCTTTTTCCGGCACCCGACATTGTTCCTTGAACCATAATTACTTTCGCCATAACTGCCTCATTTCTTCGTTGCTTTTATCCCCCTGATGTACGCAAGGAATTTTTCATTTCCCCCAAAGCTACTCTCAGTAATATCAAAAAGCTGCTCTATAAAATTCGATGCAAAAATCTCTTCCGGTGTGCCATATCTTTCCACATACTCCCCTTTCAGACAGAGGATTTTATCGGAAACTATCTTTGCCAGTTCTAATTCATGTAAGGACATAATAACAGTCAGTCCCTTCTTTTCCCTCATCTCCTGCAATATGGACAAAAATTCAAGCTTATACTTTATATCCAGATATGAAGTTGGCTCGTCTAATATCACGATTTCCGGTTCTTGACAAATTGCTCTTGCAAGCATCACTCGCTGCTTTTGTCCATCACTAATTTTATCAAAATCCTTTTCACGAATATCTGTTATATGAGTGAGTTCCATCACCTCATCAACAATCAACTCATCCTCTTTTGATAATATTCCAAACCAACCGGTATAAGGGTATCGCCCTGTTGCAACTACATCTCTGCAGTTTTTCAGTTCTGCCCTTAGCTTTTCTGTAAACAACACTGACATTTTCTTTGCCAGTTCATCCGCCTTCATTTCTGATAAAACAGTTTCACCAAGATATACCGTTCCATCAATCAGCCGTAATTGTCCTGCAATACTTTTTAACACCGTTGATTTTCCTGCACCATTTGGACCAATTATGCTTAATATCTCCCCTTTGGGCAGAGCAAGCTCCATCTCTTTTATCAATGGCTTATTATCATACCCTACACACATCTTTTTTGTTATAAAATAGTAATTCTCCATTTCTCCATCTCATTTTGCATCATTTTATTTTTGCTTTTTTATCATAATCCAGAGTACCACAGGCGCTCCAAAAATAGCAGTCACCGTACTGATACTCAACTCTGTTGGTGCAAGTATCGTTTTGGCAAGCAAATCACAAAACAGACAAAAAACACTTCCACCCAAAAAACAGGCAGGTATCATCAATATCGGTTCTGTTGTGCGTAGAAACCTTTTCACCAGATGCGGTACTGCAATTCCCACAAAGGAAATCGGTCCTGCAAATGCCACAATACATGCTGACAAAATGCTGGAAAAAATCACAATGCGAACCCGAAGAAACCGTAGATTTACCCCCACATTCCTCGCATAAGCATCTCCCAACTGGTAAGCACTAAGCGGCTTTGACATGAGAAAGACAGCAATAAATGTCATAGAAATTACTACTGCCATAACCTTTACATTCTCCCATGTCATCCCGGAAAAACTCCCTCTGGACCAATTATGAAGATTTACAATGTCCGCATCATTAGCAAAAGTCACAACCAATTCTGTAATTGCAGAACAGATGTAACCAATCATAACACCGCTGACTACCAGCATTGACATATTGTTAATCCTGCGCGACATCAGCAAAACAAATCCCATTGATATCATAGCACCGATAAATGCCCCCAAAATCATAGCAGCCGATGTTACCCTGATACCGTTTCCCATTAAAAATACCATCACAAGTGCCACAACCATCTTTGCACCGGAAGATATTCCCAAAACAAACGGACCTGCAATGGGATTGTTGAAAAATGTCTGCAAAAGATATCCGGCAAGTGCAAGCGCTCCACCAAGTATCAAAACTGCCGTTGCCCTCGGAAGCCTGATATCCCATAAAATCCTTGTTACAGTTTCGTTTATTTCCTGTCCTGCAAGTGCTCTTACGATATCCGGAAATACAATCCTGACACTCCCAATACAAACATTCAAAAAATAAAAAAACAAAACACCAATACCAAGTAAAAGGAACGCTGTAATATATCTGCATTTCTTGTTTTTATGCATATGTATCACGATACCTTTCTCTTAACTATTCCAAATGATAAAGATAGTGCATATCGTCCATTTCTCCATGAAACATTGCATACATATCTTCAATTAAATAACCAATCAAGAGCGACTGCTGGTACATATCATTTGTAGTACACCAGACATTCCCCTCTTTTACCGCCTTAAAATCCGCTAAAAGTTCACATTTATCAAGAAGATCTTCCACACTGGAAACACCACCATCGATTGAACTGTTATAAATTAAATAATCCGCATCTTTTGCGCCCGCATAAAACTCTTCTGCCTGTATATTCATGGTGGAACGCTTTGTTTCTGCAGCGCCTAAGTTTTCAAAAACATAGTTTCCCCCCGCAAGCTCTATCATCTTTGGAACATAGTCAGATGACTGGCGTACTTGTACCATTCCATTAGAGGTAATAAAGAAAAAGGCTGCTGTTTTATCTGTTTTTTCATCTGTACTTACCTTTTCAAGCACTGCTGCCTGTTCTTCAAATATCCTCTCTGCCTCGTCCTCCTTCCCAAGCAAGGCTCCATAAAACTTAACCCATTCCACCCTGCCAAGCGGATGTGACTCATAACTGGAATAATCTATCATAATCGGAATTCCAAAATCTTGCAACTTTTCTATCACTTCGGGAGAATGCGAAATCATCATGTTCTCTATAGCAAGCGTACAATGATTTGAAACAATCAGCTCATAATCCGGTTTACTATACTTGCCCGCATAAAGAATATCGCCCTTTGCCATTGCCTCCCTGGCAGCTTCGATATACCAGCCATCTTCCTTCTGTCCTGAAAAAGTAATTGTATCCAATCCATTCAACTCACTGAAAATACCCATTGCCGAAGATGCCACCAGATAAATATCTTTCACCGGACGTTTAAGTATCACTATTTCTTTATCTAAATCCTGTGGCACTTCTTTATTTTCCGGTACAATCAAAAACCGCACTTCGTCCATTATTGTCGTCAACAGAACATAGCCGCCCTTATAATAGTCTATGGTAAAATTCTCGGCATACTGTAGCTCCATGCTTTTTTCATAAACCAGAGATGGTACGTTTTCTGTCTTTTGTGTTGATTGAAGATTTGCTTTTGTTTCCAGCCCTGTATCAGATACGGGACTGGAAGTATGACTACTACAGCCAGACAGCCATAGCAGCCCCACAAAAAGCAGAATAAATATCTTTTTTCTGTGTCTCATCCATAACCTCCAATGCCTCTACCACCACAAGTTGACGGCTGCATTTATTCTTTTATTTTATCTGAATGAAAGGTCAGCGTGTACTCCACTTCATGCGGTTTACTCATCGCCACAGTATCACCAATAACAACCACTGGTTCATCAAATCTAAGGACAGGAATCTCAAATACAGAGTTCCCTTCTGTATTTACCGGAAGATATTTTTCTCCATCCACTAACATATAATCATAATTAGGGCTGCTCCACTCTACGGTTGCTACTGCTTTTCCATCTTTTACGTTCACCGTTACAGGCGATAATATCTTCGCTCTTCCGCTTCCGCCCTCAAAAGTGATTTCCATGCTGTAAGTACCGTTTTTCAAAGTATCTACAGATTTTTCCTGTGTATCATTCTCTAATGGTACCGGATTGGAAACACTGACTTTGTGGTCATACCATTTTCCTTTTGTCCCAACCAGTGCCAAATCAAATTCTGTCTCTAATGCAGGCACTGGTACATCAAAACCGTAAACTTCCTCTGTTGTACCATCACTGTATGTAACGGTATCCTCTGTTGGAGAAAGCAGCTCTGCCCCCTCCTTTGCCGCATCGTCTGCAAGTCCTGGGTAAAGATTTAGTATTTTTTTAGAGATTAATGTAATATGAATTGACATTTCTCCATTTTTTACTGTAAGTGTACCTTTTCCCTCACACGTTTCATTTACACGAAACATACTGTTGTCTGTTGTAAACTCTGCCGTATATGTTCCATCCTCCAGTTTCGCAGTTTCATCACTTTCAGAACCTGACGGTGTCTCTGTAGTTTCTACTGAAGTACCTGTAGTTTTCTCTGGATTCTGTACACTGTTGCTCCCTCCACAGCCTCCAAGCAGTGAAACAACGAGAAGCGCCGTAATAACTATCAACTTTTTCTTCACTATAATTACCTCCATCTAACTGCAACCTGCTCCTATTATTTTTTCAGCGCATCCGCTGTATGTTCTACATAAATTTTCTGAACGGCATCAATAGAGCCAAGACCGGCAATCTGTACATCCACGCTGTCAAAATGACCGGAAGCCTTAAACATACTAAGCCATGAATCCTCGTCATCACCTGCCATATCATTATTAGCATGATCCCCTGCTACAACCATTAACGGACGGAGAATTACCTTTTTACAACCTGACTTTGCCACTGCATCTATCACTGCCTCACATGATGTTTCCTCTGGTTCTCCTTCTACCGTACCGATAAACACATTATCATATCCAAGCTTTCCCATCTGTGACTGCATCTGGCTATACGATACCTTTGCCGCATGAGACGTGCCATGCCCTAAAAATACAAATGCAGCACCATCCTCTTTTGCATTATCCAAACTGTCATATCTCGCATCCTTCACTGCTGTTTCCGTAAGCGCCTTTGCAACAGCTTCCTTGTCAGCGTTAATTACCGTTGCATCTGCACCGACCTCACCAAGAAGCGGTTCTGCAACCTTTACCGTTTCAAACTTATCCCGATATGTATCAACTGCTTCCATCAATTCATCATACTCTGCACCATGCATAAGATGCGTAGGCTGTACCACTAAATTCTTTACTCCACTTGCTACTGCACGTTCCAGTGCCTGAGCCATGTTGTCAATAGATTCTCCATCACGAGCCTGGATATGGTTGATAATAATCTGTGCCGTAAAAGCCCTTCTTACGGACCAGTCAGGATTTGCTTCCTGAATTGCATCCTCAATTCCCTTAATATCATCAACACGACTGTCATTAAAGGAAGTGCCAAAGCTGACTACCAAAATCTCATTCTCACCAATATTATCCTGATTTCGTGGATCATCCTTAGATACATCACCGGTATCCCTGCCAAAATAATCCGGATCGGCATTTTCACCTTCCACAAGTTCTTTCTGGGCATCCGTCAGGGAATCCCATGCAGACTTTGCCTTCTCACATTGCTCATCCGTTTTGTCATTTCTCTCCTGCACATAGATTGCATCAATTAATGCGGCAACTTCATCGGCTGCTGCCTTATCTGAAGATTCTGTCTTATCTTCTGTCTGTACAGAATCTCCAGCAGTTTCCGATGTATCATTAGAGCATCCTGTCAGTGCCAACGAACAAGTCGTGACGCTGGCTAATAACGCAATAACTAATTTTTTTCTCATGTTTCTGTCTCCTTTTCTTACTTGTTAAATTTACAAAAAAGCGTAAACACAGTGGCCACACTACGATTACAGCAATTTCATACAAAGTAAAAAATCCTTTCTTATAACTGAAACTTTGTTGCAGTTATAAGAAAGGATTTGTACACAAATAAGCCTGCAGAATACATTCACGCAAATAAACGTTCATAATGTTTCTGCAAGTTCAAACGTACAACCAGTTACTCGTGGTCTGAAACAAATGTTTCTGTACAACATCCAGGCAGGTCTCCCGGCTTAAAGATCATCACATCCGCCATCTTCCCAGGAAAGAATTTCCTTGTTTCCCAGTGATATATCGGCTTCAACTCCCTAATTACGGTGACGAGTTCGTACAGGATTTGCACCTGTTTCCCTTTTCACCAAAACCAATGCTTATTTCTACACATTGTTTTGACACCTGTATGTTATTATTCAATTATTCAATAATATATCATATTTCTTACTTAATGTCTATAACCGTTGATCACTGAATTTCCCAAAAATCTGTCTATATCCATATGTCAACGGCATATCTGTCATTCTCACTAGTGGATTTTTGGGCGAACAGTCATCTGCTATTCTATTGGAACAACTGATATTATTACATCCAACACAAATGCCTTTGCATTGCAAGCTTACATCCTGTGTCAGCTCTGAAATAAATGCAACACTCTTTTTAGGTAGCATACAAAAAGCCGAATTACAGGTAATCTGTGGTGCAACCCTTTTTAACAGAGATGGCAGTAGCTCTATGGGAAAGTCTTCTTCACTGCCAAGAAAATGATATCTTGCAACATGCCAGTCTGTATTTTCTCTGATATAGCGATTATAAGCCTCATAACCTTGCAGTAAAAACTCACTTGCCAATACCTCAAGCATATAGCTCTGTGATAACATTCCCCTGTCACTATAGCTTTCCTGTAAACGATCCAGCTCTTTACCTAGAGACATAACAACATTTTCATATATCGTAGTGCCATTCTCCACCTGATGATGATTTTTTACAAAGGATTCCTCCCTCTCCCAAAATGCTTCCTCACGCATCAATGGCAGCATCTCCTCTGCCACTTTTTGAAATTCATCCTCCTGAGTGTCTCCATAATGAAATTTTTGGCGCACCCTCTCTAAAAAAACTGGCGATAAAAAGTCATCTAATACATCAGAAAAAAACGCTTTCATTTGACTTTCTCCTTATAATTCACAACATTTATATTTCATAAAACGCTTTATTACTATCCATCAATACAATTTAATAATATAGACTAAATATATAGCTTCATTTTTGGACGATTGAAACAATATTCCAATTTCACTTTTTCTCCGGCTTACATCTTCTATAATTTCATATGTTTGTGTTTCCCACAACGTAAAATCATACTTTGACTTTCCCCATTTTACCACAATCCGGAAGCGTGTAAATAGCCTGTTTTTATTTGCCTTTTACCTGCTTCTTCGCCCATTTTGCCACACTCTTATAGGATAAATCGGTCAGGTCTTTTCCCTTTTTTACCTTTGCGCCCTTGGCGCTTGCTTTTACCCCTTTCATGCTGCCGGAGATACCGCTCCCGCCGCTGGTGCAGAATGGCACGATCTTTTTTCCTTTCAGATTATAGGACTCCAGAAACGTGCGGATAATCTTCGGCTCCTTTCCCCACCAGATGGGATAACCAAGAAATATCACGTCATATTTACGGATATTTTTTACTTTTCCCTTGATTTTTGGCCTGGCATTTTCATCATTCTGCTCTTTATTCGCCCGGCAGTCATCATTTTCATATCCCAGATCAGCCGTTGTATATGGCTTGGTTGGTTTGAGCCGGTACAGCTTCCCTCCGGTTGCCTTCTTTAATTTCTTAGCAGCGCCCTTTGTCGTCCCTGTTGCCGAGAAATAAACAACCAGCACTTTTTTTGCTTCCTTTTTCTTCTTACCTGCTGCGCCCGCATTTGCCGCCGGAAGCATCAAGCCTGCAATCAACGCAAACACCAGCGCCAGATTGATCCAAACTATACTTTTTTTCTTCATGACTTTTCCCTCCATCATCTTTTTGTGGCGTAAGTCCGTTTTTTCGGACTTACGCTTTTAATACCAATCATGTTTCTCTCCCCGGTCAAGTGCGTTAATCCGCTCCATTTCCTCTTCGGTCAATTCAAAATCATACAATTCCGTATTCTCCTGTATGTGCGCCGGGTTGCTTGAACCCGGTATCACGACCACACCCTTTTGCAGATTCCACCGCAGGATCACCTGCGCCACGGATTTCCCGTGCGCTTTTGCGATTTTTGCCATAGTTTCATCCGAGAGCATTTCCTGTGTATAGCCGCGCCCGCCCAGTGGATACCAGCCCTGCACGACAATGCCGAGGCTGTGGATATAGGGGATCACATCATTTTCCTGATAGTACGGGTGAATCTCATTCTGTACAAGAGCCGGGATAATGCTTACCTGTGGGAGAAATTCCTGCAGCTCCTCCACATACCAGTTGGACAGGCCAATCGAACGAATTTTTCCTTCTTTTACCGCCTGTTCCATCGCCTTGTACGCCTCTACGTCTCCCGTTCCAGGATGGTGTAACAGCATCATATCAATGTATCCGACATTGAGTTTTTCCAAAGCTTCGTCTATTGCTTTTTCTGGCTCGTCAAACTGGCTGGGATAAAGTTTTGTGATCACGAAGATTTCCTCTCTGGGGATTCCGGATTCCCGAATGGCTTTCCCCACCTCGGCTTCGTTACCGTACATATAGGCGGTGTCAATCAGGCGCACGCCCCGCTTTAATGCTTCGGAAACCGACTGCACACAGGTATCCCCGGTCAGGCTGTAGGTGCCAAGTCCGTTGATTGGCATTGGATAGCCGCTGTTTAATCTGACGGTTTTTGTGTCAAAATTAAATACACGCTCCCGTGTGTCTGTACTGCTCTGCGCCAGCAGTTCCTGTATTCCGGAATCCTGTAACCACTGCGCCACTTCTTCTTTGCTCGTTTCAGCAGAAAAGCGCATGCCCTCATGCCATGTTACCGTACTGTCTGTTAATGCGTGTAGATTTGCAGCGCTGGAACCGATTTCACTGCTATGGGATGTGCATACCGGCACAATCGTCTTTCCACTGAAATCATAACTTTCCAAAAAGGTGCAAATGATTTTTGGCGCCTGCCCCCACCAGATGGGATACGCAATTACCACATTCTGATACTGGGACATATTCTCCACTTTTCCCGCAATCGCCGGTCTTGCAGACGGATCGTTCTGCTCTTTTGTCGCCCTTGTAGTGGAATCTCCATAATTCAAATCCTCTGCTGTATATGGCTCTTCTGGTTCTATGCGGTAAATGTCCGCCCCTGTGCTCTCCTGTATATATTCGGCAATCCTTTTTGTAGTACCGGTGCAGGAAAAATAAGCTACAAGGCTTTTTCCCTGTTCTACGACGCCCGGTTCAGGCGTTGCAGACGGCAGCGGCGGCCCGGTTTCCTCTGGAGAAAGCGTTTCTATTGGCTGCAGCGTAGGTCCTCCTGGTATTGGTGTTACGGATGACGATGGTGGAAGCGTTTTGTCCGGTGTCAGGGTTTCTCTCGGCTGCATCGTAGGTTCTCCCGGCGCCAGCGTCACAGATGACGATGGCGGGAATGTTTTGTCCGGCGCCATCGTCCCTGACGGTGCTTTCGTATCGGAAGTTGTCTTATCTTTCCGGGCGGAGTCTCCTGTTACCTTTATTTTTACCCATGTACTCTTCTTTTTTGACACCCTGCCTTTTTTCCCGGAACTTCTCTTTCTTACCGTGACTTTTATTTTGGCGGTTCCGGCTTTCTTCGCTGTGACCGTCCCTTTTTTGCTGACTGCCGCCACCTTTTTATTGCCTGTGGCAAACTGGATCACATTTTTACCTTTTGCGGGTAAGACACTGACTTTAATTTTCTTCTTGTCCCCCCGTTTCATCAGATATGTCTTTTTGGTTACTTTCTTTTTGCCAATTTTTAATGTTATGCCCTTAACTGTCAGCGTCTTTTTCGTCTTTGCCATTGCGGTTTGGGGAAATCCTGCCACTGCCAGAGAAAAGACAAGCAGGAACGCCAGCAGTTTCCGCATATCGTTGAATCCCTTACTTTTTTGCATACAATCCTCCATTCCAGTGTAAGGTATGGAAATTCCCGGCAAAACAGCCTTTGCTGTGAGCCACAGAATTTCTCTTTACACTTAATACCAATCATGTTTTTCCTTCCGGTCAAGCGCGTTGATCCGCTCCATTTCCTCTTCGGTCAATTCAAAATCATACAATTCCGTATTCTCCTGTATGTGCGCCGGGTTGCTTGA
>CANRJM010000022.1 GCA_947630925.1 uncultured Lachnospiraceae bacterium
TTGAAATCATTATACCTCAAGGAACCAATACTCTTTTTATTTATTTTTGATCAACTGACAATATCTTTACTCCAACCGCCAATCAAAAGCAAAAAAGAGTGATGGACCAAATTTTTTTGTCACATTTGCTCAAAAACAGCATAGAATAAAATAATCGAATGGGAATAGAAGTGAGGATTCTTTGATGAAGAACAGAAATCTGTTACGTCCGTCAAAGCACAAGCATTCCTCTAAAATTGATACAAATCCATCCAGACGTGAGCCGCAGATTGCAAATACAATTTCAAAAAAACTGAGACTTTCCGAAGACATACTGGCGAGTGCGCCGATTGTAATGGGATATGGAAAACACAGGTTCTGTGTAGAGAATTACCGCAATATAATTGAATATACGGATGAAATGATTCGAATCCAGACAAAAATCGGAAAAATACATTTACTTGGGAAAAATCTGGTAATCGCCTATTACCGTGACGATGGGATGTGCGTCATGGGGGATATTTCTTCGATCGAGTACCATTAAATCAAACATAAGGAAGGAAAACAGGATGGTACATAGAATTTTGGGCTGGCTTGGCGGCTTTGTGAAGGTGCGCATGAGCGGCGGCAATTTAGAGCGTTTTGTCAATTTATGCAGAAACCACAGGATTGTATTGTGGCAGATTTATTGGGACCATAAAAAAAGATATTTGTATTTTCGGGTTACTTTACATGATTTTTACCGACTTCGTCCTGTCGTCAGAAAATGTAAGGTACGGTTGGTTGTTGTAAGGCGTTATGGCCTTCCATTTATATTGGGAAAGATGAAGCGGCATGCCGGTTTTTGCCTGGGTGTCTGCTTTTGTTTTTGTTTGGTAGTCTTTTTGTCTTCCAGAGTATGGGGGATTGCTGTCGAAGGACAGTCCTATCATTCGAAGGAGAGTATTATTAAATATTTGAATTCGATTCAGGTATACGGGGGCATGGCGATTAAGGATCTTCAATGTAACAGGTTGGAGGAAATACTGCGGAAAAAATATAATGATATCGGCTGGGTCAGCGTAGAACAAAGGGGAAGCAAAATCTATATCAGGATAAAAGAAGTCCTGTTGACAGACAAAGCGAAAAAAGAAAAAAAGGGACATTTGATTGCCGAGAATACCGGGCGCGTTGTGTCCATTGTTACCAGAAAAGGGACGGCAAAGGTAAAAGCCGGAGATAAAGTAAAAAAAGGCGATATTCTGATATCCGGGACGGTTCCGATTATTGGCGATAACGATACATTGCTGGAAAAAGATTTTGTACATGCGGAAGGAATTGTCATTTTAGAGTCAAAAGTGAATTATAAAAAGCAGATTTTGGAAGATTATAATAAAAAGGTGTATACCGGACGGAATCGAAAGATCTATGAATGGCAGATTGGAAAATATCATTTTTTTTGTTATAATCCGCTAAATAATTTGGAAACTTATGAAAAGTATGATATAATTCGTGAAGGTGGGCAGATATGCCCATTTGTATCAATGCGGTTTCCTTTCTATTCTTATGTCAAGACATTCCGCGAAGTAGCGTATCAGAAGGCAAAGCATTCCCAGAAGGAGGCGTTTGCTATTCTGCAGGCGAAGTATGCCGATTATCTTTCCCGAAAAAAAAAGAAAGGTTATATCTTGAAATACGACAATACCGCATTGGAGCAGGAAAAGACATCGTATTTCCTGCAGGGAAAAATAACTTTCTGGAAAGAGCAGAAAAAATATAGGGAGATAAAGAAAAAGAAAATCATATACAAGGAAAAGAGTGAAGATGGCAGTAATTGAAACAGTAATAGAAATACCTTTGGAACATGAAAAGAATATATTTGGCAGTTTTGATGAAAACATTAAGAAGATAGAAAAAGGCTTAAATGTGACGATGGTTGTCCGGGATGGTTATTTAAAGCTGATTGGCAGGGACGGAGATGTAAAGCAGGCAGAGGAGATCCTGCAGCAGCTTCTGAAGTTATCCCAACGCGGCAACACGATTACGGAGCAGAATGTAAATTATTTACTGGCAGCCGCCTTTGAACATGAAACAACGGATTTGGCAGCGATTGATTCTGAGGTTGTCTGCCATACGATTCAGGGAAAGCCGATTAAACCAAAAACGGCGGGACAAAAAACATATGTGGAACTGATACGGAAAAAAATGATTGTGTTCGGGATTGGACCGGCAGGTACCGGAAAGACATACCTGGCAATGGCAATGGCTATTGAAGCCTTTAAAAAAGATGAAGTGGAAAAAATCATATTGACGCGTCCTGCTATTGAAGCCGGAGAAAAATTGGGATTTTTGCCGGGAGATTTACAAAGCAAGGTAGATCCGTACCTGCGTCCGCTCTATGATGCGTTATATCAGATTATGGGCGCGGACAGTTATCTTAGGAATGTGGAAAAGGGATTGATTGAGGTAGCGCCGCTTGCTTATATGCGGGGAAGGACGCTGGATCATTCTTTTATTATATTGGATGAAGCGCAGAATACGACGCCGGCACAGATGAAGATGTTTTTGACGCGCATTGGATTTGGATCTAAGGTCATTATAACCGGCGATTTGACGCAGAAGGATCTGCCGTCCGGCAACCGATCCGGTTTGGAGCAGGCGTTGGAAGTGTTGGAAAAGATAGAAGATATCGGCTTTTCTTATATGACAAACCGGGATGTGGTACGCCATCCTCTGGTACAGCAGATTGTTACGGCATATGATCAATATGAAAAGAAGGCGGAACGCAAAAAACAGGTTTCCGCCGCAAAGAAGAATCAGATGCCCCAATCAGGCGGCCGCGGAAAGGACAAGCATGGAAGACAGATAAAAGAGGACAAGTAGGAGGAAGATGTGAGTAACGGGCAGAATAAAGCAAAGGTTTACTTTGAAAGGATACTGATCTTTATCATACCGGTAATCAGCGGGATATGTCATGCAATCCTTCAGAAAGAGCGCATCGGCGGTTTATTATCCAATATTGTCATTGCGGTATTTGCAGCCGGAATCTATGATACTTTTCTCCATATTCGGAAGGATTATATTTATCAGAAAATAAAAAATAAAAAAATGTTCTGGTGTTCCTACGTTATTTCCTTTTTGGCTTTGGGGCTGGAGGGGACTTTCCCGGTGGGGATGCTCTGTTTTTTGTTTGTTGCCGCGGCTGCTTTGGATTCCGGTTTTGAGCTTTCTGCTGTAAATTATGTTTACCTGATGATTCAGTATGCGGCTATTATTTTAACGGAAGATAAAGATGTCTATCGCTTTTTGGTATATCTATTGATTGGTCTGGTTATTGCATTGTTATTTTCCCAGTTAAAGGAGAAAGCGGCTGTTTTATATCTCTCTGTTATTTTGATAGCGGGCGATTTGACGATGCAGTTTGCCGTCCGTCAGTTCGATCTGTCTAAAATGCATTCTTTTTTGGCGGACGGAATAGCAGAGATAATCAGTTTGTTAATATTGGCGTTGTTTGGATTCTGCTATATTCAGTTTTATGCGGCAAGAGCGAAGGATTTAAAACTTCGTTTGTTATGTCTGATGAAACCGGATTTTGATCTGAGGATTCGTTTGGAAGCGTATTCTCCGGCGCTTATGTCGCACTCTGTGCAAATCAGCAGACTGTCAGAGATGGCAGCAGAGAAAATTAACGCCAATGCAGTTCTTGCAAAGGCAGGCGGCTTCTATCATGATATTGGAAAGATTGAGGATGAAAAGAATTATATTGAAGCAGGAATCCGGCTTGGAAAGAAAGCAGACTTTCCACAAAGACTGTTAGAGATCATCAGCCAGCACAGTACTGCCCATGAGAAACCGAAAAGTCCGGAAGCGGCTGTTGTTATGTTAAGTGACTGCATTGTTTCTACCGGCGATTATCTTGCAAAGAGTGGCAGACTCAAAAAAATTACCAGGGAAAAACTGGTCAGGAGCGTATTTCAGAACCGCATAGAAAAAGGAGAACTTGCCGAAGCGGGTTTGACACAGGAGCAGATTCATATACTACGTGAATTTTATATTACAAATACTTTTTCGAAGGCTTGGTAAAACGGAAGGGAGTATGAATGGGAGTATTATTTGAAAAAGATGTCGATGATGAAATTGATTTCGATTATGAAACATTATTGAACCGGGTTGTAGAAGAGACAATTCGTATGGAGCAATGCCCATATGAGTGTGAGGTAAATATTCTGATAACGGATAATCAGGGGATTCGCCTGTTGAACCGGGAGTACAGAAAGCTGGATGTGCCGACGGATGTATTATCTTTTCCAATGATCGAATATGGAACACCGGGAGATTTTTCCCATTTGAATACAAAAGAAGCGAAAAATCATTGTTTTAACCTGGAATCCGGTGCGCTTTTGTTGGGAGATATTGTAATATCCTTAGAAAGAGCGCGGGAGCAGTCCATAGAGTATGGTCATTCTCTCAATAGAGAACTGGCTTTTTTGACGGCACACAGCATGTTTCATTTGATGGGATATGACCATATGGAAGAGGGCGAACGAGAAGAGATGGAGAGAAAGCAGGAGCAGGTTTTACAGAGACTTAAAATTACAAGAGATTGACAGAAGGGATGAAAATAAATGCAGACTTCCGATAAAAAGAAATCGAATAGTTTTTTAAAGCAAGGCAGTATTTTGGCCCTTGCTTCTATTTTGGTTCGTGTCATTGGTATGATTTACCGTATTCCGATGGCGAATATTATTGGGGATGAAGGAAACGGAATTTATTCCGCAGCATTTGAAATATATAATATTTTGTTAATTATATCCTCTTACGGAATGCCGATGGCAGTCTCTAAGATGGTATCGGCAAGGTGCGCGCAGAGAAGATACCGAAATGCGTATTTTATTGTAAAATGCTCCATGGTTTTTTCTATTATTACCGGCGGTGCCGCGGCTTTATTTGTTTATTTTGGGGCAGACTTTCTGGAGAGCAATTTTTTTTCCAAATATCATGGGATAGCGATTCCGCTGCGCGTTTTGGCGCCAACAATATTTATTGTGGCTGTGATGGGGGTGTTCCGTGGATTGTTCCAGGGGAAAAATACAATGATGCCAACTGCCGTTTCACAGATTTTTGAGCAGATTATCAATGCCTTTGTAAGCGTTGCGGCAGCCTGTATTTTCATGCGGCAGCACAGCGCTTCTTCAGAAGTTTCAGCCTGGGGAGCGGCAGGCGGGACGCTTGGAACCTGTATGGGGGCAGTGACGGCATTTCTCATTTTATTTTTGATTTATCTTCTCTATCGTCCGATTATGAAAAAACAGATGAAGAGAGACCACGTTTCTGCGCAGGAGTCTCTGTCGCTGACCTATCGCCTGATCTTCTGTACCGTGATTCCGATTATTTTAAGCCAGACGGTATATCAGCTCAGTGGCATTGTGGATGTAACTTTATTTAACGCAGCAATGGGGAGCAAAGGCCTGTCGGACACGACGGTAAGTACCCTGCTCGGCATTTACAGCACGAAATACCGTATACTGGTCAGCGTGCCGATTGCCATATCAACGGCGATTGCTTCGTCTATGATTCCGGGACTGGTTTCCTCGTTTATGAAAAGGGATATGGCTGATGTACATCAGAAAGTAGGAGCTGCCATAAAATTTAATATGCTGATTGCCTTTCCTTCTGCAATGGGATTGGCAGTGCTTTCGAGGCCAATCATACGTCTGTTATTTCCGGGCTCGGATTATATCATTGGAGGGACCATGCTTTTAACCGGCTCTTCCTGCGTGATTTTTTATGCGCTTTCTACGGTTACCAGCGGCGTCCTGCAGAGTATTGATAAGATGAACCTGCCGGTATATCATTCATTGGCTTCATTAATTGTTCATATGATACTGGTATACGCATTGCTGAAGTATACGGAATTGGGCGCGTATGCCCTGGTAATAGGCAATGTGACCTATCCCCTTCTGGTGTGCTGGCTGAATGGAAGGGCGGTCAGAAAACATCTTGCTCTGAAGCAGGAGATTACCAAAACATTCTGTATTCCGCTGCTTTCCTCTGTCGTCATGGGAGCGGCTGCTTATATTATTTATGAGTTTTTCTTTTTATTGACACACCGGATTTATATTGCGATTATACCATCCATTATGGCGGCGGTATTCCTTTATTTTTGTATGGTACTGAAGTTAGGAGGGTTAAACCGCTTGGAATTGTATGATTTTCCTATGGGAAGGCGTATGTCGGTCCTGGCAGACAAGCTTCATTTGTTAGGACATTAGAGAAAAATGTTGTATGTTATATGGATACGGAAATGAAAAGGATCATTATAACAGGAGGGGTAGAAGCTATATGTCTAAAATAACACGCGATGTGATACGGCGGATGGCATCATCAGAGACGGTATATTACCGCGGTATGCGCTATTATACAGCGCATGCAGTCTCAAAGGTAACATGGAATGAATCCATTCATCAATATCGTTCGGTGGTACGCGGGAGCAATCAATATATTGTTACGATACAGCCGAAGGAAGAAGAGTTTTTGTATACCTGTAACTGTCCGGCGCATGTCAAGTATAAAGGTGCCTGTAAGCATGTCATTGCGACTATGTTTTTTCTTGCGGATTATCAACAGCGGCAGGAAGTGACGGAAAGCCAGAATCCGGAAGATAAGACGGCGTATCAGATTGTGGAGTATTTCCGCAATCGGGAGTATCGTCAACTGACGCCGCAATATTATCACATACAACTGCAGATTACGGTGCCTGAGTTTTTAAAAGAGCAAAACGCTAAAGCATATGTCAGTTTATATGCGGGATGCACCAGAATGTATAAAATTTCCAATACAAAGAAATTTGTAGAGGATTACTACAGGGAAGCAACGATTCGTTTAGGAAAAGAGTTTTGTTTTATTCCCGGCGAGTGTGAGTTTGACGGGCAGTCGATACCGATTTTAGAGTATCTGTTGGAAATTTACGAAGTGCAGGAGACGCTTGGGAAAACGTATTATTCCAATCTGTTTAACCGTCAGGAACTGGTTCTATCAAAAAAAATGCTGGTAAAACTGCTGCATTTGGCGGCAGGACAGACCTGCAGCCTGAAATTTTATGGGACTGCGGTAACGGAGGTTCAGATTATTGCGGGAAATCCTGATGTTGAGCTGGAAATCAAACTGGAGCAGGACTGCCTGTTGTTGGAAAGCAGAAGCCGGCATAAGCTGTTGTCGCTTTGTGAGGACGGAAGCATTCTCTATTATGGCGATTGCCTGTATCTGCCGACAAAGGACTATATCTGCAATATCCTGCCTTTTTATTCCACTTTGTTCAGTGAAGAGGGAAAGGCTTTGGAGTTCCGCGGGGAAAACCAAAGCGCTTTTATCGAAAAGGTTTTGCCGGTTATTAAAAAATCCATGCATGTCAGGGTGCCGGTTGAACTGAAAAACAGTTATGTTGTCGAGCCATTAGTACCGCAGTTGTATCTGGATATTGTTTCCTCAAAGACAAAGCGGTATGTTAGCGCGGTCATTCGATTTGTTTATGGCAATTATCAGATCAACCCGCTGCAGCCCTTTTCCTCCGGCAAGTATATCCTGGTACGCGACAGGGAGGAAGAGGAGCGGCTGACGAAACTGTTATATCAGTTAAATTTTAAAGTGGCAGGCGATTCGTTTCTCCTGAGGAAGGAAGAGGATATCTTTTTGCTGATGACAGAGTATATCAGCCAATTAACAGATAATTTTGAAGTTTATTATTCAAAATCCTATAAAAATACTTCGCTCAGAAAAATGGGATATTGGTCCGGAAAGATCCGGTTTGATACCGGAATGGATTTTCTGGAAATGAACCTGGAATATTCACAGATTCCTAAGGAAGAATTAGAAGAATTTTTCCGTGCGATCCGGTTAAAGAAACGATACTATCGCTTAAAAAATGGAGCGTTTATTGATTTACAGGAGGAAAACAGTCAGTTAAGGACGTTGTCCTGGATTGTGGAAAACGGAACGGTAACGGAAGAAGGGAGCGTTATTCTTCCAAAGCATACTGCTTTTTTTATTGATGATATGCTGCCAAAGGGAAACCGGATTCAGAAGGAAATTTCTTACCAAAAGCTTTTGGAGGAAGTCCGTTCGCCAAAAAAGACAGGATGGCCTATCCCGGAAACAGTACAGGCAAAGCTGCGTCCCTATCAAACGGTTGGTTACCGTTGGATGAAGACGCTGGCATACTACGGAATGGGGGGAATCCTTGCAGATGATATGGGATTGGGCAAAACCCTGCAGGCGATAGTCTATATCTGTTCTTATCCGGGGCAAAAAAGTTTTGTTGTCTGTCCGACTTCCCTTGCGTATAACTGGAAGGAGGAGTTTGAAAAATTTGCACCGTCCGTCCGTACAAAGATTATTATGGGAACGCCGCAGGAACGGCAGAGGCTTTTGGGGGAAATGGATGAAACAGATGTTGTGATCACGACATATCCCCTGCTTCGAAAGGATATTTCTTTCTATCGGGAAATTATCTTTGATCATATGTTTTTAGATGAGGCGCAGTTTATTAAAAATCCGGGTTCTTTAAGCGCAAAGGCAGTAAAGCAGATTCGGGCGGAACACCGGTTCGCTCTGACGGGTACGCCGATTGAGAATGCGCTTTCTGAACTCTGGTCTGTTTTTGATTTTATTATGCCTGGATTTTTTCCAAAGTATCATAAATTCAGCGAACAATATGAGAAACCGATTATGCGTGGCGGGGATACGCAGCGGATGCGGGAGTTAAAGCTGAAAATACAGCCTTTTGTACTCCGCAGAATGAAGAAGCAGGTATTAAAAGAGCTTCCGGATAAAACGGAAGTGACGCATATGGCGCAAATGACAAAAAAACAGGAAAAGATTTATCTTTCCTATTTATCAAGAATTCAGTCAGAAATCCAGGAAGGCGTTGAAATAGAACATGACGCCGGAAGGATTCAGATATTGGCTGCCTTGACCAGACTGCGTCAAATCTGCTGCCATCCGGGAACTTTTGTGGAAAATTATACCGGTGGCAGCGGAAAATTGAATTTATTGATGGAGGAGCTTCCGGATATCTTAGAAGGGGGACATAGCGTTATTATTTTTTCACAGTTTACCACAATGCTTTCCATGATCGCGGAGGAATTAAATTCAGCGGGAATCCCTTATTACTATCTGTCAGGCTCGACAAAAGCGGTTGATCGCAAGCGGTATGTCGGAGAGTTTAATGAAGGAAAGGTAAAAGTCTTTCTGATCTCTTTAAAAGCCGGTGGGACCGGGTTAAATCTGACCGGTGCAGATACGGTGATCCATTTCGACCCATGGTGGAATCCCGCTGTAGAGCAGCAGGCAACGGATCGGGCATACCGGATTGGACAAAATAAAAAGGTACATGTCATTCGTTATGTCATGAAAAATTCAATCGAAGAGAAAATTTACCGGCTGCAGAAGCGGAAAAAAGAATTGGCAGATACGGTCATTGACGCCGGGGAGGTGTTTATCAATCAACTGACAAAGGAAGAGCTCTTTGACTTATTTTCCGTTTAATCTTTATGTTGGGATCAAACAAAAGGAAAAAAGTGCTTGCATTCTTGAACGTTGTATGGTATTCTGTCATAGTTGTGAGTAGAGGCATTCCTCTGTTACGGTTGCGGACGCACAGAAGTATTAAGAATGTCAAAAGGATAAAGGAGGTCACACAATGAACGATATTATTAAGGCAATTGAAGAGGAGCAGTTAAAAAAAGACGTTACTGATTTCCGTGTTGGCGATACGATCCGAGTATACGCAAAGGTCATCGAAGGTACAAGAGAACGTATCCAGGTGTATGAAGGAACTGTATTAAAGAAGCAGAACGGCGGTGCAAGGGAGACCTTTACTGTTCGTAAACTTTCAAACGGCGTAGGCGTTGAGAAAACATGGCCGTTACACTCTCCGATCATTGATAAGATTGAGGTGGTGCGCAGAGGTAAGGCAAGACGCGCGAAACTGTTTTATCTGCGCAATAGAGTAGGTAAGGCTGCTAAGGTAAAAGAAATTGTAAAATAGTATGACGGAAAAGATACAAAAAAAGGGATGCATTTTATCGCATTCCTTTTTTTGATGCATATAATAGTCAAAAAGAGCAATAAAGGGAAAATTTATGGCAACTGTAATGATTGATGCCGGACATGGCGGATATGACAATGGAGCAACATTTGATGGAAGGACAGAGAAAAGTGACAATCTAAATCTGGCACTGGCTGTTGGAAATATACTGGAAAATCAAGGAGTAGATGTATTATATACGAGAACAACCGATGTTTATCAGAGTCCAAATGAGAAGGCGAATATCGCAAACCGGAGTGATACCTCGTATTTTATTTCCCTTCATCGCAATGCAAGCCCTAATCCAAACACATATTCTGGCGTTCAGACTCTTGTCTATGCAGATGCAGGGATTCCGGCGCTTTTTGCCCAAAATATCAATGCGCAGTTAGAAAAGGTTGGATATGCCAATCTGGGTACTTCCGTCCGTCCGAATCTGGCAGTACTTAGGGGAACCGATATGCCTGCAGCTTTAGTAGAGGTTGGTTTTATCAATACGGAACAGGATAATCAACTGTTTGATCTGAAATTTCCGGAGATAGCACAGGCAATTGCAGATGGTATTATAGAAACAATCCAGGGAGCCAATCTGGAATCAACCGAGTCGGAGAATTATACGATTGAATTGGGTTTATTTATGCACCATGAAAATGCAGATATGTTAGCGACTAATCTTCAAAATGAAAACTTTGAGTCCTTTATTGAACCGGTAAACCGTTGTTTCAGGGTGTGCCATGGGATGTACCGCGATAAGAAAGAGGCGCAGGAGGAAGCAAAACGTCTTTATGACCTGGGCTACGAGGCGCGGGTGATTGTCCGATAATGTTTAAAATTCTGCGGAATTTTCCAGAATTATTTTGGTAAAAAGATACAGATTTGCAAAAAAAATGCAAAAAACCCTTAAAAATGCTTGATTTTTAAAAAAAATAGTGCTATTATTGGTTTGGTAATAGTTGTTATGGATGATAAGAGTGGACTGGCAAGTCCACTCTTTCGCTTTGTCTTTTGGAAGTATCAAAAGATGCGAAAGGAAATGGAAAAATGTCTTTGTCGAAGAAAGAAGAATATGAAACCCGTTCAGAAAAAATATTGGAACCCATTATGGAAGAAAACCATTTTGAGCTTGTAGATGTTGAATATGTCAAAGAAGCCGGCAACTGGTATTTGCGGGCGTATGTTGATAAGAAAGGCGGCATCACGCTGGATGACTGTGAATTGGTAAACAGGGCATGGAGCGATATTATGGATCGGGAAGATTTTATTCCGGATGCTTATATTTTAGAGGTAAGTTCGCCGGGGCTCGGGAGACAGTTGAAAAAGGAAAAGGATTTTAAACGAAGCATTGGAAAAGAAGTAGACGTCAGGTTTTATCAGAAATGTAAAATTCCTGCCGGGAAAAACGGAGCGGAGGTTTCCGTAAAAGAAATTTCAGGGATCTTAAAAGATTTTACAGAGGATACCATAACCCTGGAAACGGATTTTGCAGCAGAATATGAGGTATTACGTACAGCAGTTTCTACAGTGAAATTATCAATAGATTTTTAAGGGCAAAGAAGAAGGAGGATATACGACATGGCTGCTAAGAAGAAGGCAACAGTAAATGACCGTACGGAATTGATTGAGGCGCTTAATGCGCTTGAGAAGGAAAAACAGATCAGCAAAGATGTTATTTTAGAAGCAATAGAAAACTCTTTGCTGGCCGCCTGCAAAAACCAATATGGCAAATCTGAGAATATCCGTGTGACGATTGATCGAGAGACAGGCGAGGTTGGCGTATTTTCCCAGTTGGAAGTGGTAGATGACGCGATGGTGGAAGATGATATTTTGCAGATGGGCATAACAGAAGCAAAACTGAAATTTAAAGATGTCGAAATCGGCGATACGGTTGAAGTGGAAATCACACCAAAGAATTTTGGGCGAATTGCAGCGCAAAAGGCGAAACAGGTAGTGGTTCAGAAGATACGGGAAGAAGAACGAAAGATATTATATGTTCAGTATCTGGAAAAAGAGCGGGAAATCATTACCGGCGTCGTACAGCGTGTTACCGACCGGAATGTCTATATCCATTTGGGAAAAGTGGATGCCATACTGATGGAGAGCGAACAGGTACCGGGCGAACATTTTAAACCGACAGAACATATCAGATTGTATGTAGTAGAAGTAAAAGATACGCCGAAGGGACCGCGTATTACGGTATCGCGCAGTCATCCGGAGTTTGTAAAAAGATTGTTTGAAGAGGAAGTGACGGAACTGCAGGATGGAACGGTTGAGGTCAGGGGCATTGCCAGAGAGGCGGGCTCCCGTACGAAAATGGCGGTAAGTTCTGATAATCCGAATGTAGATGCGGTCGGCGCCTGCGTTGGTGCAAATGGAAACCGTGTCAACGCAGTCGTTGAGGAACTGCGGGGAGAGAAAATTGATATCATTTACTGGAGTGATTCTCCGGAAATTTTAATAGAGAATGCGTTAAGTCCGGCAAGCGTCGTATCCGTTTCGGTAGATGAGGAAGAAAAAACAGCGCATGTAATTGTACCGGAAAATCAATTATCCCTTGCAATCGGCAAAGAAGGACAGAATGCGAGACTGGCGGCAAGGCTTACCGGATACAAGATTGATATCGGATGTGAATAGTACAGCATATGCCGGGTAGAATGGAGGTGTTAAGTTGGGAGGAAAAAAGACGATGCCTGTTAAGAAGGTGCCAATGCGCCAGTGCATCGGTTGTGGAGAGCGAAAAGAGAAAAAAAGCCTGATTCGGATCATCCGCACACCGGAGGGCGAGATTGCCGTTGACTTTACAGGCAAGAAAAACGGTCGAGGCGCATATATATGTAACTCATCAGACTGTTTATCGATGGCGCAAAAGAAAAAATCATTGGAACGCTCCCTGAATACCGACATTCCGGAAAGTGTTTATCAGGCGCTGACAAAGGAGATAGATGACAATGAAGACGGATAGTATTCTCTCTACGCTTGGATTGGCTCAGCGAGCCGGAAAAGTAGTTAGCGGGGAGTTTATGACAGAAAACGCAGTAAAATCAAAAAAAGCATATTTAGTAATCATTGCAAAAGATGTTTCGGGAAATACCAGAAAGAAATTTTGCAATATGTGCGAGTATTACCAGGTACCTATCCGTGAATATGCGTCAAAGGATGAATTAGGTCGTTCTTTGGGAAAGATATTCAGAGCTTCTCTGGCAGTAACGGATAATGGCTTTGCTCAGGCAATTATGAAGAAAATGGACTAGGAGGTCATAAGAACATATGGCAAAAATGAAAATATATGATATCGCAAGGAGCTTGCAGGAAAAATTTCCAAATTTGAAAAGCAGGGATCTGATTGAGCTTCTCAATGCAAATGGTTTTGAGGCAAAAAGTGCGCAAAGCAGTATTGAGGATGCTGCGATTGGTTTTTTGTTAAAATATTATAGTAAGCAGCCTGCCATGTCTTCTTCGGGTGCAGACAAGGGAACGAAAAAAACAACGGCAAAGAAGCGCAGTACAGCAGCAGTCGTCGAAGAAAAGAAGGAGACTGCGCCGAAGAAAGAGGAAAAGCCGGCGAAAGCAGCGGAGAAGCCGGAAAAAAATTCTGTTCCTGCGGAAACGAAAACGAAAGAGGATACATTACAAAAGAACGCAGTAACGGGTACTGCAGAAGAAAGAAAAGAACAGGAAGAGGGAAACGAAAAGGGAAGCCAAAAAATAAATGAAAAAAGCGGCAAGCGGGAAAGCAGGCAGGAGAACCGTTCCAACAACGAAAACCACAGCCGCAATGCATCGGGGAACGCCAGGAATCAGACGCGAAGCAATGCGCGCCATGATGGAGGACGAGATAACCGTCATGAGGGAAATCTTCGCGGAAACAGTAATGGAAGCAGACAGGGCGGTTATACTAATGGAAGAGGCAATAAACCGCAGGGCGGCGACGCCAGACGGAGCGCTCCTCCGATGGACAGCATGAGATCCGAGGTAAAACAGTCGCGTCAGCAGCGCGCAAATAAAGATTCCAGAAGTGCAAAACGTTATGGAAGAGACAGAAAGCATGATGATTACGAGGAGGAATTTTTCAATCAGACGAAACGGAAGAAAAAAGATCCAAACCGTAAGGGAGCGTTTATTAAGCCGGAGCCGGTGCAGAAACCTCCAGAGCCGGAAGATGGCATTCGTAACATTGTCCTTCCGGAAAAAATGACGATCAAAGAGTTGGCAGATATTATGAAAATTCCGCCTGCTACCGTGATCAAAAAACTGTTCTTACAGGGAAATGTGGTATCCATGAACCATAAGATCACTTATGAGGAAGCGGAAGAAATCGCTTTAGAATATAACTGTATTGCTGAAAAGGAAGAAAAAGTAGACGTGATTGCGGAATTACTGAAAGAAGAGGAAGAAGACGAAACGTTGAAGGAAAAACGTCCCCCGGTTGTTTGCGTTATGGGACACGTTGACCACGGGAAAACTTCTCTTTTGGATGCGATTCGGGAAGCGCATGTGACAGATAAAGAGGCAGGCGGTATTACCCAGCATATCGGCGCATATGTGACGGAGATTAACGGAGAAAAGATTACGTTCCTTGATACTCCGGGACATGAAGCGTTCACTTCCATGCGTATGCGAGGCGCACAATCTACCGATATTGCGATTCTGGTCGTTGCCGCTGATGATGGTGTTATGCCGCAGACGATTGAAGCGATCAACCATGCCAAAGCGGCAGGTGTTGAGATCATTGTGGCAGTGAATAAGATTGATAAGCCGAGCGCAAATGTTGAGCGCGTAAAGCAGGAATTGGTAGAGTATGGACTGGTTGCAGAAGACTGGGGCGGAGATACGATATTTGTTCCGGTATCTGCCCATACAAAAGAAGGAATTGACCAACTGCTGGAAATGATTATCCTGACTGCGGAAGTATTGGAATTAAAAGCAAATCCAAACCGCAGGGCGCGTGGCGTTGTAATTGAGGCGCAGCTTGATAAGGGGCGCGGTCCTGTCGCCACTGTACTGGTGCAGAAGGGAACGCTCCATGTCGGGGATAATATTGCCGCGGGCGCCGCATATGGTAAGATTCGTGCCATGATGAATTCGAAGGGACAGCGTGTGAAAGGAGCAAAACCTTCTACGCCTGTAGAAATTCTTGGACTTCATAATGTACCGGATGCCGGAGAAATCTTCCTGTCAACAGAAAACGATAAAGAAGCCAGAAATATAGCAGACACTTATATTAAACAGGGGAGAGAAAAGCTTTTGGACGATACAAAAACAAAGCTTACCCTGGATGGCCTGTTTTCACAGATTCAGGCAGGCAATATCAAGGAATTGAATTTGATCGTTAAGGCGGATGTACAAGGGTCTGTTGAGGCTGTCAAGCAGAGCTTATTGAAATTAAGCAATGATGAAGTAGCCGTACGTATCATTCATGGAGGCGTAGGCGCTATCAATGAATCCGACGTATCTTTGGCAAGCGCTTCCAATGCGATTATTATCGGTTTTAATGTGCGTCCGGATAATACGGCCAAGGAAATCGCTGACCGTGAAAAAGTAGATGTACGTTTATACCGTGTCATTTATAATGCAATTGAAGATATTGAAGCTGCAATGAAGGGAATGCTGGATCCGGAATATGAAGAACAGATTATTGGTCATGCTGAAATCCGCCAGACATTCAAAGCATCCGGCGTAGGAATGATTGCAGGTTCCTATGTTTTGGACGGTAAGATCGTACGAGGCTGTAAAGTCCGTATTTCCCGTGAGGGAGAGCAGATATTCGAGGGCGATCTGGCGTCTCTTAAGAGATTTAAGGACGACGTTAAAGAGGTTAACGCCGGATATGAATGCGGTCTTGTATTTGAAAACTTCAATGATGTAGCGGTAGAAGATCAGATTGAAGCATATATCATGGTAGAGGTACCAAGGTAATTCTTCGGAGATTTTATATCAGATGGAAACAGTATCCGCAAAAGCAGCGTAGAAATGAGGGGAAATATGAAAAAAAACAGTATTAAATATTCCCGAATGAACGGGGAAGTGCAAAGAGAGTTAAGTAAGATTATCGCACAGGACATTAAAGATCCCAGAATCCATCCAATGACTTCCGTCGTTTCCGTAGAGGTTACGCCGGACTTGAAGTATGCGAAAGTCTTTGTGAGTGTGTTGGGCAGTGACGAACAAAAGGAAAATACGCATGCCGGATTAAAGAGCGCAGCGTCTCATATACGGTCTGAGTTAGCAAAACGGCTGAATTTGAGGAATACGCCGGAGCTTACCTTTTTCATGGATGATTCCATAGAATATGGGGTTAAAATGTCAAAACGGATTGATGAGTTGACTCAAAGTGAGAAAAGAGATAGTATAGAAGAATAGGTAAAAAAAGCACCACCTTTTGCGTTGGTGCTTTTTTTAAGAACCGAAAGGGAAAGGAAGGTGTATTGAGTGGACGGAATCATAAACGTATATAAAGAAGCAGGATTTACATCTCATGATGTTGTTGCAAAGCTGCGGGGAATCCTTCATCAGAAAAAAATCGGTCATACCGGAACGCTCGATCCTGCAGCTACCGGGGTCTTGCCGGTCTGTCTTGGAAAAGCAACGAAAGTTTGCGAACTTTTAACCGATAAGGATAAAACCTATCAAGCAGTCTGCAAGTTAGGCGTGGTCACGGATACGCAGGATATGACCGGAGAAATTCTGAAGGAAACGCCCACCCATGGTCTCACAGAAGAAGAAATCTGCCGTACCGTAGCCTCTTTTCAGGGAGACTCCCTGCAGCTTCCTCCGATGTATTCCGCGCTGAAAGTGGATGGAAGAAAATTATATGAACTTGCAAGAGAGGGAAAAGAAGTGGAGCGAAAGCCGCGGCCAATCCGGATTTCTAATATTGAAATCCGTCAAATGGCTCTGGAAGAACAGACATTTACCATGGAAGTTACCTGTTCCAAAGGAACCTATATCCGTACTTTATGTCATGATATTGGACAAAAACTGGGAGTAGGAGCTGCTATGCAAAGTCTTGTACGTACCAGGGTAGCAGATTTTTTTATCAGCGACGCCATGACATTAGATACAATCAGTAATCTGTTTGAGGGACAGAAGGAGCGTTTTATGGAAAAAATCCGTCCAATCGATTCTTTGTTTCCGGCATATCCCCGGCTTATGATTAAAGCAGAATACGCCCGCAAACTTGCAAATGGGAATATACTATATGATGATTATCTGCAGCCTTATCAGAGGGAGGATACAGAACAAACAGAAAGATTGTCTGGAGAAAGCAGAGAAGAGGAGAAGTATCTTATTTATGATGAGAATGGAGAGTTTAAAGCGATTTATCGCCGCAGCAACAGAGATTTTACTGTAATTAAAATGTTCTAAGGAAGATGAAAAGAGTAAAAAGATGAAGAAAATTACCGGACTTGATTTTGCAATACAAAACAGTAGTGTCTCTTTGGGGAAATTTGACGGCATCCATATGGGACACCGGGCTTTGCTTTCTGAGATTACGGAACAGAAAAAACTGACGCCAACCGTATTTACTTTTGCAATGGAGGAAGAAACGCCCAAAATCTATACGCAGAGGGAAAAAGATTTGATATTAGAAGGGCTTGGAATAGAGAGAGAAGTGATTTTCCCGTTTCATCAGGAGACCAAAAATATGACGCCGGAAGAATTTATTGATATGGTATTGGTCAGGCGAATGGATGCAAAGCATATCTGCGTCGGGGCAGACTTTCGTTTTGGGAAAAACCGGAAAGGAGACGTTGCCACGCTGGAGCGTTATCGGGAACGCTATGGATATACGTTGGAAATTGTAGATAAGTTAAAATACGAAAATGAGATTATCAGCAGTACCCGCATCCGCAGACTGATGGAACAGGGAGAGCTCGCAACGGTAAACCGTTTGCTCGGAAGTCCTTATTTTGTCGCAGGAACTGTACAGCATGGGGAACAACTGGGCAGGACAATGCATATGCCAACTGCGAATCTTGTGCCGGCCGCGGGAAAAATATTACTGCCTTTTGGCGTCTATGCCACAACCGTTTCCCTGGAGGGAAAAACCTATTATGGCGTTACCAATATAGGGGCGAAACCGACAGTGGGGAATTTTAAGGCAGGAATTGAAACCTATATTATGGATTTTCAGGGAGAAATTTATGGAAAGGAAATCATCATTGTGTTTCATGAGTTTTTGCGGAAGGAGCAGAAATTTAACGATATCGGGGCGCTGAAACGGCAGATGGAAGCAGATAAGGAGAGGGCGTATCGAATATTGACATCATAAAATCCATGCAATATAATGAATAATTATATTGCATGGATTTTTTCGTGAGTAAAGGAGAGAACATAATGAAAAAGCACGGTGTAAATGAACTTCGTAAAATGTATCTGGAATTTTTTGAGGGCAAGGATCATCTTGCGATGAAGAGTTTTTCTTTGGTGCCGCACAATGATAATAGCCTGCTGCTGATTAACGCGGGCATGGCGCCATTGAAGCCGTATTTTACCGGTCAGGAGATTCCTCCGCGCAGACGTGTGACTACCTGTCAGAAGTGCGTACGTACCGGTGATATAGAAAATGTAGGGAAGACGGCGCGTCATCTTACCTTTTTTGAGATGCTTGGAAACTTTTCTTTTGGAGATTATTTTAAGCGGGAAGCGCTTGTCTGGTCATGGGAATTTTTAACACAGACCCTTGGAATGGATCCGGAACGCCTGTATCCTTCTATCTATGGCGAAGATGATGAAGCGTATGAGATTTGGACAAAAGAGATTGGCGTCCCGGGAGAGAAAATTACCCGTTTTTACCGTGATGAAAATGGAGAATGTGATAATTTCTGGGAACATGGCGCAGGTCCTTGCGGCCCGTGTTCTGAAATCTATTATGATCGCGGCGAAAAATATGGTTGTGGAAAACCGGATTGTAAAGTGGGATGCGAATGTGACCGTTTTATGGAAATCTGGAACAATGTATTTACGCAGTTTGACGGGGACGGTAAAGGAAATTATACGGAACTTGAGAATAAGAATATTGATACCGGTATGGGATTGGAACGTCTTGCGGTTGTTGTACAGGATGTGGATTCTGTTTATGATATTGATACGATGAAGGCAATTCGCGATAAAATATGTGAACTGGCGCAGACAAAATATCAGTCTGATGAAAATCAGGATATTTCCATCCGCCTGATTACCGATCATATTCGTTCTTCTACTTTTATGATTTCCGATGGAATTATGCCGGGAAATGAAGGAAGAGGTTATGTGCTGCGCCGTCTGATTCGACGTGCAGTGCGTCATGGAAGGAAACTTGGCATTCAGAAACAGTTTATGGCAGAGCTTGCCCTGACGGTTATTGCAGAATCGAAGGACGGCTATCCGGAGTTAGAGGAGAAGAAGGATTTTATCATACAGGTCCTGACGCAGGAAGAGGAAAAATTTGATAAAACGATAGATCAGGGGCTTTTCATACTGACGCAGATGCAGGAAGAACTGGCGGCTGAAGGAACCAGGGAACTTTCCGGTGGGAATGCCTTTAAACTATATGATACCTACGGTTTTCCATTGGACTTAACAATAGAGATTCTGGAAGAAAAGGGATTTACAGTGGATAAGAATGGCTTTGAAGCCGCTATGAAGGCTCAGAAAGAAAAAGCACGGAAAGCCCGGAAAACTACTAATTACATGGGAGCAGAAGAAACCGTATACCAACAGATTGCTCCGGAGATTACGAGCCGTTTTGTCGGCTATGACCGTTTAGAGCATGATTCCGTGATTACCGTGCTGACGACGGAAGAAGAAATTGTACAGGCATTAACAGACGGACAAAATGGCACCATAATTGTGGAAGAAACGCCGTTTTATGCCACGATGGGCGGCCAGCAGGCGGATGTGGGAAGTATCGTTTCCGGCGAAAATGAATTTCAGGTAAAAGATACCATAAAGCTGCAGGGCGGAAAGATTGGACATGTGGGTACCGTGGTACGGGGCATGTTTAAAGTGTCTGATGCGGTAACGCTCAAGGTTTGTCCCGAAAAACGCCTTGCAACGGGCAGGAATCATAGCGCGACCCATTTGGTGCAAAAAGCGCTCCGGATGGTGTTGGGCAGCCACGTGGAGCAGGCGGGTTCTTATGTGGATGCAGACCGCCTTCGGTTTGATTTTTCTCATTTTTCTGCCATGACTCCGGAGGAAATCCGCAGGACAGAGGAAATTGTAAAAGAAGAAATTGCCGCCAACCTTAAGGTAATCACAGAAGAAATGACTTTGGAAGATGCGAAGAAAACCGGCGCGATGGCTCTTTTTGGCGAAAAATACGGGGAAATTGTCCGTGTAGTAAAAATGGGCGATTTCAGTATCGAACTCTGCGGCGGAACGCATGTGCCAAATACCGGGGTAATCTCCAATTTTAAAATTATATCAGAGAGCGGCGTCGCTGCAGGCGTACGCCGTATTGAAGCGCTGACGGGCGAAGGGCTGATACAGTATTATGAAAAAATGGAACGGCAGTTAAAGAAGGCTGCCAGAGCGGCAAAGGCAGAGCCTGAAAATTTAGAGCGAAAGATTCAGGCAATGCAGGAAGAACTCAAATCGCTGCACAGTGAGAATGAAAAGCTGAAGGCACGGCTTGCAAAAGATGCGGTTGGAGATGTCGATAAACAGATTCAGGAGATTCAGGGCGTCAAAGTACTTGCTATGCATGTCCCGGATGTGGATATGAATGGGCTTCGGAATCTGGGCGATCAGATGAAGGAAAAAATAGGCGAAGGCATCGTTGTGCTTGCATCTGCCCATGAAGGGAAGGTAACGCTCCTTGCCATGGCGACTGACGGGGCAATACAGAAGGGGGCCCATGCCGGCAATCTGATCCGGGAAATTGTTTCCTGTGTAGGCGGCGGCGGAGGCGGTCGTCCGAATATGGCGCAGGCGGGAGGAAAAAATGCAGACGGCATTCCGGCTGCTCTGGAAAAAGTAAAAAATGTGGTTGAAATGCAAATGAAATAGAGATATAATTGCAATAAGCTTCTTGTATCTATGAGAAGCCCTATACCAGTTATATTAAAAAATGGAGGACAAGGTAATGAAAAAATGGAAACAATTTTTAATGCTTGCTGTTTTTGCTATGGTTCTTACGGTCGCAGCTAAGACAGACAGCGAGGCAGCACAGGTAACCGGCGTAAAGCAGACAGACGCATCCAGGGATAGTATCACATTTTCATGGGATGCTGATCTCAATGCGGATCAGTATTTTGTAGAAGTCAGTCAGGACAATAAAACATGGATTAAAAAGGGATATACCTATACAACCAGTGCATATATTGATTCACTTTCCGCAGGAAGATCATACTATATACGGGTAACTGCCTATACTGAAAGCGGTGCAGTAAGCAGTTCTGCTTCCGCTCCTCTGGAGACTGTTACGGCTCCGGAATGTGCGAATATGAAAGTCGTTCAGTCCGGCGCGACTGCTACATCAATCAAGCTGACGTATAGTAATGTAAGCGGTGCAAATTATTATTATGTAACCAGTGATAATATCACTTTGGGAGCGTCTACGCAGCCAACCATTACGACGACCCGTGCGCTGAATCCGGCAACACAGTACTGGGTGCGTGCGTATGCGGCAAGGAGATCTGCTTCCGGCTATGTAGCGTCAGTGGGTTATTATTATGACTATATGAAGACTTTGTCAAATAAAATCAATACAAAGAGTTTTGGTATCTCTAATTTATATGCAAATATCAATACATACAATTTTGCCGTTTCCCATCAGGGTTCCGTTGACGGATATCAGTGGCAGTTTTTAACCATGAAAGGAAAGGTAAAGAAGACCGTGACCGTTTCTTCTACCAGTATTTCCATCAGCAATTTTATTGCCGGCACATTCTATAAATACCGTGTACGTTCCTATGTAGGCTGCAGTACCGGTAACGCATACGGCGCATGGTCAGATTATCGATATGTGGGAATGGCAAAGAAGTTTTCAGGAGTCGCATCCAAGAAAAAGATTAAATGCAGTTGGAGTAAAGTTGCTTCTGTAAGCAACTATGTGGTATCCATTTCCACCAAGAAGAATTCCGGTTACAAGAAAGTAAAGACACTTTCCGCAAAGAAGAGGAGCATTACGATTAAAAAGTGTGGCAAGAAGAAATTGAAGAAAGGTAAGACTTATTATGTAAAAGTTCTTGCAAAGGCAAAATCCGGCAAGAAAAAGGTTAGCAGTCAGACCTATTGGTTAGGAACGGTTACCATGCCTTAATATGAATATTTTATAAAATATATTTTATAAAATATTATAAAAAATGCTATAAAATAGAAAAAAATGATTGATTTTTTTGGAAGATTGTGTTACAATAACTTTTGTGCGTATGAAAGAGAAGTATTTATTTCTTTCATGGTAAAATTTTACCCTATACAGTTGTGTATTGGAGCATAATCTACAACTGAGGGGAGGTTAGGTGTGAGACTATGTCAAATGTAATTGTAAAAGAAAATGAGACATTGGATAACGCTTTACGTCGTTTCAAAAGAAATTGTGCGAAAGCTGGTATCCAACAGGAAATTCGAAAGAGAGAGCATTACGAAAAGCCAAGTGTTCGTCGTAAGAAAAAGTCTGAGGCTGCACGTAAGCGTAAATATTAGAATTTCACAAATAAAAGATAGAAAGGGGAATGCGCCGATGCATTCCTCTTTTTTTTGCTATATAGGAAATTGCTGAAATGAATCTTTGAAAGGACGGTATAGAAAAGAAAAAAAAGATACATACTAATGAAAAATAGATGGAAAGGAACAGGAAGATGGAGTTGAAAGATAGTCAAACAAGAGAGAATCTGATGCGCGCTTTTGCCGGAGAAAGCCAGGCGCGTAACCGTTATACATTTGCGGCAGAGCTTGCCCAAAAAGAAAAACTGTATGTGATCAAAAAGGTATTTGATCTGACTGCCTCGCAGGAGCAGGCACACGGAAAAGTGTTTTACCGCTATCTGAAAGAAATGGAAGGACAGGACATTGATATTCATGCCGCCTATCCAATCAATACTGCTGAAAACGTGGAACAGCAATTATTCCATGCACTGCAGAATGAAACAAAGGAAAGCGATGAAATATACCGTAAGTTTGGCGAGGTGGCGTTGGAAGAGGGATTTCAGCAGATTGCCGGGAAATTCTACCTGATTGCAGATATTGAAAAAGTACATGCGGAACGGTTCCGCACATTTTATGAGTTGTTAAAAGAAGGAAAACTATTTGCTTCTGATGTACAGGTGGGATGGATGTGCTTAAACTGCGGCTATGTGATTGAAGCGACGACAGCGCCGCAGAACTGCCCTGCCTGTGACGCCGAACAGGGATATTTTATCCGTCTTAGTATGGCTCCGATGGAAGTGAGCAATATGGGGAAGGACAAAGGACGTAATTTAGGGAAAACAGAAGAATAAGTACCTTTTTGGAAAAAGGAGCTGTCGCGGCAGCTCTTTTTTTTTATAAAATCATCCTGAACTTTCCGGAAAACAAAAAATGGCGTGAAACCGGAATGCGCATCGTCCGGTTTTGCGCCATTGAATGCGGAAGATGGGACTTGAACCCACACGTCGTTGCCAACACATGAACCTGAATCATGCCTGTCTGCCAATTCCAGCACTTCCGCAGATATGTCTCTGAACACGAGTAATATCTTAACAGTTTCTTTTCGAATTGTCAAATATTTTTTATTTTTTTTATTTTATCGACTTATCAAAGAATAAACCTTGACTTATTATGGATTTTCGTTAGAATAGAAGATAGTGTTTTACGTCTTTGACGTAATGTTGCTAGATTACACTTGGAGGAATTAGTATGAATTCATCAAAAAAAATTTTGAACCAACAAAATCAGGGAGAGGATAAGAAGAGAAATACTTCTGCATCAGTTCCTGCTAAAAAATTAAAGAAAGGTTCTATATCCGTTACGAATATAAAACCCATTATTTTAACAGCGGTATGTATCGTTTTGCTATTGGTGCTCTGTATTGGCGTCGGCATTCAGCAATTTAAGCCAAAGGTAGTTATTACGGTTGGGGATACCAAGATTTCCATGAATGATATGATGTATCCGATTTATGAAGTAGAAAGTAAATATTTACCATATGATGAAATGTATCAGAGCTATTATGGCACTTCTGTTTGGGATGCGGATTATCAGGGTTCCGATACAAGCGTTTCCGGTATGACAAATTCCATTGGTCTGAAACAGGATGTATTGAATTCGGAAGTAGAATATGAAATCCTGTATCAGATGGCAAAAAAGGCAAATTATGAACTGACAGAGGATGAGAAGAAAAAGGCAAGCGAGGATGCTGAGAAAGCGCTGAAAGATCTTTCCTGGATTCAGAAAATGCGTTTGAACATCTCAAAGAGCAATTTAACAGACCGTTTTCAGAAGAGAGCGTTGGCAGAACGTTACCGTGATGATCAGAAGCAAATACTGAACAAAGATGTGGATGAGGCCGCAGCAATTAAAGATATTTCCAAAGAGGACTATCGTCAGTACGACATTCAGTATTACTATGGTTCTACAAGTAAGAATGATGACAATGGTACGGCAAAAGAAATGTCGGATGATGAGAAGAAAGCATTGGCTGCAAAAATTCAGGAAGTTGCCAAAAAGTCAAAGACGGAAAAGGATTTTACAAAGTTGATTTCAGAGGATGAAAAAGATATCACTTTTGTGAAAGATGGAAACTTTACAAAGTCGGACGGCTGGTCTTATCTTTCCAGTGAAAACTTAAAGAAGATCCGAAAAATGAAGAATGGGGAAATCTCCGATGCGATTCTGGACGATTCCACCGGATATTATGTTGTAGTTAAGATGATTAACAATAACTCAAATGCGGCATATCAGACTGCCTGTGACGATGCAATCTCTTCCGCACAGGACGATGCATATCAGACATGGTTTGATAAGCAGGCGGAGAATGCGAAATATACAGTAAACAATGATGTTTGGTCAGAAGTAACAATCGGCGCGGTTACAACAGACATTGTTACTGCAGAAGATTTGGAGAAAATGAAGGAAGATTCTTCTGATACAACCAAGGGTTCTAATGAATGATGATGTTACTGTATAACAAAGGGGGATATATAGTACAAGCCGTGTGGGAAAATCCATATGGCTTGTATGCGTTTATCACTGATGAAAGAGAGGAACCGTAGAATGAAAAAGGTAAGAAGAGTTTACGTTGAAAAAAAGATGCCTTATGCCGTCAGGGCAAAAGAATTACAGGAGGAGGTTACCCGTTATCTCGGGATTCATTCTTTAAAGAACGTTAGAGTATTCATCCGATACGATATAGAGAATTTGAGCGATGAAATATATCAGCAGGCGATTTCTACTGTTTTTTCAGAGCCGCCGGTAGACGACTGTTTCGAGGAAAAAATTGAAGTGGCTCCGGAAGCTTTGGTATTTTCAGTCGAATATCTGCCGGGACAATTTGACCAACGTGCGGATTCTGCTGAGCAATGCGTAAAATTGTTAAGCGAAAAGGAAAATCCGGTGATCCGTTCTGCTACGACATATGTGTTTGAAGGTACATTTTCCGAAGAAGAGATAAAAAGAATCAAAGATTATTGCATCAATCCCGTAGATTCCCGTGAGACAAATGAAGAAAAACCGGACACATTGGTGCAGAATTTTGAAGAGCCTGCAGACGTCTCTGTATTCCAAGGCTTCCAGGAGATGGAAGAGGAAGCTTTTCGGAAGCTTTATGATTCCCTGAATCTGGCGATGACCTTTCAGGATTTTCTGCATATCCAAAATTATTTTGCAAATGAGGAAAGAAGAGACCCAACGGTAACGGAAATCCGCGTATTGGATACGTATTGGTCGGATCACTGCCGCCATACGACATTTTTAACGGAACTGAAAAATGTTACGTTTGAAGAAGGCGATTATCAGGAACCGATTCAAAAGGCTTATGAAGATTATCAGGCGGTTCGCAGAGAAATCTTTCAGGACAGGCCGGACAAGTATGTCTCATTGATGGATATTGCATTGATGGCGATGCGTAAATTAAAAGCGGACGGCAAATTAGAGGATATGGAAGAGTCCGATGAGATTAATGCCTGCTCTATTATTGTTCCGGTTGAGGTGGATGGAAAAGAAGAGGAATGGCTTGTATTCTTTAAGAATGAAACACATAACCATCCAACGGAAATTGAGCCGTTTGGAGGGGCTGCTACCTGTCTGGGCGGAGCGATCCGGGATCCTTTGTCAGGACGCGGTTATGTATATCAGGCAATGCGTGTGACCGGAGCGGCAGATCCGACAGTACCGGTACAGGAGACGTTAAAAGGCAAACTGCCGCAGAGAAAAATCGTAACCGGTGCAGCTCAGGGATACAGCTCCTATGGCAACCAGATTGGACTTGCAACTGGTCTGGTCAATGAAATTTACCATCCAAATTATGTTGCAAAGCGTATGGAAATCGGCGCTGTTATGGGTGCGGCGCCACGTTGTAACGTTATTCGTGAAAACAGCGATCCGGGAGACGTAATCATTCTGTTGGGAGGCCGTACCGGACGGGATGGAATTGGCGGGGCGACCGGTTCCTCAAAAGCGCATACAACAAAATCCATTGATGTATGCGGCGCAGAGGTGCAGAAGGGGAACGCGCCGACAGAACGCAAGATCCAGCGTCTGTTCCGTAGGAAAGAAGTTAGTTCGATTATCAAGAAGTGTAATGATTTTGGCGCCGGCGGTGTTTCCGTGGCAATTGGAGAACTGGCTGACGGACTTAGGATTCATCTGGACAAGGTTCCTAAAAAATATGCCGGTTTGGATGGTACGGAACTTGCTATTTCTGAATCACAGGAGCGTATGGCAGTTGTAGTTGCCAAAGAAAATGTCGATGCGATGCTTGCTTTTGCAGAAGAAGAGAATCTGGAGGCTGTCGCAGTAGCTGAAGTAACAGAGGAGCCGAGACTTGTTATGACATGGAGAAACCATGTCATTGTAGATATTTCCAGGGCGTTTCTGGATACCAACGGCGCGCATCAGGAGACGGATGTTATCGTCAAGATGCCCAAAAAGGAAGAGGACTACTTTAAACAGAAGAAAGAAGTATCCGATGTAAAGGCAGCCTGGTTAGATACATTGCAGGACTTAAATGTATGTTCCCAAAAGGGACTGGTGGAGATGTTTGACAGTTCCATTGGAGCCTCTACTGTAGTAATGCCGTATGGCGGTAAGAAACAGTTGACGCCGACACAGACCATGATCGCAAAACTTCCGGTGTTATCCGGAGAGTGTGATACGGTAACTATGATGAGTTATGGCATGGACCCTTATTTAACCAGTTGGAGCCCATATCATGGAGCAGTATATGCTGTGATTTCTTCCATAGCAAAGATTGTTGCAGCCGGCGGCGATTACAGGAAAATCCGTTTTACCTTTCAGGAATATTTCAGACGTCTGGGGACGGATGCAGTGCGCTGGGGAGAACCCCTGGCCGCACTTTTGGGCGCGTATGATGCGCAGATGAAGTTAGGTCTTCCGTCCATTGGCGGTAAGGACAGTATGTCCGGTACTTTTGATGATATTGACGTTCCGCCGACATTATGTTCTTTTGCAGTAGATATCGCAAAACTTTCAGACATTATCACGCCGGAATTAAAAAAAGCAGGAAATGTTCTGGTAAAATTTGATATTCAGAAGGATTCTTATTCGCTGCCGGATTATGACCAGCTCATGCATCTGTACCATGAAATCACAAAGATGATACAGGATCATAAGATTGTATCCGCATATGCTGTCGGTATGGGAGGGATCTGCGAGGCGGTTAGTAAAATGGCGTTTGGCAATGCACTTGGCGTTGTTATCAATGAAGGAATAAAGAAAGAAGATTTATTTACAGAAGATTACGGCTCTATCATTGCAGAAGTTTCTGCGGAGGATTTAGAGCAGCTTACTGTAGAATATACTAAAATTGCAACGATTACAGAGACCGCAGAGTTTGTCATTGGGGATGCTGTGATTTCTATGGAAGAAGCTCTTGAGAAATGGACAGGCAGATTGGAGGGAGTATTCCCGACACGTTCCGGCGAAGGACATGCTGTCCTGGAGGATTCCTTATATGACGCAAAAACGGTATATACCGCAAAGAATAAGATAGCAAGACCACAGGTATTTCTTCCGGTATTTCCGGGAACAAACTGCGAGTATGATACAGGCAGGGCGTTTGAGCAGGCCGGGGCAGAGGTAAAAACGGTGGTATTTCGGAATATGACAGAGAATCAGATTGTGGAATCGGTTCAGGCTTTTGAAAGCGCTATACGACAGTCGCAGATTCTGATGTTTTCCGGCGGATTCAGCGCCGGCGACGAACCGGATGGCTCTGCAAAATTTATTGCATCCATTTTTCGGAATCCGAGAATTATGGATGCTGTCCATGAACTGCTGCAGAAGCGGGATGGTCTGATTCTTGGTATTTGTAATGGCTTTCAGGCGCTGATTAAGCTTGGGCTGGTGCCATATGGGGAAATCCGGCCGCAGACTGCAGGCGCTCCAACGCTGACAACCAATCGTATCGGCAGGCATATTTCAAAATCGGTTTATACGAAAGTATGCACCAATCAATCGCCTTGGCTGATGAAGGCGGAGTTAGGCGGCGTATATGCGATTCCGGCTTCTCACGGCGAAGGACGTTTCGTGGCTTCCGAAGAAGTCTTAAAGAAACTTTTTGAAAATGGTCAGGTAGCGACCAGATATGTAGACTTACAGGGGAATCCAACGATGGATGAAGATTTTAATCCAAACGCTTCCTATGCAGCGATTGAGGGAATTACCAGTCCGGACGGTCGTGTGCTTGGTAAAATGGCGCATTCTGAGCGTATTGGAAAAGGAGTTGCTATCAATATTTACGGTAATCAGGATCAGCATATCTTTGCATCCGGCGTATCCTATTATCAAATATAAAAAAAGTGTTGACATTGGAATCAGATTCTTGTAAAATAATCATTGTGCTTGTGGAAAGCACAATGAAACGCACGAGTGGCTCAGTGGTGGAGTATCGCCTTGCCAAGGCGAGGGTCGCGGGTTCGAATCCCGTCTCGTGCTTTAGTGTTTCATCAGTCAATTACATAGAAAAATGCTATGATAGTCTATAGCAGACAATAAAATGCACGAGTGGCTCAGTGGTGGAGTATCGCCTTGCCAAGGCGAGGGTCGCGGGTTCGAATCCCGTCTCGTGCTTTTTTTAATGGATAGGAATAGAGAACAACAGGGCGCTTTGGTTTTATGAAAGTTGCAGCTTTGCGCCTTTGCAAAAAGGAAAGGAAGAAAACGGTTATGAAAAAGAAATGGTATCTGATTCTAATACTGTTATTGCTATGTGTGTTAGGAATTTATTATTACGCAGTTTTTCCGGCTGTCAATATCCATCTGCAATCTTTCTGGATCGCGTTATTTTTTATTCTGGTTTTATTTGGCATGATTTTTGCCGCAAGGAATATTGTCAGACAGTTGAATCAAAAAAACAGGATGACGCCTTCTAAGCTCAAACAATTTCCATTGGTTTCCAAAGTTTTGTTGGGAGCAGCGGCTGTCGTGGCAGTTATCCTGATCCTGGGCAGCCTTGCAGGAAGTACTTTTTTCCGCGCAAAATCTTATGCGTCCCTGCAGAAAGTCCATACCTATCAATTTAGCGAGGATATGGTGGAATCAGACCGGGTAACGGATATTGCCTTGATGGATACCGAGAGTGCAAGAAGGTTTGGCAACCGTAAGATTGGTTCTTTGTCCGAAGTAGTCAGCCAATACGAAGTGGAAGCGGATTATACGCAGATTAGTATCGATAAAAAGCCAATGAAGGTATCGGCATTAAAATATGCCAGCTTTTTTAAGTGGTTGAATAACCGTGACAAGGGAGTGCCGGGATATGTCAGGGTAGATCCTGTTACGTCGAATGCAGAATATGTTGCGTTAAAAAAGGGAATGAAATATGTTCCGTCGGCGTATTTTAATTACAATTTACAGCGTCATGTACAGTTCAAATATCCTGCTAAGATTATCTCCGGATATCATTTTGAAACAGATGATGAGGGAAATCCTTTTTATGTTTGTCCGACACTGACAGCGCGTATCGGTCTGTTTAGCGGTATGGACGTAAACGGCGTCATTATCTGCGACCCGGTGACGGGCGATTGCAGATATTATACCAATAAAGAGATTCCTTTGTGGATTGACAGTGTGTATGACGGAACGTTGCTAACCAGAAAATATGACTGGTACGGAACGTTATCCGGAGGATTTTGGAACAGCATCATTGGACAAAAGGGATGTAAACAGACAACGGATGATTATGGCTATAAGATTATTGAGGATGACGTTTGGATTTATACCGGCGTCACATCTGTTACCGGCGACCAGTCTAATATAGGCTTTGTCCTGATGAACCAACGCACTTCGGAAGCGAAATATTATAAAGTTTCCGGAGCCGAAGAACATTCTGCCATGGAATCGGCAGAGGGAGCCGTTCAGGAAAAAGGATATCTGGCGTCTTTTCCAAGTTTAATCAATGTATCAGGCGAACCAACGTATATTATGGTGTTAAAGGATGATGCGGGCTTAGTAAAAATGTATGCCATGGTCAATGTAGAACAGTACAATATTGTGGCTACGGCTTCCAGCCAGTCGGAGGTATTCCAGAAATATAAGCGAATGCTTTCGGAGGATGGAAAAACGGATGTGAAGCAGGAGAGAATGACAACAGACATCCAGGTGCAGGATATTCAGTTTATTGAAACGGAAGATGGAACCATAGTCTATTTGAAAGATACCAACCGCGCCGTTTATAAACAGGCATTTGAAGAAAATGAAGAACTGATTAAAATCATGCGGGGGGATCAACTTCATATTGCCTATGAACCGTCAGAAAATGGCATTCATGCACTGATTAGCTTTGAACTTTTAGAGTGATTCAGATGATTCTTTTTTAGCTGTTTCCTCTTGAACGAATATTAGAAAATATAAAAATTGCAGTTTATACAAAAACGGAAGGGATTGTGTTAATATGCGGGAACGTCTGGCCAGATTTATGCAGGGGCGGTATGGGGTAGATCAGTTTAGTAATTTTTTGACGGTAGCAGCTTTGTTTTTGCTTGTCATTGCCTTTTTTATACCGGTTCCACGAATGCGGTCCGGAATGAATTCATTAGCGGTATTGGTTTTTGCTTATTCCTACTATCGCATCTTATCCAGAAATCATGGCAGGCGTTATGCAGAATATCAGTCTTTTTTAAAATATTCCCGTCAGTTCCGTTACTACTTTCAGAAAAAGAAAAGCCGTATGCAGCAGAGACGAACGCATAAAATTTTCCGATGTCCTTCCTGCAGACAGGCAATACGGATTCCGAGGGGGAAAGGGAAGATTGCGATTACCTGTCCCAAATGCCATACGGAATTTATTCGAAGGAGCTGACTGCGTTAAAACTGCTTTGGAATGGAGAGAAATATGCGCGAGATGACCTTTAAGATGGAACGTCCCGGACTTGTAGAGACCGGGGAACACGTTACGATCAGCGAAAAAAAAACAGCGTTAAATTATTCTTATATTATTGAACCTGCGGTAGCAATGTCCGGCTGTTATAAGGTTAATCAAAGGCTTCATACTTTAGAGGGCGTTGTAAAGGAGATTCAGCATACAAAGCGTGGTTATTATGTCATTGTGGAATTTGACGAAGAACCGCTATAGGCGCATCCTGTCAATTTTGGAGCGAATCTATGCGCAGACCTGTTTTTATAAAATGTATTATGAAATGGAGTAATCGATGTTAGAAAAGGGAATTTTAGGAAAATCCGAGACAATAGTTACAGAAGCGGATACTGCAAAGGCAATGGGCAGCGGGGAACTGTCTGTATATGCAACGCCGGCTATGATAGCGTTGATGGAAGAAACGGCGTATAAGAGCGTAACTTCCATGTTGGAGGAAGGCATGGGAAGCGTCGGCACCTCCATAGAGGTGAAACATATCTCTGCTTCTCCCACAGGTATGAAAATTACCTGTGAAAGCGAACTGTTGGAAGTGGATGGAAGACGTCTGGTCTTCCGCGTCACTGCTTTTGATGAAACAGGAAAGATTGGGGAAGGGCTGCATGAAAGGTTTCTCATCGACAAGAAATCGTTTCAGAATAAGGCGGACAGAAAATGCGACGGTTCAAAAGGCGGACAGTGACTGTAAAATAACAGAGAATCAGAACGTTGGATGGTTCAAAAAAACACCACAAATGTCAGGCGGTTATCCAAAACATTTGTGGTGCATTTTTTGTTATTTTTCTAACGTTTTTTGCTGTATTTTCTAATGTTTTTTACTTTGTTTTCTAACGTTTGTTGCTCTGTCTCCAGATATGCATCTTCTCTGCTTCTGCAATCAGTTCCTCACGGAAGTCCGGATGCGCCACGGAAATAATGGCTTCTGCTATTTGCCATGTAGAAAGGCCTTTCAGATTTACGATACCGTATTCTGTTACAAAATAATGTACATTGGCGCGGGTATCCGTGACAATGGAGCCGTTATTCAGGGTAGGCGTGATTCTTGACTTTACCGTACCATCCTTCTGTGTAAAGGTGGAAGACATACAGATAAAAGATTTACCGCCGTTAGAAAGATAAGCGCCCAGTACGAAGTCAAGCTGTCCGCCTGCGCCGCTGATTTGTTTTGTGCCTGCAGATTCTGCATTGACCTGTCCAAATAAATCAATATCAACCGCATTATTGATGGAGATAAAATTGTCCAGTGCAGAAATCTGGCGGATATCATTTGTATAATCGACAGGAGCGCTCATACATTCCGGGTTTTCATCCAGATAATCGTATAATTTCTGTGTTCCTGCACCAAAGGCGTAAACCTGACGCCCTTTATCAATCCTTTTTTTCTGTCCGGTAATTTTACCGGCTTTTGCAATATCGACAAAAGCGTCTACATACATTTCCGTATGTACGCCCAAATCCTTTAAATCAGATTGTGCAATCAGGGATCCGACAGCATTTGGCATACCGCCGATACCAAGCTGTAAACATGCGCCGTTCGGAATTTCATTTACAATATATTTTGCAACGGCTTCGTCAACTTCCGTAGCAGGCGCGCCGCTGCCCATAGAAGCAATGGCAGGGTTTTGCCCTTCGACAATCATGTCTACCTGGCTGATATGGATGCCTTCTTCGAAACCGCCATAACAGCGGGGCATATTTTTATTTACTTCCACAATGACCGTTTCAGCGCATTCACAGCATGCCATCATATGAGAGGCGTTCGGGCCAAAGTTAAAGTAACCGTGCTTATCCATTGGCGCCACTTGGAACATTGCAATATTAGAAGGCGTTTTGGAGTCTCTGTAATAACGGGGAAGCTCAGAATAGCGGATTGGCGCATAGAAAGAAAATCCTTTGGCGATCGCTTTTCTTTCAATACCGCTCATATGCCATGAGTTCCATGTCATATGTTCCGCAGGGTTGTCAATTTTAAAAATTTCCGGTTCCCACATGATAATGCCGCCTCGAAAATTAACATCTGTCAGGGAAGGCAGACGTTTTGCCATTGCGGCGTCCAGGGTAACCGGAACGCCGGTGCACCAGCCATAATCTACCCAGTCTCCCGATTTTACGACTTTTACAGCTTCATCGGCTGTTGTCAGCTTGTCGTGGTACATTATTTCAAAATCCATATTTTAACCTCTTTCTGTGCCAGAAAAATAGGCTCTGTACATTGCGTTTGCAAACTGGCACTTATGCAAACCTGACAGAAAAGTCAAATACCCCGCAGCCTGCTGGGGCATGCCTTATCTTCTATAAAATAACACTTTTGTACATTCTTTTCAACATTTATTGTTTTTTGCGTTCATATCTTATGAAAAATGCTTGAAAAATTAGGCACTATGATATATATTATTCAGTAGAGTGCATTGATCTCTATCAAAAATATTAATGCAGCGACAGGTTTCTGTCAGTATATGAATCAATTAATTGAAGGAGGATTTTAGATTATGGCAAAGAAAATAGTTTTAGCAGGCGCATGCCGTACTGCGATTGGTAAGATGGGCGGAGGTCTCAGCACAACTCCGGCACCGGTTTTAGGCTCCATCGTGATCAAAGAAGCTTTGGAAAGAGCAGGTGTTCCGGCTGAACAGGTTGACCATGTATACATGGGATGTGTTATTCAGGCCGGTCTTGGTCAGAACGTTGCCCGCCAGGCATCGATTAAGGCAGGTTTGCCTGTTGAAACTCCTGCTGTCACAGTAAACGTTGTATGTGGTTCCGGTCTGAACTGTGTGAACATGGCTGCACAGATGATTCAGGCAGGAGATGCGGATATTGTTGTTGCTGGTGGTATGGAGAATATGTCCATGGCTCCATATGCAATCATGCAGGGACGTTTCGGTTATCGTATGAACAATGGCAAATTAGTGGATACCATGGTAAATGATGCATTATGGGATGCATTTAACCAGTATCATATGATGATTACTGCCGAGAATGTAGCAGAGAAGTGGGGGCTGACCCGTGAGGAACTGGATGCGTTTGCTGCAAACAGCCAGCAGAAATGTGAAGCAGCCATTAATGCAGGTAAGTTCGATGATGAAATTGTGCCGGTTGAGATTAAGACCAGAAAAGGTGTTACGGTATTTGATAAGGATGAAGGCCCACGTCCGGGAACGACAGCAGAAGGTCTTGCCAATTTAAAGTGCTGCTCCGGAAAAGAGGGCGGTGTTGTTACTGCAGGTAACGCTTCCGGTATTAATGATGGTGCTGCTGCCATTGTTGTTATGAGTGAAGAAAAGGCAAAAGAGTTAGGGGTTACTCCGATGGCTTCTTTCGTTGGCGGCGCGCTTGGTGGTGTCGATCCTTCTATCATGGGTGTCGGACCGGTTGCCGCTACAAAGAAACTTTTTGCTAAGACAGGCTTTACGATAGATGATATCGATCTGATTGAAGCAAATGAAGCATTTGCTGCGCAATCTGTAGCAGTTGGAAAAGATCTTGGATTTGATCCTTCCAAGTTAAATGTAAACGGTGGTGCGATTGCACTTGGCCATCCGGTAGGAGCTTCCGGCTGCCGTATCTTAGTTACGCTTCTTCATGAAATGAAGAAACGCGGCGCAAACAGAGGTCTTGCTACGCTTTGTATCGGCGGCGGAATGGGCTGCAGTACAATCGTTGAGAAATATTAAAATAAAAAAGGAGTAAAAACCATGGATTTCATATTATACGAAGCAGACGGCGCAGTTGCTACAATTACAATTAACCGTCCGAAAGCGTTAAATGCATTAAACAGCCAGGTGCTTGATGAACTGGATGCAGTATTGGATGCAGTTGATCTAAGTACGATAAGATGTTTGATCCTTACCGGCGCAGGAGACAAATCTTTTGTTGCGGGCGCTGATATTGGAGAGATGAGTACTTTGACAAAAGCAGAGGGAGAAGCGTTTGGCAAGAAGGGAAATGATGTATTCCGTAAACTGGAAACTTTTCCGATTCCTGTTATTGCTGCGGTCAACGGATTTGCGCTTGGTGGCGGCTGTGAGATTTCCATGAGCTGCGACATCCGTATCTGCTCGGAAAATGCAATGTTTGGCCAGCCGGAGGTTGGTCTGGGAATCACACCGGGTTTTGGCGGTACGCAGAGACTTGCCAGAACAGTCGGCGTTGGTATGGCAAAGCAGATGATTTATTCTGCAAGGAATATTAAGGCGGACGAGGCGTATCGCATAGGTCTTGTGAACGCTGTTTATCCTGCGGAGGAATTACTTCCTGCCGCACAGAAGTTAGCGGCAACAATCGCAAAGAATGCGCCGATCGCTGTCCGTAACTGTAAGAAGGCAATCAATGACGGCTTACAGGTCAATATCGATCAGGCACTTGTCATTGAAGAAAAATTATTTGGCGACTGCTTTGAAACAGAAGATCAGAAAGCCGGTATGGGGAATTTCTTAGAGAAGGACAAAGAAAAGAAATTAAAAGTCGTTCCATTCAAAAATTGCTAGAATGGAACAGAAAGAATATCAAATCGATAGTGTCAAGTGATCCATGAAAAAACGAGTCAAAAGAAAAAAGGCTCGAATGAACCTTGAAAATTGCAGATATT
>CANRJM010000023.1 GCA_947630925.1 uncultured Lachnospiraceae bacterium
CCGTGTACCGAACGGTACGCACGGTGGTGTGAGAGGTCGGAATTTCTCATTTAAGAGAAATTCCTCCTACTCGATTTATGCAAAAAATGGAGGTAGAACAATGAATTTAGTAGAAAAGTTAATGAAAATTGACAGCGGGGAATTTAACAAAAAGAAAACAAAGGAAATGACAAGTAAAATATTGTCTGAAATCTTGGGAGAAGAAACGACCATTACAATACAAAGCGTTGATCCGCAGGAAATCTTAGAGTTATCCGCAAGCGGATTGGACGACGACGGAAACCTAATTATCAAAAAGACGCTTGAAACAAACAGTTTGATTGTGGCGGCAGCAGTTGTAGATCCACCATTGAAAGACACGGATTTAATAAAACATCTTGGAGTGGCTACACCGGCAGAGGCGGCACGAAAACTTTTCAAAGGAGAAATAAATACCATTGCAGCGAAAGTAAATGAAATGGCGGGATTTAACATTGACGCAGACGAGGTAGAAAAAGAAGTAAAAAACTAATTGAAACCGATAGGGAGGTACAGTTTGATTACCTACACTATCGGTTTTTGCATTGGGAGATAGGGCAATACATCAATCTACCTTATGGGAAAAAGCAGATCGCGCACGCCTATATGCTGCAATACCTGGAAGATCGCAACGAGGAAATTAATGCGATATTCGGAGCAGAGGAGGGGTAAGGCATGGGCAGGGTAATAAGTACCTGTATACAGTTCATTGATGCATTTAGTAATCCGTCAAAACAAACAATTGCAAATATGCGGAAAATGGCAAATGAGGCAAAGGCAGTCGGGAAAAGCATACAGAGCGCAGGAAACACCATACAGAACGCAGGGAAAAGCCTAACCAAGACCGTAACCGCACCGATTGCGGGGGTAGGGATTGCAGCAGTAAAGACGGCGGCAGACTACGAAAGTGCAATGAGCAATGTTAAGGCGATTACCGGAGCGGTCGGCAACGACTTTAAGAAATTAGAAAAATTAGGCAAGGATCTTGGAGCCTCTACCGCATGGAGTGCAAAAGAGTGCGCCGAGGCTATGCAATATACCGGCATGGCAGGTTGGACGGCGGCGGACAACGTAGCAGGGTTAAAAGGCATATTAGACCTTGCAAGCGCAAGCGGTACAGATCTTGCGAGGACGTCAGATATTATGACAGACGCAATAAGCGCATTTGGCTATAAGGCGTCGGATAGTGCGAAATTTGCAGACACAATGACAAAAGCGTGCACATCTGCCAATGTATCAGTAGAAACATTGGGAGAGAGTTACAAGTATTGCGGTGCTATATGCGGCACTATGAGATATTCCATTGACGAGGTAACAACATCATTAGCGGCAATGGGAAACATGGGCATTAAAGGCAGCCAAGCAGGAACAACGCTTAAAAATGCTATATCAAACATGGCAGCCCCGACAAAGAACATGAAAGCAGCTATGGACGATTTGAAAATAAGCATTACAAATCAAGACGGCAGCATGAAATCATGGGGCGACGTTATTAAAAATCTGCAAACCTCATTCAAAGGGCTAACACAGGATCAGCAGGCGGCATACGCAAAACAGCTTTTCGGAAAAGAAAGCATGGCGGGTATGCTTGCCATTATCAATACATCAACAAAAGATTATAACGCGCTTGCAGACGCAATAAAGAACAGCGGCGGCGCGGCAAACGAGGCGGCACAAACACAGCTTGACAACTTAAACGGTCAATTAACCCTGTTAAAATCCGCGTTAGAGGGAGCAGCAATCACGATAGGGGACAAACTGACACCATACGTCAAAACGGCGGTAGGTTGGGTACAAAAGGCTACAGACTGGTTTAACAGCCTATCAGACGCACAAGTAACCTCAATAATGAAATGGGCAGGAACAGCCGCAGCTATTGGACCGTGTATATTGATTTTTGGGAAAGTAGTAACCGGAATAGGAAAAGCCGTAAGTATTTTTGGAAAAATAAGCGGAGCAGTGGCAAAAGCGGGTTCGGTTATGGCACTAATCACAAGCCCGGCAGGTATTGTAATAGGCGTATTGACGGCAATAGCAGTGGCGGCGGTTCTGGTTGTTAAAAATTGGGACAAAATAAAGCCGGTTATTATGAATGTGAAAGCGTGGTTTGTTGACACATTCGGAGGAACGATCAAGCAGGCGCTCAATGGATTTAAGACGGTATTCACGGCTGCAATGAACGGCGTAAAATCAATCATGCCGAGCGTAGGACAGTTTATTAAAAACGGAATATCCGCAGCAATGCCAGCGGTGCAGGCGATAACGTCAGCACTGCAAACAATGCTACCGGCAGCCATTGGAACAATAAAAACAGTAATTCAAACAGTAATACCGATCATACAGACGATCATTGCGACGTTATCAAAAATATTGCCAAAAGCAATAGAAACAGTAAAATCAGTAATAAAGTCAATTGCTCCAGTAATTCAGACGGTAATAGGGGTTGTAGTAAAGGTTGCACCGATCATAGCCTCTACATTTGTAAGTGTGCTACAAAAACTCAATCCGGTTATAAAAACAATAGGAAACGCAATAAAAGCAGTTATACCGATTATAGGAAAACTGTTTTCAAATGCGTTTAGTTTTGTGGGCAAGACGATTACAAAGGTAATGCCGAGCATAAATAAAATTGCAAAGACGATAGGCAGCGTGCTTGTGTTTGCAATTCAGAAAGTGTCGCCGGTTATTACGAAATTGGCGGGTACATTCTCAACAGTATTTACAAAGGTGTTTAGCGTTGTAAGTGGAGCGGTTAAGAAGTTACAACCGGTATTTAATGCAATAGGTGCCATTGTAAAAACGGTAATGAATGTTGTAGGAAAAGTAATTAGAGTAACTTTTAGCACAGCGGCTAATGTAATATCATCAGCGGCAGGAAGTATTAAGCAGATCATAAGCGGTGTAATAAAGGTATTTGACGGAATTATAGACTTTGTAGGTGGCGTATTTACCGGAAATTGGAAAAAGGCTTGGGAGGGTGTTAAAAACATATTTGGAGGCGCATTTGAGGCATTGGGAGGTTTGTGCAAGGTTCCGATCAATGCAGTTATTGGACTAATCAATAGTGCGATAGATGGAATTAATAGCATTTCTGTAGATATACCAAAGGGAATCCCGGTTGTTGGAGGCAAGCATATAAGTTTTAACATACCAACCATACCAACACTTGCAAGGGGTACACAGGACTGGAAAGGCGGCATTGTTCAGATCAACGAAAAAGGCGGCGAAATTGTAGACTTGCCAAAAGGTTCAAGGGTTTACCCTCATGATCAGAGCGTACAAATGGCGCGAAAATCGGCAAACGGAAAATTAGCCGCGGCAGATCGGAGAGTAGTTAACTTAGAAAAATCAGCAGCCGACAAGAAAGGGAAAGGCGACATCATAATAACTATTCCGAAACTTGCGGAGCAGATTGTAGTAAAAGATACAAAGGACATTGACAAAATAGCGGAGGAAATAGCAAAGAAACTAAGAGATATCGCAGAAAATATGGGGGTAGTGTAATGGAAATTTGGTTAAAGCAGGGAAAGAAACAATTAAGGCTGCCTATATTGCCGCAGGAGATAGGAGAGAGCGGCGAGCAGGATAATAAAACGGAAATCGTAAATGCTTTGGGAGAGGTAAACTTATTAGGTTTGTCAAAATTGGAAACAGTATCTTTGGAGGCGCATTTTCCAGAAAAGCCTATGTATTACGACCAATACAGCGGCTACCCAAGTCCTAAAAAGTGTGTAAAGTTAGTAAAAGAGATGAAAAAGAACGGCGTGATTAGATTTATACTCACGCCGTTAATCAATTATGAGGCAACAATAGAACAATTTGAATGGAAATACATAGATGGCACCGGGGATATCCACTATACAATGGAGATAAAGAGGTATAGGCGACCAGTTAAAAAGCGCAGCACAAAGAAAGCAAAAAAGGTTACTGTTACAGTAAAGAAAGGCGACACATGGGCAAAATTAGCTAAAAAATACACAGGTTCGAGCAAGAACGCTAAAAAGATTGCGAAACAAAATAAAATGGCTAACAAGAAAAAGCCCCCGGTTGGAAAAAAGGTAACAATAAAACCATGATCATAAAATGGACAAAGAAAAGTAATAAAAAAACCTATAACATTACAAAAGCAGTGGGCACGGTTACATGGAGTGGTTCTACAACGCAGGCAGCAAGGCAGGCGAGTATAACCGTATTAAACGCACCAAACGATCCAAACATAAAGAAATTAAAATTAAATTTGGCGGCAGGCGACGTTATAGCACTATACGAGGATGGAAAAAATATTTTTTATGGAGAAATACAGACAAGCGAGAAAAAGGGAGAGATAGGCACAGTTACATATAATGCTACAGACTTATTGGGGCACCTATTACGAATTATGCACAAAGGAAAGTATAAGAAAAAAACAGCAGAACGAATAACCCAATTAGTATGTAAAAAATACGGAATACAGACCGGAACCATTGTTAAGACAAAAAAAGCAATAAACAAGATCATCATAGACGGAAACAGTATTTACGACACAATTATGATCGCATACACAAAAGCAGCAAAAAGCACAGGAAAAAAATATATGTGCTACATGAAAGGAAAGAAATTATGCACAAAGGTAAAAGGTACAGTGGTAAGTGGCTATTCACTGGACGAAAAGAAAAATATTATTTCAGCCTCATATGAGGAAACAATAGAGAATATGGTAGATCAAGTTAGGATATACAACGACAAGGGAAAACAGATAGGAGTAGTAAAAAATGCAGGGCACTTAAAACGCTATGGGCTTTATCAAGAAATATATACAAAAGAAAAGGGAGTGAACGCAAAAAAAGCCGCTAAAAATATGCTTATAGGAGTGGAGAAAAAAGTAAATGCAGAAATTATAAACGGGAATATAAAATGCACCGCAGGATCCGGCGTAAAAGTGCATGATAAGGCTACCGGATTAGACGGCTTATTTTGGATTGATAGCGATACCCACACGTGGGAGGGTGGCAAGTATACAATGAGTTTAGAATTGAATTTCAAAAATATTATGGATAAAAAAACAGCGTAGGAGGCGATAAAATGAACGGCTACGAACAGATCATAAATTTAATGAGGCAGCAGGGGAAAGTTAATAACTTGCCAGTACCGAGGCTTGCGGAAATGACAGCACCGGGAGAATGTGACATAGGAGATCTGATTTTAGACAGCGACGATCTTTTAGTAGCCGATCACTTAAAGGGAGAATTAAAAAAAGGAGATACGGTTTTAGTACAGCGTGTCAATGATGAAACATACGCAATTATAGAAAGGTTGGTGGGGTTATGAGCCTTTTTCCGGCGTACATTGAGGACGACGAAATATTAGAGGATTTGGAGGAGGAATTAGAAACACCGAAAGAGTTTGGAATTGATTTTACAACAGGGCAATTAACCGGGAAAATTGTAGAGGGAATAGAGGCAATTAAGGTATGGTGCTATTTGGCGTTAAGGGTAGCACGATACCATTTTTTTATTTGCAGTTGGGACTATGGTAGCGAAATAGAAGATTTATACGGTCAAGGGTTCAGCGCAGAGCATATAGAGAGCGAGATGGCACGAATGATAGAGGAGTGCTTGCTTGAAAATGATTATATAGAGGCGGTGGACGTTTCAAACGCAAAGTATCAGAATGGGCGTTTTAGTGCCACGGTAACAATAGAAACAATTTACGGAGATAGCGACAGCGACATATACGAAATGGAGGCAGCGTAAATGTACGATAACAAAGATTACGACACTATATTAGGGGATATGTGCGCACGAGTAAGCGGCAGCATAAACACCGGAGAGGGAACACTAGTAAATTTTGCATTGGCACCCGCGGCAGCAGAGTTAGAGGAGGCATATAACAATTTAGAAGTGGCAGACCTAAACGGAAGTGCCCTAACTTGCGATAGAGAACATTTAATTATTTTTGGAAATGAAAACAATATACCAATCAAGACTGCCACAAATGCTAAATGGCTTGCAGAATTTAATGTAGATTTTGAAGTGGGAGAACGCTTTGAGGCGGGGGACTTAACATATATCAGCATAGAAAAAGTAGCAGAGAAAAAATATTATTTGGAATGTGAAACAGCAGGAATAGAGGGAAATACAAAGCCGGACGACGAGTTACTGCCAATAGAATTTATTGACAATTATGAAAACGGCGAGCTGATAGAACTTGTAAAGGAAGCAACGGACGACGAAGAAACAGAAGTATATAGAGAAAGATACCTTGCAGAGCGAAAGCAGGAATATACCATGAGTGGAAACCGGGCAGACTACAAGAAATTCATTAAAGAATTGATTGGAGTAGGAGGAGTAAAGCAGGAAAGAGTAAAAAAAGAGCATAAACGCATAAACACCTATATAATATCGTCCTTATGGGGAAAACCAAGCGACGATATTATAGCGCAGGTACAGCAGGCGGTTGATCCCAAAGACAATCAAGGGGACGGAGAGGGGAAAGCCCCTTTTTGGCACGTTGTAGATGTTTATCCGGTAGAAACAGAGAAAATAAACATCAGTGCAAAATTTGAATTATTACCGGGAGTAAATTTTGAAACAGTGCTACCAAGCATAGAGGAGGCAATAAGCAGATATTTTACAGAACTTAACAAAACGTGGGAGGACGCAGGAAAAAACGGATTGATTGTAAGGACGTTAAAAGTGGCGGAGGTTATGGCGAGTGTAGAGAATGTGATTGATATTCAAAAATTGCTGCTAAACGGTTCGGGGGACAATATAACGCTACAAAGAAATACAATACCGGTCAAGGGGGCGATAACAAATGTTGATTGATTATTACCCAAGAGTGGTAGGGCAAATCCGGGAAATAAAAGAAATTTGCAAAGCAGAGCAGCCGGAATTTGACAATATAAGCAAAGAGGTAGACCGGCTATTAGCAAATATGTTTATCACTACATCAGATGAACACGGAATAGCGAGATTTGAGGAGGAACTAGGGATAGTACCAACACCAGAACAAAGCATAGAAGAACGCCGCACAGTGATAATGATTAGGGTTGCAAAAAAAAATCTTAGCTTTAGGGATATTCTGAATTTGATACAAAATTATTCGAGTGAGATTGATTTAATTCCGGATTATGATAACGACGAATTGAGCGTTATCGTTGGCGACGCAGTAAATAATGTAGGGATAATATATAAAACTCTGGACGGGATTTTAGGATTAAATATATATATTTTTTTTACGTATGAGGCTACCGCGTTTCTTGAAATGATAGAAACGCCAAAAGCACTTGACTTGGAAACAACCGTTAATTGGTGGAAAAATCAAAAAGGCGCATGGTACTTGGACGGTTCTGTAAAGCTAGACGGCAGCAGGCTATTAAATGCGGCAATATGGCAACAGAAAATAGCCTTAGACTTAGAAACGGCAGTAAAGACAGCAGAACATTTTAAGGTAGCGGCTATAGATAACGAATTAACTACATTTTTTAAAATGAAAGAAGGTGAGCATTATGTAGATTTTGAAACAACCGTTAAATTGGACGGTAGCAAAAAACTTGACGCCGTTTTGTGGGTACAGACAGCAGCGGACTTAGAAACGGCAGTAAAGGCAACGGAAACTTTTAAGGATATAACCGTAACAATGCAGCGGGATTTATGGTATTTAGACAGTTCTGTAAAATTGGACGGTAGCAGAAAACTTGATGCAAAGACAATAAAGGAGGAAATATAAAAATGGCAACAAAGGCAATTACAACAACAATAGCAAAAAAGAAAATGCTGCTTGCAAGAGCCGGGCAGCAGGAGTTACCAGCAATTACAAAAATGGTTTTCGGATCCGGTGGCGTAAATTTAGCAGGGGAAGTATTGGAACCAAGTGAGGAGCAGCAGGAATTAAAAGAGGAAATTTACGAAAAAGACATTGGAAAGGTAGAGATCGTCAGTGATACGCAGATCAGATATTATTGTACATTAAACGAAAATGAATTGATAGACAAGGATATTAGCGAAATTGCACTTGCAGATGCTGACGGAGATTTGGTTACTATCAAGAACTTTAAGGCAAAAGGAAAAGACAGTGATTTTGAGATGACATTTAAGATTAATGATACCATGTAAGGAGGACATGAGAAATGGGGAAATTGCAGATTACGGATAATCCAGTATTTAATTTAGTCATGGAGGCTATGACAAAGGACACACCGGGATCATACGAAGAATTTAACCCGCGATATATTCAACTTTTGGAAAATTTGTTATATCTGAAGAACAGCAAATTTGACACGGAAAAGATCGTAGAGAGCCTAAACATTACAGAAAATGGCTACATACCAGACGGAGTTGTAATTGCAGAAGCGATACAAGATTTACGAGATCGAACCGGGGCAGGGTATGACGGCGTTAATTTGAATATGACTTTTGCGCAGCTTAAAGCAAAAGTGGCGACAGGGGATTTTAGCGGGTTACATTTGTATGATTATATCGACTTCTCAACAACGAGCGGCGAGGAAGTACGTGCAGAGATTATGGGATTTAACACCATGCTTTATTTTGGCGACCCGGCAGTAATGAAATCCCATGTTTTAATGCAGACAAGGGATTGTTTGGTTACAGAGTATGTTTATAACGACGAGAAAACCAATACAGGAGGCTTTAATGCGTCACAATTAAAAACAAGTTTAGAAACTATCTTAACGACGTTCCCGGAAGACTTAAAAAACGCTATATTGGAGTGCGGACGATTTGAAAGTGGAAAGGGTACTTTGGGTAAATGCAGTAGAAAACTATTTTTACCGACGGAGGCAGAAGTATTTGGGCATACGTCATGGAGTGAGGCAAATTACGGATCCTGCGGTAGCAAACAATGGGAGGGTTACCAGAGATCGTATAAACACGTTGTTAAAGGGATTGGAAAAGGAAAAGCAGACAGAGGATTGCGTTGCGTCTGGTGGCTTTCGTCGCCGTCGGCGTCGAGTACTACCGACTTTTGCACTGTCAGCCCATACGGCACCGCCGCCTACTACGAGGCGAACGGCAGAAATGGCGTCGCCCCGGCTTTCCTTATTGGTTAATTTTTGAAAGAATTAGAGGGCTTAGTATTGTTCAAAGAGGTATATATACAGTATAAATCTTGGAGAGTGTACATAAGCCACACAAACGCATATCAGACAATACAAAATATGGATAAGCTATTCAATTCCTTATTTGTATTCAATAAAGAAAATGGAGGTATAGAGCATGGAAATATTACGTTTTGCAGGTTCCAAGAGAACCTACCAGGCAGAGTTCGTAAAATTATGCGAGAACAAAATATTGATTATATCCTCGAATTTGAAAGCGGATATAGTCAATACGGAAAAAATTGAATTGCTTAACAAGCAGGGTGAGGCATACGGAGTATATGAAAACTATACTACAGTATGGAAAGAAGTAGAGGGCGGCTTTATCTTGTCAAATGACGGTTCAGTATATGAGGAGCCAGTTATTGAGGAACCGCAGGAAATGTTAGATCCGGCAGTTGAGAAGGGAGAGGAGGAAACGGCATGAAAGAAGCATTGTTAAAATTTGATATTGGAGGATTAAAATTGAGTATATCGGCAGTATTTACAGCAGCAGCGGCACTTTTTAATAAAGTACCAACGCTGCTTATTTTATTTATGGCAGCAGTGGCGATTGACTATTTAACAGGTTGGGTAAAAGCAGCATTTTTCTTGAAAGAATGGAATAGCCAGACAGGGTTACAAGGGATTATTAAAAAGGCTATGTATTTTGTGTTAATCGGCGTGGCGTTTTTGATTGGTTATGGAATAAAGACCATAGGAACAAAAATTAGCCTTGATTTGGGCTTTTCTATCTATATCGGTTGGTATGTAACGGCAGTCATGCTAATCAATGAATTTACAAGCATATTAGAAAATCTATATGTTATTATGCCGGAAAAAGTGCCTATATGGTTAGTAAAGGCGCTAAAGGTAACGGATAACAAATTAGATAATACGATCAATGGTATTGTATGCAAAAATCAGAATTGCGAAATTTGCAGTATCAAAGATCGGTGTAACAACTATAAAACAAAGGAAGAATAGGAGGGCTTAACATGAAAGAAATTAAAATTACAGCAGCAAATGTATTGGCGATTGCCGCAGCAGAGGTAGGATATTTAGAAAAAAAGTCTAACTCAAACTTAGACAGTAAAACAAATAATGCGGGATCTAACAATTATACAAAGTATGCACGAGATTTATTTGAATGGATTGGTAGCCCATACGCAAACGGCGTGGCATGGTGCGATATGTTTTTTGACTGGTGTATTGTAAAAACATGCATTGCAAAGGCAGGAAATAAAAAGGACGGTATTGCAGCAGCAAAGAAGATATTGGGCGGGTGGAGCGCATACACACCGACAAGTGCACAGTATTATAAGAATATGAAAAGATGGGGGACAACTCCAAAAGTAGGCGCACAAATCTTTTTTACAAACGGAACAAGAATTTGTCATACTGGCATAGTATATAAGGTTGCTAATGGGTATGTTTACACTTATGAGGGCAATACATCAAGTGCGGCAGGCGTAGTGGCGAATGGTGGTTGTGTTCGCGCCAAGTCTTATGCTATATCATATACAAAAATTGCAGGGTATGGTTATCCGGCTTATAGTGGTACAGCAGCAAAAGCAGATAACAAAGAAAACGATAAAAACAAATACAAGACAATTATTAAAAAACTACAGACCGCCCTTAATTCGGAGTATAAGGCGGGAATTGCAGTGGACGGAATGCCGGGACCCAAAACGCTTGCGGTAACACCGACACTCAATAAGAAGACACGAGCAAGGAGACCAAAGACAGTTAAGGCATTGCAGAGGCTTTTAACCTATTACGGTTATAAATGTGATGTAGACGGAGATTTTTACACCGCCACAGAAAAAATGGTTAAGAATTTCCAGAGGGAAGTTGTAGGACAGAAAAACCCGGACGGAGAAGTAACAGCTAAAAACGCTACATGGAAAAAGTTGTTAAAGTTATCGTAATCAGAGGAGGTAAAGGGAAATGGCAGCAGGAAAGAACGCTACAGCGGCGAAAGAGACAGTAAAACTGGCAAAGAAGTATAAAGTTACCGGTAAGAGTTTTAAGAACAAATCAGAGGCAAATACAGAACTTAAAAAGGTATTTGAAAAAGGTTTTAAGAGTGCCGGGCTTATGGTACAGGGCGGCGAATTTGTTATATTGTTCGGGACATATACCACAGCGCAGATTGCAAAGGCAAACGCAGCAGCCGTAGAAAAGGTGGGATTTGCAGCGACAGTAGCAGAGTAAAAGAAACATAGAAATGTAATTGAAAGAGTAGCCGGGGCAGATGCCCCGGCACTTTTTTTATTGGAGGAATTTATAAAATATTACAGAATATGTATTGACATATTACAGAATATGTTATAAAATAATAATGTAATCAGTTAAGGGGCTACACCGAAAAGGAGTAGCGAATGATAATAATAAAAGTGCTTTTGGAAATAGCCATTGTAACAGTGACAATCTTAGAAGTGATAAAGGATATTAAAAAAGGGGCTGACACCGACCAAGACGACAACCCCAAAGACCGTAAAGAGTAACTTGTAAACCAAGCCCCTTAACTTGGTTACACTTTATCACAGAAAGATAATAAAGTCAAGATAGGAGGTTTTGGAAATGAGAACGAGTAAAGACGGAAAGGAATTTAATCAGATTGCCTACCAAAATGACTATAAACGAGAAAAGTATGATCGTATGGAATTGCTACTACCAAAGGGGAGAAAAGAAATATTGAAGAAAAAAGCAAAAGCAGCGGGGGTAAGTATGAGCGAATATATAAATAACTTATTGGAAAAAGAATTAGGGTAAATTTGCGTATGATACAACGCCATAGACAACGCCGCGGGCTACTAAAATGGAATAGCCCACGGCGTTGTCTTGTGAGAGGAGGGAACATAATGAGGACATTCAAGCAATTAACATTTAACGACCGCTTGAAAATAGAGGTATTATTAAAGGCAGGACATAAGAAAAAAGAAATCGCAGATATTTTGAGCGTTCATATAAGCACTATATATAGAGAAATCAAGCGCGGGAGGTTTGAGGCGTTAAATTCTGATTACACAACAGAGGAAAGATACAGCCCGGATATTGCACAGGAAAAGAAAAACGAGGCGTTAGCCGCCAAAGGTGCAGATATTAAAATAGGTAAAGAAAGAGAATTTGCAGACCGCATAGAGGAAATTATAATAAATGACGGCTACAGCCCGGCAGCAGCATTGGCAAAAGTAAAGGAGGAGGGCTACACATTTTCAATATGCGTAACCACGTTATACAGCTATATAGATAAAGGAATATTCCTTAATTTAACAAATAAGCAGCTACCAGTAAAAAGAAAAGGAGAAAAGAGAGTCTATAGAAGAACGACGGCAAAGAGGGCGAGCAAAGGCGAAAGCATAGAAAAAAGACCAGAGGAAATTAACGAGCGTGAGGAGTTCGGACATTGGGAAATGGATACTGTAGTGGGGAAAAGAGGCGTTTCTAAAAAATCTCTTTTGGTACTCACAGAACGGAAAACACGAAAAGAAATTATTATGCTGCTTAAAGAACACACGGCAGCAGCAGTGGTTAAAACATTGGATCGACTGGAAAGAAGATTAGGGGCGAAATTTCGGGAAATATTTAAGAGCATAACCGTAGATAACGGATCAGAGTTTGCAGACTATGAGGGAATGAAACGATCCCGCAGGGGAAAGAAAGACCGCACAAAGATATATTATTGCCACCCTTACAGCAGTTGGGAGCGTGGAAGTAATGAAAATCAAAATAAGTTAGTCCGGCGACATATCCCCAAAGGGACGAATTTTGACGACAAGACACAAAGAGAGGTTGATAAAATAGAGGAGTGGATCAACAATTACCCGCGCCGTATATTTGATTACAGAACATCAGAACAGCTATTTAAGGAGGAGTTAAGGAAAGCAGCATAAATTCATTAACCGGCGACGGGAGAGGCAGCAGGATTTATTTGTTATACTTATTTGTGCAAAATTACCAATAAATAACCATGCTAATTGTATAAAATGACAAAAAGAAGATTTTCAAAATTTTTTTCGCATTTAATGTTGACATTTTTATTTTATTAAAAAGCAGAGCTTTTCGATTGACCAACAATCCTAAAAGTTGTATACTAAAAAGAGATTTTTGGTGCTAAAAATAATGATAACAGGAGGATAGAAACATGAAGTTATTTATTGACACAGCTAAAATTGAGGATATTAAGAAGGCAAATGAACTGGGCGTCATCTGCGGCGTTACAACCAATCCGTCTTTAATTGCCAAAGAAGGCGGAAGAAGCCAGGAAGAAGTTTTAAAGGAAATTGCTTCTATTGTTGATGGGCCAATCAGTGGCGAAGTAAAGGCAACTACGGTTGACGCAGAGGGAATGATTGCGGAAGGCAGGGAGATTGCCAAGCTTCATCCCAATATGGTCGTTAAGATTCCAATGACAGTAGAGGGCTTAAAGGCAACAAAAGTTCTTTCCAGCGAAGGCATTAAATGTAATGTGACGCTTATTTTTACAGCAAACCAGGCATTGTTGGCAGCAAAAGCAGGTGCGGCATATGTTTCTCCGTTTCTGGGGCGTCTGGATGACGTTTCCACACCGGGGATTGATTTGATTGAGACGATTACTGCTATTTTTGACAACTATGGTATTGAGACCGAGATTATTGCCGCAAGCATACGTAATCCGATTCATGTAACAGATTGCGCGTTAGCAGGAGCCGATATCGCAACCGTTCCGTATCACGTAATCGAGCAGATGACAAAGCATCCTTTGACCGACCAGGGAATTGAGAAATTCCAGCAGGACTATAGAGCTGTTTTTGGCGAGTAAATATTAGCAGAGTGCAATCAGAAAGGAAAGAAAACATGGATACGTTAGCGTTAAAAAAGACTGCAAATGAAGTGCGAAAGGGCATTGTGACGGCTGTTCACAGTGCAAAATCCGGTCATCCGGGCGGTTCTTTATCGGCAGCAGATATTTTGACTTATCTTTATTTTGAGGAAATGAATATTGACCCTAAGGAGCCGAAGAAAGCGGACAGAGACCGTATGGTGCTTTCCAAAGGCCATATTGCTCCGGGGCTTTATTCGACACTGGCGCAGAGAGGATTTTTCCCGACGGAGGATTTAAAGACGCTTCGTCATGTAGGCTCCTATTTGCAGGGACATCCGGATATGAAACATATTCCGGGAGTAGATATGTCCAGCGGTTCTTTGGGACAGGGCGGTTCTGCAGCAGTGGGCATGGCTTTGGCAGGAAAGTTAGATCAAGCTTCCTATCGTGTATACTGCCTGTTTGGCGATGGAGAGATTCAGGAAGGACAGGTCTGGGAGGCTGCTATGTTTGCAGGCGCCCGTAAGTTGGATAACCTGGTTTTTATTGTAGACAACAATGGGTTACAGATTGATGGAAATATTGAAGAGGTATGTTCTCCGTATCCGATTGCTGATAAATTCAGGGCATTTAATTTTAATGTCGTAGAGATTGACGCACATGATTTTGAGCAGATAGATGCTGCCTTTAAAAACGCAAGGGAGACCAAGGGGATGCCTACCGCTATTATTGCAAAGAGCATCAAAGGCAAGGGCGTATCGTTTATGGAAAATCAGGCAGGTTGGCATGGAAGCGCTCCAAATGATGAGCAGTATGCGCAGGCAATGGCAGATCTTGAAAAAATCGGCGAAAGTTTATCATAAGCAGCGGGTAAAAAATATGCATGGGAAATGCATAAGAATGGAGGATGAAAATGGCAGACGTTAAGAAAATCGCTACTAGAGAAAGTTATGGAAATGCGTTAGCAGAGCTTGGCTCAGAATATCCGGATTTGATTGTCTTAGACGCTGACCTTGCGGCAGCGACAAAGACCGGCATCTTTAAGAAGGCATATCCGGACCGGCATATTGACTGCGGTATAGCAGAGAGCAATATGGTAGGTATTGCAGCAGGACTGGCTGCTGCCGGTAAGATTCCTTTTGTGAGTTCCTTTGCAATGTTTGCAGCGGGACGTGCTTTTGAACAGGTTCGTAATTCCGTAGGATATCCTAAGTTAAATGTGAAGATTGGTGCAACGCATGCAGGTATTTCCGTAGGAGAGGACGGCGCAACGCATCAGTGCTGCGAGGATATTGCTTTGATGCGCACTATTCCGGGAATGGTCGTTATGAATCCGGCGGATGATATAGAAGCGAAAGCTGCTGTTAAGGCGGCGCTTGATCATCAGGGACCGGTGTATATCCGTTTTGGACGACTTGCCGTACCGGTAATCAATGATACGCCGGATTATCAGTTTGAATTAGGCAAGGGCGTTGTGCTTCGGGAAGGAAAGGATGTGACATTGGTTGCTACCGGTCTTGAAGTAAACGAGACGTTGGGAGCCGCTGAGAAACTGAAAGCAGACGGAATTGATGCAAAGGTTATCAATATCCATACCATCAAACCGTTAGATGAAGATTTAATTGTGGCTGCGGCAAAAGAGACCGGCAAGGTGGTTACGATTGAGGAGCATTCTGTGATCGGTGGATTAGGAAGTGCTGTCTGCGACTGCTTATCCGCAAAGGCGCCGACGCAGGTATTAAAGATTGGCGTTAACGATACCTTTGGGGAGTCTGGCCCGGCGGTCGAATTGATTAAGAAATATGGTCTGGATGCAGACGGCATCTATGCAAAGGTAAAAGGATTTTTAGCATCATTTTAAGAGTGGCAAAATATAGGTTGGCAGAGGGAACCGATACATTGAAAAGATGTACCGGTTCCTTATTGTTTTTCCAAAGTTTTTTAAAAATGGGAGAATTGCCAAGATACAGGAAACATGGTAAGATAAACGCAAGGAATGCGGCTGTGGTCTGCCGATATTACCGCAGAGAAGGTATGGCTTGTCAATCTGACCGAATGTACCATAGGAAAAGGAAATTAGAAAGTGAGAAAAAAATGTATATTACGACATATAGTAAAATTCATTTTACCCCTCTGGAGCCAAAAGAAGAACAGATACGGATTCAGGATATTGCGCATGCGCAGTCGCTGATGACACGGGCAAATGGTCATTTTCCTGTGTTTTATTCCGTGGCACAGCACAGTATTGCCTGTGGCAGAGAAGCGATTGCAAGAGATTACTCTGACAGGGTGGTATTTGCCTGTCTGCTCCATGATGCGAGCGAGGCCTATCTGTCGGATATTACCAGACCGGTTAAAAGTGTTTTAGAGGGGTATTGCAAGATAGAACAACAGTTGCAGGAGGCAATTTATAAAAAATTTCTTGGCAGTCTCCCGACAGATGTGGAATACAATCAGATTAAAAATGTGGACGATACCTGTCTATACTATGAATTTAAACATTTTATGGGCGAAGAACTTTGTGAGGAGGTTCCGCAGAAATACAGCGAAATGGACTTTCGCACCAGAACATTTCAGGAAGTAGAAGAGGAGTTTACCGCATTGTTGGAAACTTACTGGAAAAAGACAGGGAAATAAGGAGGCTTTGCCGTGAAAAAGGTATTGTTGGTTACGCGTGCCAGTGGATTTATCCCGCAACATGAAATGAATAATGTAAAAATTTTGCAGGAAATGGGATTTGAAGTACATTATGCCACAAATTTGCAGGATGTTGTTTACGGTAAGGATAACCAAAGGCTTCAGGGAACCGGAATCATTACGCATCAGATTGATTTTGTACGTTCGACACTTCCTGTCAGGATTCAGCCTGCCTTGCGTCAGTTAGAGGATCTGATGTTGCAGGAATCGTTTGACCTGATACACTGTCATATGCCTGTCAGCGGAGTGCTTGCAAGAAAAGCGGCAAATACAGTCAGGAAAAAGACAGGTCGTTTTGTTCCGGTCATTTATACGGCGCACGGCTTTCATTTTTTTACCGGAGCGTCATGGAAAAACTGGTGTTATTATCCGGTAGAACGCCATATGGCACGCTATACGGATCGATTGATTACGATTAACAGGGAGGATTATAAACGGGCGAAGCATTTTCCACTTCGAGGGAATGCCGAGTGGGTTCCCGGCGTAGGAATCCGGTTGGAATTGTTTGCCCGGTATCAAAAGACAACATGGGACATTGAAACAGATAACAATGGGGACGGCAATACAGAAAATATCCGGAAAAAATATGGCATTCCTGACGATTATCGGATTTTAGTCAGTATAGGGGAACTGGCGGCAGGTAAAAATCATCTGGTCATGATAGAGGCTATGAAGGAGTTGAAAGATTTAAAGCTGGTATATCTGATCTGCGGCGATGGGAAATTAGAGCCGTTTTTACGTGATCAGGTCAGGGAGTTTGATTTGGAAAACAGAGTGATTTTTGCGGGTTACGTAGAGAAGCCGGCGGAAGTATTGCAGCAAAGCGACTGTTTTGTCTTCCCTTCTGCAAGGGAAGGACTGCCGGTAGCTCTTATGGAGGCGATGGCGGTAGGACTGCCGGTCGTTGCGTCAGATATTCGTGGAAATCACGATTTAATAGAGCATACAAAAGGGGGGTATCTGGTGCATGGGTTCGCACCGGAATCTTATGCAGTTAAAATTCGAAGAATGTTTACAGAGAAGGAGGGAAAAAGCGCCGTCCCAAGAGTAGTCCGCAGGGAGCAGATGGGTGTATGGAACCGACAGAAAGTCAAAGAATTTTCTCTTTTTGTGGTAGAGACTGAGATGAGAAGAATTTATCAGGAGGTCATTTCATCGAAATAGGCGGAGGTGTTTTGTATGGAAAAAGTACAGATTTTGATGTCGACATATAATGGAGAGAACTATCTGAGAGAACAGTTGGATTCTATTTTAAGACAGGACTGTAAGGAAAGAGGGTGCGCGGAGTTTTGTCTGCTGGTTCGTGATGACGGCTCCAGCGACCGGACGCCGGAAATATTGGAAGAATATGCAAAAAAGTACCCCGAAAGGATTATGTGGTATCAGGGAGAAAATATTGGGGTGGTGGCCAGTTTTCTTGAGTTAGTGTGCCGTTCGGATGACCATGTCAGTTATTATGCTTTTGCAGATCAGGATGATGTCTGGATGGAAGATAAGATTACAAGCGCTGTTTCCGCCCTGCGGCAGATGCCTGATCATACTCAGCCCAATTTATACTGCTGCCGTCCGCAGATTGTGGATGAAAATCTCAAAGAGATATTTTCCAAAAGGGAACGCATTAGAGTGCGTCCCGGATTTGGAAATGCATTGATTGAAAATATTGTTGTGGGATGCACGATTATGATGAATCATTTTTTGAGGGATATGCTTGTTGCCAGACCGCCCCGTGAAATTATGATGCATGATAGATGGATTTATCTTCTGGCCTCTTGTTTCGGCGAGATTTTTTATGATGAATCCGCGCATATTTACTACCGCCAACATGAAAATAATACGGTCGGAATGAATGACGGCGTGGTAAAAGAGTTTTTTGGAAGGTTGTCCCAGATGCGGAAAAAGTGCAGGGCAATCAGCGCGCAGGCTGTTGAATTTTGGCGTATTTACCGGACCTATTGCCATGAAAACGAAGGCAGGATTTTTGATGGAAATGAAACGATTGAGAAACGGTTAGAGCTTGCCGGGAATTTTGTAGAGAGCAGGTATCGAATCAGGATAAGGTGGGCTCTGTTAAAAAATAATCAGCTTTACAGGCAGAGGCCGTTGGACCACCGTATGTTTCAAATCCTGTTTTTATTAGGATTTTTTCGATAAAGAACGAAAATCTGCATATCGCATTTCATTCTGCGTGTGAGGTTTAAAGAAAGAGGGGGCATCCATGCACAATTTTCATGGTAATGGGCCACCCTCTTTCTTGCTTGACACAATTTTTGATTAATTTTCTGATTTTACAAAAACATTGCGCAGTTTCGATAAATCCAGTTCATCTTTTGGCTGAAATGCATCGGACGTAATATAATCCAACAGGGATTTTGTAAATTGTTTTACTTCCGGCCTGTCTGCAATTTTGCTGAGACGGCTGGTACAGATCATTAAACGTCCGTTTCCTGCCCTGCCCTCAAAAAGGATGCCCAGTTTATGATTCCTTTCAAAGTTATCAATCATCTGAACAATTGGACGATAGTTCCGGTCCGTGGCGTCTTCCAGAATAGCGCAATTGCTATTGGATACGATTTGATACCACTGCGGTGTGGAATATTTATGGGTCGGAAAATCTTTTAATGCAGGGTGTCCTTTTTGGATGAGCAGTCCCATTGTTCCTATGGCAACCGGTTTCTTCATCCCTTCGCAGATATCGCGAAACATCGGATAACACCAGAAGTCTGTGCAGTAGAAACCTTCCAGGCTTTCCGCAACTTCATTTGGAAGATAGAGAACGCATTTGCCCTGTTTCAGCAGAGCTTCCGCTTCGTCAAAATCCTGCGTCAGGAAAAGATGCGTTCCGTTTTGGCAGATATGGGAGACGGTTGTAATATCCAAATTGCTTTTGGAAGCGGGATAGCTGTACAGTTCATAGCTGTTCTTCATCTTCGTACCGGGTACGGTAAGCGTCAGCGTATAGACATAAGGCTGATTTCCGTCCGGAAGAGGAATAGAAACCGTTTCCAATGCAACCAATCCAAAGGCACCGTCCGGAATGGCAATATTGCCGGAATGTACCGGTTCCTTTGCAGTCTGTTCTGCCTCCTTGTCGCCGGAAATGTCCTTGCGTGTCAATTCCCAATGCAGATTTTTTCCAATCAGTTTTTCCGGATTGTAATAGCGGATTGCCATGGCAGAGGAGAACGTTTCCCCGTTCGTATGAATATAGGAGTCAAATTGCGCCAGTAAAATACCGTCGGAGCAGTAACCTGCCCATTCCTCCGGCGTAACATGACCTTTATTGTCCATAAAGGCGTCCAGAATGCCCACCAGAGCAGTTCCCTGACCGGAAAAATCCTGGATGTCCAAAATCTGATAGCCCGCCAGGCATTTGGTACGCGCCGCCGCTTCCAGCTCTTCTTTATAGCATTGAACCGATAATTTGCCGGAAGCATAGAAGAAATCGTCTGCCTGGTCAAGCATTCCTTTTTTCTCCAGACGCTCACGGAATACTTCAAAATTCCGCGCTTTTAAAACACCGGTATATTTTTCAATTTCACGGAAGTTCGGATATACGGCAAACTGTCCGATTTCATGCGATACTACGGGAATATGTGGGATCAATGCGCCTTCTCCCTTTGCTGCCTTTACCTTCTTTACGCCGGTGCCGTATTGGATTTCAATTTCTTCCTCTCCGTTTGTGTTTGTGTCTTCTGTATGCACAGGATCAATCATTTCATCATAGTTATGTATCGTCGATGGTTCGTCGCACTGGATATGTCCCAAAGGCGCATCGCACATGCCATAGGAACCGCGGATTAAGCGGTTTTTACTAAAGCGGACGCCAACAAAAAAATCATCCTCCGGCAAAATGACCGGCGTATGCTGGAAGTTATTGGAGCCCTGTGTATAGAGATGACGGTTGTCCACTTTTTTGTAGCCGCGAATAATTTTAGCCATCTGCTCTTTGCTTCCCCAAAGCTCATTGCCAAGAGACATCATGCAGTAGGAAGCATGGTTGCCGAATGCATCCATCATGCGGTATCCTTCCTTGATCAAATACTGCTGTTCCTCTTCATTATGGAATTCATCACCCGGCGCCGTTAAGGTTCCCCAGAAAGGAAGCTGCGGTTCCATATAAATACCAAGATAATCCGCCGCAATAAACGCTGCTTCCGGTGGGCAGCAGGTATGGAAACGATAATGATTGATACCGTAGGATTTTGAAATTTTCATAACGCGAATCCATTCGTCAACGGTTGTCGGTACTGCGCCGGTCATTGGGAAAATCAGTCCGTCATGTTTTCCACGCAGAAAAGTCCGGGTACCGTTGATTAAAAATTCTGTTTCTGTCGTAGAAAACTTCCGCAGACCAAATGTTGTTGCAGCAGTCTCGTTACTCTCAGAAAGAGAAAGTTCCAACCGATAAATAACCGGTGTATATTCGCTCCACAGCGCGGCGTTTTCGCCCAGTGCATAAGTAAAGCGACCGCTTGCTCTGCCAGCCGGAAACTCTATTGGGAAAACAGCTTCCGGTGCGGAAATATCAGTATCCCCGCTTATATCTGTCAAGACGGCTTTGGCTGAAATGTTGCGTGTTACAGGCTGCGTGCCGGTATTGACCGTATCAAAGGTAACCGATACGGATTTTGTATCAATATCCGGATATGTTTTTATATTTGTTATGTGGACAGGCTCAAATATATGGAGCGCAATTTCTCCAATAATGCCGTTCCAGTTCGTCTGTGTATCCGGAGAGGTCAAATGGCCGCCCGGTGTTGGATAATCCACATTGGACACCAGAATGGACAGACGGAATGTTTTATGTTTTATAAATTTTGTCAGATAGTAATTGTGAGGTGTATTTAAACTGTCAAATTCTCCTGCAAAAGTATCGTCAATCCATATTTTTGTCAGACGTGTTCTTTCCAGATAGAGATAAATTTCTTTTTCCAGATCGGTTTCGTCTAAAGTAATCTCTTTTACATACCATGCATATCCTTCAAAAAGATAGGGATCGGTCAAAGAACCGATTTCTCTGTTGTCAGAAGGAGTTCCCTTTTTTGCCATGGAAATGGTTCCGGGAAGCGTAATCCTATCCTCCGGGAAGGAAAGAAACTGCTTTTTTTCCATTCCCTCCTTTGAGGCGTCCATTGCAAAGTTCCAGGAACCTGCTAAATCCAATTTTTTCATCATTGATAACCTCTTTCTTCGCACAGATGCGATTCCTTTTTTGTGACATGAAAATAACCTGTGAGGCATTTGTTGTCCCTTACAGTATACAATGATTAGAGCAACCTTTCAATTCAAATCTCTTTTTTTTCTTGGAAAACGCAGAGTTTTTACTTTGGGTTTGTGAAAGGGCGCATAAGCGGCAGGCAGAAAGAATCTGTAGAAAATTGTTTAAAAAGGTCATTTTAGTTGCATTCAAAATAGGATTATTGTATACTTTTTATTATGGGACAACAGATTACACATGGAAGGTACGGTAGAAAAATGGAGCTGATGGAGTGGCGTCATCTTGCGGTTCAGAGTGTTATCCTTTTGTTGGCGGCCATCGTTTGCAGCGCTTTTCTTTCCGGAAGACTGCAGACAGGGAATACGGTATTGGCAGACACCGGAAAGCAAAAGCAGGAAAGTAAGATACTGCAGGAAGAAAAAGAGAGTGTTGCAGACGGACAGAAGATGGGGCAGTTTGCCGCAGAGAAATCGGAGATACAGGAGAAGCGATCCAAAAAAAAGATTATTGTCATTGATGCCGGTCATGGCGGAATGGATGAAGGAACTTCTTCATCCGACAGAAAATGTTTGGAAAAGGAATATACGCTCCGTACATCACTTAGATTACGCAGCCTGTTACGGCAGAATGGCGTGCGTGCGTATTGTACCAGGACTTCCGATAAGCTGGTCAGCAAAAAATCACGTCTTGTTTTTGCGAAACGCGTAAAGGCGGATTTGCTGGTTAGCGTTCACTGCAATGCATCGGTTGCCGGCGATCATGATTCCAAAGGAATTGAAGTGCTCTATTCAAGCCGGAAATCAAAGCCCTTTACCCTGGCGAATATGCATTTGGCAAAAATCCTGTTTGAAAATTTAGGGAAAGAGGTTCCGTTAAAAAAACGGGGGATTATTCAACGGAATCATTTATATTTACTGCATCATGCAAAGATGCCGGCGGCAATTGTTGAGATTGGGTACATAACGAACCGGGATGATATGAGATATATTATGGACGGGAAAGGGCAGCAGAAAATTGCACAGGGAATCTGCAACGGTATTTTGAAGGCTTTGGAGGAGTTAAAGTAAATGAAAGGACAGAAAAAGAAGATTCTTGTGGCGACCGGTAATGAGGGAAAGATGGAGGAAATCCGTCAGATTTTGGGAGGAGAAAATATCCTCTTTTCCTCGTTGAAGGATGAGAAGCTGCAGGATGTTGAAATTATTGAAGATGGAAAAACATTTGAGGAAAATGCGGTCATTAAGGCAAAAAAAATATGTGAGCTGACCGGAAAAATGGTTTTGGCAGACGACTCCGGGTTGGAAATAGATTATCTGGATAAGGCTCCGGGCATCTATTCTGCACGGTATATGGGAGAAAACACGTCCTATCATATTAAAAATCAGCATATTATTTCTTTGCTGGAAGGTGTGGAAAAGGAAAAAAGAAGCGCGCGATTTGTGTGCGCAATGGCATGCGCCTTTCCGGATGGTCATATCGTTACGACGTTAGGAACGATAGAAGGACAAATTGGTTATGAAGAGAAAGGGGAAAACGGATTTGGTTACGACCCCATTTTCTATCTGCCGGAACGTGGATGCACAACTTCAGAACTTTCTCCGGAAGAGAAAAATAAAATCAGCCACCGCGGCAGAGCTTTGCTTGCGATGTATGAGAAACTAAAGGAGGAAGAGGTACTCTGAAATGTCTAAAAAGATATTGGTAGTGAGCGACTCGCATGGTGATGATAAAAATCTTCATAAGGCAATCTCCTATTTTGGGGAGAGAGGAAGAGATTTAGAGTTGTTTATCCATTTAGGAGACAGTTATAAAACTCTGGAAATGCTGCAGGGACTTGTGGATTGCCCTGTAGAGGCGGTCAGAGGCAATGGGGATTTTGATCAGGCTCTGCCGACTGCGAAACTGATCAAAATTGGGGAAGAAAAAGTGTTTATTACACATGGACACAGATACGGCTGTAAGATGGGATTCGATATGATGGCAGATATCGCGCGGGAAAATGGCGCAGGTATGGTATTGTTCGGACATACGCACATGCCGGTAGAGGAACAGGCTTCCGGCGTTTGGATATTAAATCCCGGCAGTATTTCAAGACCAAGACAGTATGATCGTCGCCCGACGTATCTTGTGCTTACGTTGGAGGATCATCACATAGAACATTCCATTGTCAGGATGTAACAGGGGGACAATGGAGAAAAAGAAGGAGGAAAAACATTATGCGCTTATCTGATCATGAATTTTTGCACATTGTAGATTATGTCAGAGGGCGTTACGGGATTGATTTAAGCAACAAGAGGACGTTGATCAGCGGGCGGTTGGAAAATTATCTGCTACGGGAGGGATATCGGACATACAGCGAATATATCCAATTGGTAGAACAAAATCCGACCGGTTCTGAGGCAGGTAACCTGATTGATGTTCTTACCACAAATCATACTTATTTTATGAGGGAATCTCTTCATTTTGAATATCTGCAGAAAACGGTGCTGCCCTGGGTAAAGGCGAAAGAAGAAAAAAGAAACAGGGATGTCCGCATCTGGTCTGCGGCTTCTTCTACAGGAGAAGAACCGTATACGATTGAAATGGTATTAAATGATTTCTTTAGCCTGGATAATCGTTGGGACACACAGCTTTTGGCGACAGATATTTCCGCCAGGGTACTGGAGAAGGCAAAGAGTGGAATTTATCTGGGAGAGCAGCTCAATCCTTTGCCGGACAAATGGAAACGCCGATACTTTCGTCCTATCAACGCTGATGAATATCAGGTCGTTCCGTCGCTAAGGCAGCAGGTTGTATTCCGACAGTTCAATCTGATGGATATGATACCTTTTAAAGGTCTGTTCCATGTGGTTTTTTTAAGGAATGTCATGATATATTTTGAAGAAGAAACAAAGAGAAAGCTATTGGAGCGAATTTATCAGCATATGGAGGATGGAGGCTATCTTTTTATAGGGACGACCGAGAGCATTGATAAAACGTCTGCTGATTTTCAGTACATAAGACCGTCCATTTATCGAAAAAAAGTGTAAGAAAAAGTTTTGGGATATCCAAGCAGGGAGGAAATCAAGCCTCTTTGAAGAAATGAGGAAAATTATGAGAGAAGGGATTAAATGAAACCAATAAAGGTATTAGTTGTAGATGATTCGTTGCTGTTTCGAAAGATTATATCATATGCTTTGAATGAAGACAGCGATATTGAAGTGGTTGCCATGGCGGCAGATCCTTTTCAGGCAAGAGATATGATTCTTCGTTTCAAGCCGGATGTTATGACGCTTGATGTTGAGATGCCAAGAATGAACGGCATTGATTTTTTGCGGAAGCTGATGCCGCAGTATCCGATACCGACTGTTATGCTCAGCTCTTTAAATGAATCGGTTTTTGATGCCATGAACGCCGGGGCAGTTGATTTTGTGAACAAACCGGTCAGTGAAAATGCAGAACATCTTGCTGCATGGGCAAAAGAAGAACTGATCGTGAAGATTAAAATTGCGGCTGCCGCCAACATAAGGACTTCCCGGCAGGAAGGAGCAAAAATAGTCCATGGAAGAAACTATGGAAATAAAATACTGGCAATGGGAGCATCGACCGGCGGAACAGAGGCTTTGTCTGCTGTAATATCCAAGTTTGATACCGATATTCCCGGAACAGTGATTGTGCAGCATATGCCGCCGGGCTTTACCAGAATGTATGCAGAGCGTTTAGATAAGCAGAATAAAGTTACAGTGAAAGAAGCGGAAAACGGGGATCTGGTGGAGCAGGGGAAGATCCTGATCGCTCCGGGGAACAGGCAGATGCGTTTGACAAGAAGCGCTGGGCTTTACAGGGTTGAGGTAAAAGAAGGCGCAAAAGTAAGCGGACATTGTCCTTCGGTAGACGTATTGTTTCAGTCCGTAGCGAGGGCGGCGGCAAGCGATGCGGTTGGCGTTATTATGACAGGCATGGGTTCTGATGGAGCCGCCGGTTTGTTGGCAATGCGCAGGGCAGGGGCAAAAACGATTGGACAGGATGAAAAAAGCTGCGTAGTATATGGCATGCCCAAGGTAGCGTTTGATATTGGAGCAGTTGCCCAACAAGTTTCGTTGGAAAATATTGCGAGTAAGGTATACAATATGTTTAATACGATGCCCTGATTCGTAATAATATTTTGTAAAATATAAAGCAACGATTGAAGAATGGAGGAAACATTATGAGAATTTTAATTGCAGAGGATGATTTTGCCAGTAGAAAGTTCATGCTCAAGTTTTTATCAAAATACGGCGAGTGTGATGTCACGGTAGACGGCATGGAGGCGGTGGACGCCTTTTTAATGGCAATGGATGCAGATATGCCATATGATTTGGTGTGTTTGGATATTATGATGCCGACGTTAGACGGTTATCAGGCGTTAAAGGCCATTCGTGACATAGAAAAAGACAGAGGGATTCCTGAGGAGGAATGCTCAAAGATTATTATGACAACTGCTTTAAATGAGGGCGCAAACGTAAATAAAGCATTTGATCTGGGATGCGTTGCGTATGCGGGCAAGCCAATTGATCAGGTAAAATTCGAGAGTGTATTACGGAAGCTGGATTTGATTTCCTAAGTTAATACATAATAGAAGGGAGACACTATGGGAGACGATATGATTACGGAAGGCATGCTTGACATGTTTATTTTCGAAACGGAGCAGGGACTTGAAAATCTCGAAAATATTTGTCTTGACAGCAAGGATAATGGAGAATTTGATGATGACCATGTGAATGAGATCTTTCGTATAATGCATACAATTAAAGGGGCTTCTGCGGTAATGATGTATCAGAACATTACTACATTGTCTCACAAACTGGAGGATGTATTTTATTATATTCGGGAAAACCAGCCGGAGAATATTCCGCATGCGGAGCTGTTAGACTATATTTTTGAGGTATCTGATTTTATCAGCGGCGAATTAGAGAAAATCAAAAATGGAATGGAGTCCGATGGAAATGCAGACGATTTGATAGAACAACTGGATGCATATCTGGGAAAAATCCAGGGGAATCCGGCAGGCGCGCATGCGGGGGATAAAGGGACGCAGGCAGCGCCGGTATCCGTACCGGCAGAAAAACCGCATTTTTATATAGCGCCGGTTGCTTCTGAAAGAAGTATGTTCTACCTGATTGACATTACATATAGTAAAAATACGGATATGGCTAATATCAAAGCGTATATTGCAGTCAATGCCTTAAAGGGGATTGCGGAGGATATTTTATTTACGCCGGCAGATATTATTTCCAATCCGGAAAGTGCGAATGTAGTTTTGGAATTTGGCTTTAAAATCGCATTGCAGACGACGGCTGCCGCTGATGAAATTATGGAGCTGGTTAATTCCAGCGCCAGTATTGAACAGGTAGAAATTAACGAATGTACGAGTGAGGAATTTATTGACTTTTGTACCGATGCTGAGGCTCCGATTTCCTCCGCGGGAGAGATCCTGATGGAACCGATAGAGCAGCCGACCGTTTTGATTGACGAACAGAAGCCGGAGACAATTGTTCTGACGGAGGAAGAAAAGGATACTTTTGCCCAAAAAGCAAAAAGTGAAAAAGATACGGGGAGAAAAAAAGCACCAAAATCGCCGGGGAAGAGAACAGCGGTCAAAAAAGGCGAAACGCAGAGTTTTATCAGCGTGAATATTAAAAAAATGGATCTTTTAATGGATTTGATAGGAGAACTGGTCATTGCACAGGCAGTCGTTTTGCAGAATCCGGATTTGCAGGTACCGGGGTTGGATTTGACCAATTTTCAAAAATCGGCATCACAGCTTTCCAAAATCACTTCCGAGCTTCAGGATGCGATTATGGCGATGCGTATGATGCCGCTTAAAAATACTTTCCAGAAGATGAACCGCATTGTATATGATACGTCAAAGAAACTGGGAAAAGATATCGAGCTGGAGGTTGTCGGCGAAGATACGGAGGTAGATAAGAATATTATCGAGCATATTTCCGATCCTTTGATGCATTTAATCCGTAATTCCGTAGATCACGGGATTGAGAGCAATGAAAAGCGTATGGAACTTGGCAAAACAGAAAAAGGAAAAATCATATTGGAAGCGAAGAATGAAAGCGGACAGGTTTGGATTAGCGTATCGGATAATGGAAAAGGCCTGAAACGGGAGGAAATCTTAGCCAAGGCAAAATCGAACGGTCTTCTGGGCAACCGTTCAGAGAAAGATTTCACAGACAAAGAGGTCTATAACTTTATTACATTGCCGGGATTTTCTACCAAGAAGCAGGTTACAGAGTATTCCGGAAGAGGCGTCGGAATGGACGTCGTAGTAAAGAATATTCAGGAGGTTGGCGGTATATTGGATATTGAGAGCGAAGAGGGCAAAGGCTCCATTATGACTATGAAGATACCGCTTACGTTAGCGATCATAGATGGTATGATTTTTTCTGTATCCGGCACGAACTTTGTTGCGGCGACTAACAGCGTTACGGAATTTATCCGTATTGATGAACAGCAGGTAATTGTAGAGCCGGATGGAGAAGAGTATGTCATGATCCGGGAAAATTGTTATCCGTTAATTCGGCTGAACCGTTTTTATCATTTGGAACATGGTAAGGATAAGATGGAAGACGGGATTGTGATTATATTAAGTCATGAGGATAGAAAAATTGCAATATTTGTAGACGAACTAATAGGAGAACAGGAAATCGTGGTAAAGCCGATGCCGAATTATATTAAGAAAGTTCGCGGTATTTCCGGTTGTACACAGCTTGGCGACGGAAGCATCAGTTTGATTCTGGATATTGCCGGTCTGGTTACCGAATAAATAGGAAAACAGGAGGCTGAAATGGAAGAAAAGAAAATTGTAAACGAGCAGGATGAAAAAGAACAGTTTATGACGTTTCAATGCTGTAATGAAATATATGGCATTTCTCTGGCCAGCGTAAGAGAGATCATTGGATTGCAGCAGTATACGAGCGTACCGGAGACGGACGATTATATTATGGGATTGGTTAATCTGCGTGGAAAGATCATTCCAGTCATTGATGTTAGGATTCGTTTTGGCCAGGAACCGTTAGAATATAATGACAGAACAAGCGTGATTGTCGTTCAGGTAAAGGACATTGTCATTGGCTTGATTGTCGATGGGATTGAAGGAGTGGCAGATATCGCCAAAAAAGATATTTTGCCTCCGCCAAGTGTCAGCAGCTTGAAGATGCAGTCAAGAAAATATGTTTTTGGAATTGGAAGAGTTGATGGCGCAGTAAAACTTTTGTTAGATCCGGATAAGCTGATTCATGACATAGAGGAAACTGATTTAGAACAAATGAGCAATACAGAAAACGAGGTTGAGTGATTATGTTAAAAAATAAAAAAATAAGAACAAAATTGGATGTTGCTTTTATTGGCATATTGCTGTTTGTCGTATTATTAAGTATCTATCAAATGAAATCAATGGAAGATATTTCGAATGAATATGAAAATGTCATTGATGAGTATAAAGATACACAGATTGAAATAGCAGAGATGAAGGCAGAATACCTGAAAGCGCAGAACGGCGTGATGCAGCTTACGGATGGGAAAAAGAAGACGCAGGAGGAGGCTGCTGCAATTCAGAAGGATTTGACAGAGACTTCAGAAAACATTAGCTCATATGTGGAATCTCTTCTGTCACATGTTTCAGACAGCAGTTTGAAAGATGATATCGAAGCCCTGGAAGAGTTGATGGCAAACGAACGGGAAGAAGTGCAGAAGATTATAGGGCTGGTTCAGTCAGGGCAGATACAGCAGGCGCAGGAAATCTATAACAGTGCATTTTCAGTCAGTATCAATGAGGGAAATGAAAAAATCAATCGTCTTATTGAAGAATGTGGAGATTTGGCAGAAAAGAATATTGGCGATGCATACCAGTATCGTAAAAAAGCTTTTTGGGTTTCCGTTGGCTTTACCGTATTATTGGTAATGATTATTGTTACCATTGCTGTAGTAGTTGTATATTCCATTTGCAGACCGCTTAAGAATTTAGTCGATGCCGTTAGGAAAATATCAACCGGAGACCTCACGGTAGAAATTCAGAAAAAAGAAGATGATGAGATTGGAGAACTTGCAGATGCGCTTTCTATGCTTTTAACCAAGAATAGGAGAGCTGCCCAAATAGCGAGGGATATTTCCAATGGAGATCTGTCCATGGTTGTCAAGCCGGAATCAGATGCGGATGTGCTCGGAGTGGCATTTAAGTATTTGGTTGATGAAAATAATAAAACGCTTACCAACATCCGGACATCAGCAAGTCAGGTAAATACCGGTTCGGCTCAGGTGGCTTCTGCGAGCCAGTCTCTGGCGCAGGGTTCTACGCAGCAGGCAAGCGCATTGGAGCAGGTTACGGCCTCTATCAATGATATTACCGTGAAGACAGGATATAATGCGGAAAATGCGAGCAAGGCAAATGAATTGATACAGGGGACGAGTGAAAATGCAAAAGAGGGACAGATACAGATGTCAAATATGGTGGAAGCGATGAAGGAAATCCATATGGCGTCTGAAAATATATCCAAGATTATGAAAACGATTGATGACATTGCTTTCCAGACAAATATCCTGGCGTTGAATGCCGCTGTGGAAGCTGCGCGCGCAGGAGAACATGGAAAAGGCTTTGCCGTGGTAGCTGAGGAAGTCAGAAGTCTGGCGGAGAAGTGTGCGGAAGCGGCAAATGAAACGGCAAGTATGCTTGACGATTCCATGCAGAAGGTAAAAAATGGGACAGAGTTGGCTTCCAAAACTTCTGCACGTTTAACAGACATTGTAAGCGATGTAGAGAATACGGTTATCCTGATTCAGGAGATTGCAGAAGCGTCAAATGCTCAGGCGCTCGCTTTAAAACAGATTGAGCAGGCCGTAAGCCAGTTATCTCAGGTGGTTCAGACCAACTCAGCGACAAGTGAGGAGTGTGCCGCAGCAAGCGAACAGCTTTCTGACCAGGCGAGAAATCTGGAAACCCAGGTGGGAAGATATAAGCTTCGCGCTTTATCACAACAGCAGAATTTTAATGAAACGGAAGGACTGCCGTTGTCGGATGATGAATATGAGGATTACACGGCTCAGGAGCAATTTGCTTCCAATAGCTTTCCACAGGATTTGTTTGGACAGGCGGCGGGCCAGATACCGGATGCATCTGATTTTACCGGTATGACAAATGAAGTGGAAAATGAACAGATTATTTCTCTGGAGGATAATACGTATAGTAAATATTAGTCAAATATAGTATCGTTTGCTCCTTTCTCCATAATGCTGAGTTCCTGCTTTGCGGCGCTGACGCGGGAACCGGCGGCTATGGACTCTGTGATAAAGGCATTACCGCCGATAACAGCGCCTTTTCCAATCACTGTTTTCCCGCCCAGGATAGTCGCATTGGAGTAAATGGTAACATAATCTTCGATATCAGGATGCCGTTTTACATTCCGCAGAAGCTGGCCACTTCTGGTAGAAAGCGCGCCAAGCGTAACACCCTGGTAAATTTTTACATGATTTCCTATCGTTGTCGTTTCTCCGATGACAACACCGGTGCCATGGTCGATGAAAAAGTATTCTCCAATAACAGCGCCCGGATGGATATCGATTCCGGTATGGCTGTGTGCATATTCCGACATAATACGCGGAAGGAACGGAACCTGCAGACGGTATAGTTCATGCGCAATACGGTAGACTAATATAGTAAAAAGTCCCGGATAGCAGAAAATGATTTCTTCTTTTGAATGTGCCGCAGGATCTCCATCATAAGCCGCCTGCACATCTTTTAACAGCAGTTCCCGGATATTGGGAAACGAGGAGAAAAAATCGGTGCAGATTTGTTCTGTTTTTTGTGTCAGATATAAAAGATCTGCACTGCTTTTTTCCTGTTGTATCAAAGCGGCGAGAATCTGCGATTCCAGATTGTTATACAGCCGGATCAGCTCCTGCTTCAAAAGAATTTCAGAAGATGCATACTCTGCGTTTTTTTCATCAAAATATCCCGGAAATATTATCTGGCGAAATCCAAGGATGATTTGGATAATGGTATTACGATTCGGCACAGGCTGCCCGTCTTTTCTATAAAAAAGTTCTTCCCCTGTATCATTTTCGACGATCTGTTTTATTACAGAATGAAATTCCCGTTCAGAAAACATGGCGTTCATCCTTTCTTCACACCATTTTAGTAAAATGTGATAATACACATATATATGCAAAAAAAATCAGTATGATAAAGAAACTTTCCAAAGATATTTTGAAAGGCATTTTTTATGGCCATTTGACAGAAAGAAAAGATGGCAGTATAATAGTTCTAAAATGAACGGTTTCAAAATATACTATATGGAAAGGGTGTGATAGATTGGATGACAAACTTGAGTTGCTTTTCAGTGGGCAGCAATACAAAAAATTGCAGGAATTCTGTTATGAAGATTTATTGGAGCGGTATGATTTAAGTATTGTAGATATTCGAGTGTTGTTGTTCTTATGTGAGCATGAAAGTTTAGATACTGCAAAAGATATTGTTAAAATGCGTTATATGGCGAAGAGCTATGTATCTAAGTCTGTGGATAAGCTGATTGAAAAGGGTTTTCTTGAAAGAAAACATATGCAGGAGGATCGCAGATATATTCATTTACAGGTGAAAGAAGAAGCGCTTCCGGTAGTCGATGCAGCCCTGAAGCGGAAGCAAGATATGATGCGGCAGATTTTTCAGGGCATTACGGCAGAGCAGATAGAAGTACTAAAACAAATAGCGATACGGGTCAGTGAAAACATCGCAGGTATGATGAAATAAAATAGCGTTATTGGCATGCAGAGACAGGAGGTAATTTAATGAGTGCAAATTTTAATAAAATGATGGCGGAATATGCCAGGAGATTTAGCAAAATCTGTGTGAAAAACAATCAGATTGATACTGAATTATTTGAAAAATACGGGGTAAAACGTGGACTAAGAGACAAAAACGGAAAAGGCGTATTATCGGGCATTACCAATATCTCGCTGATTAAGGCGAGTGAGACAAAGGATGGCCGCGTGATTCCCTGTGAGGGACAATTATTTTATCGCGGATATAATATTTTTGATTTGACAGCAGGGTTCCGTAAGGATAAGAGATTTGGATTTGAGGAAACGGCATATCTGCTATTGTTCGGCGAACTGCCGTCCAAGGATCAGCTCAAGGAATTTTCCGATATATTGGCAAGGAACAGGCGTCTTCCAACGAATTTTGTTCGGGATGTCATTATGAAAGCTCCAAGTAAGGATATCATGAATTCTTTGACAAAGAGTGTTCTGACATTGGCGTCTTATGATGATAAAGTTACAAACAATACGCTGGAAAATGTATTGGAGCAAAGCCTGATGCTGATTGCTGTATTCCCTATGCTTGCGGTGTACGGTTATCATGCATATAATCATTATGAATGTAACGAGAGCTTTTATATCCATCGTCCGGATGATCATCTTTCGGCTGCAGAAAATATATTGAGGATGCTTCGTCCGGATAAAGAATACACAGATGTGGAAGCAAAAGTCTTGGATTTGGCGCTGGTACTGCATATGGAGCATGGCGGGGGAAACAATTCAACATTTACAACGCGTGTTGTTACTTCTGCCGGTTCGGATACCTATTCCGTCATCGCCGCAGCGTTGTCTTCTCTGAAAGGACCGAAGCATGGAGGGGCTAATATTAAAGTTGTTGAGATGATTCAAGATCTCAAGGAACATGTCAGTGATATTGAGGATGAAGAACAGGTAAGAGAATACCTTAGGAAACTGGTTCGCAGGGAGGCGTTTGATAAACGCGGCCTGATTTATGGAATGGGGCATGCGGTATATTCCATTTCTGATCCAAGAGCCGTTGCATTTAAGCGGTTTGTAGAACTTCTGGCAAATGAGAAGCATCAAAAGAAAGAATTTGAATTGTATTCTATGATTGAGCGGATTGCTCCGGAGGTCATTGGCGAGGAATGCGCGATTTATAAAGGCGTTAGCGCAAATGTAGATTTTTACAGCGGATTTGTATATACGATGTTGGGGATCCCAATCGAATTATTTACTCCAATCTTTGCAATGGCACGTATTGTCGGTTGGAGTGCGCATAGAATGGAAGAACTGATTAATGTTGATAAGATCATTCGTCCTGCATATCAAAGTATCATGGTTCCAAAAGTATATGAAACGCTGCAGGAACGTTCCACACCCAAAATTGATACAAAATACCTGAAGGAACTTCAGTTGTCAATGAGAGAGGAAAACTGCTAAACCAATCCGGGCAAAACGGGAACGGTATAGAACAATGAGACGGCTAAGCAAAGAGGAACAAATCCGCTTTGCAGAAATGAGGAAAAAGTGAGAAGGATAAGTGAGAGGAAACGTGTTGTAGTCAAATTAGGCACTTCAACGCTGACGCATAAAACGGGAAAGTTAAATATCAGAAGAGTAGAGCAGTTAGTAAAGACATTGGCAGATATTTATAATTCGGGACATGAAGTTATTCTGGTATCCAGCGGGGCGATTGGCCTTGGAATGGGAAAACTTGGAATCTTAAACCGTCCCAAAGATACTCCGGGGAAGCAGGCATGCGCTGCAGTTGGTCAGTGTGAATTGATGTATCTATATGATAAATTATTTGGAGAATACAGCATTTCGGTAGCGCAGGTCCTTTTGACAAAATACATTCTGTTGGAAGACCGCAGGAAAAATGTGGAAAATGCATTGGAGCGGTTGTTAGGTCTGGGAGTACTTCCTGTCGTTAATGAAAATGATACGGTTGCTATCGACGAGCTGGAATTAGAAGTAGGGGAAAATGATTCACTTGCTGCTATTGTTGCAACAATAGCGCATGCGGATTTGCTGATTATCATGTCTGATATTGACGGCCTGTATGATTCGGATCCAAGGGAGAATAAAAATGCCAATTTGATTCCGATGGTGCATGAAATTACAGAGGAAATCCGTCATTTGGCAGGAGACTCCGGTTCCAGATTTGGAACCGGAGGTATGGTTACTAAGCTGAAGGCAGTGGAACTCGCCTATGAAGCAGGGATTGATGTTGTATTGATGAACGGAAAACGCCCTAAAAGGCTATACGACCTGTTTGACGGCAAAGAGGTCGGAACCCTGTTTACGCTGGAGCGTTAGGATTTGATATTGTTATCTTTTATCATCTGTACCAGTTTATGGCGGAATGCTTTCTCATAGATGGTTTCATCATAAAAAGCGAATCGATTAAAATCAAACTGGGTATGAATGACCATATTTTTTGTATAGATTTCGGCAGATTTTTCCGTTAAAGGCCGCCAGAAGATTGCAATGCAGCCATATGGATTTTCTGAAATGTCGTATTGCAGGGCAAAGCGCTCCACAATATCATAATCTAACATTGCTACATGGCAGTAATGTCCGACTACTTTTGCAAGACGCATTCCGTTGATCGTAAAAGTAGTCATATCATAATCCGTATAGGAGACAGGCAGCTTTTGGGAGCTGCTTTTTGGTTTGCGCGCCATGGGCGCGCTCTAACGGGTGAAAGTCCCGAACACGCCTAGGCAACGAGGAAGTGTATAGCTGAACAGCAAGGGTGTCCATCGTGAGGTGGAATCTGAAGGAAGCTGTAAGCAAACTCTTGGTCCGACGGACAGAAATCACATATAAGGCTCGGAAATACGGATAA
>CANRJM010000024.1 GCA_947630925.1 uncultured Lachnospiraceae bacterium
CCATTGAGATACCAGAACAGGGGGAAATGTTCATTTCAGCGGATATGGACTGGACAATGGAAGCACTCATGAACCTGATGAAAAACTGTATGGAACATAATGAAGGGGGAACGGTTCATTGTTCCTATGCTCAGAATCCATTATACACGGAAATCCTGATCTGGGATGAGGGAGAAGGATTTGCAAAAGAAGATATGCCGCACGTCTTTGAACGGTTTTATCGGGGGAAAAATGCAAGAGCGGGCGGTATCGGAATCGGACTTGCTTTGGCAAAAGAGATCATAGAGCGCCAGAACGGGACGATACGGGCAAAAAACAAGTCCGGAGCAGGAGCTTTTCTTGAAATTCGCTTCTACTGTCACTGAGTTGTAATTTTCATTTGATATACTGTAATTGTAAAGGCAGTGAGGATTCGTTACTCAACAATAGAAAACACGCTCTGCGGGTTTTCTATTGTCATGAATAGGCGGCACAATGTCGAAAGACAAGCGAACAAGAAAAAGGAGAACATTGAAATGGAAATCTTAAAGTGTGAAGGAATCAGGAAAGTATATGGCTCTGGAGGCAATCAGGTAGCAGCGCTTGATGGGATTGATCTGTCTGTGAGTAAGGGAGAATTTGTAGCAATTCTTGGAGCTTCCGGTTCAGGCAAGTCTACGCTGTTGCATATTCTTGGAAGTGTGGACAAGCCTACAGATGGGAAGGTCATCATAGATGGAACCGACCTTTCCAAGTTGAATCAGACGCAGGCGGCAATCTTTCGGCGCAGGAAAGTGGGAATGGTTTATCAGTTTTATAATTTGATTCCCACTCTCACAGCGAGGAAAAACATTTTAATGCCGCTTGCTCTTGATAAGAAAAAGCCCAATAAAGAATACTTTGATAAGATTGTAGGAACTCTTGGAATTGCCGACAAGCTTGAGGCATTGCCAAATCAGCTCTCTGGAGGCGAACAGCAGAGAGTTGCAATCGCACGTTCTCTGATTTACCGTCCTGCTTTGCTTCTGGCGGACGAGCCAACCGGAAATTTAGACCAGAAGAATTCTAAAGAAGTTGTTGATATGCTGAAGCTTTCCAACCGCAATCTGGAGCAGACCATTCTGTTGATTACCCATGATGAAAAGGTTGCTATGGAGGCAGAGCGCATTGTTACAGTTGAGGATGGGCATATCATCAGTGATGAACGGCGGAGGTAGTGGAAATGTGGAAAGATTATTCATCAAGTTATATTAAAAACAACCGCACAGCCGGTTTATCCGTTATGATTGCGGCGTTTATTTCTGCCCTGTTCTTATCTCTGCTGTGCGGATTATTCTATAACGCCTGGAAATATGAGGTGGAACGGATTGAATTAGATAAGGGTGGCTGGCACAGCCGTATCATTGGTGAATTCAGTTCAGAGGATTTGGAAACAATCAAGAATTTTGCTAATGTAGAGAATGCTGTGGTAAACGAGAAAGGAGAAGGAACAGAACCGACGATAGATATTTATTTTAGCGATAAGAAAGCTGTTTTTTCAGATACGCCCCATATTGCAGAACAGCTCGGCATTGGGCAGGAAAAAATCGTTTATAATTATGAGCTTCTTGCCATGTATCTGATCCGCAATTCCGGCGATACTGCCCCAAGGCTTTTGTTCCCGCTGTTTATTCTGATTACGCTTGCAGCATCTTTCTCGCTGATTATCATTATCCATAATTCTTTTGCGGTAACTATGAATGCAAGGATTCATCAGTTTGGCATTTTTTCCAGTATTGGAGCTACGCCAAAACAAATCCGAACTTGTCTTTTTCAGGAAGCGGCTGTCCTCTGTGCGGGACCGCTCATAACAGGTAATTTGCTAGGTATTGCAGGAAGCGCAGGGCTGATAAATTTGAGCAATACAATGTTGGGCAGCGATGTCCCTGGACGGCAGGAGGCATCCTTTGGCTATCACCCATTGGTACTGGTGCTAACATTGTTTGTAACAATCTTGACGATATGGATTTCCGTATGGCTTCCAGCCAGAAAGTTAAGCAGGCTGACGCCTCTCGAAGCGATAAAGAATACTGGCGAATTACAATTAAAGCGCAAAAAAAGCTCTCATTTACTCTCTTTATTGTTCGGAATAGAAGGAGAATTGGCTGGCAACGCACTGAAAGCACAAAAGAAAGCACTGAGGACAGCATCCCTGTCGCTTATATTTTCATTCCTCGCATTTGCGCTTATGCAGTGTTTCTTCACACTTTCCCAGATCAGCACAAGGGAAACTTATTTCGAGCGTTATCAGGACGTATGGGACATCATGGCTACCGTGAAAGATACCGATGTGGGCGATTTTGCGGAAACGACGGCTGTACAGGCACTTGACGGGATAAAAAGCGTCATTGTTTATCAGAAGGCTTCTGCAAAAAGAATGATCGCCGAAGAAGAAATGAGTGAAGATATGAAGTCTTTTGGCGGGTTTTCCGGGACGCCTGCAAACGATGTGTCACAGGTGGATGGAGGATGGCTTGTAAATGCGCCGATTGTTATTATGGATGATCAGAGTTTTACCGCTTATTGTGAACAGATTGGCATTACGCCGCAGCTTAACGGAACGGTGATCTTAAATCAGATCCGTGATGTGACAAACCCTGATTTCAGGCATCCTGTTTTCATGCCTTATATAGAGACGCCTGGCGTCGGCGAAAATGCAGTGAGTGTTTTAAGGAAGTCCGGCAGTGAGGAGATGACGGCGGAGGTTCCTGTCTTGGCTTATACGCAGGAGGTTCCTGTGTTGAGGGAGGAATATGCAAAGCTTGACTATTATGAGCTGGTGCATTTTATCCCTGTGTCCTTATGGAAAGAAATCAAGGGACAAATCGGGGGGAGCTGAGGAAGACAGTTACATCTGTGTCCGTGGAAAAGACGGCGCGACACTGGAAGAATTAAATACGATACAGGATGAAATCATGCGGCTTGTCGATGGGAAATATGCCATAGAACAGGAAAACCGCATTCAGAAATATGAAACAAATAACAGACAGATACAGGGAATGATGGCTGTTTTCGGAGGTTTTTGCATTTTGCTTGCGATTATCGGCATTGGCAATGTGTTTTCCAACACGTTGGGATTTGTGCGTCAAAGGAGAAGGGAATTTGCCAGATATATGTCGGTAGGGCTGACGCCGAAAGAACTGAAAAAGATGTTCTGCACAGAAGCGCTTGTGATTGCCGGGCGCCCAATCTTAATCAGTCTTCCGATTGTCATTGCTGCAGTGGGATTCATGTTGCAGACAAGTTATATGGAGGGCAGCTTATTTTTGAAGGAAGCGCCGTATGTTCCGATTTTATTGTTTATGCTGGCAATCCTGGCTTCCGTGGCGCTGGCGTATTATCTGGCATGGCGGAATGTACGAAAGATCAGTCTGGCAGAGGTACTTAGGGACGATACAATGATGTAAAATATTGTTTGGATGCTATATTAAAAAACTATAGATTTAAAGAATGATATATAATAAAAACGGAGAAGAATCTTATAAATATTTGGTAGGGAAAATTGTTAAAGGAAGCAGCATATTACACATATCAAGGTGTATTGCAATGAAGAATAAAACTTCAATGCAATACACCTTTTTAATGTCGAATTTTGTCCGCTCCGGCAGGCGTTTTGAGAAAAATAACACATTCCTAAATTTTTGTCAAAGATAGTATGAAAAACCAGCCCTGATATGGTACAATGGAAATGTGGCAAATGGTAGCTCGAAACGATGTTTCTCGCTGCCGTTACATTCACATAAAAATGCAATGTCAACAATGAGACAAGCATCACACTTGTAAATTCGCATAGATTGATAAAGATTTACATGAAACCAAGGCAAAAACCAAAATCAGAGTAAAACGCCAAACCCCTTGAAAAATCAAGGCTTACAGGCTTACGAAGGGATATAATAACTATGATAAAAATACTTTTCATCTGCCACGGCAACATCTGCCGCAGCACAATGGCTCAATTTGTTATGCAGGACATGGTCAATCGTTCCGGCTATAGCGACGGCTTTTTGATTGACTCTATGGCGACCAGTACGGAAGAGCTTGGCAATCCCCCGCATTATGGAACAGTAGCAAAGCTGCGGGAGGAAGGGATTCCCATGCAGCCGCATCGCGCCAAACAGGTGCGTCGCAAAGATTATGAAAATTATGATTACATTATTGGAATGGATCAATGGAATTATCGAAATATGATGCGGATTTTTGGGAGGGACCCGGAAAATAAATTATCTCTGTTGTTGGACTTTACAGAACATCCCAGAGATATTGCGGATCCGTGGTACAGCGGAGATTTTGATGCGACATATCGGGACGTATCGGAAGGATGCCGGGCGTTGTTGGACTATTTCATAGATGAAGGGAAAATAAATTGATGGGAAAAATGCATAATGGCATGTTGTTACATCCGTGAGATGTTTTTCGTTTGACGTTTCAGCAGTAGACTCTTGCTTTAAGGATATTTTCAGTTATATATTGCGGGTTTGCAGCCTGCAAATGATCTTTTTATGTTTCCACACCGTCTGTTTCATATTTAATAGTAAAACTTGTTCTTTAAATATAGATTTCATGTATTCATATAATTTAAACTGGTACAGATTTGGCGGATATTTTGTCATATGCATGTGAATAGGATAGAAGCGGACATATTCGGAAACTCAATTCGGAAACTCAAGCCCCTTATCTCTTGAAATCTCATACAAAATCATGTAAAATATAATATGGTATATTATAAAAATCATTGTTTGTATTGCTGCATGTTATGACATGCACGACAGTCAGTGCATTATTTGCAGAAAAGAGGACGTCATGACAGAAATGAAAAAGAAAATATTAGAGAAATTTAAAGAGGTATATGGAGATAAACCGGGTGCGAGGGCGTTTTTTGCGCCGGGGCGCGTCAATCTGATTGGCGAGCATACAGATTACAATGGCGGTCATGTGTTTCCGTGCGCGCTGACAATTGGGACTTATGCGGTGGCGAGGAAACGAGAAGATAGAAAGCTTCGCTTCTTTTCAATGAACTTTGAGCATCTTGGAGTGATTGAGTCATCTTTGGATGATTTGAAGCCAAGGCGTGAGGCCGGCTGGACCAATTATCCGAAAGGCGTCATGTGGGCGTTTGGCGAGCGCGGCTATAAGATTCCATGTGGTCTTGATATCCTTTTGAATGGGAATATACCAAATGGTTCAGGCTTGTCTTCTTCTGCATCTGTAGAAATTGTAACCGGGTACATATTGAGCGAGCTTTTTGGCTTAAAAGTTTCTAATCAGGATCTTGCGCTGATAGGGCAGTTTTCAGAAAATAATTTCAATGGCGTTAATTGCGGCATTATGGATCAGTTTGCGATTGCAATGGGGAAAAAAGATCATGCTATTTTTCTGGATACGGCGGATTTATCTTACGAGTATGCGCCAATTCGGTTAAAAGACGCAAAGATTGTCATTTCCTGCAGCAATAAGAAGCGTGGATTAGGGAACTCAAAATACAATGAGCGCCGTGGAGAATGCGAAACGGCATTGTCGGAGATTCAGGCAGGTATGGGCATCCGCACGCTTGGCGATTTGACAGAAGAACAATTTGAGACGGTTAAGATGGCGATTAAGGACGAGGATTGTCGGAAACGGGCAAAACATGCGGTATATGAGAACCAGCGTACGATAAAGGCAGTTGAGGCGTTGAAAAAGAATAATATTGAACTGTTTGGAAAACTGATGAATGAATCGCATATTTCTTTGAGGGATGATTATGAAGTAACGGGAGAAGAGTTAGATACATTGGTAGAAGAGGCATGGAAGGTAGATGGCGTAATTGGATCGCGCATGACAGGTGCAGGCTTTGGCGGATGTACTGTGAGCATTGTAAAAGACGAAGCCGTAGATACCTTTATTGAAAGCGTGGGCAAAGCGTATGAGGCTGCCATAGGATATGCGGCTGATTTCTATGTGGTAGAGATTGGTTCCGGACCATGTGAATTATAAAAAGAAGAGTCTGTAGCAACGCTGCGCTACAAACAATTGCGGCAATTTAAAAATAGGCAGCGCAGGAAAGAGGTTATCTATGAAAATATTGGTTCTTGGGGGAGCTGGTTATATTGGCTCGCATACAGTAAGTGAATTGATTGATACAGGAGCTGAAGTGGTTATCGTTGACAATCTGGAAACCGGACATATAGAAGCAGTCCATCCGAAAGCATCATTTTATCAGGGAGATATTCGCAGCCGGGAGTTTATGGATAACGTTTTGAATCAGGAAAAAATAGACGGCGTGATTCATTTTGCAGCGAATTCTCTGGTAGGAGAGAGCATGGTCAATCCTCTGAAATACTATGATAATAATTTATATGGAACAAAGGTGTTGTTGGAAAGTATGGTAGCCCATGGCGTTGATAAAATTGTCTTTTCTTCAACGGCTGCAACATATGGAGAGCCGGAGAGTATTCCAATTTTGGAGTCCGACAGAACAGAGCCTACGAATCCTTATGGGGAAACGAAGCTTTCCATGGAAAAAATGATGAAATGGACTGGCGTGGCGCATGGTCTGCGTTATGTTGCGCTTCGTTATTTTAATGCGTGCGGCGCGCATGTCAATGGTCATATCGGGGAGGCGCATCATCCGGAAACACATTTGATTCCTCTGATTTTGCAAGTGCCAAATGGCCAGAGAGAATCGATTAGCATTTATGGAGATGACTATGATACGAAAGACGGAACCTGTGTACGTGATTATATCCATGTTACTGACTTAGCGCAGGCACATATTTTAGCGATGCAATATCTTTTAGAGGGCAAAGAAAGTAATGTCTTTAATCTGGGGAACGGAGTTGGGTTTACTGTAAAAGAGGTAATTGAAACTGCCCGCAAGGTAACCGGTCATCCGATACCGGCCGTAGTGTCTCCGCGGCGTGGCGGCGATCCGGCGAAACTGATTGCGTCGAGTGAAAAGGCAAAAACCATACTTGGCTGGAGACCGGAACACGCCGATTTGGAGGAAATTATAGAGACAGCGTGGAAATGGCATAAAAATCATCCAAACGGATATTCCAAATAAATAACAGGAACTGGTAAACAAAAGAAGTGAATCAAACCATTGTGTGGGAACGGGGGATGCATGGTATGAAATTTAATTACGATTTTTATATTGCATCAACTGTAGTGTTGGTTGTTTTATGGATATATCGTTTGAATATACCTAAGATAAACAGTCTTGCAAACAAGATGTTTAGCGTTTTTCTGACGATTTGCCTGGCATGCTGTATTTCGGATGTGATTTCCGGCAGCATTTTTATGCAGCATTATCCGGAAAATGTAGCGTTAAACTATATTGGACAAATTGTCAGCTTTTCTTTCCTGCATTCCGTGCCAATGATTTATTTCCTCTACATGATGGTTCTGGCGCAAAAAATAGAAAAACTTTCCTGGTCTGTTCTTCGTTGGGCGATTCCGGGAATGCTTGTGCAGCTTACTATTTGGACGACTCCGCTTACGAAACTGGCGTTTTCTTATACGGCGTCCGCAGGTTATCAAAGAGGACCTGCCATTGCCGTATTTATTATAGTTGCTTTATTGTATTTGATTGGCTCTACCTATGAAGTTATCGCAGGAGGAAAAGAACTTGGAAACCATTATTTCTTTATTGCGATATTCTTTTTGGTAACTTTTCTTTTATTTACCGCAATACAGATGATAGAAGCAAAATGGGTTCTCTTAGGAGCGGCTTCGGCGTTAGATTGTCTTATTATGCAGTTGACTTTACATAATCCGCAGATGATAAAAGAAGCAAATGAAAGAGAAGTAGCAGCGCGTATTATGGCGGAGGAAGCGAATCAGGCAAAGAGTACCTTTTTAGCGAATATGTCCCATGAAATACGGACGCCGATGAATGCCATCTGCGGTATGGCGGAGATATTGGATAAGAGCGATTTGAATCCGGTTGAAAAGGAATATGTGAATACCATTCAGGAGGCAAGCAAACGATTGCTTGGGATTATCAATGACGTATTGGATTTTTCAAAGATTGATGCGGGAAAAATGGAATTGATCGTGGAAGAATACAATTTTCCTGAAATGCTTTCCGGAGTGGAAGAAATTATTGCCGCGCGCCTTCAGGGGAAGGATATTTGTTTTGAAATCAATGTTGGGGAGGAAATCCCAAAAACCTTAAAGGGGGATCAAAGCAAGCTGCATCAAATATTGATTAATATTTTGGGGAATGCGGTTAAATTTACAAATAACGGAAAAATCGTGCTTGACGTATCGTTCTACACGGATGCAAAAAGCAATAAACTGCGGATAGAGTTTTTGGTCACAGACACGGGGATCGGTATCCGTCAGGAGGATATGGGAAAGCTGTTTAATCAGTTTAGCCAGGTAGATACGACCAGAAACAGGATGGTAGAAGGAACCGGTTTGGGGCTGGTACTGTCCAAACGGCTTGCTCATTTGATGAATGGCGACGTTACCGTAACGAGTGAATATGGCGTGGGCAGTACGTTTAAAATAGAGGTGGAACAGGAGTTAGTCGAGGTATTTGAACCAATTGATTTAAAGGAACTGGAAGATTATCGGGTATATCTTTATGAATCAGATTATGACTCCAGACGCTATCTGAGCAGATTGCTGGCGCAGATTGGCATAACGCCGATTATATGTCTCGATGCCAACCGTTTAAGCGGGTTAAAGGAAGAGACCGGAGATAGGGATAAAATCATAGTCTTCTATTCCTATGAAAAATATTACCATATTATTAAAGATTTGCAGCTTCCGGTCCGTACGGTTGCGTTATTAGAATATTACACCATATTAAAAGAGAGCAAAGAAATAACGTCTTATCTAAGAAAACCATATGATATTTTCAAAATTCAGAAAATTTTCCATATACGGGAAGAGGAAGAGACGACAAAAGAAAAAAAAGAAGAGATTACGATCAAGGGAGCAAGAATAGCAGTCGTAGATGATAACAAAGTAAATTTACGCGTTGTAGCAACCTTATTACGTGAACTTGGTGTAACGCCGGAAATTTTTTCGAGCGGGGAAAATATTCTTAAGGCGCTCAGCAGAGGGCGGGAATATGATATTATTTTTATGGATCATATGATGCCCGTCATGGACGGTGTGGAAACAACGTCAAAAATTCGTAAAATGAAAGGGAAATACGCGCAGAATGTAGTTATTATTGCCTTAACAGCAAATGCGATAGAAGGGGTTGAGGTCGAATATAAGGAAGCCGGTATGAATGACTGGCTTTTTAAACCGGTTAATCTGGAACGTTTGCAGGAGAAGCTGGTTAAGTATCTGCCGGAGAAGCTTGTTATCAAAAAATAAGCGGACAGACAGTAACAGGAGAAGCACATTCAGGAAAGGAGCATGCTTATGGATCAGAAACAGAATACAAATACTCTGGATAACAGCGAATTACAGCGTCTGATGGATTTATCGGAATGTGCAATGATTATTGCCAGGCAGCAGCCGGAGTTTACCATAAAATATGCGAATGAGAAATTCTATGATATGCTGAAATATACAGCGGAAGAGTTTAAGGAAATTCATCATAACCATTTAATGGCTGTGGCTCTGCCGGAAGAGACGCAGAAAATTAGAGCTCTTGTGGCCCGCCAGTCGGCAGCCGGAGGCGATCTTCATCTGGAATTCCGCGTCAGGAGAAAAGACGGCGCTATTCTTTGGCTGTCTATGACGGCCCATATGGAAATTGTAGATGGACAAACGATATACTTCTGCTCCTGTATGAATATTACGCAGCAGAAAAGAAATCTTGAGGATATTTATAATGCCAAACGGGAAATTGACCTGATTACAAATAATATTCCAGGCGGTGTTATCAAGCTTCGGCTTTCAGACTATATATTGCTGTATGCAAATGACGGCTTTTATCGTTTGGCAGGTTATAGCCGTGCGGAATACCTCTCGCTTTTTGGAAATCAGTGTACCAGAGTGATCCATCCGGACGATGCCGAAACGGTAAATCGGTTAATACGATCCGCTGTGGACAACCGGGGGACATTGAGTTTTGAGTATCGGATTATCGCAAAAAACGGCGAGATCCGGTGGTCGTATGTCAATGGATGCAGGATGGACGATCAGGATGGAGAGGTTGTATATTTATGCATTATCACAGATATTACCGCAAGAAAGAAATTAGAAGAGAAATTTGAGGAGAATCTGCATCGGACCCAATATCTGTTGGACTATATGAAAGAGACCGAATGGACCTATGTTATTTCTAAAAAGAAGTTATACCGCAGCGGATATCTGGAGGGAACGTATTCGCCCAAAAAAGAAATGGATCATCCGTTTGAAAATCAATTCATAGAAAATATTATCCATGCCGAGGACATTAAAAAATTTCGGAAGAAACTGGAAGAACGAATGGAAACGTCAGGGAATTCCAAAGGAATATACCGTATTAAGGACAGAAGCGGCAATTTCCGTCCCTGCGAGATTAGTATGATCTCGATTGGATTCGGGGAAGGAAATGAGCCGGAAAAAATATATGGAGAAACCAGAATTTTGGACGACCACTCCTTTATTGTTGAAAATTCGAAGACATTAGGCGAAAGAAAAGAAGCAGTTGCAGAGAAGGTGCTGGAAATGGCGACAACTGCGCAGGCAAAGAAACAGGATACCATTACCGGGCTCATGCCGTATGATGTGTTTCTTGAGACGGCGCAGGATTTGTTGGATGTAAGGGAAGAGGGAGAAAATTATGGAATCCTCTGCTGTGATATCAATGAATTTAGTAAAATAAATTACCATTATGGTATTTCTATTGGAAATGAAATATTGAAAAAACTGGGAGAGATTTTACAGGAAGAATTGGCGTATCAGAAACTATGCTCTAGGGTAGACGGCGATTATTTTGTGTTGTTTTTTGAATACCAGGATTACAAAAGCCTGTTGGCAAAGATGTCGCATATTCTTCGGAAGATGACAGAGATGGATGCGGCGCAGAATTATTCAACCTATGGTACGACGATTGGAATTTATCTGATGCAGGAAGAGGACCAGGAGATAGATTATATGCTTGAGAAGGCGGATTTTGCCAGAAGAAGTATAAAAGGAATCCATGGGAACCATTATGCTGTTTATACGGAAGACATGCAGAAAAATCAATTTTGGGAGGAAGAGGTTATACGAGACATTGGCTCTTCTATGTTAAATCATACGGTTGAGGTTTGCTATCTGCCTCGTATCCGGGAGTCCAAAGAGAATGTGATTGGCTGCAAGGCCATGCCCAGAATCCAGTTAAAGAATGGCTCCTATCTGCAGTTAGAAGATTTACGCCGTTATGTAGACAGAAGCGAGGACATCCAACAGCTTGTATTTTATGTATTGGACACCGTATGTATAAATCAGGGCGCATGGAAATCAAGCGGCAGGAAGATTATGCCGGTATCGATAGATATTACGCCGAGTCAGTTGTGCATGCAGAATGCAGTAGCTAAAATCAATGAAATTGTAAATAAAAATAAATTGACGTCTTCAGATATTATTTTTGAAATCCAGGAACAGTATTTTAAAGGATTAAGTAATAATTTCCATATGGCGCTTGAGGACTTGAAAAGCTCCGGATATCGTGTTATGATAAGTCGGTTCGGATCAGACCATACAGCAATTCACTCATTGAGGCAGTATCCAATTAGCGGGATAAAATTTCATGGAGAATTTTTCCATAAAAATATGACAAGCGAAAAAGAACAGGTGGTTCTTTGTAAAATTGTAGAAATGATAAAAGAATTGGGGCTGTCCGTAGGTTGCGGCGGAATCCATACACAATTACAGGAGGATCTTGCACGCTCGATTGGCTGTGATATCTTTGAAGGGGATATGTACTATGGATCATTGAGCAATGATGTATATGAGAAATGTTTTTTAAATTAAAAGAAAGGATTGAGGTATTATCAAATGAAAAAATATCAGAAAAGATTATTGCGGATAATTTCGTGTTGTTTATTTCTGTCGCTATGTGTTAGTTTATTTGACGCAAATCAGGTTATAGCCGCGTCTAAGCCGGCCAAACCAAGCTTTAGCGTAAAAAAGCGCACAAAAACGACAGCTACGCTTAAAATTAAGAAAAAAGGAAAAGTATCAGGTTACCATGTTTATATCAAAAGTTCCAAGAAGGGGAAATACAAAATCATACCGTCTATTTCAAGAACGGTAAAATTGAAAAAGTTAAAGAAAAATAAAGTATACTATGTAAAAATACGTGCATACCGTACAAAAGGCATTAAAGTAACGTTTGGAAAATTTTCCAAGACAGTTAAGATAGGAAAATATAAGAAAACCACGACAACTTCTAAGACAACTGTTACAGAGACGAAAAAACCTTCCGCAGTAGAGATCAGGGCACAGAAATATGCGCAGGAAGTGCTTGCATTGGTCAATAAGGAAAGGGCAGCAGCCGGATTATCAGCGTATACGCTGGACGATACTTTATGCCAGGCGGCTAATATTCGCGCGCAGGAAATTGTATCAGAATTTTCACATACGCGTCCGGACGGCACCTCTTGTTTTAGCGTATTACAACAGTTTAATTACCAGTATATGGCAGTCGGCGAAAATATTGCAGCAGGGCAGTCAACGCCGGAACAGGTGGTAGATTCATGGATGCACTCAGAGGGACACCGCGCCAATATTTTATCCACAGATTATACAAAGATGGGAGTTGGATATTGGGAGTCTTCAACCGGCTATACGTATTATTGGACGCAGTTGTTTAGCGACTGATCTGGCAAAAGGCAGAATGGGGGGAGTTAAGAAGCGGTCTTTACCGATAAAAGAAGGAGAAAAAAGAAAATGTTGGATATTAAATTTTTAAGGGAAAATCCGGAGATAGTAAAGGATAACATAAAAAATAAATTTCAGGATGATAAACTTCCTTTAGTAGATGAAGTCATCGAATTAGATGCCCGGGCGCGCAAAACGCAGCAGGAGGCAGACGAACTTCGCGCATCCCGCAAAAAGATCTCAAAAGAAATCGGCGTTCTGATGGGGCAGGGAAAAAAGGAGGAAGCCGAGGCAAAGAAAGCCGAGGTCAATCAAAATGCAGCGCGTTTAGAGGAATTGTCCGCAGAGGAAAAGGAATTGCAGGAGAAGGTCAGAGAAATTATGATGGTCATTCCTAATATCATTGATCCCAGCGTTCCGATTGGCAAAGATGACAGTGAAAACGTAGAAATTGAAAAATTTGGCGAGCCTGCAGTACCCGATTTTGAAGTGCCGTACCATACGGAAATTATGGAGAGCTTTGACGGTATAGATATTGATGCGGCAGGAAAAGTTGCGGGAAATGGCTTTTATTATTTAATGGGAGACATTGCCAGACTGCACTCCGCAGTCATTTCCTATGCCAGAGATTTTATGATAGGCAGAGGATTTACCTACTGTGTACCGCCATTTATGATTCGCAGCAATGTTGTTACCGGCGTGATGAGTTTTGCCGAGATGGATGCGATGATGTACAAAATCGAGGGCGAGGATTTATATCTGATAGGGACAAGCGAGCATTCTATGATTGGAAAATTTATCGATACCATTACTGACGAGAAAGCGCTGCCAAAGACGCTGACATCATATTCGCCATGCTTCCGCAAAGAGAAGGGTGCGCATGGAATTGAGGAACGCGGCGTATATCGCATTCATCAGTTTGAAAAGCAGGAGATGATCGTAGTATGCAAACCGGAGGAAAGCAAAGAGTGGTTTGACGTATTATGGAAAAACACGGTAGATTTATTTCGGACATTGGATATTCCGGTACGCACCCTGGAGTGTTGTTCCGGAGATTTGGCAGATTTAAAAGTGAAGTCGATTGATGTAGAGGCATGGTCTCCGCGCCAGAAAAAATATTTTGAGGTAGGGAGCTGTTCTAATCTGGGAGATGCACAGGCGCGCCGCTTGCAGATTCGAGTTCGCAGAGAGGATGGAAGTAAATATTATGCCCATACTTTGAATAATACAGTTGTTGCGCCGCCTCGTATGTTGATTGCTTTTTTGGAAAATAATTTACAGGCGGATGGCTCAGTTCGTATTCCGGAGGCGCTCCGTCCGTATATGGGCGGAACGGAAGTATTAGTTCCGACGAAGCGATAGTTCAGGAAATGCATTAAAAAAGAGTTGCACACCGGCTTTTTTAAGAAAGCGTGTGCAACTCTTTTTCTGCTTTTTCAATGTAATCTGTCATCTGGGAAAACTTTCCGGCATAAATCAGGGATAGCAGATCATTTGTATGCCGCAGTGCAAGGATGCAGGTTTTTTTATCCAATATATTTTTTTCCATGGTATCGGCAAATTCATCCATATCGACTACTTCCACATGTCCGTCAGGAAATACCAGCACATCAATCAGCAAATCGTTAAATGTATAAATATTCTGCTCGGAGTCAATTTCCGTATCAATAATGTCGCAGTACCAGTAAACCAGATGCTGCATGGAATCGTAAATTTTACTGACCTTGACGCCCTGCCGGATAAAATATGCGGAAATACCGCTTGCAATATCTTTGCGGGGTTTCAGCACATTCCATTGGGTAATCAGGATATCCTCCGACAAGGATAAGATACGATCATCCTTTAGCTCTATCAATTCATCCGGTAAAAAGCGCCGTCTGAACAGTCTTGCCTGCTCCATAAAATCATCCCCTTCTGATATAGTTTCAGAAATTTTCTGCCGGTAAAAAAAGTATTAGACTAATTATAATCAGTTCTGTGAAAATTGTAAAGAAAAACTGTAAAAAAAGAAGTTCGTATGGTAGACTTTTCCAAAGTAATAATTTATAATAGATTTATACTTTTTTATCATGAGAAAATATACATTTTATAATATATTTGGGAGGAATCATCGTGAAGGACAAAAAAGTGTTACGAAGTTTTGCCATGATTTCGCAAATTGGGATTTGTATGATGGTTCCTGTTTTTTTGTGCGGCCTGATTGGATACTGGTTAAACGGAAAACTCCATAGCGAACTTTGTTTTCCACTGCTGTTGGTTGTCGGAATTGGAGCAGCCTTCCGCAATGTTTTTCTGCTCACAAAGTCCTTTTATGAAAAGGATATGAAAAAAGAGCATGAAGAAGCAGCATATATAGAACAGTTGAAAAAGTATCGGGATACCCATCCGGAAGAAGATTTTTCAGATGTGATGGAAGGGAAGAAAAAACGATATCCGGATCCGAAGGGGCCTGCGAGAAGATGAGATGGGCAGAAGTGAGGAATGAATGAAATGAGACAGGCAAGGCGGGTCTGCAAAGAGATGATGATAGGACTGGCAGTCTGGTCGATACCGGTTGCTGTCATACTGACGGTACTTGCCAGACATCACGTGGCAATGGTTGCAGGCGTTCTTCTGGGGACTTTGACGGCAGCAGGTTTGCTTTGGCATATGCTGCATCATCTGGATATTGCTTTGGATATGGATGCCGGGCATGCGCAGAGGCATACGCAGCTTGCCGCCATAAGAAGAATGATGATCATGGGGGCAGTACTGGCGGGGTCGATGCTTTATCCGCAGTATGCACACCCGGTTGGAACAGTATTTGGGATGTTTGGTATGAAGATTTCGGCGTTACTGTATCCGGCATTACACAAACAAATACAAAAGAGAGAAAAAAGAAAGGAATAAGATAGGTTGTTCCGGCATATTTTCATGCCGTTGCAATAAAACTTGTGGAAGCACAGGAATCTCTAAGCAAAGGAAGGTGAGAATGTGGGAAGTGGCATCTTAGGTATGTCAACGGGCTTAGGCGGCAATCCGATCTTGCATGCTGAAAGCGGCGAGCAGGTAGATTTTTTTATCCATGGATATTCGGACACAAAATTTACCTTATTCGGTTGTGATTTTTATCTGACGACAACGCATATTGGTATGATTATTGTTATCGCAACTCTTCTCGTTTTTGCTGTTTTTGCAAACCGTGCAATTAAGAAGGCAAATCCGGGCAAAGTGCCGGGGGCGTTCCTGAATGTGGTGGAACTGATCGTCGAATCACTGGATGGAATGGTTGCAAGTTCCATGGGATCTAAGAAGGCATTGCGTTTTCGGAATTATATCGGCGCGCTGTTTCTCTTTATTCTGGCATGTAACTTATCCGGTCTATTTGGTTTGCGTCCGCCAACGGCAGATTTTGGCGTAACATTTCCATTGGCAATTATCACATGGGTAATGATTCAGTTTAACGGTTTTAAGTATCAGAAGTTTGGGAAGATTAAATCGTTATTTGAACCGATTTTTTTATTTTTCCCGATGAATCTGATCAGTGAATTTTCTACTCCTGTGTCTATGTCATTGCGTTTGTTTGGTAATATTTTATCCGGGACAGTTATGATGGGGTTACTGTACGGCTTATTACCAAGAGTATTAACTTTAATATGGCCGGCGGCGCTCCATGCATATTTGGACGTATTTGCCGGAGCGATTCAGACATACGTATTTTGCATGTTGACCATGTGTTTTGTGTCTGATGCAATTGGCGATGAACTTTGATTTTTAGAGGGAGAGAGATACAAAGTTCAGACGAAGCAGTATAACTTAAGTAAATTTTTTTTAAGGAGGATTTTAAAATGAATATATCAAATGAAGGTTTAGTTTTAATGGGTTCCGCAATCGGTGCAGGTCTCGCAGTTATCGCCGGTATTGGTCCTGGCGTCGGTCAGGGTATTGCAGCCGGATACGGCGCATCTGCAGTAGGACGTAATCCGGGCGCAAAGGGCGATGTTATGTCAACCATGCTTTTAGGTCAGGCGGTAGCCGAGACAACAGGTCTTTACGGTTTGGTTATTGCATTGATCCTGTTATTTGCAAATCCACTTTACAGCAAACTGTAAGAAAAGACAAACGCAGGAAGCATATTGTGTGAAATGCGGATGCGCCTGCCGCAGCAGGCAGGAGAAGAGGTAAAGGTAAGAGACTTTACGGAAAGGAGGCTATAAAGTGAATTTAATAAAGGTTGCTTTAGCTGGCGATGCTTTAGGCGATTATATTTTTGGACTTGATCCCACTCTTTTAGTCGATTCAGCCATTACTATGTTATCCATGTTTGTGCTGTTTTTACTGCTTTCCTATCTGCTCTTTAATCCGGCAAGGGATCTTTTGCAGAAAAGGCAGAATGGTATTCAGGAACAGATGGAAAAGGCAGAGCAGGACAGAAATGATGCAGAGCGGTTTAAGGCGGAATATGATGCAAAGCTGAAAAATGTCGCAAAGGAAGCGGATGAGATTCTTGCGGAAACGAGAAGAAAGGCGTTAAAGAAAGAAAGCGATATTGTTAATGAAGCAAAAGAAGAAGCAGCAAGAGTCCTTGACAGAGCGAACCGTGAGGTAGAACTTGAGAAAAATAAAGTTAAGGATGAAGTGAAACAGGAAATGATATCTGTAGCGGCTGTTATGGCGGGTAAGATTGTAGCAGCTTCTCTGGATGAAAACAAGCAGTCGCAGTTAATTGCAGACACATTAGAAGAGATGGGTGATGAGACATGGCTAAGTTAGTATCAAAGACATATGGCGAAGCCTTGTTTGAGCTCGCTGTAGAGGAAGGCACAATGGATTCTCTTATGGAAGAGACAGAGGCTGTGCTTGCTATATTTCAGGAAAATGAAGAATATGTAAAACTGCTGAACCACCCTAAGATTTCTGTGGAGGAAAAAGTAACGTTACTTGAGAAAGCGTTTAAGGGAAAGGTATCGGACCAATTAACAGGCTTGCTGATTACGGTTGCGGAAAAAGGCAGATTTACAGAGATTGAAGAGATTCTTACCTATTTTGAAGACAAGGTCAGAGAATATAAAAAGATTGGTACTGCTTATGTGACGTCTGCGGTTGAGCTTACGCAGCATGAAAAAGAGAGCGTGGAAAAAAAGTTATTGGAGACCACCTCATACGAATCGTTTCGTATCAATTATATGGTTGATGCAGGCCTGATTGGCGGAATGATCATTAAGATTGGCGACAGAATTGTTGACAGCAGTATTCGTACGAAGCTTGGCAGTATGGCAAAAGAATTGTCAAAGCTCCAGTTGGCAAAATAGTAAAAGTAGAAAGAAGGTGCAGGAGTATCATGAATTTGAAGCCTGAAGAGATCAGTTCGGTAATCAAAGAGCAGATTAAGAACTATAGTACCAAGTTTGAGGTATCCGACACAGGTACTGTAATCCAGGTTGCCGATGGCATCGCTCGTATCCATGGACTGGAGAAGGCGATGCAGGGTGAACTTCTGGAATTTCCGGGCGAAGTATACGGCATGGTGTTAAACCTTGAAGAAGATAACGTCGGCGCAGTACTTTTAGGAGACCAGAAAAATATTAATGAAGGCGATATTGTTAAAACGACCGGGCGCGTAGTCGAGGTTCCGGTAGGAGATGCATTGCTTGGCCGCGTTGTCAATGCGCTTGGCCAGCCGATTGACGGAAAGGGACCGATTCAGACAGATAAGCATCGTCAGATAGAAAGAGTCGCTTCCGGTGTTATTTCCAGAAAATCAGTAGATACACCGCTGCAGACAGGTATTAAGGCGATTGATTCCATGATTCCGATTGGAAGAGGTCAGCGCGAGCTGATTATCGGAGACCGCCAGACCGGTAAGACGGCGATTGCGGTTGATACGATTATCAACCAAAAGGGACAGAATGTGAAATGTATTTATGTTGCAATCGGTCAGAAAGCATCTACGGTTGCGGCGATAGTAACGAAATTGGAAGAATTTGGCGCAATGGATTATACTACGGTCGTAGCTTCATCCGCAAGCGAGTTAGCACCACTGCAGTATATCGCTCCATACTCCGGTTGTGCGATTGGAGAGGAATGGATGGAGCAGGGCGAGGATGTTCTGGTTATCTATGATGACCTGACAAAGCATGCCGCAGCATACCGTACCCTTGCGTTATTGCTGAAACGTCCACCGGGACGCGAGGCATATCCCGGTGATGTATTTTATTTGCATTCCAGATTATTAGAGCGCGCCGCCCGTCTTTCGGATGAGCTTGGCGGAGGTTCGCTGACTGCTTTGCCGATTATTGAAACACAGGCGGGGGATGTATCCGCTTATATACCGACAAATGTTATTTCCATTACTGATGGACAGATTTATCTGGAAACAGAGATGTTTAATGCCGGATTCCGTCCGGCGGTAAATGCCGGCCTTTCCGTTTCGCGTGTAGGCGGCGCGGCGCAGATTAAGGCAATGAAGAAGATTTCCGGACCGATTCGTATCGAGCTTGCACAGTATCGTGAACTTGCTGCATTCTCGCAGTTTAGTTCTGATCTGGATCCGGAAACAAAAGCGCAGCTTGCACAGGGCGAGCGTATCCGTGAAATCCTGAAGCAGGATCAGTATAACCCGATGCCGGTAGAACGCGAGGTCATCATTATTTACGCAGCGACGAAAAAGTATCTGATTGACATAGAAGTGGAAGAGATTCTGGAATTTGAAAAAGGATTGTTTGAATTTATTGATACCAAATATCCAGAAGTTCCGGAGAGCATCCGTACAGCAGGCGAAATCAAGGAGGATATGGAAAAGAAATTAGTTCAGGCGATTGAAGCATTTAAGGCAGAATTCGTAAAGAACAGATAGAGAGGTGTGATGATATGGCCTCAATGAGAGATATCAAAAGGCGTAAAGAGAGTGTACAGAGTACCGGACAGATTACAAAGGCAATGAAACTGGTCTCTTCTGTTAAACTGCAGAAGGCGAGGATTGGAGCGGAAGTATCGAAACCTTATTTTGACGCCATGTACGATGCGGTAGCCGGTATGATTGCAAAATCCGGTCAGATGTCGCATCCGTTTCTGCAGAAAAAGGAATCAAAGAAAAAGGCCGTTATTCTTCTTACCTCAAACAGAGGTCTGGCAGGTGGTTATAATTCCAATGTTGTCAAGCTGATTACAAAGGATGAGCAGTTTGATAAAGAGAATACGATTATCTATGCAGTTGGAATCAAAGGAAGGGATGCATTGGAACGGCAGGGATTCCGCATAGAGAACGATTATTCGGAAGCTATGAATGAACCGTTGTACAGCGATGCAATACAGATTGGGAAAGAGGTTTTAAGCCAGTTTGTCCAGGGAAATATTGGGGAAATCTTTCTTGCATATACGATATTTAAAAATACCGTCGTACAGATACCAACATTGACAAGGCTTTTGCCGATTGACGCAGCAGATATTGTATCGGAAGAAGAGGATATTTCGGAGAATCCGATTGACAGGATTACTTTGATGAATTATGAGCCGGAACCGGAAGAGGCTTTGGATGCTATTATTCCAAAATACATTAACAGCTTGATTTACGGAGGTCTGGTAGAATCGCATGCCAGTGAGAATGGTGCGCGTATGCAGGCAATGGATTCGGCTACCAGCAATGCAGAAGAAATGATTAGCGATTTATCATTGAAATATAATAGAGCCAGACAGGCATCTATTACACAGGAACTTACAGAGATTATTGCAGGCGCTTCAGCGATATCATAGCAATACGATAAAGAAGTGCAGGTAAAATAAAAGTAAAGGAGTGAATATATAAAAATGGCAGATAGAAATACTGGTAAACTCACCCAGATTATCGGCGCCGTTCTGGATATCAAATTTCCAGAGGGAAAACTTCCGGAAATCTATGATGCGATTGATGTACCGCTTGCAGACGGGAAGAAATTAGTGGTAGAAGTTTCGCAGCATTTGGGCGACGATACGGTTCGTTGTATTGCCATGGGACCTACGGATGGGCTTGTCCGTGGAATGGAAGCCGTGGCAACAGGCGGACCAATTAGTGTTCCCGTTGGAGAAGCAACACTTGGTCGTATGTTTAATGTACTGGGTGATCCGATTGATGAGAAACCGGCTCCGGAGGGAGTGCAGCGCGATCCGATTCATAGAAAGGCGCCTGCCTTTGAGGAACAGTCTACCGAGACAGAGATTTTGGAGACAGGAATTAAGGTCGTGGATTTGCTTTGTCCATATCAGAAGGGTGGAAAAATCGGTTTGTTTGGCGGCGCCGGCGTAGGCAAAACCGTCCTGATTCAGGAACTGATCACAAATATTGCGCAGGAGCATGGCGGATATTCCGTGTTTACCGGTGTAGGAGAGCGCACTCGTGAGGGAAATGACCTTTATTATGAAATGATTGAATCTGGTGTTATCGATAAGACAACTATGGTATTCGGTCAGATGAACGAGCCGCCGGGAGCGCGTATGCGTGTAGGGCTTACGGGGCTGACCATGGCGGAAAACTTCCGTGACCGTTCCGGTAAGGATGTGCTTCTCTTTATTGACAACATATTCCGTTTTACACAGGCAGGTTCCGAAGTATCCGCATTACTTGGACGTATGCCGAGTGCAGTAGGATATCAGCCGACCCTTCAGACGGAAATGGGCGCTTTACAGGAGCGCATTACTTCTACGAAAAAAGGGTCTATTACTTCGGTACAGGCTGTTTATGTGCCGGCGGACGATTTGACCGACCCGGCTCCGGCTAATACCTTTGCCCATCTGGATGCAACGACGGTACTTTCCCGTTCCATTTCAGAGCTTGGTATTTATCCGGCAGTAGATCCTTTGGAATCCACTTCCCGTATTCTGGATCCGCATATTGTCGGGGAGGAGCATTATCATGTTGCTCGCGGGGTACAGGAGATTCTTCAGAAATATAAGGAATTGCAGGATATTATTGCGATTCTTGGTATGGACGAATTGTCGGAGGAAGACAAGATTATTGTAAACAGAGCCAGAAAGATACAGAGATTCCTGTCTCAGCCGTTCCATGTAGCCGAGCAGTTTACAGGCCTTCCGGGACAGTATGTGCCATTGACAGAGACAATTCGCGGATTTCAGGAGATCATTGAAGGGAAACATGACGACATTCCGGAAAACTATTTCCTGAATGCAGGAAATATTGATGACGTAGTCGCCAGAATGGCATCTAAGTAGAAAGGAGATATCTTCTATGGCTGACAAAACGTTCAACCTGCAGATTATTTCTCCTACCCGTATTTTCTTTGACGGAGATGTGGATATGGTAGAAATGAAAACGACAGAAGGGGAGATTGGCGTACTTGCCGGTCATATTCCTTTAACTGCTATTCTCGAACCCGGCGTTCTGAGGATTAAACAGGCAGAAGGTACAAAACAAGCGGCATTGCATGATGGTTTTGTGCAGATACAGAAGGACAGGGTTGTCGTTCTGGCAGAGTCCTGCGAATGGCCGGATGAGATTGATGTTGCCCGCGCGGAGGAGGCAAAAGAACGTGCAGAACGCCGTTTGAAGAGCGGCAGGAAAGATGTCGATATCGTTCGGGCGGAGATAGCATTAAAAAAAGCAATTACCCGAATTAATCTTGCAGGGAAGTAATATAAAAAAAGAAGCCGGGGCGCCTGCCATAGAGCAAAGCGCCCCGGTTTCTTTTCTATAAAACCTTCTGTGCCATATTCAATTATGAAAGGTAGTTTGCATAATCTTCTGCTGTTGTTACGCCGTTTTTCCAATCATTCATTTTCTTTATGGTCGTATCGTATGTGTCCTGGCAAATCTGAGGAAGTTTCTCTCCCCATGCGTGTGTTGCCTTCTTAAATCCCTTTGTGATAGCGTCTACCATCTCGTCGGCTTTTGAAGTGTCGCCGCCGCTTAAAGCGATTGCCATACTAACCAGACGGTCAGATGTCTGCTCAACACCCCAGTAACCATCATCAGAAATATCCTTCTGTGCCTGTAAAATATCTTCAGGGCTGGCATACTTTGCAGCTTCACGGAAAGTAGCAGCTAATCCGGTGCCGGTAGCAAGATCAAAAGAACCTTTTTGTTTGCTTAGCAGCTTTTCAACAAGTGACTGCATAGACGCCATTCTGTTCTGCTGATCCATTTTTAACTTATTAATGATAGAGTCTCTGTTATAAATTTTGTTAGCGTTATTTTTTCCTGTAGATGCGGACTTTTCGTATACAGCAGCCTGCTCCTTTTCTGTAACTGTATCCTCGGCAGCCTTCTTTGCGGCAGTGTTTGCAGAAGTAGTTGCATTGGTGGTAGCGGCATATGTATTTGCGCTGTTGTTTACTGTCATATCCATAGTAATAGAACCTCCTTTTTCTTTGTCTTTCTTTTCTTCAATAGCCCCTCCTTGGGCTATTCTAAAGATGTTAATAGTTACTCTGTATAGTACATATCGGATGTTTTGTAAAAAACCTTAGTATTTTTATGAAAAAATTGAAAATTTTTACATAAATGTTTCTCCGGGCAATCATAAAACAATCCGATTTACAGTATATCCGGCAGAATGAGAACTGACCGTAAGCGGATATTATATGTTTGGAGGCAGTTTTGTCCTGCAAAGAAGAATCCGAAATTCCGAAAACTTTTCCTGCGCCGTTTTCAGGGCAAAGCGTGCCAGAATTTCATCCTGAAAAAGACCATAAACAGTAGAGCCGCTTCCGCTCATCAGTGAGCCAATTGCTCCATTTTGTAAAAAGAAGTCTTTCAGGTCGCCAAGAATCGGATGTTCCGGAATGGTTACAGTTTCCAAAACATTGAAAAGATTTTGTCCCAGCGCCGTCATATCTTTGCGCGTTATAGCATCTATCGCTTTTCCCGTATCAGGATGGCAATCAATATGTTCCAGATCCAAATGAGAGTACACATAGCCTGTACTCATTGAAATATTGGGTTTTATTAAAAGGATCCACAATGGAGGCAGTTCCGGGAGCGGCGTTAAGATTTCTCCAATACCTTCCGCAAGCATGGTTCCCTTTTGAATGCAAAAGGGAACATCTGCGCCAAGCGTTACGCCCAATTTACATAAATCTTCTGTCGTAAGGGCTAAATCGCTGATTTTATTTATTCCAATTAAAGTGGCGGCGCAATCGGCGCTTCCGCCGGCAAGTCCGGCAGCCGCCGGAATATTTTTTGTCAGATGAATCTGAAACCCGTACGGCAGGGAATATGTTTTTATCATTAATGCAGCAGCCTGATACACTAAATTCTTTTCCGGTGGAATTTTATCAGGAAGCTCTCTGTTCATCGTGAGTTTAATATCGGGAGAACCGGTCTTAGAAATGGTTATTTCGTCATAAAGGTCAATCGTCTGCATGATCATACGTAAATCATGGTATCCGTCCGCCCGGCGGTTTGTTACATCCAGTGTAAGATTGATTTTTGCAGGAGCTTTCACTGTAACCGTATTTGGCATAAAAACCCTCCTTGTATTTCACTTTGTTATCAGTATACCGAAAAAAAAATGCCCATACAAGAGTTTGCTTTTTTCTTTCAATAAATTACATTTTATATAAAAATAGAAAATTGTCAATTTCAAAGCAAAATGTGGATTTTGTGCCTTCCAGGCATATTGTTGTAATGCCGGTGCAGAGTGTAACTATTTTGTCGTGGGAGAAATAAAAAATTGAAAACAGAATGTTTGGGAAATATTAAGAATATCTTCTATGGATTCAAAAAAAGATAAAAGAATTTGAAAAGAAAAAACTTTATATTTAAATTCTAATGCATTAATGATACAGTAAATGGAATCCCCTATTTATTTCCATAGATTAAATAATCTGTCGTTACCTTCAATACGTCTGCCAGCCTTGCTATCTGATCTGTAAAGATTCGTATTCTGCCTTCTTCTAATGCTTTTAATTTATCTTCTTCCATATTGATTGCGGCTGCCAGATGTTTGCGCGTATAGCCTCTTTTTTTTCTTGCCCCTTTGATACGATTTCCAATATTTTGATAAAAATGTGCCATGACCTGTTTCCCCATATCTTATCTTTCTTTTTTAAACACTTTGTTAGCCGGAGGTATCCTTTTGTAACTGTTTTTTCTATCCTTTGCTGTCACAGGTCCAATAAAATCATGCATTCTAAAAGCAACATATTTTTGAGTTATTACCGGGCAAATGCGCTTATATCATTTTTCCCTGTGTAACAGAAGGTTCGCTTTAAATTTGCGAAAGCTCATATGCCGTTTTTAGCAAACGGTCTACCATTTCCAAGCTATTTGGCTTAAACTTCTCCAGGGTAGCTACAATCTCATCTTCGTATTTTCTGCTTCCTGTTCCTGTCATAATATAATCCAGACTGACTTCCAAAGCACGGGAAAGATTAAGCAGCGTTATAGCTGAAAACCCTTTCTTACCCATTTCAATCTCATATAAAAATTTTTCTGAAATATCTGCAAGTCCTGCTAACTGTTCTCTGGTGTATCCTCTGTCGCTTCGAAGCAACATGATTCGTTCGCCTGCCGTCAATTTATTCACCCTCTTTTTTGTTCTTCCATACTGGCTATCATTTTGTATTTTTGTTGTTTTATCATAACATCTATTTCATATAAGTAACACCCACTATTGCGCCTAGAATAAGGTACTATTGTAGCAATATTTTATCAAATTTTTTTCTGCTAAGCCGGTATTCAGAATGATATGCTGCTTTTTTTCGTTAATGTATGATAAAAAAGGGCATTTTTTGCCGTAAGGCGACGTTATCGCCATATTATTGCACATTATTGTTTTTTTCTTCTATGCGGCAAATAATGTAGCGTTTTTTTGGGTTTATGTAGAGGAATGGTTGGCTTTGGTATTTGCGTATCACAAAATCTCCCCTTTTGTTTACATAAGGAATAAATCCTCTTTTTCCTGCTTCCGATTGCTATGATATTACATGGTAAGAAATTTATCATTGTGAAATGGACAGAGAGGAGCAGATGTATGGAAGCTGTAAAGAAACACCTGAAAAATACGTTTACATCATATGAGTTGGGGCTTTTGCGATACTTATACCTTTGTATCGCTTATGACGTCAGTAAGTTTCTGATACTGCTTGTATTTTTCAGTTGTTTTCATTTGGGCAGGGAATTTTGCATGGAAATCCTGTTTCTGATATCTCTTCGCAATTTTTTTGGAGGAATGCATTTCAATCGTTACGTTTCCTGCTTTGCGTTTACTTTTGCATTTAGCAGCGCAGGAATTGCATTGTCACATCTGGTAGAATTAAATAGTCAGTTTCAAATCAGCCTATTAGTTGTGATTATCCTAATCTCAATCGTAATAAAACCGGTGACTTCTTCCAAAAGACCGCCGTTAACTGTCAGGCAGGAAAGGATTTATCACTGCTGTGGCATGTTTGTGCTGTTTGTCTATTTTGCACTTTTTCTTACCATTCAAACGTTCCCATACAGAAATCTCTGTTTTTGGGTAATCGTTTTACAAACCATGCAGCTAATAGCTGCCAGACTTATGAAAGGAGAACAAAAATCATGAAAGCACGTCTGATGCATGTCATCACGGGAGTATGCACGTTAGCTCTGGCGCTGACACCTTTTTTCCAGTACAAAGGTTCTTGTCTTGTCTTTTTTGGCGAGCCGGAATATCCGTGCAAAAAAAACAGCGCAGAATAAAAGTAATTTCTACGTTATCCTGCACTATCGAAAGGGACCTGCGCGGTCCCTTATCTTTTAAAATAAACACGGACAATAAAATAATTCTCCAATCGGTATATGATATTTCCAACTTCAATACGACCATGGAATTTATCGACAATCTTTTTTACATAGGGAAGCCCAACTCCGCGGTTGTTTCCCTTTTCCGAATAGCCCTCCTGGAAAAATCTGCTGTATTTATCATATGGAATCTTATCGTGTTCGTTTGCAATAGAAAAACAGATTTCTTCTCCGTCGTCCGTAATAGCAATCCGGATTTTTTCCTGCTTTTTTCTGGCTGTAACCTCGTCGATGGCATTGTCTAATAGATTCCCAAAAATTTCTATCAGAAAAATATCAGGAACGTCCATTGGTTCCAGGCTGCAGGAAAAGTCAGTATGGATATCAATCTGCTTTTCTTCTGCTTCGCATAGCTTGGTATAGATATGCGCCACGACAAGCGGCCTTTCTAAAATCAGGAGTTTACCCGGCATCAGGTATTTTCTGAGACTGTCCAACTCTTCCGTTTGATGCCGTACCAGTTCATCATAGTTGTCGTATACTTTGCAAAGGGCGTATATGGAATCCAACTGATTGATAAATTTATGCTGTCTTTCTCTGAGTTCGGTTATCACTTCCCCATACTTATTGGCATACCGCTTATGATAGTCTATTTCCATTTGATAAGCGCTGATTTTGTAGATAAAAACCAAAAACATAAATAGGGCGATTGGTAAATATACGCCTTCTCCCCACGATAATCCATTGCCAAATTTAATCAGGCCAATAATAAAAGCAAGAAGCAAGGCGAACAGTATAATCAGAAACTGCACGTTAATTTTTTCTTTATAGGAATCAAGCCATTTTCTATTTATTACAAATATTTTCTTCTTGTTGACCAAACAGCATATCCCAAAAACAGTTATAATTATGAAGATGGAAAAATCTCCCTCAATTGGGAGAAAATAATAAATAATATTATACGGCACACATAATAATAATTCTAAAGCTCCGTCTACTAAAAAAGCAAGTATGGTATAGGTTATTGTATCAATGATATTCATTCCATACCGTATCTTAAATATACAAAACAGTCCAGCATAATAAATTATCTGAAACAATCGGTTTCCGTCATAAAAATTAATATATGCACTAATCCCCAGTATTATTGCAATAATGATATATTGTAATGCATTCCTGTTATTTGCTTTTCGTGCTGTAAATATTTCGAAAATTTTTGCCAGACAACCGAACTCCAATAGAAAGTTAGCCAAAACAACCCATTTTGACATTGTTACACCTCATCAATAACTAATTAGCTCCCATTCTCAAATAGTCTTCTTTGAATTTTTTAAACTTTCTTCCACCAATAGGAATCACACTGTCATCCTTCATATAAACTTCTTTGTTTCGGAAATCTGCGCTCGCAATATAATCAGCATTTACATATGTCCCGTATATCGGTGTCAAAAATCTTGCCTGAGAAATTTTTTCATAAAATTTCTTGGCGGGATAGTTTGGAATAAGGATTTCATCATCCAACAGATGAATATACAATGTTCCTGCTTTATTTTCAAAGAAAACTACTTCGTCTAAAAATACCATATAGCCAATGCCGTCATAATGTAAGGGGATATACTCTCTGTTATCGGGCTTTTTCTCTGCAGCAATTGCATCTAATACTTCTTCTATGTGCTCCTTGACTAACTTACCATCGCCAATGGGCTTTTCAATATAATCATAGCAATGGATGCGTTTTAATAAATCACGTTCTAACCCTGCAAGTACTGTAATAAAAATAATCGGCGTCAATTTATAGGCGTTATATTGCCGTATACTGTCTGCAAAGAGAATGCCAGAGTTGTCATTTCCGTTTTCCGGCTCTAAAATGATATCCAACACAAATAAATCAATAGGATGCTCCATTGCACATTGCAAAGCTTCCCCCTGACTGCTAAAAGCATAGATAGCAGTTACGCCTGCACAGGATGAGATAATCCTGCGCAGTGCTTCCCTGTTGTTTTTCTTATCTTCTAAAATCAAAACATTCATATTGGTATCCCACTGTTCATTTTTATACTTGCAGTAAATGATGCGTTTCCTTACGACTAGAAATCTTTTGAAATAAGATATTCTGCTATCAGTGTACTATTTTTAAATGAATTTTGTTTCCAGTTAATTCTATTTTGTGACAGTACATGAAAGTTTGCATCAAAGGTAAAGCTGCTGCTATAAAAATGTCAGAGGATATTTTTCATTTTGTAACGCTCTTCTTCAGGCAATGTCATTGCAAAAAGCTACGGATTATATATTTTCACGCAACGCATCAATTGGATTGTCTTTTTTGATTTTGTGCATGGAGTAAAACATACTGGCAAAGACAATAACGAAAACACTAACCATAGCAATCGCTACGCCGGTCCATGGAAAGAGGTCTAGAAAGGAGATATTCCATGCATTTTGCATATCCTGGCACATCAGCCAACAAATGAGGCAGGAGAGAGGCAGTCCGTAAACAAAACCTTTTACTCCGTATAAAATACATTCATAATTCATCATCTTGTTAAATCCCTTTTTTGTCATTCCAATCGATTTTAAACTGGCAAATTCTTTTCTTCTTAATTGAATGTTGGTTGAGACGGTATGAAAAATATTTGCCACTACGATTAGTGTAATAAGTGCAATAAAACCATAGGAAAAGATATTCATTATCAAAAGGATCGCCTGATTGGCTTCTATCGCCTGGCTGGCGTCATAAATGGAACTGGAAGTCGTATTTCTGTATCTGTTGGAATTTTGAAAAAATTGGGTAAGTTCCTGATATGCTTTTCTGTGATTCTTTGCTGCAACGGAAAAATATATGGCGTCTGGTCTGGAAACCCCATCAGGAAGTATCTTCAATGCACTGTATGGAAGAATCATTTGCAAACAACCAGTCCTGCTGTTGTCTGATACCCCTAATGGCAGCGCCCCTGTTAATTTTTGGTTTCCTGCCAAAGCCGCTTCGGCAAGTCCTTCCTCACAAGATGTTTCTATGGTCTTCTCTGTTCCCTCTCCCTCTCCTTCATTATCATATTCCAGCGTCATATTAACCGGATCGGACACCTCAGGCAGAAAGTTCTCTATTTTTGATTTGTAGTAATAGAATTTTCCATGAAATGTTTTATTCGCAAAAATGGTTGCCTTCATGAGTATGCCATTCTCATCATAAGATATAACATTATCGCAGATGAGTGGGTATAAATTTTCTATATCCATAAATTTAGACACATCTAATTTGTGTTTTTCCAGGTAGTCTTTATAAGTGGAATCTTCTATATAGGTCACATAAACGGGTATCGCAATCTTTCCAGAGGATTTTACCTTTTTTCGATAGTCGTCTGAACCCGATTCCAGAGCTATTTTCTGATATTCCTTCGTAAGCTGGGAAAGCTCTAATTGCAGCAGCCCGCTCTTAGATGCGGTAAAAGACGCCCTGTCTACGCCCTGGATAGTTTCTATATCATTTTTCACATATTCCGGCATAGTATTTTTTAAATCGGCGCTTTCCATGAGAATTAAGATATCATATGCGTCTTTATAGGAAAATAAATCAGCGGTTTTCAGCATGCCGTTGCTAAAGCAGCTCGTACTCAAAAACAGTACGATGCTAATGGTGATAGAAAATACGGTCATACGGTATTTTCGACGGTTTCGCTTGAAATTTTTCTTTGCCAGCATGCCCTCCAGTCCAAATAAGCGGTATGTCAGTTTACTGCTGCGAAGTTTTCTGCCTTTTATGCATATTTCATTTGTCTGCTGCAGCGCCTGGATTGCCGGCATTTTAATCGCTCGTCTTGCGGGAATCAGCGATGACAGCAAAACGGTAATGATAGCAGTAATGGCAGCAACCGCAATTGCAAAGAGAGAAACGCTGAGCTTTAGTTGCACAGAATCTTCTACATTCAAAAAGGGGCGCAGAAGTTTTTCTACAAAGTGCAGGGTAACGCCAATGCCCAGCAGACCGCCGCCAATGCCAACAGGAATACCAATCAGGCATAGGGACATGGCCTCGAACAGGACGCTTTTTCTGATTTGCTTTTTTGTTGCGCCTATTGATTTTAAGAGTCCAAAGTCTTTGGTTCTCTCGCTGACAGAAATGGAAATGGCGTTATAAATCAAAGAGATCGATGCTGCCATAATGATTAGGATTAAAATGGCGCCCATTCCCCAAAGCAAAGCGGTATAGGTATTTCCCGTAGAGATTCCCTGACTGCGGAGTAACATATTATGAATTTCCGATGTCATTTTTGGCGATTCTTTCCGAAATTGTTTTTTGTATGTTTTTAAAAAACTTTTTATTTCTTTGGTGTTATTTACCTGAAAAAATACATCACAGGAAAGAGCGTCATCATTTTGATCGGCAATGGTAAACGCTGAGTATCCCGGCGCGCTATAGGCTTCCATTTCCGGGCGTTCGCAAATGCCTACTACGGTATATTCTTTGTGCGCCAGTCCGGCCAGTTTCTCCTGCGAACCGGGTTCATAAGCATCGCATTGCAGCTTTTCCGTTCCGTCTTCTGCTATTCGTTTTCCGACATTTAACTGCAAAACATCGCCCACCTGATAGTGAACGCCGCCATTATCTGATATATGCTGCGAAAGAAGTATTTCACGGTTGTTTTTTGGGCAACGTCCCTGAACCACTTTAAACGGAACAAGGTCTTCCGCATTTTTTTGGAAGGCTTGGATGCACAGGTACGGTTTATCCGGATTCAGGCAGCCTTCTAACAACGCATAGCCGGTATTTGTATAAACGGTACTGTTTGTAATCTGTTTATCTTCACATAGCGTTTTTGCCTGCTTTTGTGTGATTTCGCTTATCCGGCCCTCCCAGACGCCATAGTCTGCAATCTCTATATCGACCATAAAGTCCTGAAAACTGGAAATAATGGAAGTGACTCCGGTAAACATTGCCGTGGAGAGGATAATGCCAATAATCGTCACGAAGGTACGAACGCGGTTTTTCTTTATCGATTGTAAGGTAAATCGGTTTATGATATTCATGCGCGCTTCACCTCATCTCTTACCATTTTTCCGTCTTCGATTGCAATGACCCGGTCTGCCTGCAGGGCAATATTTTCGTCATGGGTAATCATGATTAAGGTCTGTTGAAATTTTTCGTTGGATTCCCGCAGTAACGACATGATTTCCTGACTATTTTTGCTGTCCAGATTCCCCGTCGGCTCATCGGCAAGCACAATAGAAGGCTCATTCATCAGAGCCCTTCCAATGGAAACTCTCTGTTGCTGCCCGC
>CANRJM010000025.1 GCA_947630925.1 uncultured Lachnospiraceae bacterium
TCCACTGTACCAGTAACGTCTTCTTCTTGCTTGATTTTACCTTCTTTAAGGTTACTTTCTTCGGCGCCGTTACTGTGTTCTGTATAGTATTCGGCCTATTGTTTGGAGCAGGTGTTACGTTTGTGCCCGGTGTGCTTCCACCCGGTGCCGGTGTTGCGTTTGTGCCCGGTGCCGGCGTGTTTCCGCCCGGTGCCGGTGTGTTTCCACCCGGTGCAGGTGTGTTTCCACCCGGTGCCGGTGTTGTGTTTCCACCCGGTGCAGGTGTGTTTTCGCCAGGTGCCGGCGTGTTTTCGCCAGGTGCCGGCGTGTCTTCTTCGCCAACTTTCTTCAAACCGTCCATTGCTTTCTGCAATTTCTCAAGAGCCTGCGTTACCTTCGTGAGATATGGAGATACCTCAGAAGCTTCTGCGATTGCCTCCTGCAGCGTCTGCCAACTCTCCTCAGTATAGTCTGTCTCGGAAAGTTCTTCTGCTTCAGTAAGCAGTGATTCAATGGATGCAAGCTCATCATCAACAGGAAGTAAGAAATATTCCATAGCAGCGATACGATCCTGGATAACCTTCTCCGTATCAGCCATATCTTCAAGATCTTGCTTCTCTATAGCTATGGCATTGATACGATCAATCTGAGCGAACACATCCTCGAAATCCCATAAAGCATAATCATACTCCGGATCCTCGGTATCATAATCCTCTTCTGATGCTTGCTTCTGCAGGGCTTTTGCTCTCTCAGCCGTAGCATCAAAAATCTTCTTGAATGCTTCTAATACCTTGAGTTTTGCCGTATTAATATTGCTGAATTTCTCATAGTTGGAAAGATCTTCGCCGCTGATCAGGTTATTTGCTTCCGTAACTGCTGTCTGTAACTCTGTCCATGCATCCGGAGTATAGTTTCCTTCTTTCAGCTTATCGATTTTTCCCTGGAAGTCAGCATATAATCCTGCAATATCCTCCGGCTTATACAGATGTCCTGCCCAACCTTTGTTCTGGCCGACATTAATCTGAGACTGATAGCTGGCATAAGTCATACCTTTTACCTGACTCCAGTCGATACAGCCGCCTTCTTCCAATACCTGCAGTTTCTGCAGACGCTCATACGTCGTGCCGCTGCTGACAACAATATAATCGCCTGATTCTGACGTACGGTCAAAGAGGAGATCCGGATAAAGCTCTTCAGCTGTTCCAGAGTTTCCTACCCTACTACTACTTCTCATTTTCTTCAAGGTTTCTTTGGTATAACTATCATTCTCAAACTCGACATACTTTAATTTCCTACAGTAGCTAAATGTACCGCCTTCAATCGTTTTCACAGTCTTCGGAATGATGATCACATCCATACTGGTACCCTCGAAGAATTTCTGCGGCAACACTGTAAAGTTCTCCGGGAAATCCAGATCCTTAACATATACGGAATTCATGGCGCCGGTTGAACCGGTAGCATTCATTTCCCCATTTGGCAACTTCATGTAATCCAGGTTCATGCTCTGGAAGCAGTAAGATCCTATCGTCTTAATCGCATCGGAAAGCTTAACCGTCTTTGCGCTTGCATATCCAAAAGCATAAGAGCCAAGTGATGCAAGCGACGTACATGCTGTCAGGTCAATCGTATCATCCTTCCAGTTACCTTTGACGTTACTAAACGCAGTATTACCGATAGATGTAAGCGCCGTCGGGAAGTTGATGCTGCCTGCGACAGCAGTTCTTTCAAACGCATCGCTACCAATCTTTGTAACCGTATCCGGAAGCGTAATATCCGTAAGCGCAGTACAATCTTGCGCAAAGTAATTTGGTATTTCCGTTATCTTCTCCGGAATATGGATTGTCGTGATCTGATCGTTTCCTGCGAAACAATAGTTGCCAAATGTCGTTACACTGTCAGGAACAGTGATTGATGAAAGTGATACGCCGCGCAGACAATATGCAGGCAGCTCTGTAACGCCGTCCTTGACCGTCAAAGTTCCTTTCATCTTCTTACAATTATTAAATGCATACGTTTCAAGTGTCATATCGGTCAGCTCTGACGTATACTCCCATGAAGAACAGCCGTCCAAAGCATGCTGCTTCACTGTCTTCACTGTTTTCGGCAGAGCGAGCTCTGTCATAGCAGTCAGATTATAGAAAGCATAAGCAGGAATTGTCGTCATCGTCTGTGCTGTGCCTTCCAATACAACCTTCTTAATATACTGACGCTCTCCATCCCATGGAACATCCGCAGCCGTTTTCCATTCTTGATCGCCAATGTCTTTCTTAATGGTCAGAACCCAGTCTGTATTATCTAAGTTATAATACTCCGTATCCCACGTCCATAACTGCGTATAAGGAAGAATGTTGCTGACTGTATCCATCTGCTCGCCGTTTCCGGTAGCAACTGCCTGGATATAATAGTATCCCCCTTCTTCCGGCGCTTTCGTCGGATCATCGTCTACGGCAGGCTTCAGACCAAGTGCATCCTTATAATAATGATAGGTTATGAAGACAGGTACGAGCTGCAGGGTAATCTCCTGTGTCCCGTTAGTAGCCACGCCTTTGTTGTCTACTGTGATCTGCTTAGCTGTAGTGTCATCCAGATAACCTTCTGCCGTGATGGATACCGTATAGGTTCCGTCAATCGGCGATGCCGTATACACGCCGTTTTCCGTGTGGACAGCCTGAATCGTCTCGCCCTTTGTCTCTTTTAACAGAACGTTAGCATCTGTAACGGGAACCCCTTTAGGATTCTTTACCGTAATAGAGATTGCTGCAATCTTTAAAAGCTTAACATCTAAAGTTCCGCTTGCTGCCTCTTCAGGCGCAGTAATCTTACCGCCTGTTACCGTAATGCTCATATCCGTCACACTGCGGTAGGTCTCGGCGGATGCTGTCAGACTGTAAGTGCCGTCATCCAGAGTCGCCGTAAATACACCGTTTCCGCCTTTGACTTCTACATCTTTGCCACTCTTGGTCAGAGTTACTTTTGCAGCGGTCACGGTTTTACTGTCAGCGTTGTCTTTGACATTAATGGTCAGGCTTGCTTTCTTGACCATTTCTGCCTTATAGATACCGCCCTCTAAGACGGTCGTTACCTTACCACTGGAGACAGTAATTGCGCTTCTCGCTGAATAGTCCTGATAACCATCCTTCGTTACCTTAACTTCGTAAGTATTGTTCGGAACAGTGCCTTCATAATGGTCCGTTTTATACTCCAGCTCATATGAGCCTACAAATACTTTTGCATCGGTAAGGCAGGTATCTTCTCCGTCCTTATCTACAACTTTAACCTTTACGGTGCAGCATTTCGTTAAAGTACACTTGAGGGTATCCGTAGAATCTGCTTCCAGAACCACGCCACTCGCCCTAGTGCATGCTCCGTCTGTGATAGTAATGGTATTAGAGGTAAGTTGATTATAATCTTTTGTTGTATACCATGCATTCTTGCCGTCTGCCGTATCAATCTTCAAGCTCCAACTGCCATTAGTCACATCTTTTGCTTCATAGGTGCCGTCGCTCTTTGGCTCTGTCATGTTAATTGTCTTCATGGTGTCACCGGCCCCTGAGGTGAGCTGCAATGTTGCGCCCTTAATAGGGGTCGTTTCACCGGTTTCGCCATCCAGACTCTCCAGCTTGAGCTTTAACGTCATTGGCTTGTTCAGTTCAACCTGAACCTCGCTATCGCTAGCTTTCTTATATCCGGTGCCTTCAACAACTGCTCCGTCTTCTATCTTGATGGAGCCGCTCCAGACATTATATCCAGCCTCCGTGATTGTCAGAGAATAGCTATTATCTGCCACAGTATCCACGGTGTAAGATGTTGCTGTCTGCATAGCTGCTACTACGAGTTCTTTCTGGTCTGCGCCCCACTTCACGCTATCGCATGCAATTGGGTCACTCTTTCCTTTTTCTACTGCCTTAATCGTTAATTGCGGAAGAATCTTCGACAGCGTAACTACGATAACTCCGTCTTCATTTTTCCACTTCGCAGTCCCCGTCGGCTCTCCCAACTTACCGTTAGCAATAACGATATTGTTCAGCGACAGAGTATTGTATCCATCCTTAGAAACGGAAAGACTGATATTCGTAGCATCCGCTACGGTTAAACCAGTAGCAGAGTAAACGACAGCTGTAGATTCTTCGGGATCCTCAGTTTCAGTAGTCATATCCTTGCCGTTAAACGTTACTTGATCGCAAAGATAAGTGCCTGACTCGCCTTTGTCCTTCAGGTGTACCTTAACCTGAATGGATTTCAATTTCGCAGACAAATGTATCTCCAAAGTCTGACCATTATCCGCAGCTTTAAATATACCGTCATCGCTTGACAGTACCTTTCCGTTTTTAATCGTAAAGGATTTGCCTGATATACTATTATAGTTATTGTTACTAGGCGTCACACTTATACTGTAAGAAGCGGCTTGAAGATTTGTAAATTGATAAACACCATCTGCCGTTTTTGTCGATGTTACCCGGGAGCCTACTCTAGTCACATTGAAAGTCGTGCATGCTACCGGTTGATTATCCGTGCCTAACACTTTAGCAACCAGGCTAAGCGGCTTACCAAGAACAATTTTTACCGTCTTACCATCGTCCTCCAAATCAAAGTTGGAGCTTTCCACTACCTTTCCATCCGTCACTGTGATAGTTAGAGATTTGGTTGTATAACCTGTCAGCTTGATATTGCTGAATGAATAACTGCCGTCCTTTAAGTTGGTAGCCTTATACACACCGTTGCTCGGATTGGTAAATCCGCTACTTGACGGATAAGTAAGTGAATCAGGTTTTACTGGTGTATTTTCATCCTCCATCGCTGCAATCTTTACTGTCAGTTCAGGCATCAGCTTGTAAAGCTTGAGTTCGACAACGTCAACGCCGGCAGCGTCGGAATGAGTCCATTTATCATAAGTAGTAGGAAGAGTCAGCTTACCGTCCTTTATCGTCAGGTTTACTGATCTTTCGTTGTAACCATCTAATGTTGCTGTTACCGCGTATGTTCCATCTGCTACATTCGTAGTTTCCCATACGCCTGCAATGGTAGATCCGGATGCCGGAACAGCTTCTGGCGCAGCCCCGCTCATCTTCATAGTCACTTTAACATCGGACAGTTCTGCCGCCGACAGTTTGTCGCCGTCTGTTACCTTAAATTTCAACTTTGACATCAGGAGGGCCAACTGAACGTTTGCTGTAGTATCATTCTCTCTTTCCCACTGAGGATTAGAAGAAGGAGGGTTGCCTAACTTACCTTCTGTTACTGTAATGCTAAAGCTCTTTGTATTATAACCCTCGCATGATACCGATGCCGTATAGGTTCCGTCAGCTACCTTGGATACCGTGCATGTTCCGTCTGCGCCAGCAGCCGCTGATTCATTCTTATCAGCTTCAGCTTTGCTGCCCGTCGGCACTAATGCCACTTTGGCGCCGGTAAGAGCTGACTCTCCGTCAGATGTTACTTTAAATGTCAGGGTTGTTTTTGCCTCTGTCATTTTTATCAGGACATCATTCCCTGATTTTTCCCAACTGCCGTCTGCAGGGTCCTGAAGCTGCGCTCCTTTGATAATAACCTGAGCAGTCTTTGTTTCATAATTCTTCTTGGAAACGGTAACGGTATAGGTTCCGTCAGCCACCTTGGCTGCCTGATAGCTTCCCTCTTCTTCCGGTACTGCTGTTACCGTACTAGGTGCGGAATCAAGAGCGCCTGACGCCGCTTTCATGGTAATGGTAGCGTCCTTCAGGGCATTGCTGTTCACTGAATCCTGCAGCTTGAACTTTAAGCTGTCCATTACTTTGGTCATCTGGATTTTAATAGATCCATCCGTGTCCAATGTCCAGCCTGCGCCGCCATCCGGATTCTGAATCTTCCCGTCCTGGATGGTTACCTTTACTTCTACTGAGCTGTATTCCCCAGTCTTCTTTACGGTTACAGTATATGTTCCATCCTTAACTTTTGCAGACGACTTATACTTGCCGCCCTTAGCGCTGTCCTCAGATACCGTTACTCTCGCCGTACCAGTCATAGTAAACTTAGCGCCTTCAATTGGAGTATCACCGCCCTGCTCTACTACCTTGAATGAAACATCAATCCCAGCAGGAGTAGGCGCTGGCGTTGGCGTTGGCGTTGCAGCAGGAACAGGTGTCTGATCCGGAGCCGGAGTTGTGGCGGTCGTATCTTTGCCCGCAAGATCCTGCCATTTTACTTTAAAGACATCCTTCGGCTTTTCCGTAGCCTGAACCTCTTCCGGTCCTTCGAGGATAAGAACGCGTTCCTTCTCAATCAGCTTCTGCATTGCTGCTGAATCCTCTACTACCTTCAGCGTAACATTAGGATTGTTCGCCTTAGCAACGTTTGCAAATTTACTCTCGTCTGCCTTGGTCACATAAAATGTAATCGGATCCTTGTAATAAATCGTAGAAAAATAGGTATTACTAATAGCGCTGGTCTCTTTGATACTATTGAAATACACTCTGTCTACCTTTTGCCGCGGTGGCAAGTTGGAACCCGGATCGGTAACATTATGAGCATAACCAGTCGTATTGTGGAAAGAACTGTAGTAACCGCCTATGCATAACCATGTTAAATGTTCTAGCAGCTCAAAATCGCTACCACTACCAAATTCGGATAACGGTGCGTTTACCCCTATCAGGTTGGTACAACCATAAAAAGCGCTGCCATTCTTGGTGCCGGTCGCCTTTAGCAGGGTTACTACGCGCAGAGAAGAACAGTTCTTAAACATTTCGGTACCAATATTGGTTTCCATATTCGGCAGATCCACGGACGTCAGCTTTGTACAGCCATAGAACATCGCACGCGAATCCCCATCCTTATACTTCGGGAGACTAATCTTCTCTAAAGCGGTACAGCCGTCAAATATTCCGCCGCCGGAGCCATGATTGTCGTTGACAACAGTTTCCAGCACCGGCAAATCCACCGTCTTCAAAGCCGTACAGTCACGGAATGTCCCGCCGCACAGATTAGAAGGAGGTTTTATCTCTTTCAGAGCCGGAAGGTGGATTTCCTGCAGGGAAGTACACCCACGGAATGTGCTAGCGGCAGTAATCGTCTGGAGTTTATCCATTTTGATTGTCGTCAGCAACGGACAATTCATGAAAACTTGAGGGCCGTCTATTTGCTTAAGATTTGCTGCTGTAATGCTGGTCAGTTTCTGACATCCGCTAAACACACCGGTACTGCTAATCGTATCACAACTCAAGGTCAGCGTTGTGAAACCGGTATTGGAAAACGCATTACCGCCCACTCTCGTATAGTTAAACTGGTCGAGTCCTTTTCCGCCGGTTACCGTATCTAATGCGGTACAGTCAGCAAAGGCGTTCGCACCGAGTACCGTCAGACTTGACGCGTTGGTAATATCGATTTCCTTTAAGGATACATAGCCGGTATCCTCACTTTTTACAGCGAAATTGCAAGCTCCAACGGAAGTCATAGCGCCGTTAAAGACAACCTTCTTAATCGCTGCATGCCACTCATACCATGGAAGCTCTTCGACCGTTGCAGCCGTCTTATCCGGCAGTCCGGATTCTGCTGTTGTCATATCTGCTGTGCAGCCGATGGTTAAAACGCCCTCGGTGCTCAGCTCCCATGTAAAGCGATCTTTTTCATCCGAGTTCGGTCCAAAAGTACCCTTCTGCGATTCTTTTGGAAGATCCGGAATTTTTTCGCCCTGATCTTCTGCTTCTGCGCCGACTTCTGCAGCGGAAGCCTTTGTCCCGGTCAGGTTGACCGGCGTAAGGCCGATTACCATAGCAGCCGACAGCACAAGACTGAGCAATTGTTTTTGTTTCTTCATTTTGAAGTACCATCTCCTTTCAATTTGTCTCATTGGTTCCATGAATGTAACCATACAATTTTGTATTACCATCTCCTTTCTATCGTCTATTTTTTTGTCTCACGCTCCGCCGGATGTATCCTCCGGAACGATAACGGATGCAGATACAGCCCGGCAAAACCATAAAAAAATGCCAGGCTATTTTTTTCTGAAACCAATTACCGCCCCGCACATCTGTCCGAATGATGGAAAAAGCGTCCTGCTTTCCCTGAGGTATCCCTGCGCCGGGCTGAGAACTTCGTATCCCAGAATACTTCCCCCCTGTCCATACTTCAAACTTCTTTTCCCTTTTTATCCAAAAAATTTATACTCTTATCCAGAAAAGCATAACAGGAAGTATTCTTCCTGAAATTCTACCATTATACTTCCTTTTTGTCAAGTGCGGCAGGAAGTATAATTCCTATTAACTGGAAATACAGCGCAGGCTATCAGTAACCGTATGAGTGGAAACAAAGGAGAAGGAAAAATGCTCATTTTTGATTTTAAAGCCATCGGAAACAAGTTGTTTTTAGTCCGTAAAAAGGCAGGAATGACGCAAAGTGAGGTTGCGGAAGCTGCCGGACTTTCCGACAGAACATATGCGGATATCGAACGCGGTTCTGTTAATATGCGAATTGGTACTATTTTACGGATTTGCAGTGCCTTGCAGATTACGCCGGACAGTATTCTGACCGAGGATAATTATAAGCTCCCGGTACACCAGACCGCATTAATCGAGCAGTTAAACCTGTGTACCCAGAAGGAACGGGAGACGGCGCTTCTTCTGCTATCTGTATATCTGCACTCGATCAAATAGAAAAAATTTCCACACGGCGTACATAAGGGCGGCGGCGAAAGCCGTCGCTGCAGACAGCGGACCTAAGATGCAGAAATTGGCAGATCCGGCGCAGAAAACGCAAATCGGCGTTTGACTTAAACAAAAAAATAGTGTAAAATGGTGTTATCCAGAATATATTGATACCCCGGACAGGGGGACGTCCCCACCGTCTGCAGACGGTGGTAAACATACTTCATTCTTTCTGCCATTTCTTTTCGCTTTTTATCAACATTGATAAAAATAGCAGGAGGTAGCAGTTATGAATATGCGCGTCCGAACCCTTAGAAAAGCACTTCATCTCAGCCAAAAGGAGTTTGCCGAAAAAATCGGTCTGAAACAGAATTCCGTTAGCTGCATTGAAAAGGGAAAGTCCTGTCTTACGGAGCAAAATATTAAAAATATCTGTTCGCAGTTTTATGTGAATGAAACATGGCTCCGCACAGGCGAAGGAGAGATGTTAGACCAGAAAACAAAGTCCCATCAGGAGTTCTTTGAAAGTTTCGAGAAACTCCCTCCCTCTTTTCAGGATTACATGATACACATGGTAAAAACTTACAAAGTACACAGCCGGAATCCCTGACAACCGATGATCCGGCGGTTGATTGATACACATGGTTGATTGATGTTATGAAATACAAATTTGCCCAAAGGGGAAGAGAAATGTTTGTACCAATTAAAATGAATCCGCCATTCCGGATGCATCGGTTTGGGATGGCAGGCATATTAAAATACCCTTACGGCAAAATGCGCCGTAAGGGTATTTTTTTCATCTATTGTCTCCCGAAAAGGCTGACGTTGTTCTCCGCATGTTACAGGGCTATCTTCCCGCTGCGGTAGTTTTTGCCCTAGCGGTTCGGGATTTTTTTATCTAACTGCAGAATATGATGGACCAGCCATCCGAGCAGGAACTCTATCAGGCTTTCCAGATAACGCCGCGGGTCCTCTTCCAGATTTTCACTGCTGATTTCCTCCAGTCTGGAAATAAACGCTTCATGCGCCCGCTTCTGAACTGCATAGCCTTCATATCCGATCTTCTTCATATACTCTTCTTCATCTGCGAAATGAAATTCAGCATATTCCTTTAACTGTTCCAAAATCGTTACAAACTCATCACAGGTTTCGCCGTCTGTCCAGGACCTTACCAGCCGGTTTGCGCGGTCAACGATTTCAAAAAGATGTCTGTGCTCGCGGTCAATTACCATAATCCCCGTCATGTACTCCTCGGTAAACTCGCAGGGATTTTCCCGTATCATCCACTCCTCCAACGGCGGCAGCTTCCCAATCAGAAGGTCGCTCCCAATAATATGATGATACAGCCATCTGGCAAGGAAGTGAATCAGCTCATCTAACATCTGATACTGCTGCTCCTGGTCATCAATATTTTGCATCAGGAAGTCTAATATTTTCTCACGGAAAAACATATGCTGGGAACGCTGCAGAATCAATTCCGGGTCGCACAGCTTCTCCATATATGCTTCCTCATGGGCAAAATGCTGCTCCGCATAATCTTCCAATTCCTCTAACAGTCCTTTTATCTGGGAATACCGGTCCGCGCTATAGTTATTGTGCAGCATATCCAGCCCCTCATGAAGCAGCAAAAACAACCTCTTATGTTCTTCGTCAATTTCCTCCACCCCTAAAAGGCAGTCCTCCGTAAACTGAAACATCGCCTTACTCCTTTACTAAACGAACTTATCCATCTCTATCACTTCCCAGTATACCCTTTTCCTTCACTGATAGCAAGCAAAATCCGAAAAGATTTGCTATTCCAGCACCGCATCCTCTATTCCATACTGCGACGCTATTTTCTCCATGGTTCCGTCCGATATGCTTTCTTTTAAGAAATGGTTTATCCTGTCTGTCAAATCGGAATCTTTCCGCAGGCCGACGCATATCTTCTCATCATTTAACAGAATCTGAAAACCGAGTCCGTCAAATGCATTGCCCTCTTTTGTATAATAACCCGCCATAATGATATCGATTACTGCGGCATCCGCTTCTTTGTCTGTCACGCTCTGCAGCGCCTCTTTCTGCGTATCATACGCCGTATACCGGTAATTTAAGCCTTTTAACAGTTTTTCTCCCGTTGAACCTGATTCTGCAGCAAACAGCATATGCTGGCAGTCTTTCACGGTCTCATGCTGCTTGAGCTCCTCTTCCCGCATCACAATGACCTGCGCATTGGACAGATATGGTTCCGAGCAGTCAATGTTCTCCTGCAGTTCCCCGGTCATTGTCATGCCGTTCCAGATGCAATCGACGGTTCCGTCGCTTAAAAGTTCTGTCTTTTTATCCCAGTCAATCTCTTTAAACTCCGGCTTCATGCCGATGCTCTCTGCAAAAGCCGCAGCCAGTTTTGCATCGAAGCCCGTCCATGTACCGCTCTCCTGATAATCCATCGGAGCAAAATCCGTCATACCGATGACGAATGTCCCCTTCTCCTGCACATAGGCAAGATCGGACTGCCCCTCCCGCAGCGGCGAAGCCGTCTGCTCTTTTGGTCCGCCGCAGCCGGACAGCAACAGTATTGACGCCACTGCCAAAAATACGGAACGTTTTCTTACTTTCTTTTTCATAACGCACCTCCTCCTAATCCTGTTTTATTACTATTTGCTTTTATCTGTTTTTATCCGCTTCTATTTACTTTTATCTTCTTTTCATCTGCTTTTATCTACTTTTCCAAATACAGAAGCCCGAAAGTGCCGGGGCCGCAGTTTGTCGATATCGCCGAAGATGCTTTCTGATAAATTACATTTTCAAACGGCACCCGTTCCCGTACCTGCGCCGCAATCTCGTCCAGCTCTTTTGGGCGCAGTCCCGCATATGTGATAAACAGGAGCCTCTGATCGATCTTGGCAGGTGATTTTAATTCTGAACGGATATATTTTCTCCAGACGTTTTTGCGCGTTCCGATATGTACCGTTCCTACTGTTATATTGCTTTTTTTAAGCATGACGACAGGATGCAGCATACATGCTTCGCATATTGCGCTAATCCTGGATGATATCCTGCCCGATTTCTCCAGATATTTTGTACTGTCAACCACAAAACTGGTTCTGGTCCGTACTTTCAGGCTTTCAATCTCTTTCAGAACTGCTTCTACTGTCATACCCGACGCTGCCGCCTGTGCGGCATACAGTGCAACTAACCCCATGCCGCTTGACAGATGTCCCGAATTTACCACGGTCACATTGTCAAAAGAGCCTGACGCTTCCAGCGCATTCTCATATCCGTTGCCGTTTCCTTTTGCTACGGTAATATGAATGATATGCTGGGCTTTGGTAAGCTGCTCTGCAAAGAACGCCTCATAATCCGACACTGCCGGAGCCTCTGAGTACGCGCTTTTTGACCGCCCTACCAGGTATTCCATCACGCCGTCGCCTTCAATCTCCTCTCCGTCCTTAAACTCGCCGCCTTCGGTCACTACCCGGTACGGCTGCACGGCAATCTGGTACTGTTTTGCAAGCTTCACAGGCAAATCGCTCACACTGTCTGTCGTAATCATAAGGATCTGTTTTTTCTCATGTCCCAGGACCGGTTCATATGCCATATCGTTATTGCCCGGCACATTTGCCATTTTCACCAGCTCCCGCGGAAGATGGCTCAGCAGTTCCGTCTCCAGTTGATTGCCGCTGACCGGCTTTAACAGATACCCATCAAAGCCTTCCCGCTTGTACATCGCCTGATTCTTGCCTCCGGCGTTCGCCGTAAGAACGACTACCGGCGTCTCATTGTTCAGTCCGCCTACCTGGCTGCGGATCAAATGCAGGCATTCAATGCCGTCCATCACAGGCATGAGATGATCCATAAAAATCACGTCATATCTTTGCTGCAGCGTCATCTTCAGGCATTCCTGTCCACTCAATGCAGTATCCACTTTGACTTTTGTATCCAGCAGCAGTTTTTCCGCCACCATCAGATTAGCATCATTATCATCTACGATAAGGACGTGCGCTTTGGGAGCTTCAAAAATTGACCTGTAATGTTCCCGCACGCGCATGGTATGCCTTGTCTCCAAATCCAGTTCCCCAATCTGTTCGGAACCTGCCACCTTCTGAGGCAGCGTTACCATAAAGGTCGAACCCTTAGTATATACGCTGTTTACTTCAATATCGCCGCCCATCAGCGACACAAGCTGCTTTACGATGGAAAGCCCCAGACCGGTGCCTTCAATATACCGGTTTTTCTCTTCATCTACGCGTTTAAACGCACTGAACAGATACGGGACGCTCTCTTTTTTGATCCCCATGCCGGTATCTGACACAGAATATGTGATATATACGGTATCATTCTCTTTTTTCAGGCACTGGATCGACAGGTTGACGGAGCCTTCCTGCGTATATTTGACAGCATTGTTTAACAGGTTGATCAGAATCTGTTTGATGCGGACTTCATCACCGTACAGTTGTGCGGGAATGCTCTGTTCGACATTGATATGGAAAGCGAGTTCCTTTTCTTTGGCGCGCACCCATATCATATTGACAATATCGGAGAGCATGGCGCCCATATCATAGACTGCCGGGACAATCTCCATCCTGCCCGACCTGATTTTGGACATATCCAGGATATCGTTGATGAGCGACAGGAGCATCCGGCTGGCATTCTGAATATTCTGCGCATCCTCCGCTACCTCATCTGATACCTCCTCCCGGAGTATCATTTCATTTAAGCCTATGATTGTGTTGATCGGAGTCCGGATTTCGTGGCTCATGCTTGAAAAGAAACGGTTCTGCGCACGGTTTAAATCTTCAATCTCTTTCTTCTGCTGCTTTGCTACGCTGTTCTCTTCCCGGTACACCGCATTTTGGAACTGCAGCATAATGCATATCACGACCGATACAATGGTAAGCGTGGCAATGGAATCAATATATGCCATATCAAGGGTATGCTGCACCACTTTGGACGGATAAAAATAGGCCACATAATAGCACGCCAAAAATATAAGATACCCCCCGGCGAGCAGGATATACTTATATCTGCTCTCTACCACGATCGTGGCGAGGACAAAGCCAAGAATAAACCAAATCGACGCGCCGCCGTATATGCCGCCCGCCGTCAGAAAATTGACCGGCAGCACAACAAACATAACGAGCACTGACAGGGCCACCGCCCCCGCTTCTATTTTGCCCGTGTGAAGCGTGCAGCCAACAATTACGGAAAGAAGCAGGATTGCGATAAGGATTGCTACCTGATTGACCATCTCTTCCCTGTTTGCGATCCCTACGGCAAGCCCTATGACCAGCCCGCCAAGCCCGATGGTCGTAATCAGGCGGAACAGACGCTCCTGCAGCGAATGGCTCTGGTCTCCCACTATCGTACGAACCCATTTCCGAATACTCATTCCGCTTCACCGCCTTCCATGTCTTCTATAAGCGCCGAAACTTTCCCGGCTGCTTCTTCAAATTCAAAGTCATCTACATCCTGTTTTATGCCGCCGACCAGTTCTTTGACCGGCGTCTCCCGGTAGAGCATACCGCACATCTTATCCAGTATTTTCTGCGCCCTGTCTGCTTCATACGTCTGCAGGCATTTCTGGAGTTCCTGAAGGCTTTCCGCCAATTCCTGCGCGTCTGCCTGCACCAACCGGCCGGCGCCGTCTGATGCCGGTAAGCTGCCTGTCGCAGCTAAACCATCTGTCGCGGGTAAGCCGTCTGCCGCGGCTAAACCATCTGCCACGGCTAAACCATCTGCCGTGTTTTCCCCGCTATGCAGCGCCTCTGCGATCAACCGTACTGTTTCCCGGTATTCCTCAAGAAATTCCCGGTGATGTGTTTTGATATATACGGCATCCCCTTCTTTTGCGGCGTTCTCCATTTCTTTCGCCGTCTGCGAGAGTGAATCCGCACCTATCATTTTAGAGGAGCTTTTCAGTGAATGCACCCGAATACGGTAATTTTCATAATCCTTTTCCTGATACAGCCGGTCGATCTCTTCCTCCTTAAGAGGCGCATCCCCGGTAAATTTCGTAAGGAGCTGGATATAAAACGCCTCATCATTTCTGCAATAATTCAGACCGGAAGCGGTATTGACGCCCGCATTCCGAAGGAGGACTTTCCTGTCCGCACTTGCGGCATCTCCGGCAGACGCTTCTGCCGCAGAATCTGCCTGTTTCTGCACCATCTCCTCTTCTGCAGAGGTATACTTTATCCGCATTTTGGGGAGCACTTTCTTCAGTACGCGCTCCAGTTCCACTGTCTCAACAGGTTTTGAGAGAAAGTCGTCAAATCCTTCCCTTAAAAACATCTCCCTGGCGCCGCTAACCGCATTAGCGGTAAATGCAACAGCGGTTAGCCTATCTGCTTCCTCGCCGGCAAGCCTGCGAAGCTGTTTCAGCGTCTCCACACCATCCATCTCCGGCATCATATGGTCGATAAACAGCAGGTCAAACTCTTCTGCCTGACAAATCTCAAGGGCTTCCCTGCCGCTTGCCACCGTCACTACATTCATCTGATAATCTTTAAAGATGCCTTCCGCAACCATTCGGTTCATCGGCTCGTCGTCCACTACGAGCACGCGTACGTCCGGACAGATCATCTGCTTGTTTTGAAGCTCGTTGTCACTGTCTGCTGCAGAGGAATTGAGTACATTGACAACCGGAAAACAGTAAAAAGGCTTTGGGAGAACTTTAACCCTGCTGCCTTCCCGTGGCGCAAAACCCGAATCTGCTATAACGGTTACCACCATCTCCCGGTCGAGTTTTTCAAAATAATCCGGATCTTTTTCATATTCTTCCCTGGCAAGGAACAGATGCGTCAGGCGGTACATGGAAACAAGGTTTTCCAGTTCATCCTGCTTATACACCTGATGTGCCTTAACATCCAGTCCTTTGACCATATGCATGATCATCTCATCATAAAATTTCCGGACTTCGGGAACATTGTATTTTTCCGGCATCAGATAACAGGCAATGCACAGCCCTTCCGGATGATTGATTGACATGCCGGGCGAGCCGTCCACAATTTTCTGCGGAATGCTGACGGTTACTGCCGTTCCCTTTCCCGGCTGGCTTTCTATATGAACGAACCCCTCCATGACAGCCACCAGGCCGTACACGATGGGCAGTCCCAGACCAAGGCCGCCTGCCTGGCGGTCAACGCCCCTGCTGGACTGGTAGAACCTCTCCTTAATTTTGGACAGGCTCTCCTCATCCATGCCGATGCCGGTATCCGTTACCTGTATGCACAGATTGATCCCATAAGGCTTGGGAAGCGCATAAATCCGCACATAGACGCCGCCCGCTTCCGTGAATTTCAAGGCGTTGTTGATCAGATGTCTGATGATTTTCTTAATCTTCTTTCCGTCTCCGGACAGCATGGTGGGAATCTTTGCTTCCACATCAAAAATCAGCTCTACCCCCGCCTTTTCCTCTATCGCATATTGTTCGGTGATGATATCGTTAATCAGCGAGGAAAGCATATAGGCGTCCTCGCTGATTGTGATGCTGCCCGCATCAATCTCCGTATAATCCAGCATGTCTTCAATCTGCCCAAACAGCCTGTATCCCGCTTTCTGTACAGACAGCAGGATCTCTCTCCTGCCGCTGTCCGGCTCGCTCTTAAGCATTACGGAAGTAAGCCCTATTACCGCATTGACAGGCGTACGCAGTTCATGCGACACATTGGTTAAAAAATCCTCCGTCCGGCGGTTGGTTTCTTTTAAATTGGCAATCCTTTCTTTTGTATCTTTCATTTCGCTGGTCCGCCTATCCGTCATATACTTCGTCATATAGGCGGAAGCGATGACAAGCATTCCGTGAAGCGCCAGCCTGGAAACGGAAAGGACTGTAAAGTCAAACGAATCCCGGAAAGCAAACAGAACGCCATAGAGCAGAACTGCAAAATACACAATTACGCAAAGTCTTATCATATCATACGCTTCCGCGGCAAAGTAAACAATCATGAACATGATCATGACCGGCGCCAAATCGTATACGCTGGTCGAATGGCTGCCGTAAAAAATATATCCCGCTATGCCCAGCACAAAAAAAAGCCATCTTTCGACTGACTCCGGCACCCGTCCCGCAATATGCAGCGCCCAACATGCAATCAGGCCCGCCGTCACTTCAAAGATCACTTTTATATCCCAGCCCAGCATGATGCTTTCAATCAGCAGGGCTATTGTAAAAAATGTATAGCTAATCAAAATAATAAGATCTGATATCTGTCTTTTTTCCCGTTCGTACATATCTTCCCCCTATTTTTCTCTCATTTGATATTCCGCATCCGAATCAATCATAGACAGCATAATATCCGCAAAAACAGGATCAAACTGCGTTCCCTTTCCTTCTTCCATCTCTGCGCGTATCTGCGCCTGCGGAAGCACATCCCGGTAACTCCTTCTGGAACTCATGGCGTCGTAAGCATCGGCAACGGCTATAATGCGCGCTTCCACCGGAATGTCTTTTCCTTTCAGCCCGTCCGGATAACCCCTGCCGTCATATCTCTCGTGATGGTATCTTGCGCCCGTCAATAATTTGGGAAACTCAGAAATTCTCTTTAATATCTTTTCTCCCAGAATGGGATGGGATTTGATCACCTCATATTCTTCATCCGTCAGTTTGGAAGGTTTATTGATTATGGCATCGGGAACGCCAATCTTCCCCACATCATGAAGCAATCCAATCATATAAATCTCTTCCTGCGCCTCACTGGTAAAACCCGCCTGTTCCGCAATCATTCTGGCATAATCCGCCACGCGCGACGAATGTCCGTTGGTATAGGTGTCCTTGGCGTCGATGGCTCCCGCGAGCGCCATAACAATCTGTGTCGACAGGTTGGTCAGCTTCTTTGTCTGCGCCAGTACTTCCTGCTCCAGATCCTCCTGCAGACGGGTCAGTTCAATCGCATGGTTGACCCGGAGAAGCAGTACGTCCGGCACAAAAGGTTTTCGGATAAAATCCATGGCGCCGGCCTGCAGCCCTCTGGTCTCGGTATCGTTGTCATCATCCGCAGTAAGGAAGATGACGGGAATCTCCGCCGTCTCCGGAACGCCGGAAATTCCATTGGTCCCCCTGATTGCAGCAAGCGTCTCGAATCCGTCCATTTCCGGCATATGTACATCCAGAAGAATCAAATCCGGTTTGTTGAACTGCAGGAACTTGACAGCCATCCTGCCTGACTTTACACAGCTTACGCGTATTCCCGCATCGCTGAGTATATTATTTGCCATTGTAAGATTCGCCGTATCATCATCAATGACTAATATCCATTTTTCATCCATTCTAAAAATCCTCCCGGTATGTTTCCGAAGCCGACGCTTTTTATTTTTTCAACCGGAACTGCGCAACGGTATTCATCAAAGACTGCGCGCACGAACCAAGGCTGTCTGAGATGGCGGCATTTTCCTCGGCGCTGGCTGCATTGTTCTCTACCATCCCGCTGATTGCCCGTATATTCGCTAATATTTCATCTGCGGAACTCTTCTGCGTATCCACAAAGCTTACAATCTCATTTACCATCTTCGTATTTCCGGCGGAATACTCTGCACTGTCCGATATGGTCTTATCCGTCTTCTCCACGAGCTTTTTGCCCCGCTCTACGGACTCAAGGGACTTTGTGATCACGCTGCTTATCTCGGAGCTTGATTTTGAACTGCTTGCCGACAGGCCGGATATCTCATCCGCCACCACGGCAAATCCTTTTCCTGCTTCGCCCGCTCTTGCCGCTTCGATGGAAGCGTTTAAGGCAAGCAGGTTCGTCTGGCTTGCAATTGCATTGATTTCCGTCACAAATCCTGCAATCTCTTCATAACATTCCACAATTTCATCCATTGCCTTGACCAATTCATCCATTTCCTCATTTCCGAGGGCAAGGCAGTTGTTCACATAATCCGTATTCGTCTTGATAGAGCCTGCAAATTCTGCGATTTTCTCCATATTCGCAGTCAGTTTGCCCATCTCTTCCGACGCATTCTGCACAGACGCATTCTGTGCCGTCGCCGCAGCCGCTACGCTCTCGCTCGTTTCAGATAACTCCCTGGAATAATTCAATACCATTGCCGCCTGCTCATTGATCTCTAAAAAGCTGTCGTTGAGTACTTCCACGATATGACCAAGAGCGTCTTTTATCTTCTCATAATCTCCTTCATAGATGCCGTCTACGTCAAAATTCAGATTTTTCTCCGAAATGGCTGTCACGGTATTGGTAATCTCAGAGATATAGTGCCATAATCCTTTTATTGTATCGTTTAAGGCAACCGACAATGCGTTTACCTCCTGTGACTGTCCGTCTATCTGGAAGCTATAGTCCAGTTGTCCTTCTGATATCTTACTCACATTTGCCGCCAGCTCTTCCAGAGGCATGAACATCGGACTGATGCCTTTTGTGAGCTTTCGTTTGAGCAAGCTGCCCAGCATGATGCACAACGCTGCCGCCAAGATGATGGCAAGAATAATGACGGTCACTACGCCCGAAAGGGATATCACGGCTACCGCACTCCATCCTGTCGCCTCAATCGGATTGCTGACAGCAAATTTCAGTCCTCCTTTATAGTCCCAGATCAGCTTGGTTGACAGAGCTTTCTTACACACCTTTTCGTATCTGCCGTTCAATGCTTCCTTTACCGTTGTGCTTTTTCCTGCATTTAACGCAAGTTCCTTGTCCGGGTGCGTCAGGATGATTCCCTCTCCCGTTGTCAGGAACACATAATTGCCGCCCTGATAGGAGCCCTCGATGAGTTTTACCAGGTCATCCATATACATATCCATGCCGGCAACTCCTATAACGGCCCCATTACGATAGATTGCCTTGGAAAGCGTAATACAGATATTGCCGGTCTGCTCATCCACATACGGTTCGGACACATACACATCATCAATCGCTGCCGCTCCGGAATACCATGCCCTGTCGGTCACGATAAAGTCCTTATCCGGCACCCATCCTCCTGACATATATGTCATAATGCCGTCTTGATAAACAACGCCTTTCTGCTTTACGCAGACGTAAACTGCGGACACATCATCATACAATCCTGCCATTGTATCCACATATGTATAATAATCCCCTGCATCTGCACCAACCGGAGCTCCCGCCGCAACGGTATTGATAAACGCCGCTTTCTGCGACATCTTGCTGTCAATCTGCGAACTGTACAACTGCACTCTCTCACTGTTATTCCTGACTGTGTAAAAGAGAATAACCCCCAGTATGGCCAGACTTGCCAGAGCACATAACCCCATAATAATCCTGCGCACCGTTTTGTTAGCTCTCTTGCTGACATTGGCACTTAATTTCTGTAACTGCATTTTGTATCCCCTTTCCATTCTTGTCTTAATCGTTACTTTAATGGGTTCCGTTTTTACTGAAAACTGTTGCATCAGGCAGACATCCTTTCCTATATCTGCCTAATTGAATATTATGATTTATTTTGCGGTTATGTTCAATACATTTCAGTTAATTGACTTGTTTTTCATGTTAAATAACTTGTGTTTATGCTTCCCGTAATGTATAATGAAAATCACAGAACAACTTGGGAGGTTTTTATGAAAAAAGACGATATCATCCGGCTCTCTCTTTTTATCATAACAGAATATTATAAGAATAATCTAAATCCATTTTTTGAATATATCAGCGATGACATATTATGGATCGGCCCCGCCCAGCGGCAGCAGATACAGGGCAAAAAAAACCTTATGCAGACGTTTTCGATGGAAAAGCATACCCTTACCTTTACCATGGGCGATATCAAAGTCCTGTACGCTTCCCCACACCGCCATGTGAAGGAAGTCCTGCTCCACTATGATATCTACACGCATTACCCCAGCGGCAATACGGATGTGCATAATCAAAGGCTGCACTATACATGGTGCGAAAAGAAATCAAAAACTGCCGGGGAGCCGGTATACCGTCCGGAAATCATCTGCATACATATCAGCAATTCATGGACATATGACAACCGGGACACCATTTATCCCGTCCATTATGAAAATATATCCAAAAAGGCGCCTGTCCCTATAGAACAGAAACACTACGTAACCGTAAAAGCGGTGGACAAATATATACACCGGATCGCAGCGTCCCATATTTTATATATTGCAACGGTCAAACGCTCCTCCAGGCTTCAGATTTACACGCAAAACGGCACAGTTACCATTAACGGAACGCTTTCCGAATTGGAAAAAAAATATCCCGGCCTCTTTCTCCGGATACACTCCGGATACCTGCTAAACCCGTTCCATGTAATCAATATCCGCCGTTTTGCGGTAACTTTGTCCGACGGGACGGAGCTTCCTCTTCCTGAAAAGAAATACACCCGTATCAAGAAGCTTCTTACATAACGCCTTCGTTGGACAGACGGCTTCCTGACGCCCTGCTGCCATCTTTTCTGCTGGTGCGGAACGGCGCCACGGGAATCCCGTTTTTCCCAAACAGGGAGATGTTCTGAAAGTTCGTCCAGCAATATCTGGCATATTCCGGAACAGCCACATGTTCTGACCAGAGAATGATCTCCGAACCCTCTATCCGGTATTCTGCCGCATGATAGACCTTGTCCGCCCCCGCAATTTCAAAACCGGTCACTTCTCCATGACAGGCAAATCCATCTGCGCAGTTTTCAAATCGGAGAACCATCCGACAGTCTTCTACATAAAAATCCCTGTACACCGGACCATATGCCTCCTGTCTGTCCAATAAATGGTATACATGGTAGAAAGCCTGTAATGCCAGCCGTTTTCCGACGATCTCTTTTTTGGTCGGATGGATATTCCCATCTTCCCCATTCTCTAAAATCACTGCAATCCCTGTATTCCTTACCGTCTGGGAAACCCGCATCTGAGCTTCTCTGATAAGCGGCCAGTTTTTAAAGTCCGGTTCTCCCACGTTCCGGAATACCGGGAGCTGCACCAGTAAAAACGGCAGAGTATCCTCTTCCCAGTCTTCTCTCCACTGCTCTATCAGAGCGGAGAGCAATTCATAATAGGTTTCCGGCTTATGATCATCCTCTTCTCCCTGATAATACAGAAAGCCTGCCAGTGAATACGGACAGACACGGGTAAGCATCGACTCGTATAATCCCGAAGGTCGAAATTCCGAATAGGGTCCCATTGGCCCCGGATATTTATTTTCCCCAAACAGGCGGATTGCCTCATCCCATGTCGGTTCCGGGCAAGTCTCGTAATAATGTGAAACATTTTTTTCAAATTCCGTCTGATAGATTATATACTCTTCCCGCTCCTTGCAGTATTCTTCAAAATCCTGATTTGCTATGATCTCATCATATTCCCTGACATAAGAAGCAATTTTCTGATTCTGCTCCATTTTTTCACGGCCAATCCAACAAGAGGCGGATGTCCCTCCCCAGTTGCATCCAATGATGCCTACTGTGATGTTCAGCTTTCGGGATATCTCTTTTGCAAAATAATATGCCACAGCCGACCAAACGCCTGACGTTTCTCTGTCTGCGCACATCCATGAACTTTTCGCTTCTTCCTCTAACAGTTCTTCGCTTACCCACGGTTTCTTTGGCACATAGTAATAGCGGACTGCTTCTTTCTCAATCTGCGCCAGTTCCCTGTCGCCCTCAAAGCTGTTTTGAAGTTCTAACTCCATATTGGATTGCCCTCCGGCAAGCCAGACTTCTCCAATCATAACGTCTTCCAGTTGTTGTTTTTCTTCTCCGCAGCTTACGGTAAGCGTATACGGGCCTCCGGCCTCCATTGGCGGCAAATATGCCCGGAACTGATTTTCCCTTGTTTCCGCTTTAGCACAGACCCCGTTGATGGAAAGCTGCACCTGTTCCGCATCGCATTCCCCCCATATCAGAATCCTTTTCTTTCTCTGCAATACCATATGATGCGAAAAAATCGGCGCCAGTTTTAACATAATCTTTTCCTCCCGTCTTTGTTCTCTCATGGCCTGGATTCCCCATCCCACATATTATCCGTTCCATTGTAATACAAAATAATCCGCATTGCAATTTCTAACCGGTAACGATATAATATGTCTAAGTAAATTTGAATAACAGGGAGAAAGGGAAGGACCATAATGAGTAAAAAACAAAAAAATACGGTAATATTGAGCGTCATAATCATAATTGCTGCCGCTGCTTTCCTTTTACTGCATTTTGCACAAAAAGTTACTCTGTATGAAGATGAAAGCACGACGGGAAATTCCAGTTGCAATCTTTTAAACGGCGGTCTGTTCTGCGAAGCAGACGATACGATTTATTTTGCCAATCCTTATGATGAAAATATGTTGTATACCATGAATACGGATTTGGGGGACGTTCAGAAACTTTCCGGAGATAATGTCAGCTATCTGAATGTAGCCGGAAAATATATTTTTTATACCAAACGGAACGATAAGAAAGAAGTAGACTCCGACGTCTTTCTGTCATTGAGCGTAACCGGGCTGTACCGTATGACGACAGCCGGGAAACATATGGCGCGCCTGTATGATAAACCGACGCAGGTTGCCTGTCTCTACGGTAATCAGGTGTATTACCAACACTATGATAAAGAACAAGGGCTCTTATTGTATTCTGCTAAAATAGACGGTTCTTCTGATAAAATGCTGTTAGACGAACCCTGCGCGCCTTATGCGATTGACCAAAATACTATCTACTATACCGGAACGGAAAGCGACCATGCCATCCATACCGTACAGACAAACGGCAGCGGAAAACAGACGCTGTATGATGGAAACTTTACCGGCCTGACAAAACAGGGGGAGTATCTGTACTTTTTGGATATGAATGACAACTACTCCTTAAAACGGCTTCCTGCTGACGGCGGCGCTGCGGAAACGCTAGTCTCTGACCATATTGCCACTTACAATGTCAGCACAGAAGAAGACGCCATCTATTGCCAGGTTGATAACGGAACGGACGCTAACGGCATTTACCGCTATGATATGAATAACGGCTCGCTGACATTGTTAGCGGCGGGGAACTATAATTATCTGCATCTTACCTCGGATTATCTCTTCTATGAACAATACGACCAGAGCAAGCTATATGTACTGGATCTGGCGTCGCAGCGTTCCAGGGAGTTTATTCCGCCAAAGGATTGATTATGGCAATAATGCATCCCTTAATTCCAGAATCGTTTTATGGAATGCGGGGTGGACGGCATACGGTGCAATCTGCGCAAGCGGCTCTAAGACAAAGAGCCGCTTTGCCATTTCTATATGGGGAATGGTAAGCGCTTCCGTCTGGATGATACGCTCTCCATATAGCACAATATCCAAATCAATGGTACGCGGTCCCCAATGCATTACCCGTTCTCTGCCTAATTTTGCCTCTATGGACGCAGACAGTTCAAGAAGCTCCTCCGGAGAACGCAGAGTACGAAGCGCAACGGCGGCATTTAAAAATGGAGCCTGTTTTGTATACCCTACCGGTTCTGTTTCAATAAAATCAGAGACGGCGGTAACGTTTGTCCGTTCTTCTTCTAACAGTGCGATCGCATCCTTTAGATATTGTTCCCTGTCTCCCATGTTGGAGCCAAGACTAAGATATGCCGTGTTCCATTCTCTAGTAATCCGTACCGAAACCGTCTCTAACGGCAACTGCACCGGCGCCCATGGTTTTTCTATTTCCAATCTGATTTTGTCTACCTGCGGATATGCAATCAGGATTTTTTCCGCCACATACTCCGCCAGGCGTTCAATCAGACTGAATACCTTTTCCTGTGCGCTCTCTTTGATTCGTTCTGAAACTTCGGCATAATTTACGGAATCCTTTAAATCATCCGTTTTTCCCGCGGTTCTGGTATCGCAGTATAAATCTGCGGATATCAGGAATTTTTGTCCCAAAGTATTCTCCTTCGGTAAAACGCCGTGTCTTGCAAATACTTCTAATCGTTTAATCCGAATCTGATCCATTTCTGCCATTCCCCTTTCCGCATTGTTTCTTTTTCCCCGCAGACTGCGGGTTTCCGGTTGCTTCGCAATCGTCCGATTTTGTAAAATAAGAAGGACTCATCGTACAGCGAAGAAGGAGACAGCGCGGAAGTTTATCATAATGCAGCCCCATCCTGTAGCCTGACAGCCGAAAACCGCACTGCCATGCAAAATAAACCGCTTTCCAAAAACGGCCTTTTTTACATAATGCTGCAATCGTCTTTTTCGCAAAGCCGGCGCCCTCTTTTTCAGAGGATACCGCTTCAAATATTTCACTGTACTGTTTTTGGGACACACCTAAGTCGAAATTACGTTTAAACTGCTGCCTGCAGGTATATGAGTGAGAGTGAATGACACATGCCTCTGCCGCATAATATACGCCATATCCTGCCTGTATTACTTTAGATGCCATAATCATATCCTCATTGAAAATGGTGGGATAAGAAAAGCCTCCTAATTCTTCGTACAGACGCCTGTCATACATAGCGCAGACGTCGGAGCAAAAATAGGTTTGAATGCCAAGCCGCTCCAAATCTTCTTTTGTTTTGAACAGGCTTTTTTCGGGATAATTATGAAGGCGCGCCATTTTTTCAAGAATATCCGCATCCTTGCCCGCTAACTGTCTGGCGTAGGTAATCCCTGTCCGTTCTGTTTCAAAACCTTTCTTGAGATGTTCGAGCAAACGGTTGTCTGCCGGCATTGCATCCTGCGTCATAAACAGGATGTAATCTGCTTTGGAAAGCTCCGCGCCATATGCCCTTGTCTTTCCATGGTCAAACTCTTCTTTCTGAATCGGATAGATATGGATTTTTTCATCCTGCGGCTGCAGCAAAGGAACTCCTTCCGCCATTGTCTGCAGGATAAAAATATTTTGCGGAGGCGCGGTTTGCTTCATTAACCTCCGAATGAGTTCTGAAAACTCCTTTCCGGGTTTATATGCCGGAATGATAATATCGATTGTTTTTTCCATAACGCTCCTCTTTTCCCTGACCGGGTCCTGTCCCAGCCTTACTGCAAATCCTTCACGGAAGGAATCCTTATCGCCCCGTTCCCAGAAGACGCCCTACCAGCTCAACTGCTTCCTGCGCGTCTTTGGAATAGCCATCCGCTTCGATTTCATCTGCAAACCCCTGCGTGATCACGGCGCCGCCGATAATGATTCTGGCACGCACTTTCTCTTTTTTCGCCAACGCCACAACCTTCTTCATCTCCATCATCGTCGTTGTCATCAGGGCGGACAGGCCAATAATATCCGCATCCGCTTCTTTTGCCGCCGCAATAATCTGTTCCGCCGGTACGTCCTTTCCCAAATCAATGACCCGATAGCCATAATTCTTCAACATCAATGCGACCAGATTTTTCCCGATATCGTGAATGTCATGCTCTACCGTTGCGATCACAATCGTTCCCATTGATTTACCGGAACGGTTTTTTGCAAGAACCGGCTCTAAAATTCCGATTCCTCCTTCCATTGCTTCCGCGCTGGATATTAACTGCGGCAGATAATAAATCTGCTTATCAAAAAGCTCTCCCACATGGTTAATCGCAGGAATCAGGCTTTCATCAATCATAGCCTGCGCATCCTCTCCGTCTTCCAGTTTCTTTTTGACTAATTCCAAAACTTTTTCTTTCCGCCCGCGCACGACGGCATGGAACAGCTCGTCTCCTTTTTCAGAAATCTCTTCTTCTTTTTCCCTGTCGCCCTGTTTTGCCTCTTGCAGTACGTCTGCCGACACTTCCCCGGATAGGACTGTCAGCTTTTTTTTCGCCACTCTGTTAATATAACGGACGTCGCTCTCCGGCTTATCCATCAGCAAATCGGCTGCAAACATGCTGTGCATCAAAAGATCCTGCGACGGGTTTGCAATCGCCATCGTTAAGCCCGCCTGAATCGCCATTGTGATAAACGCACTGTTCACAAACGTCCGTTCCGGCAAGCCGAAGGAAATATTGGACAGACCGCATACCGTTGCAATCCCCAATTCCTCCTTGCAGTAAGCAATCGTCTCCAACGTCTCAAGAGCCGCCTTTTTATTTGCGCCAACCGTCGCCACCAGACCATCTGCAATGATATCTTCTTTACACAGGCCCTGTTTAAGCGCTTCATTCAGAATGGTATGGATAATTTCTCTCTTTTCCTGGATATCCTTTGGAAGCCCTTTTTCCGACAGAGGCAGCAAAATAAACATCGCGCCATATTTTTTTGCGATGGGAATCAGTTTTTCAAATTTCTCCGGTTCCAAAGAAATCGAATTGATCAGAGCGCGGCCGGGATAGATACGGAGCGCGGCCTCCACGACTTCTACATGGCTGGAGTCGATTGACAAAGGCAGGTCTGTTACCACGCTCAGTTCCCTGACCGCTTTTAGCATCATTTCCTTTTCATCAATGCCATTCATGCCCATATTGACATCTAACACTGCCGCCCCGGCTTCCTCCTGCGCCTCTGCAAATTCCGTCACAAGATCCATATTCCCTTCGCGAAGCTGCGCCTGCAAAGCCTGTTTTCCCGTCGGATTAATCCGCTCGCCAATGATTTGAAACGCCCCGTCCAAATTGATTTTCTGCGTAAAACGTTCACTGGATAAAGCGCGACGCACAACCTTGCCCTTTCTCTCCGGAAAAGCGGCATGATTTCTTTGCCCCGATTGTTCCAATGCCCGTACCATTTCACGGATATGCTCCGGCGTTGTGCCGCAGCAGCCGCCTAAGATATCCGCTCCCTCTTTTGCAAGCGCCGCCATATGCTTTGCAAATTCTTCGGCCCCCATATCGTAAACCGTCTCCCCGTCTACCATTTGCGGCAGACCGGCATTCGGTTTACAGATAACCGGCAAATCCGTATACTGCTTCATCACACGGATTACTTCAGACATTTTATCCGGCCCGACGGAGCAGTTGACGCCTACCGCATCTGCCCCTAATGTTGTCATAACGAGCGCCGCTGTTGCCGGGTCTGTCCCAAAAAGGGTTCGTCCATCCTCGTTAAAGGAAAGCGAGACCATAACCGGAAGCGTTGTTGTTTCCTTTGCCGCAATCAGCGCTGCGCGGCACTCCTGCAGGCTCATCATTGTCTCTACGACTATCAGATCGGCGCCTGCTTCTTCCAAATACTCAATCTGCTCTTTATATATGTCAACCAGTTCCTCAAACGGGAGGCTGCCCAATGGTTCGACCTGCTTTCCCGTCATTGTGATGTCGCCGGCAACAAATACGCTTCCTTCTGCTTTTTCCGCAAGAATTGCCTGTTTTGAAATGGCAACCAGTTCCTGATTCATCTCCCGTATCTGTCCCGCCAGTCCATACTCTTCTAACTTGATACGGTTCCCGGAAAACGTCGGCGCATATAAAATATTGGTTCCCGCCTGTATATATTCTCTTTGAAGGCCGCACATAATCTCTGGATTTTCTATTATCCACTGCTCCGGACACACCCCGGAAGGCATCCCCCGTTTCTGCAGATTGGAACCCGTCGCTCCATCTAAAATCAATTTTCTTTTCGCAGCCAGCTCAAAAAATTCCTGTTTTGTCATATACTTCCTCCAAAATCCTATCGTATCTGTTTCATGCCTATCAATTATAACGAATCTTTTTGCAGTTGACAAGATAAACAGAACTTGTTAGGAGCGTAAAAATTTGCATGTCCGCTGTAAAATTCAAGGGGGCTGAAACGAAATTTAAGCTGACATTTGGCATATTCCTTTTAGCATTGCTTACATTTGTGTTGACAATTTTGTAAGGTTGGAGGGGATTTGGAATTTTTTCAGAAATTTTTATATCTTATCGAATGCCCTTGGTTTGGGAATTAGAAATGCTTGCAGAAAACATCAAATAACAGGCTATGATGCTTTGATTTTACGGGCTTTTTCTCCATTTCGCGCAGCATCAATCTTGTCCATTTCGTCTCGCTCCTTTCAATAAGGAACTCCAATACGATAAAATCATTATACCGCCTGAAAACTCCTTTTGCCACAGGAAATTTGTAATAATGAACGCTAAGCGTTACGATTAATGGATTTTCCTTTATTGGTTCTCCAAATTTCTTTTAATCTGCGGTCTGTTGCCATTCCACAAAATATAAGATGCATTTTCGTTTTTTAATCCGACAATCTTCTTTTCATTATCCATGTTTTCGCTCCTTTTCCTAATCATAAAATCTTTGTTGCTTTTAAGTCTATTTATGATTTTAGGGCTGGGGAGCATAGGCATGTGTTCGGTTACAAAGTGACAGTGAAAGGGTTACAAAAAAGACAGTGAACTTTCTTTTAGAAACTCCTGCCTCTTTGAACATTAGATCTGATTCCCTCAAATTCCGATTGATATATATCCATTTTTCAATAAATTGTACCACAGAATCGTGAATAACTCCACCGCTATTACCCCGACGTTTGCAACATGTTATTTACAATTTTCATTACTCATCTTAGAGTTCCTTTCGGTTTTCGCCAGATACGCATTTTGTATCACAAAATGCAAGCCTGAAGGCTTTCTGGTCAGTGGACACCC
>CANRJM010000026.1 GCA_947630925.1 uncultured Lachnospiraceae bacterium
TGGGAGTCGCTATAAAGTTCGTTGGTAGCTACGCCTAAGTGGACTTGCACCACAGAACACGGGCATGCCCGTCATACAGAAAAAGACAGAGCTGTGGCTCTGCCTAAAAGATATTTCTTGTCCTTCAATAATAGGAGATTTTTGACGGGGTAATCGGAACTGTTTCTAGGAAAAGATTATAAATGCATTCTGGATATTTGCCGACTTTTTGATTATATATGGTATGGATTGGGAATAAATATAAAGTAGGGGAAAATAATCAAAATGAAGTCAAGAAAAAAGCAACAAGTTTCTTTTTTCTTGAAAAATGTTGCTTTTTATAAATTGAGAACAAATTTTTTGTGTGTAACAAAACAATTTTTTGTGCATACTATAATATGATTTAACTTAATTATAGGAGATATTACTATGGCTGATTTAGAAGAACGGGTAAATTTACTCGAACAACAAGTTTCTGCAATCATTAAATTATTAGGTGAAATCGTTGAAACATATGATCCGGATTTTTATAATACACATAATCAGGAAGATTTGCAGCAAACTTCAAAGAATAGTCGTCCTAAATCAGTAGGGGACGTATAACCACGGGTCAAACACAAATCAACTCCCCTTTGGAGAGCTGACTCCTGACATGATTTATAAAAATCACTGTTTATAAGTTGCTTATATAGCACTTTATATCCCCCTGGTTTTATTATTCGTTCAATATAATCCACATTTATTAATTCATGTCTTCTTTTAAATTATAAATGGATATGCTTAATCCTTTCTCGTTTTCTGGTGGGTTTGACAAGGTTAACGCATAGTGCGAAAATACTGGAATTTTATGCGGTGCAGTATAAAATTCTGGCATTCCCGCATTTTTCATATCTTCATCAGGTTCTCCTAATACATCACACTCAAATATACGAATTAGCGGTCGTGGTTGTTCAAGATACTTTCCCTGTTTTATTAATACTACATCTTGAGGCGACATATTAGAAAGCATTCCCATAAAAAGTTCGGATGCTGTATTTGCATAATTCCGATATGCAGATTTTTTCAATAACTCAATAAACATATCAGATAATTTCTCGTCATAAAAGATATTGGGAAATGTGTTATTTGCCGCAATACGCATTGAAAACCGAGGTTCTACAAACTCATTTACTGGAATCTCTTTAAAAGCCTTTTGGATTTTCTCATACCTAAGATTAGCCATTTGATATTCATGTTTCTTAGCTAATCTTTTCATATGAATTGAATGTGCAAAATTATTAATGATTTCTGGTAATATTTTCAAATTATCTCCAAGTTCTTCAACAGATGGTTCTAATAGTTGCTCATATACTTTGCCGATCGCTTTGATTGTTTCGTCTGGCAATTCTATTTCTACTTCTCCATAATCCATAACATTAGCTTTTATCTTCATGGCAGTACCCTCCTTTGCTTTTTATCTACTACTAGTTGTATCGACTGTTTTATAATATTTCTAAACCTTTATTTTCTGTGGTCAAATAGGGAAGGAATTGCTTGAACGAAATACATAATTTCTTATTTTACTTCTTCTTTTCCGAATCATCCAGTAATTCAGGATTTTTAGCATTGGCTGATGACAGAAGGCTACGTCCAAGCTGACGTTCCAGTTCTTCCCTTGCATTGCCGGCAATTTTGCCGCCTGCCATAGTAACTTCTTTCGTCTGGTCAAATCCTTTGGGCCTTTTGCTTTTGGACAGTTCTGTTGCTGACACCTCTGCCAAAAGGTTTAAGGCAAGTTCCGTATTTGTCATGTTATCCCGCAGATTTTCTTTTCTTAACCCTTTGAGTTTTTTGTATGCCTGCACAGACTTTCCTGACCATGCCATTGTCAGGATATTGGTAAGGGCAGCATATTCTTTGGAACTACTGATACCAGAGTTTTGCCATTCATCGGTTAATTCTTTTCGGATTTCAATGGAACGCAGACGTTGTGTAATCCACTTATCAGAATACCCTTTTGCTTTATATGTAGCAACAGCACGTTGCATTGCCTTTTCGGGATCGGCAATCTCATCCAGACGTTCTGCCCCGACTTTTGCCAGCCATATCTTAAAAGGTTCTGCTTTAGGAGATGAAATGGATTGGATAATCCGTAAAATACCTTCCACATCAGCAGCTTGTGTTTTTCTCATTTTCCCGTCAGGAGCAAGCATTTGAAGTGGGGTACAAATTGTACCCCACTTGGAGGAAAGTTCTTCGTCACGCTGACGCATTTTTTTGATATACTGTTTCGGATCTTTGCTGTCCGTAAGGAAACGGACAACATCAACAATCGACAGATACCATTCTTCTTTGCCAGAATGCCATACTTTTCTAATATCGTTATCGTTAAAAAATTCTAAATCAGGATTATCTTCAACTTTTGAATCATCTATTTCTACTATTACTGTTTTTTCTTTCTTATCATCATAAATATATATGTTCATTTCGTTCTTCTCCCCGCATTTTCTATAGTCCTATATTTTCATCTTTGTCTCAGCTATTACAACTTATGTGCCGAATTCAATCACACAATATAAAAACTCGAATATGACGATTTTAACGGTTATATCTCCATTTTCATTATGTGACACTTGATAGCGGTATCTGTTTTCCTGCGCCTCATTCCATGCTGAGAAACCTATCGCATCACCTGTTACTATATTTTGTAGTATAAATGGAGTTGTAATACCCCTTGAACCAACTTCTGGTGCTATATCTGTTTCTGGAATTGCTTCGAAACTTATTAAATTATCTTCGTTTATATTAAACAGAAAGTCATACCATATTTTTGTTCTTGTATTATCAAAATCCACATAATCATACTCGAAGCCAGCATGTCCTCTTGCTAATTTAAGTAATATTCGATCAAATCTTTTTTCATCAAGTTGATAAAATACTTTTCCATCTTGTGTTTTTATTTGTTCATTTAGTATATTTTTTAGTTTGTTATCGTTTGCTATTCTGGAATTTGTTTGTTCCTGTTCGGAATAATCAGAATATATCTGGCTTTTTAAAATATCCAGAAAGCAGGAAACATAGTTTTCATCTTCTGAATATCCATTATTACACGCAAAGCAGGCAGGAATAGTAGGAAGATTGTCTGGATACGGTTCCTGCAGAAATGCTTTTGAAGGAACGTGTTCCCGTGTTGTAGCAGGGTTGCCACAATAAATGCAACCATTATTCTTTGATTTTTCCCATGATGTATAATATCCCAATCCGCTGTTCCCGCCAAATCGCTTTCGTTGTTCCATAAAATTATTTCCTCTCTTCTTTCTATGTGAACTTGTAAGAAACTCTTACAAGTTCAAAGCACCATCTAACGTCATGTTTGTATAAATGTTGCAGATATGAATATTGGGTTTGACAGATAATGTGCGTTCTCAGATTTATCATTCCCCATCCGGCAAATCCTCCTTCCTGTCCCTTCCTCTGCTCTTGTAGACATTATATTGATTTTTACACTGCCCACTACAAAATATTGTGTTCGGTCTGGACGCAAGGAATACTTTGCCACAATGCTTGCAGACTTTCAGGGAAGATTTTTCATCCGTCAGCATAAAACTGAACATCATCTGTATTGCCAGCAATAGCGAATGGAAATCCCATACAATGGTAGGCTTTTCCAATAATTCAATATGATACGTTGGTGCAATCCCGCCAAACGCAGCCATGCCCTGTCGGTATAAATCTTTTTGCATATCGTCAAGAGTGTCCATATCCTGATAATACAAAAAACCGGATATAAAGGTAAATGCCCAGTCTGTAAAGTTCCTTACCAGCCATTCATAAGGCTCGGCATATTCCCTCTGGAAACTCATGGTTACTGCCTGTGGTCGGTCACTCATAGTCATGACTAATGCAATCATTGTCGGATCGCTGACGCTCCAACTGGATTCCACACCCTGTTTCACGAAATCAAGTTCATCAAAGGGAAAGAAGTAAGACAGATATTGTTCCGTTGTCATGCTGTCCTCTTTGATGAAATGGTTCTTTGGAAGATATACTGCCTCATAAGTAATAAACTCTGGTGTGGTGGAAAGTGCTGTCATAAATCCAAGAAGTCCATAAGAAGATACAAATTCCATAACGGCATCCTGTTTTGCCTGTTCGTCAGTATCTTCATTCATGCAGATAACACCTGTGTTTATCGCATGAAGTACCATTTTGTCAGAATCCTTTAGCGGATTATACAACTCTGGTTTCGCTTTTTCGGCAGGTGTGATATACAACACACCTTTATCATTTTTCTTCCATTCATATTTATCATACCGCACCCAATGGGAACTGGTTTTCTTAAAAAGGTTCATGTTTGACACCTCACATATATGTAATTGAAATTCGTTGTAAATATATTACTTTCGTAGCAGACAGGTCAAATAACGTCAATCATTACTTTCGATATTGATTCGCCTTTTTCTAATCACTATCAGAAACTTTTGTTCTGTTCTTGTCCGCAAAAACGGAAACATAATTTTCCAAAAAATCTTTTTCTCTCTGGTTTAGCGGCAAGTTCATTTGCTGACGTTTGCATAAAGAAACATACAGTTTTTTTCGTAGCTTTTTCAAAATGGTATTTTTCACTTTGAGGATATTGCGATCAGTCTGGTTGCGGATACAGGAAATTCTCTGGTTGGAATACTGCCTGATGGCATTGTAATACAACACTTCTTTATGAACATCTTTTAGTTCATTGATAGATTTTGTTATGTCAATATCTTCAACCAGTTCATGCATTTCAAAAGGGCAGTCAAAGATGGTGTCTAGAAATTCGCCTTTTGTTATCTGTTTCCAGAACACAGATTGAATCGGTTTGGGGAGAATAACTTCCTCCGGTGTTGCACCCCATTCCAGAGGGACATCAGACTGACCAATGACATGGTAACGGTATCGTCTGTCTGCATTTGCCTCCAGTCTGTCCCACCACGATTGCACGTTGCGGAAATCTTCTTCTGTTCGTGCAGAATCCTTCAATCGGGCAAGTGCTTCTTTCTGGGTATCCCTCCATAACTTTTTTCTGCCTATGGGGGCAGAAGTAACTTTTTCGTTTAAAAGCTTTTCTTCTTTTTCCTGTTCTATTTCCTGAATAGCAGATCGCTCCTGTGCCAACGCATCCAAAAAACCATCTTCAAAATCATCATTGAGGGTTTCTGAAAATGGTGCGATTTCCTTTTGCATTATGGAGTCACCGCCTTTTTGTTTTAAGTTCAAAATATTTTTTCAACCCTTTTTCAAAATAGTTCCGATTTAGTGTGTCCATTTCTCCTATTAGTGACAGAGAGCAATTGCTTTATACAAAAACAAATTACAAAAAGTCAGAAAGGAGAACGGGAGTATGCCATATTTAAAATTTGAAGTTGGCAGCTGTTACTTTTGCTGTAGACCACCGCCATATAAACATTATAACAAACAAATGTTCTGATATCAATAGGAGGTTTTTATTTTTGAGTTCCTCCTTAAGGTTATTATAACAAAGGTTGTGAGGAATGTCTCATTTTAATTTGTGCTAATTATATGCTAACACTACTTGTTATGGAATATGTATTAGATGAGGTAAAAGTCGAGGGGGATTTTTTGATAGACACTAATAATGGCAGTACGAATGCAAGCAGATTTACAGCAGGAACAATGACGATATGCGGAGATTTTACGCAAAAATATAGTGCGTCTTCTGTTTATGGTTCTTATGGTTTTAATGCCAGCGATAAACACATTGTAATTCTTCCAGGAAAACAAATGCAGGAAATTAAATTCGAGAAATACCCTTCCTCTCATTTTAATAACCTGAAATTAGTCGGGGATATTAACAAAAACTACAAATTCACTCCCGAAAATTGCTGGAATTCTTTATCTGTATATGAAACACAGGAAGATTTAGAAAAGAGTCTTGAAGCAGAAAAGCCAAACGCAACGGAAAATCCTAGTGCAACAGAAAATCCTGCAACAAGCGATCTGCCAGAAATGACAAAAGAACCGCAGGGAACAGGAAATCCAACGGAAACAGAAAATCCAGATACAACAAATGCCCCAGGTACAACAAATACACCACAGCCAACAACGGCACAATTTTTCTCTACAGAGCAACCATCTATACCAACTGTTGGTACAATAATCATGGATGACAATGAGCAAGTAAGCGCTTCGTATAAATTATTGTCAACAGATCAGGTGTCTTATGAAGCGGCATCTGATAAGAATATTACAAAAGCTGTTATTCCTGCTACGATAACAAAGGATGGAAATACATATAAAGTCACATCAATCTCTAACAATGCATTTAGTGGATGTAATAAACTACAAAGTGTGACTATTGGGAAAAACGTGACAAATACTGGAAATAATGCATTCAGCAAATGCAAAAAGCTGAAAAAAATTGTGATACCAGCTAATGTAAAGAAAATAGGGAAAAGAACATTTTATGGTTGTAAAAATTTAAAAATAATATCAATTAAAACTAAAAAGTTAAAAAGCAAATCCGTGGGAGCACAAGCTTTTAAGGGGATTCACAAGAAAGCTGTAATCAAAGTCCCGAAGAAACAAAAGAAAACATATAAAAGCTAGTCATTTCCACCAATGTATCACCGGGTTTAATTTTCCCTTCCCGGATGCGGAAAGACTTCATCAGAAAAAGAAGAAGGAAAGTATACATTAAATGCAATCTATCAGACACTGTTGGAGTGGAAATATGTCGAGTTCCTGCAAAAGATCAATCATAGTTGCTCTGTCGCTCGTTCGGATCACATTCTTATATTCATATGCACTTATGATTTCTTCGTAAAAATAAAAACTACTGTTTTCATCCTGATCAAAGATAAGGCATGGATATTCTTCAAGTTCCGAAAGCTCTATTTCATCCCTGAACGCCAACGGATGGTTTTCACCGATATAAGCATATACCTCATATTCCGCAATGCTTTCAAAGATCAGATTCAACTCCTTAAAAGTTTTTTCATAATAATCCTGATTAAAGGTACTGATATACAAGATTCCTAATTCACTCTTTGCGTTGCCAACCTGTTCCAATACCGTTTTTGTCTTTGTTTCATAAATGGAGTATTCATAGTCCAAAAGTCCAAATTCCTTTACCACGCTTGCAAAAGCCTTTGACGCAAAAGTGGAGTGATGCATCACAACAGAAAAATGTCGTTTATGCTCCTCCCCGCCCAGATATTTTTCTTCTAACAGTTTACACTGCTGGATAATATTGTTCGCATAATGGATCAATGTTTCTCCATCCTTCGTTATTGTGATACCTCTGTTTGTCCGGTTAAAAATAATAATTCCAAGTTCATCCTCCAGTTCTCTTATCGCCGTTGAGACACAAGACTGTGAAACAAAAAGTGTATGTGCTGTGGCATTGATTGACTTTGTTTTCGATACCTCCACAACATAAAGCAACTGATTTAAAGTCATGTATTATCTCCTTCCCGACAAAAAACCGGAGACAGAACTTCTCATTCCATCCCCGGTTTTCGTCCGTCTTTCTTTATTTCTGCGCCCGTAAAGACTCATGGTTATCCATTCGGATAAAATAATGGGAAATCTTTTCCAGTGCTTCTTCCACGGAACAAGTAACATCAAAAACCGAAATCGCCTTTCGCTCCAGTTGTTTTTGTATATGAAACCCAATCTTTTTACAGACTACGCACCTGCAGTCTGATACAAGTTCTACTTTTGCAGACGCTTCCCCAGCGCCGCCGCATCCGCCTCCTGTGCCGTTTCCGCATCCGCTTTCTGCGCCACATCCGCTTTTTGCATGGCAGACGCCTCCCGTACCGTTTTCACCGTTCTTTTGAAAGCCGGATGCCTGTGATGTGCCGCTGCAGTCTGTTTCTTCCTCATCAAACGCTCTTTCTTCCAGCTTTTGGCAGATACCGTCCGTCACTTCATAGATTAGAAATCTTTTTGCAGAACCAAAGGTTTCATCAATCTGTATTCCATCCGAAGATGCAACCGCAATTTTATAAGACATCTTCTTACCACAGCCTTTCTTTTCATGAAACTTCTTGAATAAAACTCTTTAATTAAACCGCTGCACTGCAACCGTATAGATATCTTCAATCAGCCGTATGCCGCCAGTATATCCTGCATAGAAATCATCCAGCACTACTTTATCCTGCACCGGCCATGAGATGTTTAAGTAATTTCCTTTGAGGCTCTCCGTAAGTTCCTTTTCATAATAGCTTCCGAGGATCAGGGGATAGCCATGATAGTCGTGTTCTTTGATCTGTTCATGGATCTTATAGCTATCCGTTTCAAAGACAGCCTCTGCTTCCAGTCCGTAATTTAATTTTTTAAATTCTTCTGCAACCGTCTCACGGTACTGTTTCGGCGTATCGTCCACGATAAACTGTTTTGCTGGCACAAGCCCCAAATCATTGGCTAAAAACTTTGTAATACCAAGGGCATACTGCGCATCTGCAACAACGGAAAACTGTTTATTGATCACGCGGTTTTCCAGAAAAAGGTCGGCATAGCGTTCGATCAGATAATAGTAATAATTCTCATGCTCATTGATCACGCTTTCCACCTTTTTTTCTTCCACGCCTGCAAATTCCCCGACCTCGCGCAGAAACCTGCTCGTCTCAAACGCCCCGATCGGCAGGGTCGGATAGTGCAGATACGGAATCCCCAGTTTTTTCTCCATTTTTTTCATATTGGAGAGGGAAACCCACGGAGAAACCAACAGGTTAAATTCCGCCTTTGGAATTTTATTGATCTGCTCGATTCCTCTGTTGTAGCCAAAAATCGTGTTTGGCGTAAGCCCAATTTCCGCAAGCAGTTTTTCCAGTTCCCTAATATTTCCAAGCCAAAACAAATCCTGATAAGGAACGTCCGCCCAGAGATTAACCAGCCCCTTTTCCTTTTTCTCCGATTTTTCCAGATATTGGTCGATAATTGCGCCAATTACCTGCTCGTGCCCGATATAATTGTTGCCCTTAAATCCCGCTGTCGATGCGTAAATGACCGGCTTTTCGGCATCCGCAAAACGGCTCACAACCTCGCCGGTATCGTCTCCCACAATTTCCGGAATACAGCCGGTCAGCACCACATACAAATCTGCATCAATCACTTTTAATGCATTTTCTATTGTCGTTTCCAGTTTTTTGACACCGCCAAATACCACATCCTTCTCATTGATACTGGTACACGGAAAAATATTTGGCGAGAAATAACCGGAGCTTCCAGTAGAGTCCGATAATTTCTGCGCACATCCAGGACCGGAATGCAGGATCGGTATCGCTCTTGTAATTGCCTGTACCGTCTGCATGGCGCCAAGTGCACATTTGTATCTTTGCTTATCCAATAATTTTGCCATTTCTTAAGCCTCCTTCCGAGGCTTCGCCTCTTCTAAAAATGCACCCACGTTCTGCTGATACCACCAGTCTGTATATGGCAGTTTTACCCGCTTCGCCAGATTCTGTTCAAAGCTCCTGTTGCGTGTCGCGTCTAAGATCGTGCGGGCAAATTCCAGCGTATGCTGATAGCCGAAGATCATATATTCATCCGCCACATAGACCGCCGGCGTCCCGTTTTTGATCGCCCACACCGTAGAGCCCGGATGTCTGGAAAGGTATAAATCAGGCTGATACTTATGTAAAATGTTCATTACTTCAAAGTTCTGCTGGTCGGCGACGCTTGCCTCAAAGTCGATATCATTATCCAACAGATATTTCATGGACGGTGGGACATCCCCGTTTTCGTATTTCTTATCATAGTGCCATGCCAATGCCCATACGACTTCTATGCCAAGTTCATTCAGAACCCTTGAAACCTCAAATGTATAGCCAGGTCCCATACCGATGACTGCCCGCAGTCCTTTCAGTTCTTTCTTGATTTCCTCAATCTGTGGCAGATAGATCGCTCTCTGCTCCTTGATATATTTTTCAATTTTTTCGCTGCGATCTGTCACCTTTCCGATCTCGCGAAGCCATGTCTCAAATCCCACAATACCGCACTGGTTGATACTCCGCACATAAGGCACGCCATAGGTTTCCTCCAACGCATTTCCCAGATAGTTTCCGAGCGTGCCGCAGATACAGGTCGTCGCAAGGGATTCCGAGATATGCGACAGTTCCTCGACGGAGGAGTTGCAGTACAAAAACACCGGCTCTAAGTCAAATTCATGGAACATCTCCATGATCTCCGGTCTTGCGCTCTCATAAAAATTCTTGAAATTTATGGTATTTCTTTTCTCCTTCGGCGGCTGCACGATCGAGCTTAATACCGCATGATCCGCAATATCAAAACCGGTCGCCCAGATGCGGGACTTAAAGCCCTCGCAGTGGACCGCTGCGATTGGCACGCTGATTTCGTCCCTTACCTCGTCTACCACGCTGTCGATGTCCTCTCCGATGATGCCGGTCGCACAGGAACTTGTCACAAAGATCGCTTTCGGTGAATATCGTTTATTGACTTCCAGGATGATCCTGCGCAGGGCCTCCGTGGAACCAAAGATCGTGTCTTTTTCATTCATGTCTGTGCCGACATAAACCGTATCGTTGGTGACGCCGCGCTTCTTTGCCATAACCTTATCCAGATAATAGGCGTTTGCGCTCGCCACGGAACATCCTGCCGGTCCGTGATGGATAATCGCGATATCCCGTATGGCGGATAGCTGCCCTAGCGCACAGCTCGACAGGCAGGTACTCGACTGTGAGAAGCATCTGGAACATCCTTTTAATGTCCCGCACTCACTTTGTGATGCGAGGTCGCTCAATGAACCAATGTAGCCGGTGATGGAACCGATTCGGTTTTCCCTTGTCGCTACATTTGAACTTTCTAAATTGATTGCCATAATTGATACCTACTCCTTTCTTCAGACGGGAAAATCCTCGTCAAACAGGTTGGTGGACAGATAGCGGAGCCCTGTATCGGGCAGCACCGCCACAATCGTTTTCCCCTTGTTTTCCGGTCTTTTTGCAAGCTCTGTCGCTACATGAATCGCAGCTCCCGAAGACGTGCCAATCAAAATCCCGTCTGTTTTCGCCACTTCTCTTGCCGCCTTATAAGCCTCTGTCGTTTCCACTTCAAATTTTTCGTCATAAATCTGTAAATTCATGGTTGACGGAACCCGCTCCGCCGGAACACCCTCAAACGGATGCACGCCCGTGATCTCCTCCGGTTCTGGATTTTCCTCGCTTGGCAGCGAACCTGCTCCCGGCTGGATCGCAACAATCTTAATATCCGGATTTTTGGATTTTAAATATTTCCCGGCGCCGGACACGGTTCCGCCCGTCCCGACATTTGCCACAAAAATGTCCACGTTTCCATCTGTATCCTCCCAGATCTCCGGCCCGGTCGTCACTTCATGAATGGCAGGGTTGGCCGGATTCGATGTCTGGTCTACAAAGAAAATATCTTTTTCTTTGGAAAGCACCTCTTCTTTCAGCGCCTTGATCGCGGCTACAAAATCCCCGTCCGTCTCTTCCAACACTTTCGCAATCGCCGGTTCTTCAGACAGCTTTATTGTCTCCCCGCCAAAAGCCCGGATGACCTGATACCTTTCTTTGCTCACCTGATCCTGGATATAGACGCGGAATGGATAGCCTTTTGTCGCAGCAATCGCGGCAAGCCCGATTCCGGTATTGCCGCTAGTCGTCTCCACGATAGTATACCCCGGCTTTAACAGCCCTCTTTTTTCTGCATCCTCCACCATCGCAAGGGCAATCCTGTCCTTGACGCTCTGGTTGGGATTGTAATACTCAAGCTTAACTAAAATTTTTGCCTTAATGCCATGTTTTTTCTCATAATTTTTGATCTCCAAAAGCGGCGTCCTTCCGACAAGTTCCGTAATCGATCCATAAATTTTTCCCATATGTGATAACCTCCTCTTTAGATGTGATAATCGTCCGCTGAGTCCATCAGACCAAACTCCAAAAGGATCTCTTCCAACCGCTCCTGCGTCATCGGCGTAGGAATATCAAACTTTGTATTGTCAATAACTGCCTGTGCGAGATTGCGGTATTCCTGCGCTTGATTGGAATCCGGCTTATATTCGATTACTGTTTTCTTATTGATCTCCGCCCGCTGCACAATATTGTCGCGCGGCACAAAATAGAGAAGCTGTGTGCCAAGTTCCTTGGAAAAGGCGCGCAAAAGATCTAACTCCCGGTCAACATTCCTGCTGTTGCAGATAATGCCGCCAAGCCTTACGCCTCCGGTCTTTGCGTAGCGCTTAATGCCCTTTGCAATATTGTTTGCCGCATACAGAGCCATCATTTCGCCGCTTGCGACGATGTAAATTTCCTTCGCTTTTCCCTCACGGATTGGCATAGCGAAACCGCCGCAGACCACATCACCTAACACATCATAAAATACATAGTCCAGATCATCGGTATAAGCGCCTAAGTTTTCCAACATATTGATAGAAGTAATAATGCCTCTTCCGGCGCATCCGACGCCCGGTTCCGGCCCGCCGGATTCCACACATCTTGTTCCGCCATACCCTTCTCGCATGATCCGGGAAAGTTCAATATCTTCGCCCTCATCCCGAATCGTGTCCAAAACGGTCTTCTGTGCCAGACCGCCGAGCAGAAGCCTTGTAGAATCTGCCTTCGGATCGCAGCCCACCACCATGACCTTTTTCCCATGCTCCACCAGTCCTGCTGTCAGGTTCTGTGTGGTGGTCGATTTTCCAATGCCACCCTTTCCATAGATTGCAATTTGTCTTAACTCTGCCATATTCTTTCTTTCCTTTCCCTTTAGAATAAATGTTGTAACTTCTCGTATATAGCTACCTTATCGAGCGATTCTTCCATGATTCCCGGCAGTTCCATCGGCATAACGCCAAACTGTTCCAACCTGTTTGCAGCGCTTCCGCCAATCCTGCTTGCAATAAGGTAGCGGCAGTCCTTAAACTGCTCAATATTGCTGCGAAGTTTTTCCTCGTCGTGATTTCCCCCGTCACATACCGGCGTAACCGTCCTTGTTTCAAGGAATCGATAGCCGCCCGCCCCCGCTGCTTCATAGATGTAAAAAGTGTCAGCCCTGCCAAAATGCTGATTTACAACAATCCCATCGCTGGATGCCGCAGCCACCTTATAGTCCTCTGTTTCCGATTGCCTTTCTGTCAAATGAACTGATGCCATTTTAATCCCCATTTCTGAGCAAAACAAATAGTTCCATGATTCTGCTGTGCAGAAGAAGAATGCCCGCCTTTGGCATTCTTGAGTGTGAGATATAGTACCTCTCCGCGAAGCGGTTAGATGCACTTCCCACATAAGGAAGAATGCCCGCCTTTGGCATTCTTCAGCGCGAAGTATAGAAGTTCTTGGCGAAGCGGCCTCTGCCGCGAGTCTTAGAACTTCTCTTCACGCTAGCCATGAGAAAATGTCTCTTTGCCATTTAATCTTCTCTGGTAAATCTGATCGCCATACTCCGATTTCCCCGGAACGCCGACCGCATCTGCCCTGCAGTGCTGGCAATGCCTGAATACATCGATATACTTGGAAGCTTTTGTCCTCGCTTCATCAATCTGGGAACAGTCGGGAGCTTTTTGGTCAGCCAGCTCATACTGCGGAATCAGAGGAATGATATTGTAAATGCTTGCGCCCGCCTCTTTTACGGTTTTTGCAATTTCTTCGATATGTTCCCCATTAATGTCCGGAACAAGCACCGTATTGATCTTAATCGTGATGCCGGCAGCCGAAACTTTTTTCATTCCCTTCAACTGATTCTCTATGAGAATCTCCGCTCCTTCTATGCCTTCATATTTTCTGCCATGATAAATCACATATTGATTCAGTTTTGCAAGAATCTCCGGTTTTACCGCATTCACGGTAACGGTCAGGGAATCAATTCCTATGTCAATCACTTCATCCGCCTTTTCATACAAAAGCAGTCCGTTTGTACTCATGCATTTAATGAGTTTCGGAAAGGTTTCTTTTACCCTGCGGAACGTCTCTAAGGCATAATCGGTAGCCAGCGTATCTCCCGGTCCCGCGATACCGGCAACTGTAATCTCCGGGCAGATGGTTAATGCTTTTTTCAGGACTTCTATGCTTTCCTCCGGCGTAATCACTTTTGAAGTCACTCCCGGCCGCTCTTCCACATCATTAACCGCCCGGTCGCAAAAACGACAGGCAATGTTGCAGCCCGGACTGACCGGAAGATGAATCCGCCCCACATTATTTTTATAACCGCCAAAACATGGGTGAGAGTTTTGCAGCTCCTGATAGGTATTGCTCATACTGCACCTCCATTCTTTCACTATAATGATGCCGGACGGATTCGAACCGCCAACTTCGGTTTTGCAAACCTATGCCATTCCAACGGCTACAGCATCAAAAAAACCAGAGGCCTGTTAATCTTCTTAACAAAACCTCTGGTTTTCCAGTCAGTTTTTTATTCTGTGTTTTTCTGTTTTATCAATCTGGACAATTTTCCCATCCTGAATAATTAGCGTGACGCTTCCATATTTCATATCGCTCAACAGCTTTTGAAGAGTGTCTACATGCGAACGATCCAAAACCTGCTTATCTTCTGTCTCTTTCATTCACATCCGCCTCCCATCCGGACAATCTCCGCCTGTTTCCTAATTATTATTGAACAATGGAGTAGACAGATACCGGTCGCCGGAATCAGGAAGCAATGCCACAATTGTCTTTCCTTTATTTTCCGGTCTGTTCGCAAGAAGCACCGCCGCCTTAAGCGCAGCGCCGGAAGAGATTCCCACAAGGATTCCTTCGCTTACGGCAAATGCCTTGCCTTCTGCAAACGCATCCTCATTCTCAACCGTAATAATCTCGTCATATACTCCCGTATTGAGGACTTCCGGGACAAAACCTGCGCCGATTCCCTGAATCTTATGCGCTCCCGGCGTTCCCTTTGACAGTACCGGACTGCCCGCCGGCTCAACTGCCACAATTTTCACATCCGGGTTCTTTTCCTTTAAGTATTCTCCAACGCCTGTGATGGTTCCGCCTGTTCCGACACCGGCAATAAAAATGTCAACTTTTCCGTCTGTCTGCTCCCAGATTTCCGGTCCTGTTGTCGCTTTATGCACCGCCGGGTTCGCCGGATTCACAAACTGTCCTAAGATAATTGCCCCGTCAATTTCTTTCGAAAGTTCTTCTGCTTTTGCAATAGCCCCTTTCATTCCTTTGGCTCCCTCTGTGAGAACCAGTTCTGCACCATATGCCTTTAAAAGATTTCTCCTCTCAACGCTCATGGTATCCGGCAAGGTAAGGATTGCCCTATATCCCTTTGCCGCAGCCACTGCAGCAAGACCAATCCCGGTATTGCCACTGGTAGGCTCAATAATGGTTGCGCCTTCTTTTAAAAGTCCTTTCTTCTCCGCATCCTCAATCATTGCCAATGCGATACGGTCCTTCACGGAACCCGCCGGATTCAGATATTCCAGCTTAGCAAGAATTGTGGTGTCCGCCACGCCTGCTTTTTCTGCATAGCGGTTCAGTTTCAGTATTGGGGTCTTCCCAATTAACTCCAGTGCGCTTTCTTTGATTTGACTCATATCATTCCCTCCTTATTCCTACCTATCAAATAGGTTTTATGGGTTTTTCTTTATGAAGCATATTATAGTTCCCTAAATTTATCTTGTCAATAGGTTTTCTGAATCCAAGTAATAGTTTATTCCTTTTGCATATAATAGAAATTGTCTATGCTTTAGAATGAGCCTGATATATATTGAAAAAACATCCATCCGGAACGCTGCGGGAGCAGGCGGCGTTTCAAGATTTCTTTTAACCATATCATTCATCTTCTATTTCACGAAAGACATTCTCCAGTTCATCCAGCAAATCTTTGACATCTTCAATTCCAACAGAAAGTCTGAGCGTACTTTCTGTAATGCCGTTTCTTTCCCGGATTTCTTTTGGCACGTCTGCATGAGTCTGTGTCGTCGGATAAGTAATCAGCGTTTCTACGCCTCCAAGACTTTCTGCAAACTTGATGATACGGACTTTCTCTAAAACCGCCAAAGCAAATTCCTTGCTTACAAGCTGAAAAGTAATCATCGCCCCAAATCCCCTTGCCTGTTTTTTCATAGTCTCATATCCCGGATGCGTGGGAAGCCCCGGATAAATTACTTTTGTCACTGCCTTTTGTCTCTTTAACCAGTCTGCTATGGTAATCGCATTTTGCTGCGACTTCTCCATACGGATGCCGAGCGTCTTGATTCCCCGCAGAATAAGCCAACTGTCAAACGGCGCAAGCCCCGCTCCTGTCGTTTTAACTAAAAAACGGAATTTCTCGCCGATATCTTCCCTGTTTGTGACCAAAAAGCCGGCCAGCGTGTCATTATGACCGCCCAAATATTTCGTCCCGCTATGTACCACAATATCTGCCCCCAAGTCTAACGGATTCTGAAAATACGGGCTCAGGAACGTATTGTCCACAATCAACAGCAGGTTATGCTTTTTTGCAATCCCGGAAAGTTTCCTGATATCTGTCACATTCATCATAGGATTGGTTGGAGTCTCAATATAAATTGCCTTTGTATTCTCATGAATAAAACTTTCTACATCTTCTTTATAGCAGTCAATGCTTGAGAATGTAATCCCGTTTTTTTCTGATACATTATGGAAAAGCCGTATGCTGCCTCCATAAAGATCTGCATCCACGATCAAATGATCCCCCGGAGCAAACAGTTCCATCAGCAGGGCAATTGCCGCCATTCCCGTAGAAAAAGCCACCGCATCGGTTCCATTTTCCAGTGTTGCCACTACCTTTTCTAAATGTTCCCTTGTAGGGTTCTGCAGCCTACTGTAATCATATCCTGTGCTTTTACCCACGCAGGGATGCGCATAGGTTGCAGTCTGATAAATCGGATAGCTTACCGCCCCATAATTGTTGCTGCATCCTTCGTCTTCCTCCAGATGCAGACATTTTGTTTCAATTCCTCTTGCCATAGTATTCTCCATTCCGGAGCGTTTACGCGACGGGGCGATGAGAAAGCTGCGTATGCAGTTTCTCATCTGCCATCATAACTATTTGTGACGCTCCGGCACAAATAGCCAAAGTGAGCGGTAGGCTCACTTGTGAAAAAATCAGCGCATCAGCGTGATTTTTCAACCTATTCTCCATTTCTGAGCAACTTGTCGCGAAGAGGCGATGAGAAAAAACTGTTTACACAGTTCGCGTATGCAGTTTCTCACCTGCCAGCATAGCTATTTATTTTCGCTACTTATTTTCGCTATTTGCTCCAGATATTTCTGCCCAATCGCACTGATGGGCGCGTCCTTTCTTGATATGTATCCAATCGTCATCCTTTCATCGGATTTCAGTTTTACAGCGCAATAATCTTTTCCATTCAAATCTTCACAGATGATACCGGAGCATAAAGTAAATCCGTTCAGGCCAACCATAAGATTCAACAAAGTAGCCCTGTCATTGGCGCGGATCAATCTTTTGTACTGATAGGTGCTCAACACTTCTTCCGCAAAGTAGAACGAATTATGCTCTCCCTGCGCAAATGCAAGGCATGGGTACTCTTCCAGTTCTTCCAATGCGATTTCCTCCCGCCCCGCCAACGGATGCCCTTTCCACATATAAACATATATGCCGCATTCCAGCAATGGCTGAAACTGCAGTCCATACTCCGCAAACAGCTTATATAAAACATTCCTGTTAAAATCATTCAGATATAAGATGCCAATCTCGCTTCTGCGGTTTCTGACGTTTTCAATTACTTCATACGTTTTCGTTTCATGCACCTCAAATTCATACTCATCCATTCCATATTGCTTTACCAGCTCCACAAACGCATTTACCGCAAACGTATAATGCTGCATGGATACGCTGAAACTCTTTTTCACGCCTGTCTGAGAAATATATTTTGCAGACAGCAAATCATACTGTTCCATCACGGATTTTGCATACCCGATAAATTCCATGCCTTTTGTCGTCACGGTAATTCCATTTTTGGATCGTATAAATAGATCAAATCCTATTTCTTCTTCCAATGAGCGGATTGCAGAAGAAAGACTTGGCTGAGATATAAAAAGCACCTTTGCCGCATCATTCAATGAATTCTGCCCCGCCACTGTAATCACATATTTTAACTGGACTAAAGTCATATTTCTTCTCCTATTGCTTCCATAAAATATATAATTCCTATTAACATAGTATTCTAATATGTTTTATATTGTAGCACGAAAGAAAATTTTTGTCTAATGCTTTTTTCCTTTCCATGGTTATAGTTTTTGCCAATAACAAAAAAAGTTGCACACTGTATATCCGTTCAATCCGATCAAAAGATTAAACAGCGTTGCCCTATCCCGTACCCGTATATTTTTCTTCCGCTCTGAAACAGAGAAAATCTCCTCCGAAAAATAAAAAGAATTATGCTCTCCCTGCTCAAATGCAATGTCACTTTTTTCACCTGCTTTCAAATATACCAACATACATCCGGCCAATCATTTTTACGTTTATAACCATCCCTGCGCTGTTTTGTTGTTCAGTTGTAATTGCTGGTTTGACAATAGAAAGATTTTAGTGGATTAAGAGTGATAACTTTTTCCCACAACAAATACCTGCCAGACAGCAAACAACACTTAGAAATATATAAATTCCTCCCGATAGGTAAGCCTTGCTTTCAAATAACTGAAACGCTTCAAGCGAAAAGGTAGAAAAAGTTGTAAATCCACCGCACACACCTGTTTTCCAAAACAAAACCGTATTTGGCGATACTTCATTATTATCGCTTACAATACCTGCAATAAATCCTATCAACATTGCACCTATTATATTGGTAATCAATGTTAATATTGGAAAACTTGTTTTTACCGGCAAAAGACTGATCGCATATCTTCCCATTGCCCCTAATGCCCCACCAAAAGCAACAAACAAAAATCCCATAATTCCCTCCGACAATTTGTTTTATTGATATGATACCAGAATCACGCTCATTTTTCCACCGCATTTGAAGGCAAGGATGAAGTGACAAACTTTTTAATCAATGTTATAATATCCGCGAGTATTCGTTCTCTTTTCGGTTTTTATTTTTTCCAGATAATTGCGAAACGTTCATCCACTCTATGTACAATGCAATATACTGTTTTGGATCGTTTCTCAATTACCTATTTATTTTTTCTATGATACGCAAAATAAATAAAGGAGGAGGTAGCATCATATGCAAAGTAGTCAATCTGTTGCAAAAGACAGGGATATCCAGAGCAGGAAAATTATTCTGGCAGGCATAGCCGTGTGTGTTGCTGTGGTAGCGTTAGCTATCATTATTTTTGTCGCTGTATCCCAGCCTAAACATCCTGACAGCGTCAATGATGTATTTGGTATCCAGTCGTCGGGAGAAATCAAAAAAGCAATTCCGGTACAGAATGTCACTACATCCTCTGCCGGTAACAATTTCCAGAATGTTAACGGCAAGGATATGGCACAGGATACGTCGGCACTAGAAAAGCTGTATCAGATTCTGGGTAAGGCAGAGTTGGCGAATGGCAATATCCAGGCAATCTTCTTAAAGCGGAGGGCAGAACCTTTGTCATCAGCAAATCGACGGCACAGCAGTTGAGTGATTTGCTTCTTTCCTTCTGTGATAACGAGAACGGGAGCTGGCAGTAGTTTCAGCTTTTGTCATCCCTCCAGAGTCGCAGTAATTATGATATAATCAACAAGGATGTGAAAATAATGCAAAAGACAATACTTATTATAGAAGACGATGAGGAAATCAACAATATGTTGTGCATCTTGTTACAGCAGAACGGCTACCGGACTATCAGTGCATTTTCAGGGACAGAAGGGATTCTTGTTCATGACAGGAATATCAGCCTGATATTGCTTGACCTTATGCTTCCCGGAAAAAACGGCGAGGAAATTATCTGCGAATTGAAAGCAAAACATAATGTGCCTGTTATAGTCATGAGTGCACTTCATGATGTAAGCAAAAAAGTAAATCTTTTTTCGCTTGGTGCTGATGATTATGTGACAAAACCTTTTAACAATGACGAGCTTCTCGCACGCATTCGCGCAAGGTTACGCAAAAATGCGGATATTTCTGCAAATGAAGCACTGATTTACAAGGATATTATTTTGAATCAGACTGATTACTCCGTGACCTGCAACGGAAAACCAATCGAACTGTCAAAACATGAGTTTGCATTGTTAAAACTGCTTATGGAAAATCCAAACCGCACCTGCACAAAGAGTATAATTTATGATACAGTCTGGGATTATGAAAATTCCGCGGATGACAATACATTGAATGTTCACATGAGTAAGCTTCGCAAAAAACTGAAAGAAGGCAATCCCGATGAAGATTATATTGAAACCGTGTGGGGAATCGGCTATCGTCTGAAAAAATAATTTTTTTATTTAAGACTTTTTTAAGATTTGATTATGTGTTTTTTAAGACCTTGCTGTTATGATAGAATCATCGACAAAACAGGAGGCTGTAATAATGCAAGAAGTAATTCTGCAAACTAAAAAAATCATAAAACGCTACAGGAAATTCTGTGCATTGGAACAAGCCGATATGACGGTGTACAAGGGTGATATTTACGGTCTTATCGGGCGGAACGGTGCAGGAAAAACTACCATGATGAAAATCATCACGGGTCTTACAAATCCCACTGATGGCGAATATTCGATTTTCGGGAAGTCGGGTGTATCTGCCGGAAGTGAGAAACGCCGTATAGGCTGTCTTATCGAAAATCCGGCTTTTTTCGGCGGACTCACTGCATATCAGAATTTGAAATACTATTGCTATCAGAAAGGCATAACTGATATGAAACAGATAGACAATGTTCTTGCGCTTGTCAATCTTTCGGACGTGAAAAATAAAAAATTCCGCAAGTTTTCTCTTGGAATGAAACAGCGTCTCGGAATTGCTTTTGCACTCTTGGATAATCCCGACTTTGTAGTTCTTGATGAGCCTATAAACGGTCTTGACCCTATCGGAATAAGCGAATTGCGGGAAACATTCCACAAGCTGAACAAAGAAAATAATATTACATTTATGATTTCAAGCCACATTCTTTCGGAATTGTATGCGGTTGCAAACCGCTTTCTTTTCATTGATAAGGGAAAAATTCTGAAAGAAGTTACCAAGCAGGAACTTGACCTTGAATGCAGCAGATGTCTGGTTGTGAGGACAAATGACACAAAAAAGACTGCAATGCTGATTGAAAGCGAACTCGGCATTGAGGACTACAAAGTTATAAACAATGAGGAAGTACGCATATATAACGAATCAGCAAAGCCTGATGTAATAAATAAAATGCTGATATGTGAAAACGTTGGGATTTCGGGAATATATGAATCCGGTGTTTCGCTGGAGGATTACTTCAAACAGCTTATCGGGGAGGAAGATTAAAATGATTAACATGATGAGGGCAGATTTGTACCGCATGAGCAAATCAAAGGGAATACTGTTTTTCTGGCTATTCACGGCGCTAATCTATTTTATTTCGATAGCCTTTAAAGCTTGGGGTGGAATTTCCCTCGCAGAGATGCCGGAATTTCCCGAGAATACAAAAACTGACATAGGACAGATTGCAATGAATTTTACTTTCTATTTTTTGTTGATAATACCAGTGTTTTGCGTTATAACGTCCGAATTTAGCGAACATACATTGAAAAACACAATAAGTTCATCAGTAAGCAAAAGGCAGTATTTTACATCAAAATTTCTCTTTTCGCTTACGTATTCAACAGTCTCGTTTGCTCTTGCAAATTATATCTACTATGCTGCAAACAGGCTTGTAAACGGCAGTGAATACAGTTCTGCACTTAAAGACTTCACAAAGGCATTTTTTACACAATTTCCGCTGTTTATTGCGATTGTCTCAATATTCACAATGCTTGCATTTCTTCTTCGAAAAGGTGCGCTTTATAACGCCGTGACGATAAGTGCGCCGATTGTCTGTACAATGATTGCACAGGTTTTAATGAGTATAAACAGCGAAAAAGAGTTCCTGAAAAAAATCAGAGATTTTGGTGAAAAATTACTTTCTTACGGTGTGGAAACGATGTCCGCAAGAATCATTTATGACCCTTCCAATGATTACAGAAATAATTGTTATATAATTTGCATTGTGGTAACTATTTTATCATTTGCACTTGGATATTTCAGCTTTTCAAAAAGAGAGCTTGATTAAATTATGATTTATGTAATACTTGTAATTGCAATTGTTTTACTGCTTGCCGTCTGTATTTTACAGAATATTGAAATAAAAAATATTGCCGGGCAACTAAAAAAATTCAGCAATGAGGACACAAACAATCTTGTAAAATCCTCGTCCGGCACTGCTGATAAATTGATAATGCAGATAAATATTTTACTCAGGGAAATTCACGGCATACGGGCTGAATACAGCCGAAAACAACACGCCCTTGAGCAGATGATTACAAATATCTCCCACGATTTGCGCACTCCTCTGACATCTGCAATGGGATATATTGATCTGATACAGCGTTCCGAAATTTCGGAAGAAGGAAAAAATCGTGAACTTGAAATAATTGAAAAAAGGCTTATTCGTCTGGAAGAATTGATAAATTCTTTTTTTGAATTGTCGCAAATAGTTTCAAGCGGAAAAGAGCCGAAAAAATCCGAATTAAATCTTGTTTCAGTGCTTGAAGAAGCAATTGTTCACTACTATGATAACTATTCAAGCCAGAACAGAAAAATAATTTTGAAATGCAGTCAACGCAGGCTGATGGTATATTCAAATTATAATATGCTTATGCGGATTTTTGATAATCTTATAGGCAACGCTCTGAAACATAGCAAAAGCGACCTGAAAATAGAAATTTTCACAGAGAAAAAAATACGGATAGAATTTGAAAATGAAGCGGAATGTACAGATATTGATGTTTCACGGATCTTCGAGGAATTTTACACCGTTGATACATCACGCACAAAGGGAAGTACAGGACTTGGACTTGCCATCGCAGAACAATTTACGAAAATGCTCGACGGACAGATAAAAGCACATATTGTCGGCAATCTGTTTGTTCTGATTTTAGAATTTGAAAAATAGTATTCATATAGCTTTTATAAGCAGTTACGAGTGTAATTCAAGGCAAGTTTTTCATGTCAACTGACAATTCGTTTACTTCATCTCTGCCAGAAAAAGCTATTGCAATCAACCCAAAGATATGCTATATTATAAACACAAGGAAAAAGCAACCGCCCACAAGGGGTTGACTGTATATGAAGATAGCAATGCCACCCTTCACTAGCCAAAGTATCAGGGTGGCTTTTGCTATGTATGACTACTTACAAAACGTAAACACGAATGTAAGCAATGCCAGAAGGAATATGCCAAAAGTCAGCAACTCCATAAGAGAAATATGAATCTTATGTTTTTTCCGCTTTCTCTTTTTCATAGCATCACCCCCATTCTTTTTAGAATGAGGTCAACGCACCCTGTAACACGGTTGCTCTTTTGAGATTATAACATATCTTTTGACACCCCACAACAAAATTTTCATTACATACAATAAGAATGTCAAAACATCGACACCCTTTTTATTATGTTTCAATTCATGCTATTATCGTTTCTGCTTTGCTGCTATGATTCTTTATGATACGATTTATTGTGCTTCTGGATATACGTGTCAAATCAGCTATTATAACTGTATCCCATGTGCAAATTTGGTTTTTACCCCATGCAAAATGTCACGTCGGACATACAAATTTTTACAGTCTTAACAAATATTAATAATATATGAACTTTTTCAGGGGCTATATGCATATTCTAAACATAAAGAATTGTCCTCTAGTATAAAAGCATAGTCAGAATCTTTTTTAATAGTAGCCTCAACATCTGCCATATCACCATTTACAGATAAGCCGCCCTCATAAAAAGGGCCCACTTCCACATGCATCAATTCATCTTTGTGGTAGTATATGGAGTATAATGGCCCACGATAATGAGTAATTTCAGCATAAATCAGTTTTCCTTGTTCATTATAATACAAATCATAGTGAGTAAATGTCTCTTGGTCAATTATATTTTCAAACTGCCGAAACATTGGAATATCTTCATCATAATAATAATCCTTATTATAATTAAAATTTATTCTGTTGTTAATTTTTTTCACTTGAAGATCAATTTCCCGCATAGCACTTTTAACATCGCTTCCCGTTAAAGTTATATCAGCTGATTCCGCATTACTATTGACAGTGTCAGCACTTAAACTGGTTTGTTTATACTTTATAAAGAAAATTAGGAATATTATTATCAAAAATCCAACACTGCCAACTATCCTATATGATTTCATATACATCTCCTTATCTCATTCGGCGATACAAATGAATCGCAACATCTTTTTGTCATTTACCTTTTTGTTAACATTACGCCAAGTCACATTATAACCTTTCTAATATTGATTATTGATCATTCCTTCCTTTTCCAGTCTTTCAAATTTTAGTGCCACATAATAACGATATCCGCTTTCTACAAACATTATTACAAGGGCATCTTCCGTTACAAAAAAATTTGCTCTGTTTGCGACAGTAACATCTCCTGTTCCTTCATCATATAATGCAAAGTCTTCCTGCGGCAACATACACTGCTTTAGGATTCTATTTAAATCCCCGTCTGACATTTCTTTCATTCTTTTCCTTAAATAAGAATCCGATTCCTTCTGATCCAGATCATAAATCGGTCCGTATGAACACAAAGTCTTTCCATCTCGTAATAGAGTTATCAGTTTTTCCTGATTTGTAATCAAAGTTTTAAAAGATAATTTCTTCCCGTTTACTATATCAATGTTTATAAAATGATTTACAAAAGAAGTAAATCTGCCACCATCATTTCTATATGGTAATTCAACTGATAAAATCCGATTTGTCTGGCACCATACTCTTGGTTTCTTAGGTTGATGACCATTTGAAAAATAAATATCATTCTTAAGCCATGTTACTGCTTCATTTTTCAGTTCTCTATTAATAGCCAACTCCAAATCCTGATTACCGATACCTTTCACTTTCGGTATAAAAATTTTAAAATTTCCCCATTTTTCTTCTCTGTATTCATCATAACTAACAGAATATAAAATTTCATTTTCAGTACTATCTTCTTTTTGTCTCATATCTTCTCTTTTAATATATTCCAAAAGAAAAAGAGACAAGAAAAATAATACGATACAAACAACAAATTTAATATGTATTCTTTTCATCTTTCCACCATTCCCTTTGCACTATGAAAATCAAAAACAGATTTAGGCTTTGTAGAGGACGACTCTGTCCCTCTCCGTATTGGTGTTTAAAGTGTCTGTGCGGAGCAGCTCGTCGTTCTTGTTATCTTTTTTTCATGTATTCTCTATGGACATCTCGACTTTCTTTCTTTTTAAGAGATCTTTCCCGCTGATCTCAACCGTTTCCATTTTGTCTGCATATTCACTGTAATTGATAGCCATCCTCCTCATTACCCCAATCCAGTACTATATTTCTTCTTTTCCAACTCTTTGACCTGTTGGGAGCATTCTTTGAGATTCTTATCCCTGCTTCCTTCTTAAAATTTTTCCACAAACCCTTCTCCCATGACATTGCATTCCTTCTTTTGTCACAATATAAAGCAGGTTGTGGAAAAAATCAATATTAATTGCGTAATTTGACGAAAAATTGCGTAATTGGCAGGTATTTATCTAAAATTCAGAGTTTTTATTACATATGATAAAAAAGGGCAACGTCAGCACGTTGCCAGTTATGTTACTCAAATAAATTGATTAAAATATCCATTTTTATATTTTTAATGCATTCTTTGCTCCTCTTTCTGAAACTGTTTAGCCATTATCTATACCATTATCCAATAAATATTTCTTAAACAATACAAATAGCAGAAATGATTTACCACATCTCCTGATTCCTGTGATAATTTTAATCATTCCGTTATCTTTTTCTATCTTTAACTGTTCATGGTATGAATCTCTTTTAATTTCCATAGTGCCGTTCTTTATTTTCGTGCATTGCACGAATTTTCGTAAAAATATTTTACAACTAAATTGTTTTCTATTCAATAGACAATACTTTTTTGTGAATTTTTTTTGTGAATTTGCACTGTTTTATGTAGGTCCATGTTCATATAACGCCTTGCGCCCCATCGTGCTCCAATTACATAGCGCAGTGTATTCTTCCGGTTCGGAACACACTGCGCCTGAGTTGCTGCTTCCTAATCATTTTACTTTCTTCTTCGCCCATTTTGCCACACCTTTATAGGATAAGTCGGTTAAATCTTTTCAAAAATTTTCATTCCGGTTGTATTTTGCAAAAATGGCACTTGACAGTCCACATGGATTTTGCCTTCCCTATCGTACCATGTGCCCTTACACTGTATCAGTAGCATAAGAAACCTTCCAGCCATCCCAAGACATGCTTGCTCAGATTCCATCTGCTTTTTGATTAGCCATTCTTTGTATGCTTATTTACCGCTTTTCTTTATGCTTACTTTCCCCGTCACCTTCTCTACCACCAGCTTGAAAACTCTTGTCTGCGACATTACAGATGGATTAAATGAAAAATCCTCCTGATGGTAATGCTTCATCAAAATACATAATGTGTCATATTTTTCATCTTCAGGAAGCATTTCAATATGTCCCTGTCCAATAACGCTTTTATACTCCATTGTGGAGCTGCAGCTTCCGCACTCCATCTCTGTTATCAATTTATGCCCGCAATCCATTTCAAAACTGGCTCTGGAATCCCTTTTTATCAAATCAAACTTTGTACCCTCCATAGCTCCATGAAAATACAGTTCTATTTTACCTTCTTTGATACACAACCCAAAATTAAGCGGAAGTATATATGGATAGCCATTATTATTGAGCGCAATACGACACACGTCACATTCCTCCATAATAGCTGCAATATCTTCAAATTTTTTTACTTCTCTATCTGAACGACGCATTTTTTCTCCAATCACATTATTTTTTTCTTTCTTTTATAATTAAGTAGCAATGAAGTTATGCTTTAATTATAACGAAAGGTGCATGCTTAAGCAATTTAATATCTAGCTTAACATTTTTATATATCAAATTTTTATTTAACAAACGTCAGGAAGTGGTAAACTCGGGTTATAACATAAATGAGAGGGAAAGCACAGCCACTTTTTTTGACCACAATCAAGAAGCCTTAATACAGCTCACGGTATATTTTGATGATCCGCTCACGGTCAAACGGCACATAATTATTTGCCAAAAGCCGCTGCTGATTTTCCAGAACGGAATTGGCAAAGTCCGTAATTTCATTCTCCGTCATGCCGTAGTCACGAAGTCTTTTATGCGGAAGAATCTGCCGCAGGATGCGGTCCAGATTTTCATACGCCTCATCCCCTGTACAGTTGAGCAGGGAGGCGAGAAATGCCTGAAACGCCGCAATCTCTCCGTCCGGTTTCATCTCCACATAATTTCTCATCACGCCGGAAAATACCGCATAATTGGATTCGCCGTGCGCCACATGATATTTCGCTCCCAAAGGATAGCTGAGCGCATGCACGGCAGCACACCCGGCGTTTCCAAAGGCAATCCCCGCATAATTGCTCGCAAGTAAAAACTGCTCTGACAAAGACTTTGCCATTTCCCTGTCCGACCGGAGAATTTCCTGATAACCATTTAAAATCCAGCGGATTGCCTGGTACCCGAACAGCTTTGTCGTAGCATTTGCCTTAGGAGAGAGAGACGACTCTACCGCATGAATCAGCGCATCCACGGAGCTTGTGGCGAATACGCTAAAAGGCAGGCTCTCTAACAGCTCTGGTATCAATACGGCGCTGTCCGCATACATCCCCTCTGCCGCCAGTCCTTTTTTCGTTCCTCTTGCATCCAAAGCCAGAATGGCAATATTGGTCATTTCACTTCCTGTCCCGCAAGTCGTAGGAACCAAAACCAGCTTTTTGTTTTTCCTTGGCACAATCTTCCCATCGTACAGTTCTTCCACCGGAACAAAACGCTCTAACGCAAACAGTTTGGCAATATCCAGAATCGTACCGCCGCCCACTGCAATAATCCGCTTGTAGTCATTTGGAAAATCCCGGTAGATTGCCTCTGTCATCTTGTCAGAAGGTTCTCCCGCTCCGTACTTCTCCTGAAAAACCACATCGCACCCCAGATGCAGTTTTTCAAAAACAGGCTTGTAAATGTATTCCGCCGTTATGAGCAGATCGCCCGCTCCCAAGGCAAAGTCCTCCACAAATTCCCTCACAGCGGCGTATCGGTAAACCGTCGGCTTAACCATCAATTCCTGCATCGTTTTTTACGCTCCTTCCGTCCTATCATGTATACTTTTTTATGTTATGGTTTTCCTACCTTGCAGCCTTGGCAATCGCCTCCTCAAAAATAGCAAGTCCGGCATCGAGCTGTTCATCCGTTATCACAAGAGGCGCCAGAAAGCGGATTACATTTCCATAAATACCTGCACTCTCCACGATGAGACCATGGGCGGCGCATTCCTGTACGAGATTTCTAACGATATCCGGATTCGGTCTGCGGCTCTCTTTGTCTTTAACAAACTCTATGCCGATCATGGCGCCAAGACCGCGGACGTCTCCGATCACTTCAAACTTC
>CANRJM010000027.1 GCA_947630925.1 uncultured Lachnospiraceae bacterium
TACTGTGAGGGAAGTGTTTGCACACAACAAGGGAATGCTTGTATTATTTATTCCTGTATTGATAGAAAACGTATATACAACGATGGATAAGATTATGCTGGGAATTATGGACAGCAAAACGGCGGTGGGATTTTATGAAAATTCCGAAAAGGCCCTGATTGCCCAGCGGATTATTCACGCATTGATTATGGTTATTATGCCTCGCATGACCTTTTTGATTTACAATAATAAAAAGGAAGAGATGAGGGAGTTGATGAAAAAGGCGGTGGACGTTGCCATGGTATTATCTGTGGCCTTTGGTATTGGTACGGCGTCGATTGCAAAGGAATTTTCAGTGATTTTCTGGGGGGAGGAATTTTACCCGTGTGCCAGACTTATTTTTGTGATGGCGCTTGCTATCCCGGCTATGGGGCTCTCTCGGATTATAAGGGAGGAATTTTTGCTTCCTTCCGGGCAGAACAAGGTATATACTATATGTGCGGGCCTGGGAGCTGTGTCAAATTTTATGATTAATTTGATTTTTATTCCTCTATACGGGGTAATTGTTGCCGCAATTTCCACTTTTATATCAGAGTTTGTAGTTTTTGCAGCGCAATGTATTGCAGTAAAAAAGCAGATACCGATTATACGCTATATAAAAGAAGGATTCATATATATTCCCTTTGGGATTATAATGTATTTTGTGGTCAGGATTTTTGGTAATCATTTTGGCATTCACATATATACACTGTTTATTGAAATTATTGCCGGGATAGTTACTTATATTGGTATATGCTGCATATACTGGAAACTTACTGGTCAGACATATTATTTTGATGTGATAAAAAATCTTTTGAAGAAAATATCCAAAATTAAAAAGGAGTGATAATAAAATGAGAATTATTACATGTGCGAGTTATTGTTCAACGGGTTCCAGTGCAGTGACGGATTTGTTTTCTGAATTTGATAATTGCAGTTTTGTTGGAGATTATGAATTTCGCTTTATCCATGATCCGGATGGAGTAAGAGATTTGGAGTATAATCTCATTGATAATAATAACCGGCATAATACCAGTAATGCGATAAAACGATTTTTGAGATATACTAAATTTCTGGGGGCAAATCCATTGCGAAAGGTGTACCGGCGGTATATGGGAGACGATTTTTATAAGTATACGCTGGAATATGTTGACAAGATTACAGAACTTCAGACGGAAGCATGGTGGCACTATGACCGTATGGAAAAGGGGAGTGTTTTTGATTATATAGATAGCGCTATTACGAAGATGGGACATTATATTTGTAAGACAAACTTTATTACGCTATTGAAGCCTCTTCACGAGAAGGCATATTATTCGGCGATTGACAGGGAAACCTTTTATAAGTATACGAAAGAATATACAGAAAATGTGATTAGCAGTATGAATAAGGAGCACACCGATTTTACTGTGGTAGACCAGTTAGTGCCACCAAGTAATCTGGATCGCTATTTAAATTATTTCTATGATATTAAGGTAGTAGTTGTGGATCGGGATCCCAGGGATCTGTTCCTTGTGGAACATATGGAGTGGCACTCAGGGATTATTCCGTCAAAATCGGTAGAGGAATTTTGTAAATGGTATGAAATTACCAGAAGACACAGAAAAACGGAGATATATAATTCAGATAAAGTATATTTTCTCCAATTTGAGGATTTAATCTATAAATATGAGGAAACAGTGGAAAAGTTGATTCAGTTTGTCGGCATACCCCCAAAAAATCATGTAGCGCCGGGGACACATTTGATTCCGGATGTTTCTGTAAAAAATACAAACTTAAAGAAAAAATATCCAAAATGCAGAGAGGAGATACAGTATATAGAGGAAAGACTGAGTGAATACCTGTATGAATTTCCCCAATGATATGCTATATTTAAAAAATATGGAATCAAAGAAAGGACAGAGGAATGAAACTAAGAGATATTTTTACTGTCAGAAACAATTTCTGGAGTGTCTTTTTTTACCATAGAAGGGATAAAAAATGGTATGGTATTCCTCAATCAGGAAGATACTGGTATGCTGATCCAATACTAAAGAAGTGGAACGGAAAAAAATATTTGTTTATGGAAGCCTTTGACGTGTTGTGGTCAGTTGGTCGGATTGCTGTGTCAGAGTGGAATGGAAGCCGTTTTTCGACTCCGAAGGTTATTATGAAAAAACCGTATCATCTGTCATATCCTTTTGTTTTTGAATATGAAAGCAATTTGTATATGATTCCGGAAACAGGACAGAATAAAACACTGGAATTGTATCAGGCTGAAAATCATACGGTGCTTAAATGGAAAAAGATAAAGGTTTTACGGGATGATATCAGATATGCAGATGCCACAGTAATTTTAAATCAGGGTGCATATTATATTATTGCATATGAAGAGGGAAAGAGTGAATGGAAAACACATGTCTTTTTACTGGATATGAGAAAACTGGAAGCTGAACGGCTGGAAACGATTGTTCATCATGAGAATAAATACAGACCTGCAGGCAGAGTATTTGAGAAAGAGGGGGAATTGTACCGGCCCGTTCAGATCGGTACGGAAAGATATGGGGAGGGGATTATCATTGAAAGGATTGATAGTGTCACTCCTTTTAAAACGACTGCGGTAAAAGAAATCAGGACGGACGATTTGCATATCAATATTGCGGAGGGGTCTGCATTGGGAACACATACATTAGTTGTTGATGACGAATTCTATGCAGTAGACATGCTATTGTCCGGAACCAATTTTTTTGCGGTATGGGTCATCGTTCTCAGAAAAGCAAGAAATATCATTTTTAAATTATTAAAACGATAACGATATTAGGGGGTCTTATATATGGAGATAGAAAAATACAAACAAAGAGAATCCGGCGTTGAGTTGTTGAAGATTTTTGCTATCTTACTGATCATAACCAACCATGTGGTTCAGACATTATGTGAGCCAAATGGGTATATAACATATTCGGATTATTTAATGGATATTTCCCATGCGACCAGAGATGCAAAGCAGTTGATTTTGGCGATGTTAAGATATTCAGGGGTTTTCGGAAATACCCTGTTCTTTGTCTGTTCCGCGTGGTTTCTTGTGGATAAACAAATATCAAACAAGAGGAAAATCTGCTATATGATAGCAGATGTGTGGATATTTTCTATAGCCTTTTTGGGAATCGCTTTGATTACGAATCATGGTCATGTGGCTGTAAAATTAATGATAAAGGAATTATTTCCAACTACCTTTGCGAATAATTGGTATATTACCTGCTACATTTTGTTCCTTCTTCTATATCCATGGTTAAATACGATTATTTCAAAAATGACACAACCGGAGTTGTTTCGAAGCAGTATTTTGCTGGCACTGCTATACATAGTGGTGAATTTTATAAAAGATCGTATGTTTTTTACATCTGCCCTGATTTTGTGGGTTGCCATTTATTTTGTTGTGTCATATATAAAGTTTTTCATGTGTTCATTTTCGGACAATCTGAAAGCGAATGTTATATTAGCGCTTGTTGGATTAGTGGGAAATTATGGAATTATTTTTCTGACCAATGCACTGGGACTTAAAATATCCTTTTTTTCGGATAAAGTATTGTACTGGGATAAGAATTGCAGCCCCTTTTTGATTATGGCTGCTATAGGACTTTTCAATATTGTCCGCAGGCCAGGATGGAAGAATAAATGGATAAACGGCATTTCTAAATGCTCTCTGTTGATTTATATTATACATGAAAATTTGTTGGTGCGAACATATTACAGACCCGCATTATGGCAATACATTTATGTAAGGTTTGAAGGTGGGGAATATAACCATGTGCTACTTTGGACTTTTGTACAGGTGCTGCTTATCTTTGTGATTTCACTCTTGATCAGCCTGCTGTATAAAAAATTCATACAAAAATATATCCATATTATTTGTGACAAGATAGTGGATAAGGCGACTGTCCTGTACAATCGACTGGAAATGAGATTGTTAAAAATAAAATAATAGGAATAGAAATCCGTAAAATTATTGAAAGGTTGTGATAAAAGTGATACGGAACACGAAGTTAAAAAAATTTTTAACTGATCAGGTATTTCCCGTTTTTACACTGGTTAATAAATTGCTTCCTAAAAGTAAAAAAACTATTCTGATCTATTGTGCCAATGACGAATTGAATGATAATTCTGAGGCATTATATGCGTATTTAATGAAGGAAGAATATTATAAAAAATATAAAATATATTGCAGCTTAAAAAATTATAAAAATTATAAGTCGCCGTATCCTGGGAGAGTAAAATTTATTTTCCCTGTAAGTGGGGTCTGGCATTACATGTTCAGTAAATATGTATTTTATTCCATGGGGAAAGTACCTATCAAACCAACCAAAAAACAGGTGGTTATTTATCTGACGCATGGTATACCTTTGAAAAAAAGTGTAGACTATAAAAAGGATAGTTTTTTCACATATATGAGTATTACTTCGGAGTTCTTCAGAGAAAAGATAGCAAAGTCTTATGAATGTCCGGAAAGTAAAATATGTATATGCGGCGAGCCAAAGACGGATAGAATGTTTCAGTATACGGAAAACCAGGAAGAAACAAAGCTTATCATATGGGCGCCCACTTTCAGGCAATCGGATTATCTGGGATATGATGATTCACAGATGCCGACATTTTTGCCGTTTATTAATGATGATGAATGGGAAGACTTTAATGAAATCCTGCGGGAGAAGAATGTAAAAATAATTGCAAAACTGCACCCGGCTCAGACTGTGGGGGGATTTTCGGATGCAATTTATTCAAATTTAGAAATATACAGTGATAAAGCATTTAAGGAAAAGGGGATGGAATTATATGAATTGTTGGGCAGGTCTAATGCACTAATTGCTGATTATTCCTCCGTATATCTTGAATATTTATTACTGGATAGACCAATAGGATTTGCCTTAGCTGATTATGAGGATTATAAAAATACCAGAGGATTTGTCCTTGGCAATCAAATTGATTATATGCCCGGGAAAAAAATATACAACCGCGAAGACCTGTATGAATATATTAGTGATATTGTAAATAACAGGGATTCCTATAAACGGGAAAGAGAGAAAATGGGAAATCTTTTCCATCATTATAAAGACGGACATAATACAGAACGGATACTTAAAATTGCAGGCATTTTTATATAAATTGTCCTGATATAGATTATAAAAAATTATGAGAGGATGTGTTTCGCATGATAGTTGGATATACTGCAGGAGTGTATGACCTGTTTCATATTGGACATCTTAATTTACTTAAAAATGCAAAGGGAATGTGTGACAAACTTATAGTGGGCGTTACAGTTGATGAACTGGTTACGTATAAAGGGAAAAGGGCGCTGATTCCATTTGAAGATAGGATAGAAATCGTGAGAAGTTGCAAATATGTTGATGCAGCGGTACCTCAGTATGATATGGACAAGGTATCTGCCTGCAAAAAACTGGGGGCGACCATGCTTTTTGTTGGAGATGACTGGTATGCTACAGAAAAATGGCGGGAATACGAAAAAAATTTAAGGGAAGAAAGCATTCAAATTGTATATTTCCCTTATACCAAGGGTATTTCTTCGACAATAATAAACAATGCTCTTAAAAAGATACGGGATGGGGAGGATTAATCATGGTAATAGATAGAAAATTTTGTATGAGTTCCTATTTGATGTATAGATATAACTATGATAGTAATAGAACTTTTTCAGAAAAATCAAGTAATATTGTAGATCTGTCTTTCCCGCGTGTTCCTGTAAAAAACGCAGAGGATTTGCTAAAAGCGATTCAGCAGACCATAGAAACTGCAAATCATGCAGGCACAAGCGCTCTTGCATTGAGCGGAGGCATAGATTCTGCAATTTTAGCTAAATTTGTGCCGGAAGGAACAAAGGCATACACATTTCGATGTGTTGTAGAAGGCAAAGATGTTATCGATGAAACAGACCGCGCGAAACATTGGGCGGACCTATGTAAACTACAGCATACGATCATAGATATCAGATGGGAAGATATAACGGAGGCTGCAAAAATCCTTATGGAACATAAAGGCGCGCCTATCCATTCAATAGAGGCCCAGATATATATAGCAGCGAAGAAAGCGATTGCTGATGGCGCCGACAAATTTATATTTGGAGAAAATGCAGATATAATTTATGGCGGTATGAATGGTTTGCTTGCAAAGGACTGGCTTTTTTCTGAATTTGTAGATAGATATACATATGTTATGCCATATAAGGTATTAAAGGAACCTGAACTTATTCTGGAACCCTATACAGAGTTTGAAAAAGACGGTCGTATTGATGGCTATGATTTTATAAATAAATATTTTCGTCAAGAGGCATTGGGGACTTACACAAACGCCTGTCAAACCGCAGGAATAGAGTTTATAGGACCATATTCACAGACATATCTGGATGCTCCTGTTGACTACAACCGCATCCGCAATGGCGATACAAAATATATTGTACGGGAAGCTTTTCAGTTGTTGTATCCTGATGAAAAGATGCCTGCCAAAATACCCATGCCAAGGCCTGTGGATGAATGGCTGGCTGAATGGAATGGTCCTGTCCGCCCCGAATTCTGGCCTCATTGTACAGATAATATGTCAGGTGATCAAAAGTGGATGGTATGGTCGCTTGAGCAATATCTTAATATATTGGATAATAAATAAACCACGGAGGTATCATCATGTATAAAGTTGCAATAGAATATGCTGAAAACTATAGATTTGATACGGTAAAGAGTACTTTAAGACAATGCTTTGTCGATCTTGGTATGAGTGCAAATAATCCTCTGGGGGGGATTATATCTCCAGGGGATAAGGTTTTTATAAAACCTAACTGGGTTGCGTCACGATGGCGGGAATCTTGTCCTCATAAGGATAGTTTATATTCTGTTATAACGCACCCGTCTGTCATTGAAGCAACGGCAGATTTTGTGGCAGAAGCTTTACAGGGAAAAGGGGAGATAATTATTGGCGATAATCCGTCAATTGATGCAGATTTTAATGAATTAATGGATTTTACAAAAATAAAAAAAATAGAAAGCAAATATGATGTGCCTGTAAAAATTTTAGATTTGCGCCCTCTTGTATGTGATGATTTGGCCAACTATGGAAAAAAAGATCTTATGGTAAGCCAGGAGGGTGATCCTGCCGGTAAGGTTGAAATTAATCTTGGGAAGGAAAGTCTTTTGTATGGTATTGATCCCGCAAGATTTCGCGGAGTTTTTGATGAAAGGGACGAAACAATAGCTTCCCATACAGGGGAAACACAGTTATATACCTATGCAAAGAGTTTATATGATGCAGATGTATATATATCCATACCTAAGATGAAAACGCATCAGAAGGTAGGAGTGACCTTAAATCTTAAAGGCCTTGTAGGAAGTATATCAAATAAAAATCAACTTGTGCATTGGCAGGTTGGATATCCGGAAATAAAAGGCGATGAATACCCCGACAAAAAATCCTACGAAAAAAGTCTGCATGAAAAGGTAACTCATAGAGGAGCATGGCCTGGTAATGATACTATATGGCGTATGGTAGTGGATTTATACAAAGGTATGCTTAAAAAAGAAAGAAAATATTTATCCGTGGTCGATGGTATTGTTGCAGGAGAAGGGCAAGGCCCTTTTTGCCCTACAAGTAAGTATGCGAATACGATAGTCGCAGGGGATAATCTCCTTACCACAGATATCGTAACAGCAAGGTATATGGGATTAGAGCCGGATAAGATAAGGTATTTGCATTATTTTATTGACAATGAAAATTTTGATGAGGCTCCGGAGAAGATTAAAGTTATACTCAATGGTGTCAATTGTAAAGATTTCTTTGTGTCCGATTCAAAATATGCAGATTTTCAAGTGGTAAAACAATGGGAGTGTATTAAAAGAACAGTTTGATATAACTTTTGGATTCACCCGGGCTGCAGGGGGCAGAGGCCGGGGAAACGAAATGCCAAGGAGCGGGACGATGAAAAAAATATTTGAAAATTCTAAAATAAGTCTGTTAGTATGCACAGTGGTAATCTTTTTGATTTCCCTGTTGTCCATTACCGGCGGGAGTCTTTGGGATGATGAGATCTGCCGGGTAGCCGACCCGATCAGTGGAGATATCAAGGCGACGATGCAGACAGCGCTTGGGTATGCCCAGCCGGGATATATGCTTTATATCATGTTGTGGTCACATCTGATTGGGGCAACCGAGTATCTTTTGCGGTGCAGCAATCTCCCCTTTGTGGTAATTGCTGTTATTTATGTTTTTAAAATTATAAAATCCAGAGACTGGTCGGTATGGTGGAGTCTTTTGTTTTTTATACATCCTATGTTTGTGTACTATATGGACGAAGCAACGCCTTATATCATTGTATATGCTTTTTCCCTTGCTTTTGTTTATTACACATTTTGTGTGGAGAAATTTAGCGGTTGGCAGAATCTTGTCAAACTGAATATCTTTTATCTGCTTGGTGTATTTTTTCATTTTATGTTTGGTTTTATTATTGTGCTTTACTTTGCGAATTGTTTCCTGAAAATTCGTGCGGAGAAACCTGTGATTTTAAGGCATATTGGTATTATGGCGTGCTTTTCTCCGTTTTATTTTGTTTTACTCTATTTATATACGTCTTACCTGAATGGTACACATACCGGATTTGGAATAAAAAGTATTTTTTATATAATATATGCTTTTCTCGGTATGCAGGGTGTGGGGCTGTCACGGAACGATCTGAGAGCAGGTAATCTGGAAAATATTCAGTTATGGCAATGTGTTTTTCTGGCTCTTTTTGTTATTGTCCTGCTGGGGATATTGGTTATTCTTGTCAGGGGGAGGTCCTCATTTGTTAAAAGAAATCAGGGGATGTTGATTTCTTCCACTGCTTTTTTCCTGGTGATTTTTTTATGCTCTGCTGCTGTCCACATGGGATTATGGGAAAGACATTGTATGTCTGTATTTCCTGTTTTTCTGATATGTCTATGCGACATTCTTCATGAATTACAGCATAAATCCATATGGGGAAGGGTTCTTTTATGCCTGTACCTTGTTCTTTTGACAGTATCTTCTATATTTATAGCCCGTTTGTATTATTATTCCTGTGATGATATAAAGGGCATGACGGAGTATGTAACGGAACAGTTGAAAGAGGATTCCAATCTTATTGTCATTAATACACGCGATATGTCGTCCGGTTACTATTCATATGCGGCTGCTGCAGAAGACCCGACGAAACAGATTGTTGATATGTCAGACAAAACGGAGGAAGAAATCATAGATTTTGTCGAAAGCCAAAAAGAGGACGATTTTATCCTGATTCTTTTTGAAAAAAATGTCAGCCGATCCTTATATCATTTTTTTGATAATCGAAGTTCTTATCGGGTAGACAATCGGTTCAATTCCTTTCGATTGATTACATTGGAATAATATGATCCTGACCATATGGCACCACAATTTTATTTTAGGGGGAGGGGGGATCGCAGGCAATATGATATAAAAAAGCCAATGCAGCATACATAGAGTAGTATAGGCGGTATGTGAAGTTGGTAAGGGGAAAAGAACAATGAAAAGATTCAAAATTTTATTTCTATTGCTATTCCTTGGCTGGATGTTGGTTATTTTTTTCTTTTCTGCCAGAACGGCGGATGAGTCTGCTGAGGAAAGCTATAGAGTAGGAATGATAGTTGGAACAATACTTTATCCGGATTTTGGAGAGTGGGATGCAGAGCAGAGGATGGATTTTGCCGGAAAGGCAGATTATCCGGTGCGCAAGACGGCGCATGCACTGGAATATACAGTGTTAAGTTTCTTTTGCATTCTGACTTTGCTGTCATGGCTAGGTATACAGGATCGGTATTTTCTTTTTGCATGGCTTATTTCCGTATTTTATGCGGCAACGGATGAGTTCCATCAACTGTTTGTTCCAGGAAGAAGCGGTCAGTTGGCGGATGTATTGATTGACAGCGCAGGCGCTCTCTTCGGGACGTTGGCAGTATGGCTCGTTAGAAGGCTCTTTCTAAAATATAGGGAAATTGGCGGCAGGCGATAAATGAAACCATGTAATTTTTGCCAATAGAAACATTTGTCGCTATTGAAAAATTGTAAAAAGAATGACGGAAAGCTGTATATACAATGAAAAATAAGATTTTTGAGGTTTTGTTCCTGTTTGGTATAAAATTTCAGTCTTTAGTTTTTGGTAAAATAATCTACCTTGACAAAGGAGAAAAATATTATATAATAGACTAAGCAAAAAGGGAAATAAGATATTTTGCTATTTTTGAGGAGAAAGGCAAAAAAATGATTGATTTTCATACACATATTTTACCCAAAATAGATGATGGCAGTCAGAAAATTGGGGAGAGCATGGAAATGATGCGGCAGGAAGCTGCTCAGAAGGTGGAAATGGTTGTCGCTACTCCTCATTTTTATGCAGATCAGGACTCTGTACATCGTTTTTTGAAACGTCGTGAGGACAGCGTTAGCTGGTTGCGGCAATCCCTTGCCGGGGGCTCTGCTCCGTCTCTGCGTTTTGGAGCAGAGGTCTATTATTTTCCGGGAATTGGGAGCGCCGAATTGATTCGGCAGCTTTGTATGGAGGAGACGTCCGTATTGCTGTTGGAACTCCCTTTTTGTCAATGGACAAAGGAGATGTTCAGGGAAATCAAGACCCTTATCAAACGGCAGCAGTTAACGATTGTGCTTGCTCATATTGAGCGGTATTATGCATATCAAAAGGATCTCACGATTTGGAATGAAATATTTGCACTTCCATTATATGCACAAATGAATGCGGGCAGTTTTCTTCATCGTCAGACGAGACGCTTAGCGTTCCGGCTTTTGGAGCAGATGGGAACGGTAGTTTTGGGAAGCGATTGCCATAATACAAACTCACGTCCGCCTAATATGCAGAAGGGGTGGGAGATGATTCGCAAAAAATTCGGAGAAGAAAAACTAAGCGAGATTGAAAATCTTGAAAAGAGGCTTTGTGGGACATGAAAAACAGGAAACGTCTGCGGACGCTTTTGACAGTGGTGCTTATTGTGGGTGCCGGGGCGCTCGGTTATGTGGGGCTTCATTCCTGGGAAAAGCGACAGTACCAGGTATCCGATACGGCGGAAGTTCAGACAATACAACCGGACGAAACTCCGGAGACCATACGGGGGACCATTCGATACAAGGGAACAACATGGGCATGGAGCGATCAGATTGAAAGCTATTTGCTGATTGGCACGGACGCATGCAAAACAGGAGAGGAACATACGCAGGCTTATCAGGGGGGTATGGCGGATTTCCTCATGCTTATCGTCTTCAACAGAACCGCTCATACTCATCGCATGTTATTTTTAAATCGGGACACGATGGCCAAAATCACTTTGATGTTGCCGGACGGCAGTGGGATTGCAACAGCGCGCCAGCAATTATGTACGGCGCACTGGTACGGCGGTGATGAGCAGCAGAGCTGTGAAAACACGGTTCGCGCCGTATCGGATTTATTGTATGGGATTCCCATTGACGGATATTATTCCCTGAATATGGAGACAATACCAAAGTTAAATGCTGCGGTCGGCGGTGTGACGGTAACGGTGGAGGATGATTTCTCTGCTGTGGATCCGTCCCTGAAACAAGGCAGTACAGTAAAACTGACCGATGCGCAGGCCTATACGTATGTGCATGACCGTTACGATGTCGGCGATGAAACCAACCGATCCCGCATGAAACGTCAGTTGCAGTTTATCAGTGGCTTTCGGGATTGCGTGCAGAAATTAAGTGAAGAGGATTCCGGATTTCTTGTCAAACTCTATGAAACGATGCAGGAGGATGCGGTTACAGACATTACGGGGAAGACATACTCCAGTCTGATACGGGAGATGAGCCAAAGTAAGGATGAGGGGATTGTGCAGCCGAAAGGGAAAGAAAAAATCGGAGTCGGACTGGCGGATGGGATTTTGCATATGGAGGTTCATATAGAGAAGGACTCCCTGTTTGACGTAATAAAACAGTTTTATATGCTGAAGGAGTACAAAAATCAGACAGAATAGGAAGAGGGCAGAATGAAATGAATAAAGAAACAGAGATGATACAAACGCAGGAAGAAGAAATGGAAATCGATTTATTTGAGTTATTTTCTTATTTGCGCAAAAGATATCTTTCAATATTAGTCACTTTTCTGGTGGGAGCATTAGCGGCAGGATTGTTTACCTATTTTTGTATTACGCCTATGTATGAGGCAACCTCAAAGCTATATGTGGTATCTGCCTCCAGCAGTTCTGTGATTGATTTGAACGATTTAAATCTGGGCACATCGCTTTCTTCTGATTATGAGGAATTGTTACATGTCCGCCCAATCTTTGAGGAAATTATTTCCGAGGAAAAATTGAGTTATACCTATGAAGAATTGTTGCAGATGGTAAACGTTTCCGTGATTGAGAATACGCGGATTCTCACGATTACCGTGGAAAGTCCCGTTCCTGCTGAGGCGAAAAATATTGCCAACGCCCTGGCGGAAAAAGCGGTGACGTATCTACCTAAACTAATGGAGACAGCTACGCCGAATATTGCGGAATACGCTATTGTCCCGAAGGGAAAAAGCTCACCGAGCCTTTCCCAAAATGTATTGTTGGGCGGGGGAATCGGACTGGTGTTGGCGATTGCCGTTTGGACTGTTCTGTATTTGCTGGACGATACGATGAGTTCAGCGGAGGATATAGAAAAGGCAATTGGCATTATGCCTATGACCGTGATTCCGGAAGGAGACCTGGGAGGCAGTGACAAAGAGGCAGAAACGTCTTCTCGAAAAAGAAGAAAGAGGGAGCTGCGCAGAAGAAGGAGGAAACGCAAATGAACCGATTAAAGTTAGAGACAATGCCGGAAATTCCTTATGCGCTGCAGGAAGCGATTAACCGCCTTCGCGTCAATGTAAGTTTCCTGGGGAATGAAATAAAAAAAATTATGATTGTCAGCGCACTGCCAAACGAGGGAAAGAGCTTTGTGACGATGCAGCTTTGGAAACAAATGGCAGAGTCAGGGACGCCGACCATATTGTTGGATGCAGATCTGCGCAAAAGCGTCCTGCAGGAAAAATATGGGATTGCCGCTGAGCAGGGCGGCGATATACGGGGCACATCACATTACTTATCCCAAAAACTTTCGATAGAGGAAGTGATTTATCATACGGAGCTGGAATGTGGCGATTTGATCCCAAATATAGATAATGTCATCAATCCATCCATGCTGTTAGAAAGCGAGCGCTTTGAGCAGTTGCTGAAATATGTGGAAGAACATTACCGATATGTATTTATTGATGCACCGCCGTTAGAAATGGTTGGAGACGGCGAAAAGATTGGTTCCCTGTGCGACGGGGCGATTCTTGTTGTAAGAGGACAGGCGACTTCGAAAAAAATAGTGAAAAATTCAATCCGCCAGCTACAGAGGGCAGGCTGTCCGCTTTTGGGCGTAGTTCTGAATCGTGTAGAGGTCAGCAAGGGAAAATATTATTACAAAAAATATGGTGGAAAGTATGGCGGATATAATTACTATGCAGACCCTTATTACTATAAGGAATGATGAATTGGTGGGTATTCCGCAAAAGCGGATTATTCAATAAAAAAAAGCGCAGGTATATGGCGCTGGAAAGGAGGAAATGGAAATGGTTCAGGCATTTAAGAAAATCCTGGTATGTACTTTGGCAACAGCATTGACCTTTGGCCTTGCGCAGAGCGCTTCCGCAAGCACTAAAAAAGTAGACAGTACTACTGTGGCTGTTAAACCGCAGACAAAGAAGAATGTAACGGCAGCAAAGAAAGATGGCGTGGTAAGTACAGTTGATACAAAGGCAAGCGGAACAGCTACGTTAAAAAGTATTAAGAAAACATCTAAGAAAAGCGTAACTGTACCGGGTAAAGTCAAAGTAAACGGTGTGACCTATACAGTGACAACCATTGCAGCAAATTCTTTCAAAAACTGCAAGAAGATGACTAAGGTAAGTATTCCTGCTTCCATCAAAACGATTAGCAGTAAGGCGTTTACCGGCGCTAAGAAACTGAAGAACATTACCTTAAAAGGCACAAAGGCTATTACTGTAAAAAAAGGTGCATTCAAAGGTCTTAATACGAAAAAGATGACCATTAAGGTTAACAAAAAAATGTCAAAGAAGCAGTTCAAAAAGCTGCAGAAGTCATTGCAAAAGGCTGGTTTCAAAGGAAAAATTAAAAAAGCATAAGAAATCTGGCACTTTTGGAGGCGTTCGGATTAGGAAGTCCCAACAAGCTATCAAAAATGGCTTATGGGATTTCCTGATTTGTAACAATAAGAAGCTTGCAGGGCATATTTTCTATTCTTTATTGGAGGAGTGAAGGAAAAATGTATGTAAGACGCGCGCATAGCCGGTGGAAACATCTGGATTTTATTTTAATTGATCTATGTGTGATGGAAGTTGCATTTGCTCTGGCATATTATATCCGCCATAGGCATCTGTTGTTTGGTTTCGGAATCTATTGGGAAATGGCGCTGGTACTTCTCGTTTTTCATTTTTTGTTTGTATTTTTTTTGGAGCCGTATCGGGACATTCTGAAACGAAGCCGTTTGATGGAAATAAAAAAAATAGGGCAATTTAACGCTATCGTATTTGCCGCTATGATGGGCTATATGCTGTTCCGCAAAAATACCGGAGAATATTCCCGGTTTGTTCTGATCACATTTCTTGTTTTAGTCTGTGTCGGAATGTATATTGCACATGAAGGATATAAAGAGTTTTTGAGGAAACGAAAAGTCAATGAATGGAAAAAACAGTATTTATTGTTGGTAACGGATAGTGACCAGGCGAATGATCTGATCAGGCAAATCCGCGAAAATGAATTTGGAGTTACGAGGCTATACGGGGTCATATTATTAGATAAATCTGCCGTGGGAAGTCAGATTGACGGCATACCGGTGGTAGCTGGTCGGGAGACGATGTATGAATATGCAAAAATGCATGTTGTCGATGAAGTCCTGATCAGTACAAGGCTGCCTTATGAAGAAATACTCGACGGTTTTGCCTGTATGGGGATTACCGTACATATTAATTTGGAACACTTGTTACACAGGGAAAAAGGAATGCTTAATTATGTGAACGGCGTTCCTGTATTCACAACTTGTATTCATACGGTAACCAACTGTCAGCTTTTTATCAAACGGGCAATCGATATTCTGATTGGGATATTTGGAGTGTTTGCAACTGCAATTGCCTGTCTGATTTTCGGTCCCATTATTTACATCCAATCACCTGGACCTATTTTTTTCACACAGGAGCGTGTAGGAAAAAACGGGCGGCGATTTAGGATCATTAAATTCCGTTCAATGTATGTTGATGCAGAGGAGCGGAAAAAAGAGCTTATGGCGTACAATGAAATGCAGGGATTGATGTTTAAAATGACAGATGATCCGAGAATTACTTCTATCGGACGGTTTTTACGGAGAACCAGTATTGATGAGCTTCCGCAGTTTATTAATATTTTGCAGGGCAAGATGAGTCTGGTTGGAACGAGACCGCCGACATTGGATGAATATGAGCAGTATGATCTGATACATAAAAGTCGACTGGCAACTATGCCGGGGCTGACGGGAATGTGGCAGATTAGCGGAAGAAGCCAGATTACGGATTTTGATGAGGTGGTACGTCTGGACAATGAGTATATCAAAAACTGGAGTCTGGGAATGGATTTGAAAATTATATGGAAAACCATCGGGGTTGTGCTCGGAAGGAGTGGAGCTAAATAACCCGATAACTGTAAATAAATCAGCATTTGTGCCTTTTCATTTTTGCTATTGCAATCTTATATGAAAAGCGTTATAATGACTATCGTTAGATATCTTCAGGGCGGAGTGAAATTCTCCACCGGCGGTATTCCATGTTTGATGGTAAGCCCGCGAGCCGTAAGGCATGATTTGGTGCGAATCCAAAGCCGACAGTATAGTCTGGATGAGAGAAGATAACATATTGTGCGTTTTTATGCCCTGAACGTTATTTTGCGTTCAGGGTTTTTCTATGTAAGATTCAGGTGTCAAAAGATACATGGGAGGTATCGCATTGGAAGAGAGATGGATGCTTCGCGCCATTGAATTAGCGAAACAGGGCATTGGAAAAGTGAATCCCAATCCCCTTGTGGGCGCTGTCATTGTCAAGGATGGCAGAATCATTGGGGAAGGATATCATGCCGGGTATGGAAAACTTCATGCAGAAAGGCATGCGTTTTCCAATCTGACAGAAGATGCGGAAGGGGCGGAGATGTATGTTACGTTGGAACCCTGCTGTCATTATGGGAAACAGCCGCCCTGTACGGAGGCAATCATTGCGCATGGCATAAAAAAGGTGTATGTCGGATCGGATGATCCAAACCGGCTTGTGGCAGGCAGGGGAATGCAGACGCTGCGGGAAGCCGGAATCGAAGTGGAAACACAGGTGCAAAAGAAAGCGTGCGACGCTTTAAATCCGGTTTTTTTTCATTATATTACGCAAAAGACGCCTTATGTCGTCATGAAATATGCTATGACGGCGGATGGTAAGATTGCGTGCGACAATGGAAAAAGCCGGTGGATTACGGGAGAACAGGCGCGGCAGCATGTCCAGGAAACCAGAAATGCCCTTATGGGGATTATGGTCGGTATCCAGACGGTCCTTCAGGACAATCCGAGACTGACCTGCAGACTGGAAGGCGGCAGAAATCCAATACGGATTATTTGCGACAGCGGGCTAAGGATTCCGCTTGCGTCCCATCTGGTCCGCACGGCAAAGCAGATACCGGTTCTTGTTGCGACAGTCTCAAAAGATACGGCAAAGGAAGAGGCGCTTGCGGAGGCGGGCGTACAGGTCATCCGTACAGGAAAAAAAGACGGAAGAGTAGATTTGCAGGATTTGATGGGGCAGTTAGGGCAGAGAGGAATAGACGGGATTTTACTGGAAGGCGGCGCCACGCTCAACAGAAGCGCCTTAGAAGCGGGGATTGTCAAACATATCCAGACTTATATAGCGCCTAAAATCCTGGGCGGAAGCGGACAATATACACCGGTAGGCGGTTTCAGCGTGGAAACGCCGGATCAGGCGTATTTGTTGGCAAATCGGACGATTCGGGTAATCGGGGAGGATCTTTTGGTGGAATATGATGTGCAGTCGTAAGGAGGTGCTTTTTCGTGTTTACGGGAATTGTGGAAGAACTGGGAACGGTCCGTTCTGTTTCCGGAGGAGGGCAGTCAGCCGTTCTTACCATTGAGGCTTCTAAAGTATTAGAGGGAAGTAAAATTGGGGACAGTATTGCTGTAAACGGCGTTTGTCTTACGGTAACTTCTATGACGTCCCGGCAGTTTTGTGCGGATGTTATGGCGGAAACGCTTCGGAGAAGCTCGCTTGGAGCTTTGAAACGGGGCAGCAGGGTAAATTTGGAGCGTGCCTTGGCGGCGGACGGCAGATTTGGCGGACATATCGTATCGGGCCATATTGACGGCGTTGGTACGATTGCATCTATGACGCCGGAGGGCAATGCCGTCTGGGTGGAGATACGAACGCCGGAACGCTTATTAAAATATATTGTGGAGAAAGGTTCTATTGCCATTGACGGAATCAGCCTGACCGTGGCAAAGGTAACGGATACCGGATTTTCTGTGTCGGTCATACCGCATACGGGTTCTGAAACAACGCTTCTGCAAAAGAAAACCGGCGCAGTTGTCAATCTGGAGAATGATATCATAGGAAAATATGTGGAACGGCTGCTATATTTTCAAGAAAAAGAAAAGAATCCTGAAAATGTTGCAGACGGCAGGACATCAGGGATTACCATGGATTTTTTGGAAAAGCATGGATTCTAGGAAAGGGGCAGGATAAAACGATGGACGATACATTTCATACAATCGAAGAGATATTGGAAGAGATTAAAAATGGAAAAATTGTAGTGATGATTGATGATGAAGACCGTGAGAACGAGGGGGATGTTATCTGTGCGGCACAGTTTGCGACGACAGAGAATGTAAACTTTATGGCGTCCTATGCCAAAGGGTTGATCTGTATGCCGATGGCAGAAGAATATACCGATAAATTAGGACTGCATCAGATGTGTGAGGTCAACACCGATAACCACTGTACGGCGTTTACCGTATCGATTGATTATAAGGATACGGAAACTGGCATATCTGCCTACGAACGTTCTGTTACCGCATTGAAAACGGTTGCGCCGGGAGTGAAACCGTCTGATTTCAGGACGCCGGGACATATGTTCCCTCTGCAGGCAAAGAAAGGCGGCGTGCTTGAAAGAAACGGCCATACGGAGGCAACCGTTGATCTGGTTCGGCTTGCCAGGTTAGAGCCGGTTGGTCTCTGCTGCGAGATCATGCGGGAGGACGGTTATATGGCGCGTACGCCGGATCTGATTGCGTTTGCCAGAAAGCATCAGTTAAAGATTGGGCGGATTGCGGATTTAGTGCAGTACCGCAAGGAACACGAAGTATTGGTGGAATGTGTCGCCAAAGCAAAGATGCCTACCCGCTATGGGGAATTTACTATTTACGGTTATGTCAATAAGTTAAATGGAGAACACCATGTTGCGTTGGTAAAAGGGGACATTGCGGACGGGGAACCCGTATTGTGCCGTGTGCATTCGGAATGCCTGACAGGAGACGCGCTTGGCTCCGCCAGATGTGACTGCGGCCAGCAGTATGACGCCGCAATGAAGATGATTGCGAAGGAAGGGAGAGGCGTTCTGCTGTATATGCGCCAGGAGGGACGCGGAATTGGCCTTATCAATAAGATTCGCGCCTATGAGCTGCAGGACCATGGAAGGGATACGGTAGAAGCAAACCTGGAACTGGGATTTCCGGAGGATGCCAGAGATTATACGATAGGAACACAGATTCTGGTGGATTTGGGAGTCCGTAAGATGCGTTTGATGACAAATAATCCGTTAAAGGTATACGGTTTGTCGGGATATCAGTTGGAGATTGTGGAGCGCGTTCCGATTGAGATGGAACCGGGGGAATTTGACCTGTTTTATTTGAGGACCAAAAAGGAAAAGATGGGACATATTTTAAATTTATAAAAGGAAAGGAAGGAATCAACATGAAAACGTTAGAAGGAAATTTAGTGGCGGATGGAGCAAGAATCGCCATTGTGGGCGCGCGTTTTAATGAATTTATTGTGTCAAAGCTAATCAGCGGGGCTGAGGACGGTCTGGTGCGGCATGGCGTGAAAGAGGAGGATATTACCCTGGCGTGGGTGCCGGGCGCTTTTGAGATTCCGTTTGCAGCAAAGAAGCTTGCCTTATCAGGGAAGTATGACGCTGTCATCTGTCTTGGCGCTGTCATCCGCGGGGCAACCAGCCATTACGACTATGTCTGTGCGGAAGTTTCCAAAGGCATTGCCGCCGTTTCTTTAGAATCCGGCGTTCCGGTCATGTTTGGCGTTGTGACGACCGATACGATTGAACAGGCGATTGAAAGGGCCGGTACAAAGGCGGGGAATAAAGGATATGATTGCGCGCTGGGGGCAATCGAGATGATCAACCTGGCAAAACAGATATAAACAGGGTGTTTTAAGAAAGGATTCTATTTTTTATGTTTCAGAATTTCTATCCGGATGAGGATGCAGACTCGGCGTACCAGCTTGATTATCAGAAGTATTATGACGATGGTTACCGGGGGATTTTGTTTGATGTAGACAATACTTTAGTTGAGCATGGACAGCCGGTTACGCTGGCTGCGATTGGACTGTTTGAGCGTTTGAAAGAAATGGGATTTCGAACCTGTATTATTTCTAATAATAAGGAAAAACGGGTCCGCCCGTTTGCAGACGCTCTGGAGGCGTTTTACATATACAAGGCGGGGAAACCTTCTCCAAGGGGATATGTGCAGGGAATGGAAAAAATGGGAACGACGCCGGAGACAACGCTTTTTGTCGGCGATCAGATTTTTACGGATGTATGGGGCGCAAACCGCGCAGGAATGCATTCGGTCCTGGTAAAGCAGATTGCGCGCCATGAAGAGATACAGATTGTATGTAAACGTTTTTTTGAAAAAATCGTTCTGTTTGAGTACCGCCGTAAAAAAAGAAAGAAAAGAAAGCAGTCGCAAATCAGGTCGTAAAATTTATGATTTTTTCCGCTATTTCTATTTTGTCATAAAGAGCTAGATAGTCCTTTCTATTTAGCTCTTCTATATAATTTTTTTCAAATTGTTTTGTAATCCCTTTTTCTTTTAACAGGTCAACGGCTTTATTATAAGCGACGGCAGCCTCGATTGCCGTCGGGTATTTTCCAATCAGATAATCGCCGCGGATATGTATCCTGGAAATATATTTATCTTTTGTCCCGTTTTTGGTACAGGTTACCCCGTGATAAGGATTCAGTATTTCAATATTGCTATAGCGGTAATCGTTGGTATCTCCATTGACAAAACGGTAATCAATACCAAGGCGCGCAAAGTTTTTAATGCCGTAACGGGAATGGATATTTGTCTGCATTCCGTATTCTGCAACGAATAAATGGTTTCCGCGCCGCATGATGGAGTGGTTGGAATAGTAAAACAGGTCGTCTGCATCAAAAGTCAGCACGTCGGTCGGCGACAGATAATAATGAAAAAAATGCCGGCGCAGATAAATCGGTGTTTTGATGTAAAAACCATTGTTTTTAAAATTGATTAAAGAAATCCATTTCCCGAAAGGCAGAGCGGGATAACGGTCGGCCTGGTAATCGTCAGGAGAAAGGGGCGTTTCGCTTTCTAAAATACGGCGCGCTTCCAGATATGCCTGATGCGCCGGCATTTCTGCAGGAAAGCTTCCTAAACTGATATGTTTTGTATGAAACGTGACGGAAGAACGGTAATATACCGTGCCGTCCTTTTTTTTTGCCTGAGAGACGCCGGGAAGAAATGGCATAATCGGACTCCTTTCATCAATTAATAAAAGCACTTTTATTATGCACAAAATACGTGAAAAGAAAATATAATATTACAAAAAATATGTAATAAATGAATAAAAGTTAAAAATTGGTCATATAATTGTAATATATTCGTAATATTTAAAACGAATAAAATTTATTTTTCGTAATTTACCAGTGTATGTGTTTATTATAACACAGGAAAGGAAAGATTAAAAAGATGAAAAAAATAATTACGGGCGTAATGACTGCGTTAGTAACGGCGGCGATGCTTTTGTTTCTGCCAAATTACTGTATGGCCGTAGCGCAGGCGCCTGCCCAGTCTGTATTGTTCGACAATGCAGTTACTACGGATGAAGTGAATGGTGTACTGGAACTATTGCCTAATCCGGTTCTAAAGGAAAATCAAAAGGAAGAAACCTATATTCAGGCATTTGCCGGCGAAGCTTCACAGAACAGAAAAATAGAAAGTCTGGTGCAAAGCAGACAGAAGCGCATTCAGGAAGAAAAGATCCGTGCCGAAAAGCTGCGTTTGAAGCGCCTTGCGGAAAAGCGGGCAAGGCAGGAGGCAAAACGGCGAAGGGAAATCCAGGAGTGCTGCGGGGTCGCCGTAGGGAGCGAGGACCAGCAGATTCTGGAGAGGATTGTAGAGGCAGAAGCAGGGGGAGAAAGCTTTCAAGGAAGGCTTCTGGTCGCAAATGTCATTTTAAATAGAGTAAAAAGCAAATCTTTTCCAAAGACAATTAAGGGCGTAGTATTTGCGCATCGTGGTTCCAGATACCAGTTTTCTCCGATACCGGATGGCAGATATTACAGCGTCAGCGTTTCCAAAGATACGAAGAGTGCAGTAAAGGCGGCGCTGCGGGGAAAGGATCCGTCAAAAGGGGCGTTATATTTTATGGAGCGTTCTTCGGCAGCCCGTTCCAATGTCAGTTGGTTTGACCGGGCGCTAACCAGGCTGTTTCGTTATGGATGTCATGAGTTTTATAAATAGGATGGACGCCGGAACTTGAAAAAGCAACGCTATTATTGTATAATAGCGTTGTTTTTGAATTTGAGAAGCTGTATCGATTGTGCGGCTTGCATTTGAGAAGCTGTATCGACTGTGCGGCAGAATGGAGGAAATCATGGAAGTTATGTATCAGAGTACGCGAAGCAATGGTGCTAAGGTTACCGCATCGCAGGCAATTTTGAAGGGACTTGCAGAGGATGGCGGTTTGTTTGTGCCTACATGCATACCGAAACTTGATACGTCTTTAGAAGATATTGCGGCAATGGATTATAAGGAAACTGCTTACCGTGTTATGAAACAGTTTTTAACAGATTTTACGGAGGAGGAATTGAGAGATTGCATCAACCGTGCATATGATGAAAAGTTTGATACAAAGGAAATCGCTCCTCTGGTTGAAAAAAACGGCGTGTATTATCTGGAATTGTTCCATGGCGCTACAATCGCATTTAAGGATATGGCGCTTTCGATTCTGCCGCATCTGATGACGACTTCGGCAAAGAAAAATAAGATTACCAATCAGATTGTGATTTTGACTGCAACTTCCGGCGATACCGGAAAAGCTGCCTTGGCAGGATTTGCAGATGTAGAGGGTACCAGCATTATCGTTTTTTATCCCAAAAACGGCGTCAGCGCCATTCAGGAGCGCCAGATGGTAACACAGAAAGGAAAGAATACATCGGTCATCGGCATTACCGGAAACTTTGACGACGCCCAGAGTGGCGTGAAGGCGATGTTCCATAATAAAGAGCTTGCAAAAGCCATGGACAGTAAAGGCTGCCAGTTTTCTTCCGCTAATTCGATCAATATTGGACGTCTGGTGCCGCAGGTCGTATATTATGTCTATTCCTATACCAGGCTTTTAGGGCAGGGAGCGGTTGCTCCGGGGGAACCGGTTAATTTTGTTGTGCCGACCGGCAATTTTGGCAATATTCTTGCTGCGTTTTATGCAAAAAATATGGGCGTGCCAATCGGAAAACTAATCTGTGCTTCCAATGAGAACAAAGTGCTGTATGATTTTTTTAATACGGGAGTCTATGATAAAAACCGCAGATTTATCCTGACCAGTTCTCCTTCCATGGATATTTTGGTTTCGAGCAATCTGGAACGCCTGATTTATAAAATTACCGGAGAGGATGCAAAGAAAACTTCTGATATGATGGCGGCGTTGGCAAGTACCGGTCAATATTCTCTTACAGAGGATATGAGGGCGCAGATGGAGGATTTTATTGGCGGTTGGGCAGGCGAAGAAAAGACGGCTGCCGAAATTAAGCGGGTGTATGAGACGGCCGGTTATGTTCTGGACCCCCATACTGCAGTGGCGTCCGCGGTATATCATGATTATCAATTGAAGTCAGACGACGCAGCGAAGACCGTTATTGCGTCTACTGCAAGCCCTTATAAATTTGCGGCAAGCGTTATGACGGCAATTGATAAAAAATATGAAGGAATGGATGATTTTGCGCTGATCGATGCTTTGAGCAAAACATCCGGCACAAAGATTCCTGACGCAGTGGAAGAAATCCGCAGCGCGCCGGTACTTCACGATACCGTTTGTGAAACGGCGGATATGCAAAAGGTGGTAGAACAGATTTTGGGATTATAGGAATCGTTTTGCAATGGTCTGTAACACGATTCAAATGGCGGAGAATAGAATAATATATATCGATCCGTATGGCTGCCAATGGAGTCAGGGAGTAAAAAAGGAGCCATCTATATGCAAGAAAACAGAAATATTGTATCTGCATATCAGAAAAAATATTCATATGAAAAACTGAACAGGGATCTTGTCTTGTTATGCGGGGCATATCCCGAGCAAATCCATTATGAGATTATTGGCAGGAGCGAGGATGACCGGAAAATCTATGATGTTATTTTGGGGAATCCCGAAGCGCAGTCCTGTGTCCTTGTCGTTGCCGCCATTCATGGAAGGGAGTATATGACCTCTTTATTATGCATGAAGCAGATAGAGTATTATGCTTCCCATCCCCGGAAGATGGAAGGCTGCCGGAGAATAACAGACATATTGGAAGAGATCGCAATTCATTATATTCCGATGGCAAATCCGGACGGCGTCGCCATTTCCCAGTTTGGGACCGGTCAGGTCTGCAATCAGGGACTGCGCCGGAATCTGGAAAATATCCACGAGGGAAAGACGACGCGGTGGAAGGCGAATGCAAGAGGGGTTGACTTAAACCGAAACTTTCCGTATCATTTTTATGTCAGCGGTAACGCAGGTGAAGAGGGATACAGCGGAGCGGAGGCGGTTAGCGAGAGGGAAAGTAAGGCGTTATTTCAAAGAATCGCATTTCTGGAAGAAATGCGAGGACTGCAGGGCGCCGTTCATTATCACGCTATGGGCAATGAGATTTTCGGAGAATGCCGAAAGGATGCAGAGGCGTATGAAAAAACGCGGTTAATGTCCGTGCTGGCGCAGAAGATTACCGGTTATTCGGCAGCGGAGCCTGATTTTGAGGAAGACTGCGGGGAAGATGCCCATTCAAATAATGGAAATCTCAGGGAGCAGATGCTGTATGGGAATAAGATTCCGGGAATTACGGTAGAGATTGGGAAATATCCCTGTCCGGGACCGATTCTGGAATTTCCCCGGATTTGGAGAAAGAACAGGGAACTGGTCATTCAGGAAGCGGGATTGCTTCTGGAATGCCGGTAAGCGGATAATTTGCGGATAATTTGTGAAAGAAAGTCCTTGCATGGGGCTTTCTTTTATGTTATGATAATCCTTGTGTTGTATATTGACGGGACGTTATATCGTTTTTCTGTCAAATCATACAGGAAACTAATAATCACGTATGCGGATTGCGCGGTGGTGCCGGATTGAGGTCTCGCGTTTGGAAGCATATGGAAGCAAAAAACCAATTGGAGGTATTCACATGAGCGTTATTTCAATGAAACAGTTACTGGAAGCAGGTGTTCATTTTGGACATCAGACAAGAAGATGGAACCCTAAAATGGCAGAGTACATTTACACAGAGCGTAATGGCATCTACATTATCGACCTGCAGAAATCTGTAGGTATGGTTGATACTGCCTACAATGCGGTAAAAGAGATTATTGCCAATGGCGGTACGATTCTTTTTGTCGGTACAAAGAAGCAGGCGCAGGATTCGATTAAATCTGAGGCGGAGCGTTGCGGCATGTATTATGTAAACGAGAGATGGTTAGGCGGCATGCTCACGAACTTTAAGACGATTCAGACGCGCATTAAGAGATTGAAGGAAATTGAGACCATGTCAGAGGACGGAACATTTGATGTTCTTCCAAAGAAGGAAGTTATCGGTCTGAAGAAGGAATGGGATAAGTTAGAGAAGAACCTTGGCGGAATCAAGGAAATGAAGAAAATTCCGGACGCTATCTTTGTAGTAGATCCCAAGAAAGAAAGAATCTGCATTCAGGAAGCACATACATTAGGCATTCCTCTGATCGGCATCGCAGATACCAACTGTGATCCGGAAGAACTTGATTATGTCATTCCGGGAAATGACGATGCAATCCGTGCGGTTAAGCTGATTGTTTCTACTATTGCAGATGCTGTTATCGAGGCAAATCAGGGAGAATCAATGGCGGAAGCTGAGGAAGAAGAAACGGAAGCGGCTGCAGAGGCATAATCCGTTTACAGAAAAGAAAATATCAAAATAGCAGGCTGGAGAGACTTTGACAGCCAAATCGGTTTGTGCTGCGCGCTGCCCGTCACAGACCGGAGCATAGATTATCAAACAGGCAGTGCAGAAATGAGGTAAAAAATGGCAATTACAGCTTCACAGGTTAAAGAATTAAGAGAAATGACCGGCGCCGGAATGATGGATTGTAAGAAGGCTCTTACAAATACGGACGGCGATATGGACAAGGCGGTAGAGTGGTTAAGAGAAAACGGCCTTGCAAAAGCGGCAAAGAAGTCCGGTCGTATTGCTGCGGAGGGGATTGTTGCAGTAGATGTATCTGAGGACGGAAAGACTGCTTCTATCGTGGAAGTGAATTCCGAGACAGACTTTGTTGCGAAAAATGAGCAGTTCCAAGCATATGTTGCAGAGGTTGCAGCACAGGTTAAGACAACAACGGCTGCCACTGTTGAAGAATTTTTGGCTGAGCCGTGGGCAGCAGAAGCGGGACAGACGGTAGATGAGAAGTTAAAGGCAATGATCGCTAAGATTGGCGAAAATATGAATATCCGCCGTTTTGATAAGATTGAGACGGAAGGACAGGTTGTATCCTATATTCATGCCGGCGGAAAGATTGGCGTATTGGTAGAAGCAGATACCGATTCTTCGAGCAGCGCCGTTAAGGAGTGCTTAAAAAATGTTGCAATGCAGGTCGCTGCGTTAAATCCTAAATATGTGTCTTCCGACGACGTCGACGAGGAATACAAGGAGCATGAGAAGCACGTTCTCTTAGAGCAGGCAAAGAACGATCCAAAAAATGCAAGCAAGCCGGAGAATATTATTGAAAAAATGATTACAGGCCGCTTAAACAAGGAGTTAAAGGAAGTCTGTCTGTTGGAGCAGGAATATGTTAAGGCAGAGAACAGGGAAAGCGTCGGCAAGTATGTAGAGTCTGTTGCAAAGGCAGAAGGATGTACGCTGAAAATCACAAATTTTGTCCGTTTTGAGACAGGCGAAGGCCTTGAGAAGAAGGAAGAAGATTTTGCGGCAGAAGTAGCAGCGCAGATGAAATAGGTTCAGCGTAGCTGAACCATTGCAAGTTTGCCAAAGGCAAACTTGTGGGATGCGGTGAAAACATCCGCATAATAGATGAAATAGTTCGTCTGGTAATAAAGAACCCTTAAAAACGCTGGAAACAGGTATGTTTCCAGCGTTTTTTGCAGTTCAGGGGGTATCGTAACCTAGTGCAAAGTATCGTGGGTTTTTGCACCAAAGTTGGTCAAAGGTTGGTCAGGCGAGTTGGTCAAAATTTTTTGACCAACTCTTGGGGCAAAGTTTGCATTATTTTTATATTTCATAATTTTTGGTGCAGAAAAAGCAGAAGTTGGTCGATGACCGGTTTCTGCTTTTTCAAATATATAATATCGCCAAAGTGCGGGAAAGGAGCAAATATGGATTTAATAGAAATCGAAGCAAAAATTCTAGAGGGAGGAATGATTCGGATTCCCAAGGCTGAATTAGAGTCTACTGGACTTCGTAAGGGAGATGAGGTTTGTCTTTTGTATCTGACACAATCAGATGACAATAGAAAAAATGATGCAAAAGAATTTATAGATGACGCTATGGAAACTAAGAACATATGCGGAAAGATTCCCGTAGACTTACACTCAAAGGTAAGAACTGAAATTGAAGAACGGGAAATCAGTACACAGCAATTTCTTCAACAGATAATTGAAGAACATTTTATGAAAAAAGGAGTGAGCAGTATGGAAGCAAGAACAATTGCAGTACAGGTAACCGATGAATTATTCAACAGACTCAAAACGGTGGTAGCATGGAAAGGCTGCAAGCAGAAAGAGTTTTTAATCCCTGTTATGAAGTGACTTTTGTCAAGAGGTAAATTTGCATTTCACAAACTTTTTCTTTTCTCCTGACAATCTCACATTTTTTGTCGTCTGACAGCGCCGGAAAAGGGCTCTGATTTAACAGTCCCCGGCAGTTGGCCACTCTGTTATTTGTGGATTGGTTACCTACAGGCTAATGGTCCGCCGAAGAGCTCTGCGATCTAAAAGCGTGGATCACGGTTTACGTGCGCACATAGGGACAACGCAGTTAGCCCAGACCTTACAGTGACCACAGCCCTTTTCCACCGCTGTCAGATATTTTCTTGTCCTTTTTTATTTATTGCCGGCAGAAATAGCTGCAAAATGCTGCTTATTTCTGCTTGTTTACCATACACATCACTGACGGCTGCCTGTCAAGGGCCGCGCTTGCGCGGTGCATTTCACCCTTGACTGGCTGACGGCTGCGATGTACTCCTTCACGCCGTCTTTATCCCAGTATTGTCCGTCATCATCCCCCATACAAAACATACCAGCTCCCTTGCCACTGCAGCTACTGCCACATTCCGTTTCTTCCCATGCCTTATCATTTTATAATACTTGCTCCGCAACCTTGTGTTCGCTTTGTCTGCATAGGCGATCACCTCCACTGTATTTCCATTCTGACGCGCCCTCAGGGCTTTTGATTTATGACCCACCGCTCCCTTGCAGATGCCCCCTGCCGCTTCTACCAACAGC
>CANRJM010000028.1 GCA_947630925.1 uncultured Lachnospiraceae bacterium
TAATGCTCTTTTTAATTGCAAACTCCCTAAAAATGAAGGTTTAGAAATAAAAAATAGGTAGTTATTTGACACTACCATCAAATCAATGGAGGTAAAAATATGAAAGTTGGAGTAATTGGCGCAGGTACTATGGGTTCCGGAATCGCACAGGCATTTGCACAGACAGACGGTTATGAGGTTTTCCTGTGTGATATCAATGAAGAATTTGCTGCAAATGGCAAAAACAAAATTGCAAAGGGCTTTGAAAAGAGAGTGGCAAAGGGCAAAATGGAACAGTCTGCCGCAGATGCTATTCTGGCAAAGATCACAACGGGTACAAAGGAAATCTGTACGGATTGTGATTTGATTGTAGAAGCTGCCCTTGAAGTGATGGATATCAAGAAACAGACATTTAAGGAGTTACAGGAAATCTGTACAAAGAAAGATTGCATTTTCGCTACCAATACATCTTCTTTATCTGTAACGGAAATCGGTGCGGGGATTGACAGACCGGTAATTGGAATGCATTTCTTCAATCCGGCTCCTGTTATGAAGTTAATCGAGGTAATTCGCGGTTATAACACAACGGATGAAGTAACCAACAAAGTAATTGAGATTTCAAAGGAAATCGGCAAAGAGCCGGTGGAAGTTAAGGAAGCTCCAGGCTTTGTAGTAAACAGAATCCTGATTCCAATGATCAATGAGGCAGTTGGCATCTATGCAGACGGTGTAGCTTCGGTTGAGGGCATTGATACTGCAATGCAGTTAGGGGCAAATCATCCGATGGGACCTCTTGCACTTGGAGACCTGGTAGGTTTGGATATCTGCCTTGCTATCATGGACGTATTGTATCATGAAACAGGCGATTCAAAATATCGCGCGCATACACTTCTCAGAAAGATGGTTCGTGCCGGAAAGCTTGGACGTAAGACGGGTATCGGTTTCTATGATTACTCAAAATAAACATTAAAAATTTATGAAAGGTGGTAAAGAAAGGCATGGATTTTACATTAAGTAAAAAGCATGAGATGGCGAGACAGCTTTTCAAGGATTTCGCTGAGACAGAAGTTAAACCTATGGCTCAAGAGGTTGATGAAACAGAGCATTTCCCGATGGATAATGTTAAAAAGATGGGAAAGTACGGATTCATGGGTATTCCAATCCCAAAAGAGTATGGCGGACAGGGCTGTGATATTTTATCCTATGTAATGTGTGTGGAAGAACTTTCTAAGGTTTGTGCGACAACGGGCGTTATTGTATCTGCACATACATCACTTTGTGCCGATCCGATTCTTACATATGGAACAGAAGAGCAGAAAAAGAAATATCTTCCGGATCTTGCAAGCGGCAAGAAAATCGGCGCATTTGGCCTGACAGAGCCGGGTGCGGGTACGGATGCACAGGGCGTACAGACAAAGGCTGTTTTGGACGGAGACGAATGGGTACTGAATGGTTCCAAGTGTTTCATTACAAACGGAGAGGTTGCTGATGTTTATATTATCATTGCCTATACAGATATCAGCGAAAATAAGAAAGGCAGAAAGGTTAAGAGATTCTCAGCGTTTATTGTAGAGAAGGGAACTCCCGGCTTTACTTTTGGAACCAAGGAAAAGAAGATGGGTATCCGCGGTTCTTCTACGTATGAGTTGATTTTCCAGGATTGCCGTATCCCTAAGGATGCGCTTCTCGGACCACAGGGCAAAGGTTTTCCGATTGCAATGCATACTCTGGATGGCGGACGTATCGGTATCGCTGCACAGGCGCTTGGTATTGCAGAGGGCGCTTTAGAAAGGACTATTGAGTACACCAAGGAGAGAAAGCAGTTTGGCCGTTCTATTTCCGCACAGCAGAATACACAGTTCCAGCTTGCAGACATGGCGACAAAGGTTGAGGCTGCAAAGAGCCTTGTATATAAAGCTGCCATGAAGAAACAGGAATTTGCAGAGGGCGCAAAGGTGTCTTATTCGGTTGAGGCTGCAATGGCTAAGCTGTATGCAGCAGAGGTTGCCATGGAAGTTACAACGAAAGCAGTTCAGTTGCATGGTGGTTATGGATATATCAGAGAATATGATGTGGAGCGTATGATGCGTGACGCTAAGATTACTGAAATTTACGAGGGAACTTCAGAAGTTCAGCGTATGGTTATCTCAGGCAGTTTATTGAAGTAATGCATTATATAAATGAATAATAGAAGACAAGGAGTGACAAAGCCGTGAAAATAGTTGTATGTATTAAGCAGGTTCCAGATACCAAGGGCGGAGTTAAATTTAATCCGGATGGTACTTTGGACAGAGGCGCTATGCTTGCCATTATGAATCCTGATGATAAAGCAGGTCTGGAAGCAGCGCTTCGAATAAAAGATGAATGTGGTGCAGAAGTTACTGTTCTTACCATGGGACTTCCAAAAGCAGAAGAAGTGCTTCGTGAAGCGATTGCTATGGGCGCTGATAAGGGGATTCTGGTAACGGACAGAGTGTTAGGCGGTGCTGATACCTGGGCAACCTCTACAACGCTTGCCGGCGCACTTAGAAATATTGATTATGATTTAATCATTACCGGTCGTCAGGCAATTGATGGCGATACCGCGCAGGTTGGACCGCAGATTTCCGAGCATCTTGATATTCCGGTCATTTCTTATGCCAAGGCGATTAAGGTTGAAGGAGATCATGTAGTTGTTGAGCGTCAGTATGATGACAGATATCATGTCATTAAAGCAAAGATGCCATGCCTGATCACAGCCCTTTCTGAGTTGAATGAGCCTCGTTATATGACTCCGGGCGGAATCTTTGATGCATATGATGCGGAGATTACCGTATGGGGCAGAAACGACTTAAAGGATGTTGATGATGCGAACCTCGGTCTGGCAGGTTCTCCTACTAAGATTGCAAAGGCTTCTGATAAGGTCAGGAAGGGAGCCGGAGAAGTAGTTGAACTGGATGCAGATGCGTCCGTTTCATACATCATGGGCAAATTAAAAGAGAAACATGTAATCTGATATTAAAAGGAAAAGTGGTGACTAAAATGGGTTTAGAAGAATATAAGGGTGTCTATGTCTTTGCACAGCAGGTAGACAACAAATTAAGCGGTATCGCTTTTGAATTACTTGGAAAGGCAAAGGAACTGGCGAGTGACTTAGATACAGATGTTACAGCCGTTCTGATTGGTTCTGGCGTAAAAGGCCTTACTGGCCAGTTGGCAGAGTATGGCGCAGATAAAGTTATTGTTGTAGATGATCCGGAATTAAAGGAATACAGAACAGAGCCGTATGCACATGCATTATCCTCTGTAATCAATGAGTATAAGCCGGATATTGTACTGGTAGGCGCTACGGCAATTGGCCGCGATTTAGGTCCTCGTGTGTCTGCAAGAGTGGCAACGGGATTGACTGCGGATTGTACGGTATTGGAGATTGGTGATTTCCCTCTGAATCCTGTTCCGGGAAAAGAGCAGAAACACAATCAGTTATTGATGACTCGTCCTGCATTTGGTGGAAATACGATTGCTACCATTGCCTGCCCGGATCATCGTCCGCAGATGGCTACGGTCCGTCCGGGAGTTATGCAGAAAATAGAGCCGATTGCTGGAGCAAAAGCAGAGGTAATTGAGTACAATCCGGGATTTACCCCGAATAACAAATATGTTGAGATTGTTGAGGTTGTAAAAGAGCTTTCGGATACGGTGGATATTATGGATGCAAAGATCCTGGTATCCGGTGGACGCGGCGTAGGCAGTGCCGAGAACTTTAAGATTCTGCAGGATCTGGCAGATGCAATCGGTGGTACGGTAAGCTGTTCACGTGCCGTTGTAGACAGCGGCTGGATGCCAAAAGAATTACAGGTAGGACAGACCGGTAAGACAGTTCGTCCGAATGTATATTTTGCCATTGGTATTTCCGGTGCGATTCAGCATACAGCAGGTATGGAAGAGTCGGACATTATCATTGCCATCAACAAGGATAGTACTGCTCCGATTTTTGAAGTGGCTGATTATGGCATTGTCGGCGACTTAAATAAAATTGTACCAAAGCTGACGGAAGAATTAAAAGCCGTTGTAAAATAAATTTTCATAGCAAAACGTGAGGGACGCAAACAGATGTTGCGTCCCTTTTTCTATTCCGGGAAAATCCTGCCATGAAACAAAAGTAAATTGCATATACTATTGCAAAGACAGAAAAGGCAGAAGAAAGTATTTTTTATGGAAGTATTCAAGGCATTTTTATTTGGTGTAATAGAAGGAATTACGGAATGGCTGCCAGTCAGCAGTACCGGCCATATGATTGTACTGGATCAATTTTTAAAGCTGTCCATGCCGGAAGCATTCAAAGAGATGTTTTTGGTTGTTATCCAGTTAGGCGCAATCATGGCCGTCGTTGTCCTGTATTGGAAAGAAATCATTCCGTTTACCGGCAATAAGAGCGGTTGGATCAAAAAGGATAAAATAGAGATGTGGCTTAAGATTCTGACAGCCTGTATTCCCGCCGTATTTTTGGAACTCTTGTTTGGCGACAGGTTTGAAGCTGTTTTTTATAACTATCAGACGGTAGCCATTATGCTGATTACAGTAGGTATTTTGTTTATTCTGTTAGAGAATAAAAACCGGGGAAAAAAAGCTGCGGTTTCTACAATGGGTGAATTGACATATCAGACTGCTTTCTGGATTGGCATCTTTCAACTGGCGGCGGCTGTCCTGCCGGGCACTTCACGTTCCGGCGCGACGATTTTGGGCGGTCTGTCGTTGGGGTTGTCCAGAACCGTTGCCGCAGAATTTACTTTTTATCTGGCAATACCGGTTATGGCAGGAGCCGGATTGATGAAACTGCTGCAATTTGGTTTGTCATATTCGGTGCTGGAACTGGAAGTGCTTGCCGTCGGCACGCTTACCTCCTTTTTTGTGTCTGTATTGGTGATCCGGCTCTTTATCAATTATATCAAGAAGCATGACTTTAAGGTATTTGGATGGTACCGGATTTTATTAGGAATCTTTGTATTATTCTATTTTCTGATACTTGGATCCGGCACAACAGGATAATTTAAAAATAAAAATTTATCTTTTTTTTATCTTTTTGTAACGAAAAATGTTGACAATACCGGGAACAAAAAATACAATATAAATACTAGTAGGTTTTCTGAATCCTGCTACCCTTTTTGATTCATACCCGAGGGCATCCTGTACCCACAGGATGCCCTCGTTTTTAGGAGGGTGATGCATTTGACCGTGCGCGTCAATGATGGGACAGGGGAAGAGATACCTGATTTATGATGTTTAGCAGATAGGTAATTATTTGTAACATGACGGAACAGAATCTGTCTTTGTATCTGGCTTTTTCTTTTCTGGAAAGTAAGAATATGGAAAAATACTGTGCTGACAGGGGGTACTGGCAGTTGACAGAATCTATTGTTGGGCTTAAGATAAGAGAAGTCAGGATAAAGGAGGGAATCCTATGGAATTTGAGAGAATTGGGAAAAATACGGTACAGTGCCATATGACCGTAGATGAGATGAACGAGTATGGTTTAAGGATAGAGGATTTTTTTACAAATCAGGAAAAATCACGGGATTTTCTGGAGCAATTAGTGGAACGCGCAGAAGAAGAGATTGGGTATGAGGTGGAAAGCGGCATGATTTCCATGCAGTTGATGCGTATGCCTGATGATTCTTTGGTCATCACCTTTTCGGATAAGGGAGATGACGGCTTACATAGTATGCTGAATCAGCTTCAGAATCTGGCAGGTATTGTCGAAGAAGAGAAGGAAGAGGAAGAAGAATTTTTTGAGGAATTAGGTTCTTCCATGGAAAAAGATTCTGAGGAAGAAGAGGATATGGGAGAGTTTGAGAAACAGTTTAAGGCAACAGCTTCCCAGAAAGAATATCTGCAGCATATGAAGGAAGTGGAAAAAAGGAAAAAAGAAAAACAGAAGCAAAAGCAGATTTCTTCAAAAGTATTCTGCTTTAAAAGCTTAAGCATACTTGAAAATTTTGTCGCTTCTTTTCAACTTGATAAAAATATTCCAAGCAAATTATATAAGGACAGAGAAAATGGGATGTGGTATCTTCTGGTAAAAAAGGGAAAGCTAAAAATAGAGGAATATCAATATCTTTGCCAGCTTTTACAGGAATATGCAGTCCTGTGTTCCCAACAGCAATATGTGGAACAGTATTGCAGGGAGCACTATAACTGTATCATTGGGAAACAGGCGTTGAAGATGATCAAGCAATATATTAGTTAGGGGAACTTCCGTATGAAGTATGATTTTGATTTGGAGAATCGCAGGGAAGCCAGAAAGCAACTGCTCATTAAGGTTTTGATTACTATGGCGGAAATTGCAGTTGTTCTGTTTGCAGCGTATGCCATCACACATTTTGGCATGGAGACATATACCGTTTCCGGACAGGATATGAGTCCTACGCTTAGGGAAAAGGATAAAATATTGGTCAATAAAATGTCCTACCGGATTCATTCCATTCATAGGGAAGATGTAGTAATCGTAGAGCAGGGAGGCGCAGAGCATAAATATTATTCGGCAGAGCGCATTATTGGCCTTCCCGGAGAAACCATACAGATTAAAGAGGGATATGTTTATATTAATGATAAGAAATTAGAAGAGAAATATGATTTTCCGGTTATGGAAAATGGAGGTCTGGCTTTAGAGAAAGTTGTTTTGGACGAAGATGAATATTTTGTTCTCTGCGATAACAGAAATAGTGGCGAAGACAGCCGGAATGCAAATATGGGAAATATTCTAAAGGAAAATATTATTGGAAAAGCGTGGATTCGGCTCAATACCATTGAACTGATCAGCCATTTGGACGGATTTGCGAAGGAACAGGAAAAGACTTCTTCAAAAACAGGAAAATAACATAGAAATGGAGACATATATGCAATTTCAATGGTATCCGGGACATATGGCTAAGGCAAAGCGTGCAATGCAGGAGGATTTAAAGCTGATTGATGTCATAATAGAATTGGTGGACGCAAGAGTGCCTTTTAGCAGTAAGAATCCAGATATTGATCATCTGGCAAATGGAAAAGCACGCATTATGCTGTTCAACAAATCTGATTTGGCGGATCCCGCGCGTACGGAAGAATGGATGGCATATTATGAAAAAAAGGGATATTTTGTCCATAAGATCAATGCCAAAAGAGGAACCGGGATAAAGGCTGTTCATGAAGTGATCCGGACGGCATGTAGAGAAAAGATAGAACGGGATCGAAAAAGGGGGATTTTAAACAGGCCAATCCGTGCGATGATCGTAGGCATTCCAAATGTTGGAAAGTCTACCTTTATCAATAGTTTTGCTAAGAAGGCATGTACCAAGACCGGAAATAAACCCGGTGTAACAAAGGGAAAACAATGGATTCGTTTAAACAGGCAGGTAGAACTATTAGATACGCCGGGAATCCTCTGGCCCAAATTTGAAGATCAGAAGGTTGGTCTGCGTCTGGCTTTTATTGGTTCTATCAAGGATGAATTATTTCATATATATGAATTGAGTATTTTACTTTTAGAGTATCTGAATCAACAATATCCGGAAGCGGTAACTGATTTCTATCAGATAGACAATGAAAAAAATCCTGCAAAGCAATTAGAGTTGATTGCAAAGCGGCGTGGCTGTATGAAACCCGGTGGCGAACTGGATGTGGATAAGGCTGCAAAATATATGGTTGATGATTTCCGTGCCGGAAGGTTGGGAACGATCAGTTTGGAAGTTGCAGAAGGCTAGGGAAATTCTGAAAGTCGGAGGATTGATTGTTCATGTATAACGAGGAAGAGATAGAAGACAGTTTAGAGTTTTGCAGACAGATAAAAATGTATTATGAAACCGGGGAAAAAGAAGAAAAGCAGGAAGAGAAGGAAGAAAACCATTCCGTTTATGAAAAGGAAAACCCCCCTGTCAAAAAGCAGAACCACACGTTAGATGAACTATCCAATGAACCGCTTCTTTCAAAGAAAAAAAAGAAAGAAAGCGCTGCATTTCATTTTGTCAGTAACATGATTATGCTTGGCGTCTGTATCTTAATGTCGTATTGTCTGGCGTCGGTTACGGCGCATTATGTGGCGCATCGGACAATGGTTGAAGGCGAGTCTATGGAGCCGTCGCTATCTGACGGCGATTCTATCATTATCCAGAAGATTAGTTATTATCTGGGAGATCCGGAACGATTTGACGTGGTCGTATTTCCTGTCAATCATAAAAGCGGACAGAGTGAAAAAACCTATTATGTAAAAAGAGTTATTGGTTTGCCCGGAGAAACCGTGCAGATTCAAAAAGGAAAGGTATATATTAACGGAAAGCGATTAAAAGGGGACGATTACTGTCTTTCTGATATCTTAAATCCCGGGAAGGCGGCAGAACCGATCGTTCTCGGAAAAGATGAATATTTTGTCCTTGGCGATAACCGAAACAGAAGTACGGACAGCCGCAGCGATTATGTAGGGCTGATTAGAAAAAAGGATATTATGGGGGAAGTTTTATTCCGTATCTGGCCGATTACGCATATTGGCCGGATTCCCAAATAAGGTCCAGGGAGAGGTACATATGAAATCAATTTCACAGATTCAGGAGGAGTTTGAACAGACAGCGATTCAGGACAGACAAGCGTTATATGAGATGTATGGGACAGACAGGCGCAAAGGCGTTGGCAGACTGCTTTTAAAATATCGGAAACAGGAGGAGGCGCTTGTAAAAGAGCGTGCCCGCTTACAGCAGATGAAAATCTATGAGATGAAGTATCAGGAGAAGTGTCAGTTTATCTGTGGGATTGATGAAGCGGGAAGAGGTCCCCTGGCAGGTCCGGTCGTCGCAGGCGCCTGTATATTGCCGGCGAATGCGGAGATCCTTTACTTAAATGATTCTAAAAAGTTAAGCGGGAAGAAACGGGAACTTCTCTATGATGAAATTTGCCAAAAAGCCGTAGCCTGCGGCATTGGCATTGTATCCCCACAGCGTATTGATGAAATCAATATTTTACAGGCAACTTATGAGGCGATGCGCCAGGCTGTCAACCGTCTTTCTGTTACGCCGGATGTTCTGTTGGTAGATGCAGTAACGATACCAAATCTGCCGATACAACAAGAGGGAATTATCAAAGGCGACGCAAAAAGTGTTTCGATTGCGGCGGCAAGCATTTTAGCAAAAGTTACCAGGGATCGGATGATGGAAGAACTGGATTCTGCCTATCCGGAATACGGTTTTGCCAAACATAAGGGATACGGCTCTCAGGCTCATATCGCCGCTATACAAAAGTATGGTCCGTGTCCGCTTCACAGGCGGAGTTTTATTAAAAATTTTATCTGATATAGACAGACGCAGCAGGAAGAGGCTGAAAAAAGAAAGGGGGCAGTTATATGGCGCAGGAGAAGAAGCAGAAAGGTGTGATATATGGTAAAGATATCGTAGGAGATTTTCGTGATAAATCTGCGATTGCCCTGGAATATGCGGAAGATGATATTGCGCCAAAGGTTATTGCAAGCGGCAAAGGACATCTGGCTGAAAAAATCATTCATACGGCGGGAGAACATGACATTCCAATCCACAAAGATGAAAAATTGGCAAAGAGCCTGGAAAAACTGGAAATTGGCGAATATATTCCAAAAGAGCTGTATCAGGTGGTGGCGGAAGTTTTAGTGTATGTCGATGCGATGGATAAAATCAAGGGAAAAGTTATGAAACGCAGAGATAAGGGGAAATAATAGGAGCAGATAGTACGGATGGGAGAAAACAGGAGAAATAGGAGAAAAATAGGAGCGCATTATGAAGAAAAAGCAGTAGCCTTTCTGGAAAAGAAGGGCTATCAGATTTTACAGAAGAATTTTTATTCCCGGTATGGAGAAATCGATATTGTGGCAAAAGACGGGCAAACCTTAGTGTTTGTGGAAGTTAAGTTCCGGCAGGGACAATATATGGGAACAGCATTGGAAGCGGTGACTTCTATGAAAAGAAGAAGAATACAAAAGGCTGCGGAGTATTATATTTATTGCCATCCGGGATATTTTGACGCCCCTGCACGATTTGATGTCATTGCTTATGAAGGGGAGAAGTTATTTCACATTGAAAGTGCATTTGAAACAGACAATTAGAAAGAAAGGCTGGCGGCGGCATATGATAGAACAACTATGGCAGGAAGCCCAAAACAAAAGAAAACAACGAAAGAATAAAATTTATGATACAGATACGGAAGAATGTTATCTTTGCCATGCAGATACCATTCCGGTTATTCGTTTTTCCGCTTATCGGGAAATGCCGTTTATCAATGCGGCTTTTTCCACACGTTTTGGAGGAATCAGCCAAGGGGCGCTTGGAGAACTCAACCTTGGTTTTTCCCGTGGAGATACAGTAGAAACCGTGGAAAAGAATTATGAGATCTTCTGCAGGGCAATTCATGTCAATATGGATAATCTGGTGCTTTCTGACCAGATTCATGATACGAAAGTTTCATATGTGACAAAAAAAGACGCCTGTAATGGAATCCTTCGGAAAAAACTGCAGGGGGTTGACGGTATCTATACAGACCAGAAAGGAATCTGCCTTGCAACATCCTATGCCGATTGCGTACCGCTCTTTTTTGTGGATCCGGTCAGGAGAATCATTGCGTCTTCCCATTCGGGCTGGCGGGGAACCGTAGGAAAAATCGGCGCAAAAACGGTTGCCGCCATGGAACGGAAATTTTGCTCCAAAAGGGAGGATTTGATTGCAGTCATTGGGCCTTCTATCTGTCAGGAATGCTATGAGGTAAGCAGTGACGTGATTGCGGCATTTGAAAACGCCTATTCCGAGGAGCAGATGGCGCAGATTTCTTTCTGCTCCGATCCGGAACGGCAAAAATACCAGTTGGATTTGTGGGCGGCAAATTATCTGCAGTTAATTGAGGCGGGGCTGTTCCCGCAGCATATTCATGTTGCAGGCATCTGCACCTGCTGCAACGATAAACTTCTTTTTTCGCATCGTGCTTCCAAAGGCAGGAGAGGAAATCTCAATGGTTTCCTTTGCCTGACTTGAGTCTGGCGTTTTTATCGAAATCAGACCCCAATATGGTATGAATTTCATAAAAATAGGTGAAGATTTCCGTAAATCCCTTTATTTTTATTGCAGTTTATGTTATAAAGAGAAAGGTTCTATATGACAAATACGAATTGGGAGGAAAGATATTTTGAAAAAAAAGTGGCTGGGTATCTTTTTATGTACCTGTATGACAGTAGGTTCGCTGACAGGCTGCAGCGCAGGGGATCAAATAAAAAATGCAATTACAAATCAGAATGAGAACTCTGAGAAAAAAGAGGAAAATCCTCTGATTGAAAATGCAGATTCTTATGTTGAGTTATCCGATTATTCTGTGATTTCCTTAAAGAAGGAGGAGATTGAAAAGGAGCTGCAGTCTAATATTGATAAGACATTGGAACAATATCCCGTCTATCAGAAGATAAAAAAAGGAAAGGTAAAGTCGGGAGATATTGTAAATATCTACTATGTCGGCAAAATGGATGGAAAGGCATTCGACGGCGGTTCCTGCACTAAGGAATCCGATCCGCAGGGATTTGATTTGGAGATTGGCTCCAATACCTTTATTGACGGTTTTGAAAAACAACTGATTGATAAAAAAATAGGAAAGACATATGATATTACCGTGACATTTCCAGAGGAGTACTCTGCCAATCCGGATTTAGCGGGAAAAGAAGCTGTTTTTACCGTTACTTTGAATCATAAACAGGGGAAAAAGCTTTCTCAGAAGTTTAATGATGCGTTTGTTAAGAAGAATCTGACGGATTATACTTCCGTAGAAGATTATAAAACAAAAAGCCGTGATTCGATTAGACGCACCATGGCGGTTTCCAGGGTTTGTGAGGAGGCAAAGATCAATCAATATCCGGATGATAAAGTGAAGGGGATGGAAAAGCAGTTAAAAACTTCGATCGAAGCATATCTGTCGCAGGGGAATATGACTTTGGACGATTATCTGAAACAGTTAAATACAACAAAAGAGGATTATGAAAAACAAGTCACAGAAACGGCAAAGGAAGATGTGAGAAAGCAGTTGGTATATAATGCGATTGCACAGGCGGAAAAGATAAAGATTTCTGATGAAGAATATCAGGAAGAACTTAAGATTTACCTTACAAATTATAATTGTACGAAAGAATCGGATTTAAATGATACTTTTGAAAAAACATATGGTGCAACAGCAAAGAAGATTATTTACAATGATCTGCTTTATCAGAAAGTGGCGGATTATCTTGTAAAGAATATAAAGGAAACGTAGGAGGTTCTTGTGAGTAAGCCGATTGTAGCCATCGTAGGACGTCCCAATGTGGGAAAATCGACTATCTTTAATATGATGGCAGGAGAAAGAATAGCGATTGTGAAAGATACGCCGGGAGTAACCAGGGATCGAATCTATGCAGACGTATCCTGGCTGAATTATCATTTTACAATTATGGATACCGGCGGCATTGAGCCGGAAACAAACAATCAGATGCTGCGTGATATGCGTGAACAGGCAGAAATGGCGATTGAAATGGCAGATGTTGTCATGTTTGTGGTAGACGTCCGGCAGGGAGTGCTGGATGCCGATTTCAAGGTGGCGGATATGCTGCGCAAGGCGCAGAAAAAAATTGTTTTAGTTGTGAATAAGGTGGACAACTTTGACAAGATGATGCCTGACGTCTATGAGTTTTATAATCTTGGAATCGGGGAACCGTATCCTATTTCTTCTCTGGGGAAATTAGGAGTCGGGGACATGTTAGATGAGGTGGTCGCCCTTTTCCCGGAAAATCAGGAGGAAGAGGAGGATGAACGTCCGCGTGTGGCCGTTGTGGGAAAGCCAAATGTAGGCAAATCTTCTATTATTAATAGGCTGCTTGGGGAAAACCGCGTGATTGTATCGGATATTGCAGGGACAACACGCGATGCGATTGATACCTCAATTACCTGGAATAAAAAAGAATATGTTTTTATTGATACAGCGGGACTCCGCCGAAAGAATAAGATTAAAGAGGAGTTGGAGCGTTACAGTATCCTGCGCACGGTCTCTGCCGTAGAAAGAGCAGACGTGGTAGTCCTTGTGATTGATGCGACAGAAGGCGTGACGGAGCAGGACGCGAAGATTGCAGGTATTGCACATGACAGAGGACGCGGTATGATTATTGCTGTCAATAAATGGGATGCGATAGAAAAGGACAATCATTCCGTTAAGGAATATACCAATAAGATTCGTATGGTTTTATCTTTTTTGCCTTATGCGGAGATTATTTTTATATCAGCGGTAACCGGTCAGAGATTGTCAAAACTGTTCGATGTATTGGATGTTGTGATCCAGAATCATCAGCTTCGCATTGCAACAGGGGTTTTAAATGATATTTTGGCAGAGGCAGTCGCTATGCAGCAGCCGCCGTCGGATAAGGGACGTCGTCTGAAGATATATTATATAACGCAGGTCAGCATAAAACCTCCAACATTTGTTGTGTTTGTCAATGATAAACGTTTGATGCACTTTTCCTATATCAGATATCTGGAAAATAAAATTCGGGAGGCATTTGGTTTTGCAGGAACCCCTTTGAAATTTTTAATCCGGGAAAGGAAAGAAAAATAAATAATTTTGGAGGCTGAAATGTTCGAAATGATAGTTTGCCTGTTTGTGGGATATTTTTTAGGATGTATTACATGGGGATATTTTGTTGGAAGATTTTATCATACGGATATCCGTAAGCTTGGCAGCGGAAATGCGGGAACGACAAATGTACTGCGTAACTTTGGGGTGGTACCTGCGATTATTACTTTTGCGGGCGACCTCTGTAAGGCAGTTGTTCCGATTCTGCTGCTCCGTTTTTGTATCCATACTCATAACGACTGGTATCTTTTGAGCCTATACTGCGGGTTAGGTGTTGTATTAGGACACAATTATCCTTTCTATCTGGGATTTAAAGGCGGAAAAGGGATTGCTGTAACCGCTGCAGTTGTTATGGCTGCGGCCCATCCTATCATGATACCGATTGGTTTGGTCATTTTTATAACCGTTGTTGCGGTAACGCGTTATGTTTCTGTCGGCTCATTATTTGTGGCATGGTATATTCCCGCCAATACCATTGTTTTTCATCGTACAGACGACGCTTTTGTACATATGCTGATCCTTAGTTTGTTTTTTACGCTGTTTGCCTATTTCCAACACCGTGAAAATATAGTAAGATTAATCCATGGAAATGAAAATAAATTAGGTCAGAAAAAGCAGAAGGAGGCAAACGATATTGAGCAGGATTAGTTTTCTTGGCGCCGGCAGTTGGGGAACTGCACTGGCAATTATGTTAGCGAAGCATGGCCATGAGATCACTATGTGGTCTAAAGTAAAAGAAGAGGTTTTGATGCTTCAGAAAAACAGAGAACATAAGAGCCGCCTTCCGGGTATAAAAATCCCTGATTCTATCGTAATTACCGAAAATCTTGAGGAAGCTTGTAAAGATATGGAACTGATAGTTTTTGCAGTCGCTTCCCCATTTGTGCGAAGCGTGGCAAAAGAAGTCTGTGGCCTGATTCCTGAGAAACAAAAGATTGTCAACGTCGCAAAGGGAATTGATAAAGAATCCTTAACTACGCTTAGAGATATTATTTTAGAAGAGATTCCGCAGGCAGATGTTTCTGTATTATCCGGCCCCAGCCATGCAGAAGAGGTGGCTGTTGAAATGCCGACTACTGTAGTAGTAGGCGCTGACAGCAGAGAGACTGCTCTTGCGGTTCAGGAAATCTTTATGAATCAGTATTTTAGAGTGTATATCAGTCCGGATATTATTGGCATTGAACTGGGCGGTTCCGTGAAAAATGTGATTGCGCTTGCCGCAGGCGCCTGTGACGGATTGGGATATGGAGATAATACGAAGGCGGCATTGATCACAAGGGGAATTGCCGAAATCGCCCGTCTGGGAGTCGCCATGGGTGCAAAGATGGAAACGCTCGGCGGTCTGTCAGGTATTGGGGATTTAATTGTAACCTGCACCAGTAAACATAGCAGGAATCACAATGCCGGTTATCTGATTGGTAAAGGATATACGGTAGAAGAGGCGTTAAACGAAGTAAAACAGGTGGTAGAGGGAGTAAATTCAGCAGAGGCCGTTTGGAAACTGGCTCAAAAATATAACGTTTCCATGCCGATTGTAGAAGAATTGTGCCATGTGCTTTTTCAGGGAGCGTCGGCAAGCGATGCAGTAAAAAAACTGTTAACAAGACAAAGTTGTATGGAGTATCCTGATTTGGGATGGCTTTATTCAGACATAAAATAAAGGATCCTGCATATAAGTATTTTGAAGAAGATATGTCCCAAAGGGGATGTTTCATATGGGTCAAAGAGAACAGATGGACGAAGGGAAACCAATCAGCCGGGCGGAAAAAATCTTAGAAGCAAAATCCGCCTTTTTGCCAGGTGCGCAGAAGCGGTACAAAAAGGAGCGGCAAAAAACAGATGGGAGTGAAAAAAGGCATTCTTTCTTTCTGTTTCGCATGTTGGCAGCCGGAGCGCTTTTTTTACTGTTAATTAGTGCATTTCATTTCAATCTTTCCTATCATGGTTGGAATAAAAATTTTGTAAAGGAAACCCTTTCCGATGGGAGCCGTTGGGATGAACTGGTCAATCAGGTTTCTGCCGTAATCAAACAGATTGAGAAATAACAGAATGTCCGGGGAGATTAAGCAAAGCAATGCGTTAGCATTGCGGTAGCTTGGAGATAGATAACAATGAGAAAACTTGCATTAAGTGACGATATTTTGCTGTCCATTGAGAAGCCTGCGCGCTACATTGGCGGCGAAATCAATATGATAAAAAAAGATCCTTCCATGGTTGATATCCGGTTTTGTATGTGTTTTCCGGATGTTTATGAAATCGGTATGTCGCATTTGGGCATCCAGATTTTATATGATATGTTGAATCTACGGGAGGATCTCTATTGCGAACGCGTGTATTCTCCGTGGATTGATTTAGATAAAATTATGAGGGAAGAGAAGATCCCTCTTTTTGCGTTGGAATCACAGGATCCGGTTAAGGAATTTGATTTTTTAGGCATTACGCTTCAATATGAAATGTGTTATACCAATATATTACAGATCTTGGATCTTGCGCAGATTCCATTGAAAGCGGAAGAGAGGACAACAGAGGATCCCTTTGTGATTGGAGGCGGTCCCTGCGCCTACAATCCGGAGCCGATTGCGGATTTTTTTGATTTGTTTTATATTGGCGAGGGCGAGACGGTCTATGACGATTTGATGGATGCGTACAAGTCCTGGAAGTGTCAAAAAACAGGCCGTCAGGAATTTTTAAAGATGGCGGCGCAGATTCCGGGAATTTATGTACCGCAGTTTTATCAGCCGGAATATCATGAAGATGGTACTCTGGCAGATTTTTATAAGCTCATACCTGAGGCGCCGGATACAATTATAAAACAGGTGGAAAGAGATATGTCTCACACCTTTTATCCGGAAAAACCGTTGGTTCCCTATATTAAGGTAACACAGGACAGGGTTGTTTTGGAGATTCAACGGGGCTGTATCCGGGGCTGCCGTTTCTGTCAGGCAGGGATGCTTTATCGTCCGATTCGCCCAAGGGCATTGGAGTTTCTGAAACAGCGGGCAAAGTCAATGTTGGAATCGACCGGTCATGACGAAATTTCTCTGAGTTCTTTAAGTTCAAGTGATTACAGGGAATTACCGGACCTGGTCTATTGGCTGATTGATGAATTTCATCATAAAGGGGTAAATATTTCCCTGCCGTCTCTGCGTATTGATGCGTTTGCCCTGGATGTCATGTCAAAGGTTCAGGATATCAGGAAGAGCAGTCTGACGTTTGCTCCTGAAGCGGGCTCGCAGCGGATGCGTAATGTGATTAATAAAGGTCTGACAGAGGAAATGATATTAAAAGGTGCGAAAGACGCCTTTATCGGCGGTTGGAACCGGGTAAAACTTTATTTTATGCTGGGGCTGCCCGGGGAGACGGATGCAGATATTGAACAGATTGCCGTTTTATCGGATAAGATTGCAAGAGAATACTATGAAATTCCCAGGGAGCAACGAAATGGGAAAGTGAATATTGTGACGAGTACTTCGATTTTTGTACCGAAACCGTTTACCCCGTTTCAATGGGCTCCGATGATATCAAAAGAATCTGCGGAAAAGAAACGATTTTTTTTGCTGGATCAAGTAAAAAAACAATTAAATGCCAAAAGCATAAAATATAATTGCCATGATGCGGATGTATCGGAGTTAGAAGGCGTGTTTGCGCGTGGCGACAGAAGATTATGCAATGTTATTTTAGAGGCGTATCAAAACGGCTGCTTTTATGATGCATGGTCAGAATATTTTCAGTATGATAAATGGGTACAGGCATTTGCGGTTCATGGATTGGATATTGATTTTTATATCAAAAGGGAACGCGGCGAGGACGAGAAATTTCCGTGGGATTTTATTGATATCGGGGTTTCCAAACAATTTCTGCTGAACGAATACCATCAGTCCATGAAAGAGACGGTAACGCCGAATTGCCGTGAAAAATGTGCCGGATGCGGCGCTGCAAAGTTTGGATGCGGCGTTTGTGTGGAGGATAGGAGCCAATGAAAGCAAGACTAAAATTTTCAAAAACAGGTACGATGCGTTTTATCGGCCATCTGGATTTGATGCGTTATTTTCAGAAGGCGTTTCGCAGAGCTGATATAGCGATTAGCTATAGTCAGGGCTATTCCCCGCACCAACTAATGTCTTTTGCATCGCCTTTGGGCATTGGCCTGAGCAGTGATGCCGAATATATGGATCTTGTTTTAGAGGATACGGAGCAGGTCAGTGATTTTATAACGAGGATAAACGTTGTTATGAATGATGAGATTACTGTGACTGACTTTATTCTTCTCAGGGAAGAGGCAAGGTCTTCCATGTCCGTGCTTGCCGGCTGTGATTATTGTATTGCTGTCAAACCGGGCAAGGATAGCTTTTTGTGTGAACCTGCGAGAAGAAAAGAAATGTTGGAGCAATTTCTTGGCAGAGAGTCCGTTCTTGTTTTGAAAAAGACAAAACGTTCTGAAAGAATGGAAGATATCAGAGAAAATATATACTGCCTTACCGATTCTCCTGAGGCATTTGCAGCTTTTACAGGAAGAGACTGCCGTACCCTGTCGTTGGAAAAAGGGGGATATCTTCCTGTCTTATATTGCCAGCTAACGGCAGGAAGCATTGTCAATATTAAGCCGGAGCAGGTATTAAAGGCTTTATGCGAGCAGGAAAAGGAGACATATGACCCGTTTGCCTATCAGATTCATCGCATGGAAATGTATGCGGACATCCATGCAAAGAAAGGTGAAATTCATACGTTGGCTTCTGAAATTCCATGCAGCCTGGCTGCATTATCGGAATTTGAAAGAATAGATTCATTCCAATGATTTTACAGGTAAAGGAGAGGCGCCGTGGACAATCAGCTCTTAATCACGCAGCAAGGAGATTTTGTATTAACCGTCTGGATTGAGGAAAAACGCATTCAGCAGATTCAGGCAGAGCCGGTTTCAGAAGAAGGGATCCTTGGAAATATTTATGTTGGAAAAGTACGAAATATTGTGAAAAATATCAATGCCGCCTTTGTAGAATTTAAAAAGGGCCAAATGGGATACCTGCCGCTATCGGAACAATTTTGCCCCATCCATACGGATGGTTTCCGCCAAAATCAGGACCGCGTGCTGATTGGGGATGAGATTATCGTGCAGGTAGAAAGGGAAGCAATTAAGACGAAGCCTCCGACCCTTACCGGAAATTTAAACCTTTCGGGAAAATATGTTGTGTTGACGGTAGGAAAACCGTTTATCAGCCTTTCCCGTAAAATTTGCGGCAAAGAGCTTCGTCAAAAACTCCATACTCTTTTAGAAGAATATGACAGTCCGGGAAAGGAATACGGCTGGATTGCAAGAACAAACAGCGCCGTAGCGGATGAAGAGGAGATTCGAAGGGAAATCGAGCTGTTATTACAGCGATATGAACACCTGATGCAATATGGGACACACCGTTCACAGTTTTGTTGTTTGTATCAGACGCCCGCGGCTTATCTGGAAAATATCAAAAATATGTATCAGGAACAGATGCAGGAGATTATTACAGATTCTGATATGATTTTTCAGGAAATTACTGCTTTTTTACAGGAAAATCATTGGGACAGGCAGCTTCATCTGACCAGATGGAATCCTGAAAATGGGACGTTGGACGCCGTGTTTCAGGTTTCAAGAACACTGCAAAAACTGTTACAGCCAAAAGTATGGTTAAAAAGCGGTGGATATCTGGTAATACAGCCTACAGAGGCGCTTGTATCAATTGACGTCAATACAGGAAAAGCGATTTTGAGCGGAAAGGATGTACAGAACCATTTTTTTAAGATCAATCGGGAAGCCGCCTTGGAAATTGCAAAACAACTGCGTCTGCGCAATCTGTCGGGCATTATCCTGGTTGACTTTATTGATTTGGACACGGAGGAGGCAAAACAGAAGCTCTTACGTATTTTACGGCATGAACTGGACAAAGATCCGATTCCAACGAAATTAGTCGATATGACCAAATTAGGCTTAGTGGAAATTACCCGAAAAAAGGTCCGCAAACCTCTTTACGAGCAGCTCATGGGAAAGAAAAACAATGTTTCGTCTATGGGTGAATGATGAAGCGAATTGTTTTGTTGGGAAAACTTTACTTTTTTTGTCCCACATGGTAAGATAAGCAGGCAGGTAAATACATGAGTAGCACAGACAATCGCGGCTGCAAACGCCGAAAGGCTGCAGGTGAGGAAAGTCCGGGCTTCACAGGGCAGGATGCCGGATAACGTCCGGTAGAGGCGACTCTCAGGCTAGTGCAACAGAAAATAACCGCCGGCCTTGTTGCCGGTAAGGATGAAAAGGCGGGGTAAGAGCCCACCGCGCCTTTGGTAACAAAGGCGGCATATGTAAACCCCATCCGAAGCAAGACCGAACAGGAACGATACGGCGGCCCGTCGTGTTCCGGGTAGGTTGCTTGAACCTGATGGTAACATCAGGTCTAGATAGATGATTGTCAAATACAGAACTCGGCTTATCGTGCTACTCATTACCCCAAACCAGAAAATAACGGATAGAACAATTTTGATAGAAAAATAGGATATACTGCAGAAAAGAGAGGAAGAAACCATGCCACTCACACCGATGATGCAAAAATATATGGAAACCAAGGAGGAATACAAAGATTGTATTCTTTTTTATCGTTTAGGGGATTTTTATGAAATGTTTTTTGAAGATGCCAAGATCTGCTCAAAAGAACTGGAGCTTACCCTGACCGGTAAAAGCTGCGGTTTAGAAGAGAGAGCTCCTATGTGCGGCGTTCCTTTTCATGCGGTGGACAGTTATTTGAATAAACTTGTCATGCGGGGATATAAGGTTGCAATCTGTGAGCAGGTAGAGGATCCAAAGGAAGTGAAGGGGTTGGTAAAAAGAGTGGTTACACGCGTTGTAACACCCGGAACTAATTTGAATACGCAGGCGCTGGATGAGACCAAAAATAACTATTTGATGTGTATTGTCTATACGACAAACGCCTATGGAGTATCCTATGTAGATGTCACGACAGGAGATTATTATTTTGCGGAGTTTGAGAGCAGAAATCTTTTATTAGATGAGATTGGAAAAGTACTGCCTTCTGAAATTATCTGTAATGATTCCTTTCCGGTATCCGGAGTGGATATGGACGATCTTAAGGGAAGGCTTGGAATTGTCATATCGGCTATAGATGCATGGTATTTTGATGAAAGCCGTTGCATCAGCGCCCTGAAACGTCATTTTAAAGTGGAATCCCTGGCAGGTCTTGGCCTGGACGGCTATGGCATCGGAATTATTGCGGCAGGCGCCGTAATGCAATATTTGGAAGAAACACAAAAGATTTCTCTGGACCATATTACGCAGCTTCATCCGTATCTTTCCGACCGCTTTATGCTTTTAGACCGGTCAACCAGACGAAATCTGGAACTCTGTGAAACGATGCGGGAAAAAGCGAAGAGAGGCTCTCTGTTCTGGGTGTTAGATAAGACAAAGACGGCGATGGGAGCGCGTATGCTGCGCAGCGCCATTGAGCAGCCTTTATTGCGATTGGAAGAAATTAACGGACGTTTGGATGCGATAGAGGCCTTAAATGAAAATATCATCAACCGGGAAGAACTGCGGGAATATTTGGGCCCCATCTATGATTTGGAGCGTCTGATCAGTAAAATCAGTTACCGGAGTGCAAATCCGAGAGATCTGATTGCATTCCGGCAGTCGCTTTCCATGCTTCCTTCTATTAAATTGATTTTAAATACCTATGAAGGAACGCTTTTAAAAACATATGGGGAAGAGATGGATGATTTGCAGCCGCTTTATCATCTCATTCAATCTGCGATTGAGGAGGAACCGCCGTTAGCAGTACGGGAGGGCGGCATCATTTGCGAAGGGTACCACGAGGAGGTAGACCGTCTCCGCCATGCAAAAACAGAAGGAAAAACATGGTTAGCGGAATTACTGGAGGAGGAAAAAGAAAAAACAGGGATTAAAAATTTAAAGATAAAATATAATAAAGTGTTCGGCTATTATTTGGAAGTGACAAACTCCTATAAAGAGCTCGTGCCGGACGATTGGACCCGGAAACAGACATTGGCAAATGCGGAACGCTATACGACGCCAAAGTTAAAAGAATTAGAAGATACTATTTTAGGCGCTGAGGACAGGCTGTATGCTTTAGAATATGAGCTTTTCTGTGAAATCCGGGAAAAAATTTATGAACAAATCGGTACCATACAGGCAACGGCAAAAATAATTGCTGCTGTCGATATGCTTGCCTCGCTGGCGCTGGTGGCAGAGCAAAACCATTATATCCGGCCAAAGGTTACGCAAGATGGGAAAATTGACATTAAAGAAGGGCGTCATCCGGTAGTAGAAAAAATGATTCAAAACGATATGTTTGTTTCCAACGATACTTATCTGGATGATGACAAACATAAAATTGCGATTATTACCGGCCCCAATATGGCAGGAAAATCTACATATATGCGTCAGACAGCGCTTCTGGTCTTAATGGCGCAGATTGGCTCATTTGTTCCTGCAAAAAGCGCATCCATTGGAATGGTAGACCGTATTTTTACGCGCGTTGGCGCATCTGATGATTTGGCAAGCGGACAGAGTACGTTTATGGTGGAAATGACAGAAGTTGCAAATATTTTGCGGAATGCGACAAAGAACAGTTTGATTATTTTGGATGAAATTGGACGGGGAACCAGTACGTTTGACGGACTCAGTATTGCATGGGCTGTTATCGAGCATCTTTCCAATCCAAAGCTTTTAGGGGCAAAAACATTGTTTGCAACGCATTATCATGAGCTGACAGAGTTAGAAGGAAAACTGGATAGTGTAGATAACTATTGCATTGCCGTAAAGGAGCAGGGAGAAGATATTGTATTTTTGCGGAAGATTGTGAAAGGCGGAGCGGATAAAAGCTATGGTATTCAGGTCGCGAAACTGGCGGGGGTTCCCGCTCCGATTCTGGCCCGTGCCAGGGAGTTGGTCGAACAGCTCAGCACAAATGATATTGCCGCAAAAGCAAAAGAAATTTCGCTCAAAAATGAATTGCCCGATGTTCCATCCGGAATACAGGAGCAGGCAGGGCGGAACTTAAACGATAAAACCTCTGAAGAAATAGAGTTAGAAAAAATGGGACAGCTTTCTTTCTTTGATTCTTCCAATACCAATATTAAAACAGATGATATTATAATACAGTTGCACGATTTGGACTTATCTGCTACAACACCGATTGAGGCTTTAAATATATTATACGAAATGCAGACCAGGTTAAGGGAGCGGATGTAGTCTGCAGAAAGGAGTCATATGGCAAAGATTCATGTTCTCAGTCAAGATACCATCAATAAAATAGCGGCAGGAGAGGTGATTGAAAGACCAATGGCCGCAGCAAAGGAATTGATTGAAAATGCGATTGACGCAGGAGCGGATACCATAGCCGTTGAGATTGATAACGGCGGGAAAAGTCTGGTCCGTATTACGGATAATGGAAGCGGAATGGAAGCGGAAGATATTGAACTTGCCTTTACGCCGCATGCAACCAGTAAAATAAAAGATGTTGAGGATCTTCTGACTGTTTCCAGCCTTGGGTTCCGCGGAGAGGCGCTTTCCAGTATTGCATCTGTTTCACAGTTAGAAATGATTACAAAGACGGAAGAAGCGTTGATGGGAACCCGATACTGCATCGAAGGCGGAAAAAAGAAGCAGATAGAGAGTATTGGATGTCCGGCGGGAACCACCTTTTTGGTGCGCAATCTTTTCTACAATACGCCGGCGCGTCTGAAATTTTTAAAAACGGCGAAAACAGAAGCGGGATATATCAGTGGTCTGGTGGAGCGTATGGCTTTATCCCATCCGGATATTTCCTTTCGTTTTCTCGACCAAAAGCAGCTCAAATTGTCTACATCGGGCAATGGCAGCCTGAAAGATGTCATTTATCATATTTACGGGAAAGATGTCGCAGGCAATTTGATTGAGATAAAACAAAAGGAAGTCTTTTGCCGGATGGAAGGGTTTATTGGAAAACCGGTTCTTTCCCGCGGCAATCGTGCGATGATGAATTATTTTATTAATGGACGATATGTCAAAAGTCCGGTTGTTCAACGAGCGGTAATAGAGGCATATGCTCCCTATACTATGCAGCATCGTTATCCTTTTACCGCACTGCATATTACAGTGGATCCGGAATCTGTTGATGTCAATGTACATCCGCAGAAAATGGAAATCCGTTTTCATAATGAAAAGGAAATTTATCAAAGTATCTTTCATGGAATTTCGGAAGCATTAAAATATCGGGAATTGATTCCGGAAATCACTTTTCGGGAGCAGCCTGTTAAAAGTGATGCGGGAAAAGAAAAAAGGGGGTTGCATGTAGAGCCTTTTGAGGAGAAACGCAATGCAGTATTCTATAAAAACAATGCAGAAGCGCCAAAAGTGAAGGAATACGCCGAAAAAGAGCCTTCACAGGCAGTATTACGGGAGCGTCCTGATGATTATATGAAGGAACGGAAAGAAGTGGTTCGGAAAACAGTGGATGGAACTGCCGAAGAGAATCTGCAGGAAACAGCGGATAGAACCGCCGAAAAGGATCTGCGGGAAACAGCGGATAGAACCGCCGAAAAGAATCTGCGGGAAACAGCGGATAGAACCGCCGAAAAGAATCTGCGGGAAACAGCGGATGATTCGTTAAAATCGGAACCGGTAAAAAATGCGGTACAGGAGAATCTGTTTGAAGAAGGGATTTTATCTGCCAAGGCGGAGAAGGAAGTGAAAATCATTGGCCAGGTTTTTTCCACATACTGGATTTTGCAATATGAAGATGCGATGTATCTGGTCGATCAGCATGCAGCGCATGAAAAAGTACTTTATGAGCGCTTTATGAAGGAAATTGCAAATCAAAAGCCTATGACACAGCTTTTACAGCCGCCTGTCATTTTGTCATTGTCTATGATACAGCAGCAGGCATTGGAAGAGCACAAGGATATTTTTGCGCATCTTGGTTATCAGATTGAAAATTTTGGGGGCAGGGAATATGCGGTAAGCGGCGTGCCGGCACATTTACCGGAAGTTGGCTCGCAGGATCTGTTGATTGAAATTATAGATTCTCTTTTGGAAGAACGGAAACAGAGTAAAACCCCGGAGCTTTTACTTGATAAAATCGCTTCCATGTCTTGTAAAGCCGCCGTCAAAGGAAATAACCATCTTCCTTTGGAGCAGATGCAGGAACTGCTGACGGAGCTGATGACTTTGGAAAATCCATATCACTGTCCGCACGGGCGGCCGACAATGATCCGCATGACAAAAAAAGAGCTGGAAAAGAAATTTCAGAGAATTATCTGACGGAGGCGGTACATGAAGAAACGACCTTTGATCATATTGACAGGACCAACAGCCGTTGGGAAAACAAATCTTTCCATTGGATTGGCAAAAGCATTAAACGGCGAAATTATTTCAGCGGACTCGATGCAGGTTTATCGAAATATGGATATCGGCACTGCTAAAATTAAGAAAGAGGAAATGCAGGGAATCCGCCATTATATGATTGATGAATTTGCACCGACGGAGGAATTTAATGTTGCCATCTTTCAGGCGCGGTGTCGAAAATATATAGAAGAAATTTATGCCCGGGGAAAAATCCCGATTCTGGTTGGCGGAACCGGATTTTATATCCAATCCGTTCTTTACGATATTGATTTTACCGATACGGAAACAGATGCTGCATACCGCCGCAGTCTGGCTGCATTTGCAGAAAAGTATGGGAATATCGCTCTGCACCAAAAATTACAGCAGATTGATGCGACTTCTGCAATGAAGATTCATCCCAATAATGTGAAACGTGTGATCCGTGCTATGGAATACTATAAACAGACAGGACAAAAAATGTCGGAAAACAATGCAGCGCAGCGGCAAAAGGAAGCCGTATATGATTTCCGCTATTATGTGTTGAGCCTTCCGAGGGACATTCTCTATGAACGGATCAACAGACGGGTAGATAAGATGCAGGAGGACGGTCTGGTGGAGGAAGTGAAACAGCTTCTATCCATGGGGTGTACGAAAGATATGGTGTCTATGCAGGGATTGGGTTACAAAGAAATCATTGCAGCGTTAGAAGGAGAAGATACCATAGAACATGCGTTTGAACGGATCAAACAGGAAACAAGGCATTTCGCCAAAAGACAATTTACCTGGTTTCGGCGGGAATGCAATGTTACATGGCTGAGAAAGGAAACATTTGCCACGGAAGAAGATTTACTGCAGTATTGCATAGAGGATTGCAAAAAGTTATTACTATAGAGAGGAGTTTTGACATCATGGGCAGCTTAAAAGAAATATATTTGCAGGCAGGAATTGATGAGGAAATCTATGATTTTTGCGATACGATACAAAAAGGATTGAAAGAACGGTTTGCCGAGATTGATGAGACGGCAGAGTATAATCAGATGAAAGTAATCCGTGCCATGGAAAACCAACAGGTCAGCACCGCATGCTTTGAGCAATCGACAGGATACGGCTATGACGATTTGGGGCGTGAAACACTGGAAGCAGTATACGCAGAAGTTTTTGGCGCAGAAGCGGCGTTAGTTCGTCCGCAGATTACCTGCGGTACCCATGCGTTGACGGTTGCGTTGTCCGCTGTTTTACGTCCGGGGGATGAACTCCTGTCTCCGGTTGGTAAACCGTATGATACGTTAGAGGGCGTCATTGGAATCAAAGAACAAAATCCGCCGGGGTCACTAAAGGAATTTGGCATCGCATATCGTCAGGTGGATTTAAAGGAAGATGGTTCTTTTGACTGGGAGGGAATCCGCAAGGCATTGAATGAGAGGACGAAATTAGTCTTGATTCAGCGCTCCAAGGGGTATGCCACGCGAAAAACTCTTTCCGTGGAACAGATTGGCCAGTTGATTTCTTATATAAAATCAATTCGTTCGGAGATTGTCTGCATGGTGGATAACTGCTATGGAGAATTTGTAGAAACCATCGAACCAACACAGGCGGGAGCAGACTTATGCGTGGGCTCCCTGATTAAAAATCCGGGCGGCGGCTTAGCGCCGATTGGAGGATATCTGGTTGGAAAAGAGGAACTGATTCAGCTCTGTGCCTATCGCCTGACTGCACCGGGGCTTGGAAAAGAGGTCGGGGCAACGCTTGGTATCAACGCTTCTTTTTTTCAGGGCTTCTTTTGGCGCCTACGGTAACCGCAGGCCCGCTC
>CANRJM010000029.1 GCA_947630925.1 uncultured Lachnospiraceae bacterium
TTATTTACGGTGGGTATTTTTTGTTGTCTTTGTATACTTTATAGGAAACGAGGAGTTTCCTATAAAGTAAAAAAGGGACGCGTCGGCGTTCCTCTTTTATTTACAGAAAATCCACTTTGATCTCTATATCTTTTTCTTTGCTTTTATTGTTCCACCACTTTTATTATTTTACTTATCATAAAATTTGTCAAAACAACTTAACACTTTTGTAATATATTACATTAAAAATACTTAAAATTTTAATTATTTTGATACACTTTCTCTTTTTATATATACTATAATAAAAATTACTGTGCAAATAGCAGCGCGCAGTATTCATAAAAAAAAGAGGAATGCATATTCTGATAATAAAACAAATAACAAAAAGGAAATGGTGAAAATAATGACGAAAGAAAACAAGACAATCCAAAATCAGGACAAGACGCCTGAGAGCAAAGCAAAAAAGCATGGTGGCCGCAGCATTATCGCCGCTATCCTTTGTGCAGCCGTTTTGGTAATCGTTGCCATCGTTCTTTTTCATAAGATTTATTATGCGGATAAATGGTATCGTCAGACTTACATTAATGAAGTTGATGTCTCAGGGCAAACTTTGGAAGAATCCAAAAAAAATCTGGAAAAAAAGTTTTCCGATTATAAGCTGACTGTCGTTGGCAGGAACGATAGCGAACTGGTCATTGACGGGGATGATATTGATTTCTCACTTCATATGCACGAGGAAATGGACGGGCTTTTTGACAAACAGCATGAACATGACCGGTTATTTCCGAAAACCAGGCGTTGGACGCAGAAATTCAATGTTTCTTATAATGTCAACAAATTAAAGGATATGATTACCGATTCCGAGCTGGTCCAGGGCAGCGGCGAGCATACGATTATCAATCCAAAATCCGCTTATATTACATATTCCAAAGAAAAACAACAGTTTATCTGCCAGAAAGAGGTTGTTGGAAATACTATTATTCCTAAAAATTTAGTTGCCGCCATAGAAGAAACAATGAAGCAGGGCAATACCACATTGGATCTTACAAAAGATAAGTATGCAGCCGTATATAAATCCCCAAAATATACTTCTGACAGCAAAGAGCTGACCGAAGAGCTGGAGTTATACAACGGTTCCGCATTGCGTTATATTGTCTGGAATATGGGCAAAGGAAATATCGAACAGATTACGCCTGTAGAAATCTCTAAATGGATTACCTGCAAAAACGGCAAGGTAACCTATAAAAACAAAAAAATTGAGAACTGGGTAGAAAACTTCTGCCTGAAATATAAAACAGTCGGCATTACCCGTAAAATCAAAAGCCACACCGGAAAAATGGTAAAAATTGTGGGTGGCGATTATGGATGGCAGTTGGATTATGAAAAAATGGTACAGCAGACAAAAAAAGCATTGAAGGAATCGATTGACGTCAACGCAACACAGGCGTATATCGACAATCCAAATGAAGATACCAAAAAAGGAATCACTCTGAAGCGAAAGGCAATTTACCTAAATACAGCTTTCCAGAAGGATTATGAAAACTTTACCAACGACTGGGATCCGAAAAATTATACGGAAATCTCTATTTCAGACCAAAAAGTCTATGTATTCCGAAACGGGAAGGTAAAATTTTCATGCCGCTGTATTACCGGGCGGCCGACCGAAGACAGGCGCACGCCAACCGGCGCATATTTTATCAAAGAACACAAAGAAGCATATACGCTTACCGGTGCAGACTATTCTACTCCGGTAAAGAACTGGGTACGTATTACCTGGACAGGAACAGGCTTCCACCCGGCGACCTGGCAGCCATGGTCCAGATGGTCTAAAACGCTGTATCTGACCAGAGGTTCCCACGGTTGTATCAACCTTTCCGTCAGCGATGCGCAGAAAATTTATAATATGACAAAGTATCGGGAAGCGGTGTTTATTCATTAAGCAGTCCATTCCGGAAACGGGGATTATCATTCTCAAGAACGATAATCCCCGTTTATTTTGACATAATCATAGGTCAAGTCGCATCCCCATGCTTTCGCAGTACTGTTACCGGACTGTAAATCCACGTAAATGTAGATTTCATCCTCTGCAAGGATTTTGGCTGCAAATTCTTCCGAGAAAGCAACGCCTGCACCATTTTTACAAACGGCGATGTTTCCAGCCGCAGATGCAAGGTTTACATTAACTTTTTCTATGTCAAACTCTGCGTCAGCATAGCCAATCGCACAGAGAATCCTTCCCCAGTTTGCATCTTCTCCAAACATAGCGCATTTCAACAAATTGGAACCGATGACACTCTTTGCAACGGCAATTGCCGTATTGATATCTTTTGCCCCGCTGCAGGTACATTCCAAAAGCTTTGATGCGCCTTCTCCGTCTGCGGCAAGCATCTTTGTCATATTCGACATGACAATATATAATGCCTGACGAAATATTTCATAATCTTCTCCGGCATCTGCGATCTCATCATTCCCCGCCGCACCGTTGGCCATTACGCATACCATATCGTTAGTAGAAGTATCCCCGTCAACAGACAGGCAGTTATACGTTACCTTTACCACATCGCATAATGCGTTCTGTAACATTTCTGCTGAAACAGCAACATCTGTCGTAATAAAATTTAACGTGGTTGCCATATTCGGATGAATCATGCCGCTGCCCTTCGCCATACCGCCAAGATGGCAGTTTTTTCCTCTTAGCCTGAAAGTAACCGCTACTTCTTTCTTGACTGTGTCCGTGGTCATAATGGCTTTCGCCGCTTCCAAATGGCCTTCCTTAGAAGCGCCCTGCACCAGAGGAGGGATTCCCTCTCTAAAAGGAGCGATTTCCATTGGCTGTCCGATGACGCCTGTAGAGGCCGCCACAACCTCTTCCGTTTTAATCTGCAGCTCCTCTGCCGTTAACCGGCAGATTTCTTCTGCAATTTCCACCCCATTGGCATTACATGTATTTGCATTTTTTGAATTGGCAATGACCGCCCTCGCAATCCCCTCGGTCTGTTCCAAATGCGCTTTTGTGACAAGGATTGGCGCGCCCTTTACTTTGTTTGTGGTATAAACGGCCGCCGTATGGCATGCTCTTTCGCTATAAATCAAAGCCAGGTCATTTTTTCTCCTGTCCGGGTCAATCCCACAATGCAAACCGTTCGCCACAAATCCCTCTGCTGCGCAAACGCCCCCCTCTATATAAGTATATCCGTCAAACTGTTCCATTTTCATCATACATTCTTCCCTTTCTGCTGCGCTTTTATTTCATCCGCTTATAATATGCATTGCTAAGTTTATGCTTATAGATATAAAAATCCAATAGCGGTTCCCCATCCTTCGCATTTCTTTGAATAAACTTCCCGTCTCTGCTATAAGTCCCCCTCGTCGTCTTCGTCGTATCCCCTCCATCACTCCGCGCCGCATAGCTTAATACTTCCTGTTCATAAGTACCGTCCTGTTTGAAGGTTACCGTCGTTTTCACTTCTTTCGGCGCCTCATATACAAATACGCCGTCAAACGTATCCTTTTCCGGCACTTCCCCCTCATACAGCTCGCTCTCAACAATCAGATAATCCCCGTCTTTTGCATAACTGTGCTCCGCTTTCGTCTTTTCCGAAACGGTGATATATTTCCCATTCCTCACTTCATAACTGCCTTGATCCAGGGTATCGATACGGTCTTTTGCCGCAAGCAGCTCCTGATATGTCATAGTATTTTGATTAAAGGAGATATAAAACGCTGTTGCATTGGTGTTCTTATTTACAATGACGCATTCATAATTCTCAATCCCCTCTCCGGCCGGCATAGTTTTCGGCAATGCAGTAGATTCCGTCCCGCTCTTTTTTTCTGCAGCATCCTTACTGCCCTTCCCCAAAAACGAAGTCACGGCCACGCTAAGCAAAACAATAATTACGCCGGCAATCACACAATCGGTAATCACGTTACCCAGATGAAATTTCTTTCGTTTACGCATCTTTCCGTCTCCCTGTTTCTGTTATCATAATACTATCATAACAGATATCAGAAAAAATGGCGAATCTTTCCTTATATTTTCTTACGGTAAAGTACCCTGATTGAATTCATTACACAGAGCATGGCAACACCGGAATCCGCAAACACTGCCATCCACATGGATGCAATGCCACATAGTCCCAGGAGCATAACAGCGGCTTTGACTGCAAGGGCAAAAACCACATTCTGCTTTGCAATCCGCGCCGTTGCTTTTGCAATCCCATAACTCTCCACCAAAGCCGTCAAGCGAGAAGTCATAAACACCACGTCAGCAGCCTCAATCGCCGCATCCGAACCACTGCCCATAGCAGCTCCAACATCTGCTCCCGCCAATACCGGCGCATCATTGATACCATCTCCAATAAACATGACAGCGCCATGCTCCTCACGAACTTTCTGTAAATTCCTAAGTTTATCTTCCGGCATCTGATGTGCAAAAACCGTATCAATCCCTACAGCCTTTTGCACATTCTCTGCATTTTGCAGTGTATCGCCTGTCAGCATAACCGTATATAACCCTTTTTTGGCCATTGCCTGAATTGCTTCTTTCGAATCGCTCTTAATCTTATCATTAATCCAAATGCGTCCGGCGTATTTTCCATCCACAGCTAACAGCACCTCTGTGCCGCCCCCGTCTGTCACTCCTGCAGGAAGTTTTATCTGATAACGCGCAAACAGCTTCCGATTACCGCATATCATTTTTTTATGGTCCAAAACAACCGCCATGCCCTCACCCGAAATTTCCGTTACCTCTTCCGGCTGCAGTAAATCAACTCCCCGTTCCTTGGCCGCCTGCAAAATGCTGGCAGCAATTGGATGGCTGGAAGAATGTTCCGCGCCTGCCGCCCATGCAAGAATCTGCTCCTGCGTATATCCTTCCACCGCATCAATGGATTCCACCGCAAAGCTTCCTTCTGTGATCGTACCTGTTTTATCCATAACAACAGCCCTGACATCCGCTAACATTTCTAAAGACATACCGCCTTTAAATAAAATCCCTCTCTTTGACCCTGCGCCAATTCCCGCAAAAAACGCCAACGGCACGCTTAATACCAGGGCGCACGGACAACTAATGATCAAAAAAGACAACGCAGTATAAATCCAGCCAGACCAATTTCCGTCCAGCATTGATGGAATAATCGCCGTTCCCATAGCAAGTACTACGACAAACGGCGTATAAATCCGCGCAAATTTTGTAATAAAACGGTCCATTTTCGGCTTAGAAGCAGCCGCATTTTCTACTGCCTCCAAAATCCTGGTTACCATGGAATCTTCCAGCAGTTTTTCCACTCTTAAATACAATGTGCCTGATGTATTTACGCACCCTGAGAGTACCCGGCTCTGTTCCTTTACCGCTATCGGCACCGGTTCTCCTGTTACCGCCGAAGTATCAATTCTGCTTTCGCCGCGGATAACAACGCCATCTAAAGGAATCCGGTCCCCCGGGCGGATTTCAATGCAATCTCCAATTTTAATTTCTTCCGGTGCCCGTTCCGTTATTTTACCATCCTCATATAAACGAACAATCTCCGGACGCATATCCACGGCATCCATAATCTGTCTTCGGCTCTTATCCACGGCAAGATCCTCAAACAGCTCGCCAATCCGGTAAAATAACATAACGCCGACTGCCTCTGCAAAATCACCGATAAAAAATGCTCCTACCGTTGCAAGGCTCATTAAAAAATTTTCGTCAAACACCTTTCCCCGAAAAAGATTCCTCACTGCCGTAAGGATAATTTCCGCTCCCAATATAATATATGCTATCACAAATAATGCTTCCGGCAAATATGGTACCGCTATCTTACCCGCCGCATACTCTATGAAAACGGCTGCAGCAAAAAATAAAGCGCCCACAAGAAGCATGATACATTCTCTGCTCTTTTTCCATCCTTTCTCATGTTCCCCACCATGCTCATGGTTTCCACAGGCGCACACGGTTCCGTGTTCATGGGTATGATCATGAGTATGCTTCTTTTTATGTTCCTTTTCATCATGACATTTATGTTCTGCTTCAATCTTTGTTCCCGGTTCCTCCCTTTCCGCCAATTCCCTAATCAGCGGCAGGACGGCGTCCGGATCCTCTGCCTCTATATAAAGCTGCGATGTTGTAAAGGAAAGAACCGCTTCATTTACCTGCGGCAGCTCATTCATTTTTGCTTCCAGTTTCGCCGCGCAATGTGCGCAATCAATACCTGTAATCGAATACTTTTTCCTCATAGATAGCCTCCTCAACACATTTCCCTATAAAAATTATTTTTAATTTATTGTTCATATGAACAAGTATTCATACATTTACTATAACATACTTTCCGTCCGATGGCAACCCCTGACTCTATTTTATTTCATTTCCTTACATAACCTGCTCCATAAAATTAAATATTTATTTCAAATGTAACAAACATTTGACAAATCTAAAATATATTGTGAATTTGTTAAATACATCCAGAAATACAGCTTATATTAGGATGAAATGAAAAAAGAAAAAACGGAGGGAAACATGAGACCATTAACTCACTTAGAGGAGCTTGAGGCAGAGGCAATTTATATCATCCGCGAAGTAGCGGCAGAATGCGAAAAGCCGGTTATGCTGTATTCGATCGGAAAAGACAGTTCCGTAATGCTGCACCTGGCAAGAAAAGCATTTTACCCGGAAAAACCGCCTTTTCCTTTTTTGCATATTGATTCTACCTGGAAATTCAAAGAAATGATTGAATTTCGTGATAAAATTGCAAAAAAATATGATTTGGACATGTTAGTCTATACCAACGAGGAGGGACGCAAACAGGGAATCAATCCTTTTGACCACGGTTCCGCCTATACCGATATCATGAAAACACAGGCGTTAAAACAGGCGCTTACCAAATACGGATTTACCGCGGCTTTTGGCGGCGGAAGAAGAGACGAAGAGAAGGCCCGTGCAAAAGAAAGAATATTTTCCTTCCGCAACGCGGAACAGGCATGGGACCCGAAAAACCAGCGTCCGGAGATGTGGAAACTGTATAATACAAAGATTTTCCAAGGCGAGAGCATTCGCGTATTTCCAATTTCCAACTGGACAGAGAAAGACATTTGGGAATATATCAAACAGGAGCAGATAGAAATTGTCCCTCTGTATTTTGCGGCAGAACGTCCGGTAGTATATCGTAATGGAAATATCATTATGGTGGATGACGACAGGATGCGGTTAAACCCCGGGGAAAAACCGGAATACAAAATGATTCGCTTTCGAACGCTTGGCTGTTATCCACTGACAGGGGGCGTAGAATCCAATGCTACTACACTAGACGGGATTATTGAAGAAACGTTAAGCGCTGTCTCTTCGGAGCGAATCACAAGAGTCATTGATAACGAAGCAGCCGGCAGTATGGAGAGAAGAAAAAGGGAGGGCTATTTCTAATGCATAGTTTATTGAAATTCATTACCTGCGGAAGTGTTGATGATGGAAAATCCACCCTGATTGGACATATGCTGTATGACGCTAAGCTGATTTTTGCAGATCAGAAAAAAGCGTTGGAACTGGACAGCAAAGTAGGCAGCAACGACGGTGGAATTGATTACTCTTTGCTTTTGGATGGCCTGATGGCGGAACGGGAGCAAGGAATTACCATTGATGTGGCATACCGCTATTTTACCAGTGACCGCCGCAGTTTTATTGTGGCAGATACACCGGGACACGAAGAATATACCAGAAATATGGCGGTTGGCGCATCCTTTGCCGATCTCGCAGTCATTCTGGTAGACGCATCGAAGGGAGTATTGGTACAAACGCGGCGCCATAGCCGCATCTGCGCGCTGATGGGCATCCGCCATGTTGTATATGCTGTCAATAAGATGGATTTGGTGGATTATGATGAAGGAACCTTTGAAAATATCCGCGTGGAAATCAATAAAATGACAGCAGAATATGATTTCAGCACCAGATACCTGATTCCCGTATCCGCTACGGCAGGAGATAATATAACGAAACTTTCCGAGCGAATGCCCTGGTATCATGGCAAAACATTACTTGCTTACCTGGAGGAAATCGATGTAACGGACAATACAGCACAGGATGGTTTTGTACTTCCGGTGCAGAGGGTAAGCCGTCCGAACAGGGAATACCGTGGATTCCAGGGACAGATTGAGGTTGGAGAAATCGCAGTCGGAGACGATATTACCGTTTTGCCGAGCGGCAATGTCTCAAAAGTAAAATCCATTTACAATATGATGGATAAAACCGACGCCGCTTTTGCCGATCAGGCAGTCTCCATCGAATTGGAAGACGAGATCGACGTCTCCAGAGGATGCGTCTTTGTAAAGGATGTCGATTTACAGGTCGGAAAAATGTTTACCGCCAGAATTTTATGGATGGATGATACAAAACTTGTAGAGGGAAAAAATTATTATCTGAAAATCGGAACAAATACTGTGCCGGCAGTAGTAATCAATATTAAATATAAAATGGATGTAAATACCGGCGATAAGCTTAAAACAGAGCGTTTGTTTAAAAACGAGATTGCCGTATGCAATATTGCCTGTTCCGATCCAATCGTGTATGATAAATTTTCTGAACACAAGGACTTAGGATGCTTTATCCTCATAGACCGCATTACCAATATGACATCTGCCTGCGGCGTTATTGAACACTCCCTGCGCCGGGAAGGAAACCTTACCTGGCACGAGATGGATATTACCAGGAAGTTACGCGCCAAACAGAAGGGACAGACACCAAAGACAATATGGATGACGGGGTTGTCAGGCGCCGGAAAATCCACTCTCATTAACGAGTTGGAAAAACGCCTGTTTGCTCAGGGGAAACATACTATGGTATTAGACGGCGATAATGTCCGCATGGGATTAAATAAAAATCTGGGATTTAAAGAGGTAGACCGGATTGAGAATATCCGCCGTGTTTCTGAAGTGGCCAAGCTGATGAACGACGCCGGGCTGATTGTTTTGACTTCCTTTATCTCGCCATTTGCACAGGATAGGGCAAGCGCAAGAGAAGTAATCGGAAACGAAAACTTTATCGAGATTTATGTGGCAACTTCCCTCGAAGAATGCGAAAAACGCGACGTCAAAGGCTTATACAAAAAAGCCAGAAGCGGTCAGCTCCCAAACTTCTCCGGCATTTCCAGTCCATATGAGCCTCCGAAGAATCCGGAAATTACTATTGATACCGCAGGTCAGACCGTGGAAGAATCTGTAGATTATCTTTTAAAAGAATTAACAAAATGGGGATGTTAATCCCCATTTTGTTTTTCCTTTGAAAGCGTTACAGCTTTACAGCATTTCAATATCAACGCCTTTCAACAGTTCATTTTTATAAATCTCAGCTCTCATTTCAGCGTTTGTATCATCAAACAGATAAACCCGATGAAGCAATACCCGCATCTTCTCTCCCACGGAAACACTGCGCCGTTCCAGGGAGCGGGTTGTCGTCAAAAGGACACCATTGACAAGCATTGTCAGTTCCAAATAACTGCCTCGAAAAGCTATCTTTTTGATAATTCCTTCTTCTGTTGCATCCATCAGATTCTTAAACCTCTGGTTATCATTTTTAAAAACTTCGACAAATTCCGGACGGATGATAACCTTTTTCCCCGCTTCGATTCCTTCAAATCCCTTAAACCCAGATAAATTATCCAGTGTATTGGAAGTCCCAATAAAGTGTGCTACAAAAGGAGTTTCCGGATGTTTATAAATGCTGACCGGCGAGCCCATTTGCTCCAAATTTCCCTCATTGATGATAATGATATCGTCCGCCAGTTCTACCGCCTCATCCTGATCATGCGTTACAAAAATACTGGTAATCCCTACCTTTTCTATCATTTCCTTCAGCCACGCACGTAACTCTTTCCGTACTTTAGCGTCGATTGCCGCAAAAGGTTCGTCTAACAAAAGAAGCTGCGGATTGGGAACAATAGCGCGGGCAAACGCCACTCTCTGCCGCTGTCCACCGGATAATTGATCGGGATACCGCTTTTCTAAGCCCTCCAATCCAATGAGAGAAATCATCTCATTTACCCGTTCTTTCATCTGATGTTTATCTGCTTTTTGCACTTTTAAGCCAAAAGCAATGTTATCATAAACGGTCATATAACGGAATAAAGCATAATTTTGAAAGACAAAGCCAATCCCCCGCTTACTTGCAGGAATATCATTTACTACCCTGCCTTCAATGATCACATCCCCGCTGTCCTGTTTTTCTAAACCGGCAAGTATGCGCAAAATGGTAGTTTTCCCACTTCCGCTGGGACCTAAGAGCGCGGCCATCTTTCCCTTCTCAATTCCAAAATCAATGGACTTTGCCGCTTCGTAGTCCCCAAATTTTTTACATATTTTTCTCATTTCCACATACATAATAATCCCCATTTCCTATCTGCCATCATAGCTATTTATTTCCCGCTCATTTTGGCTATTTCTCCAACATTAGATTACTTCCTTTTTCTGCCGTAATATTCCACAATATTTTTGCCTATTAGTATAACTACCGCCATCGCCACCAAAAGGGAAGATACCGCGAAAGCCTGCGTAATGGAATCTGCGCTTCCCGTCATGTACAGTGCGTCAATTTCAAGAGGCAGGGTAAATGTTTCTCCTCTCGTTTTGGATATGGCATAAACAGCGCCAAATTCACCAAAAGCCCGGGCAGTACATAAAATCATTCCATATAACAACCCCCATTTAATATGAGGAAACGTAATTTTCCGAAAGATCGTAAAACCCTTCGCCCCCATCAGAGCCGCCGCTTCTTCCTCATCACTCCCCTGAGCATACAGGATAGGAATGATTTCTCTGGACACAAATGGAAAGGTAACGAAAATTGTCGCCAGTACTACTCCGGGAACCGAAAAAACGAGCGCAATATCAGTGCCAAGCGTTTGGTTTATCCAATCGAGTACGGGAGCCATCCATCCGCTTCTTCCAAATGTCATAATAAAAGCCAGACCTGCGATAACCGGAGAAATCGAAAAAGGAATATCAATCAAAGTAGAGAGGACATTTCTCCCAAAAAAGTCAAACTTAGTCAACGCCCATGCTGCTGCCAGACCAAATACCGTGTTGACGGCCAGAGCAATAACCGTAGCTATCAGCGTTACCTTCAATGCGGAAAGCGTATGATCAGCGCTGATTGCATTGCAGTAAGAATCCCATCCATCCGCCAGCGCGCGGACAATCACTTCCAACAAAGGCAGCACCAGCATTATAATAAAAAACAGAAAACTAATTCCAATCAGCATCCATTTTACAATGATTTCACGACGTTCTTTCATAACTTGTCTCCTTCACGAACCGAATCTTAGCGCATCCGGCAGTCTGCCGTTTCCATATTGGCCAACAGCACTATGCATTTGTTCTGCGGGCAGCGAAATGCTGTATCATATTAATCAGAAATAACATAAGAAAAGACAGAATCAACAGAACCAGTGCAATCGCCGCAGCGCCCTCATAATCCACATTTCCGGAATTAAGTTTTGACATGATGATATACGACACCACCTGCGTGCCATTCTTTTCACTGTTTCCTGAAATATAGATTACGCTTCCGTATTCTCCGATCCCTCTGGCAAGAGCCAGCCCAAAACCGCTTAACAGCGCCGGCATGATTTCCGGAAAAATCACCTTGCGGAATGTGGTAAAACGAGAAGCGCCTAACATAAGAGCAGCCTCCTCATGAGCTGCCGGCAGTTTTTCCAAGATTGGCTGCACAGCTCTTACAACAAACGGAATGCCTATAAATACCATTGCGATTATAATGCCCAGGCGCGTATAGGAAACCCTGATACCTACCCGCTCCAATGCCCTGCCAAGAAATCCATTATCAGAATACATTTTTGTCAGTGTAATACCCGCCACAGCCGTAGGAAGAGCAAATGGAAGCTCAATCATTGCATCCATCAGCCGTTTCCCCGGAAATTCATATCGTACCAACACCCATGCAAGAATTGTACCAAAGATACAATTGATAACCGCTGCAATCAGCGAACACCAAATACTTGTAGCAAAGGCCTGCGTCACATTTGGCCTTGTGATCAGTTCGGTAAAATCTTTCCATGACATCCGAAAGGAATACAGCATTGCCGATACTAATGGAATCAGAATAAACAACGACAGCATCGTAATGGTAATTCCCAATGTCATGCCCCGTCCCGGGATAATAGAATGTTGTTTTTTCAATCTCTCTTTTTTCAATAGAATACTCTCTCTTTACTGCTTTATTTCCCATTTATTTCATCAAATATTTTATCATCGGCAAAAAAATCCTCATACGCCTGATCCCAACCGCCAAAATCATCAATACTGCATAAACGTACATTGAGATCAAACGTATCTGAAAATTCCTGCAATATTGTCTGGTTGGATGGCCGGTAATAATTTTCTCCAATCAGCCTCTGCGCTTCATCCGTATACAGATATTCGAGATACTCCTTTGCTGCCTCCTGCGTGCCGTTTTTATCCGCATTTTCATCTACAATGGCAACCGAAGGTTCTGCAAGAATACTAATGCTTGGAGTGATTAACTCATACTCGTCCGGATACTGTTCCAACGTAAGAAGCGCCTCATTCTCCCATGCAATCAATACATCCCCCTGCTTATTTTCCACAAATGTAGTCGTCGCTCCTCTTGCGCCGGAATCCATAACAGAAACATTGTTATATAATTTTGACACAAAGTCTTTCATCTGCGTTTCATCATTTTGATATTTTTCTTTCGTATAATACCATGCCGCTAAAAAGTTCCAGCATGCTCCTCCGGAAGACTTTGGATCGGGTGTGATAACATCTACGCCGTCTTTGATCAGGTCATCCCAGTCAGCAATCCCCTTTTCATTTCCCTTACGGACCAGAAATACGATTGTAGAGGTATAAGGAGAACTGTTTTTGGAAAATTCATCAATCCATCCGGCTTCTATCATGCCTGCGTCTTCTATGGAAGTAATATCATGCGCCAATGCAAGAGTTACCACATCCGCATCATTCCCCTCGATAACGGAGCGCGCCTGCGAACCGGAGCCGCCATGAGACTGAATAATCTCAATCTCTTTCCCCGTCTCTTCTTTGTAATGACTGGCAAATAATTTATTATAATTTTCATATAACTCTCTGGTGGGATCATAAGAAACATTGGTAAGTTTCATTTTATTATCACTTCCGCTGTTTTTTCCGCATCCAACCAACACTCCCGTCATCAGACAAGCTGATAACATCCACGCAACTGTTTTCCATAAAAAATTTTTCATGTTTCCTCCCTTTCTGAGCGACTTGTCGTAAAAAGGTATGAGAAAAACTGTTTATGCAGTTTCTCATCTGCCATTATAGCTATTTGTTTTCGCTCAGAAACAAATAGCCAAAGTGAGCATAGGCTCACTTGCAAAAAAGAGGAATCATAGCAGCATCACTTTTTCTTTTTTAAAGTGCGCTTAACTCGTCTTTTTAACAACTTTTCCATAACCTGCCACTGAGCCCGAATGCTTTTCTGTGATAGCCGGATGCTTTCAATCTGGGATTCCAGTTCCAAAATAATATCTCCGCAGGCCAATATCAGCTCTTCTTTTGTGTATGGCTTTAACCCGACTTCACCCTCCGGGCTGTCATAAAATAGAACTCCATCCTTGCGATTCAAATATTTTTGCGCCACTATTTTATTTCCCTCTTCAAATTCTTTCAGAAAACATGCCGGTCCGTCACCCGGAAAAATGGTAGCACGACGGTAGTCTGCCTTTCCATCATGCCGCATGGTAGCATTATTAATTAACGCTAACATAAACCCTTTTTTATCTGTAAACGCTGGATTTTGGTTAAGAATCTGTTTAATTTGAAGATATTCCCCGGCAACGGCATTATTTTTATCCTGAATGTTACAGTTATACTCCTCTGTCAGGGACAAACCAATACTATCCAAAAAATCTGTATACAAATCCTGTTTTAAAAACTGCCCGCGCTCAAATGGTCGCACTATTATATTTTCCTGTCCGATAATGGAAGCAATCGCATCCAATTCGCTTATATAATCTACGCGACGGCGCCTCCAGGATTCCGAAGCAATATATTCGGCAAAATTTTTGGATAAAGTGCCTTCTTTGGCAAGCTGCGCCCAATTGGAACGAATATAATCATCCTGACGCCTAAGATAGACGATTACCTTTAACGTATGTCCCTGTTCTGACAAAACCCGGTACAGATTTTCCCAAAAATCTTTTATCACACTGGACTGTGTCCAAAGGGATTCGTCTGATAAAATAACATGTTCGTATCGAGAAAGATATTCTAAAACAGTATGCATTCCCTCGTTACGCAAGTTTTCTTCCTGTTCGTACAAACGTTTTTTATTTTCGTCATAATAACGCTGTACCATAAAATGTGCATTTCTGTTTTTTCCGATTCCTTCAAAACGATATTTCATTTTAGGAAAGCAATATCCCTTGCTTTCAAGGACTTTTCTGTTCTTCCCCAGAAAGAACTGGATGGATGACGTCCCGGTCTTTGGTGTTCCAATATGCAGATATAAACAACCCATAATAATCTCCATTTCATAAAGTTGTCCCTAAATCAATGTTTACAGAGCGATACTATTTAAAAAGATTGTCAGAAATCAGAAAAAAGATTGTCATTTTTATGGCGTTTGTTATGCCGTTATGTTGCCCCCCATTTTTCAGCCTATAAAAAAAAGGCAACGTTTTCACGTTGCCCTGGCAAGATTTTTATTCTTCTACATGTTCGATTCCCTGACGCAGTATGGTAAACACATGCTCGTCTGCAAGCGTATACAAAACCGTTTTTCCTTCTTTTCGGTATTTTACAAGGCGATTCTGCTTCAGCACGCGCAGTTGATGTGATATTGCGCTCTGTGTCATATTTAATAAATTTGCAATATCATAAACGCACATTTCATTCTCAAACAATACATATAAGATCTTGATTCGGGTAGAATCTCCAAACACCTTGAATAAATCCGCCAACTCATACAGCTTGCTCTCTTCCGGCATCTTTTCTTTGATTTCCCCTACGGTTTTTGGGCTGATTGTCATGTATTCATTTTCCATACTTATGGCCTCTTTTCGTAATTGCTATAACTGTCTTTCCTTCTATTTGATATCTGCTTTATTCCATCTTCTCTACTCCGCAACGCTGTAAACCGCTCCTTGGAATATCCTGAGAAGTTCTGATATCCAAAATACTTTCTGTTTCCGTCGCTGCATTCTGATACCAGATGGCTGCCTCGCTTAGATTGCCTTCTGCTTCATAATATTTTCCCAGTTCACAACAGATTTCGGCGCATGAAGTTGAGACGGCATCTTTCAATGCAACTCCAAAAAATCCCGCAATTTCTCCTTGCAGGCGGTATGCTCTTGCCAAAACGCACAAGGCTTCTTTTATTTCATCCATACTGCGTCCGGCTTCTTTGAGCGTTTTCTCAAATACGGGAACTGCCTCAATAAAATCTTTCTTCTCTCCGGACCTATATAATTCCATCGCATACATATGATGCAGCTTTTGTGATAAACGTTCCTTTCGCCCTGCCTCCAGCAATGCCTGCAAATCACGCTGTGCATGATTGCCGACCGGGCAGTGCTGTATTTCAATCTGGCTGTCAAACACAAGCGGATCCGTCCGAAGCGTTTCATGGATCGGATCAATCCAGACAAATTGACGCAGACGGCGGTATAATTTGGGCCGGTATTCTTTTTCAAAATTATATACCGTATTATTTACGCCTTTTGTGCAATAGAGCATCTGTACGATTTCTATCTCCGGCAGCAAGATTGACTTTAACTGCTTTAACTTCTCCTGATTGGATGAATCAAGAAATTCATCTGCGTCCGCCGTATAAATATATTCCTTCGTCGCTTTAGAAGCCACAAAATTTCTCGCATCTGCAAAACTCCCGGTCCATGCAAAATCGTATATCTTATCTGTATAACGCCGCGCAATCTCCTTTGTCGCATCCACGGAACCAGTGTCTGCAATGATAATCTCATCCATGATCGGAGCCAGACTATCCAGGCAGCGCGCAATTACCTGCTCTTCATTTTTTACAATCATACATAAACTGATACTGACCATATCTTCTCCATTCCATGTTGTGACCTATTCCCCGGCATCATCCGGAATATCTTCTACCTCTTCCTCTTCGTCCGGAATATCTTCTATCTCTTCATCCTCTTCCGAAACTGCTTCTTCTGTAGGTTTTGGCGTTTTAACCTTTACAGGCGTCGGCGTCTTTTTGGGACGCTTAGTAGCAGCCGGTTTCTTTGTTGGTTCCACCGCATCCCAATCCTCATCATCCTCCTCATCGGTATCCTTTACCGTAGTCCCCACGCTTTTCTTCGTCCTGCTTTCATTTTCTTTAAATTCTTTTCGCTCCAAATCCTTGTGAATATCTTCCATATAATCATGCCATATTGTCAAAGGATACGTTGAACCATACAAATCGCTCAATGTCTGCGGAGCATCATAGCCTACCCATACGGCTGTAGTATAATATGGAGTATAGCCGCAGAACCAGCCGTCTTTTTTGTCGCTCGTCGTTCCGGTTTTCCCCGCGCTCGGCATATTCGTCAATCCCTTTCCGCGCGCCGTACCGCGGATCATAACGCCCTGCAAAATATCTGTCATGTTACGGGCGGCTTCCTTTTTATACACCTGCTTCTGTTCCTGATTTTTACGGTTATCTACAATAACATTGCCTGAAGAATCCGTAATCTTCTTAATACAGGTTGGATCGCGGTAAATCCCGTCATTCATAATGGCAGCATACCCGGACGCCATTTCCACCGTGCTGGCGCCATTGGTCAGCCCGCCCAGAGAAGCAGCTGGATAATAATCACTGTCAACAATCTCTGAAAAATTCATTTTCAAAACATAGGATAACCCCACTTTAGGAGTCAGTTCCTCAAACAATCTCCATGCAACTACATTTTTCGATTTTTCTACGGCAGTACGCAACGGAATTTTACCGGAATACGTTCCATCAGAATTCTTTGGACCGCCCTCAAAATAAGTATCGTCCACAATAGTACTTGGCGTATAATTCCGCTCCAACTGCGGTGTATAGACAACCAACGGTTTAAAGGAGCTTCCCGGCTGACGATAACTTTGAAATCCTCTGTTCAGGGTATATCCTGTAATGCTCTTTTGTTTTCTCCCTCCGACAATGGCTGCCACAAATCCCGTCTCATTATCAATACAGGTTGCCGCGCCCTGCAATTTAAAAATACCGTCTTTTGTTTTGCTCTTAAATCCAGACAATGTCTGATTTACCGCCTTTTGCAGTTTATGCTGCTTGCTGGCGCTTAGAGACGTATAGATCTGGTATCCGCCTGTATATAAGGCGCTATGGCATTCCTCATACAGAGCTTTGTACTCCTGATCGTATTTTTCCTTTTCCTGATCCGTCTTAAATTCTGTTTGAAATGTAAAGCCCTGCAAACGCATTAAAGATTTTGTTGCGCAAAAAATAGCATATGTGGTCATATAATCCTGCGTTTTAATCGCCTCTGCCGGATCCAGTACGATTTTCTCATACACCGCATCGCTATATTCCGCAGCAGATATTTTCTTTTCTTCCAGAAGCTGTTTTAAAATACGCTCTTTCCTTTCATTCGCAGCGTCATAATTCTCCAATGGATTATAATACGTTGGACGGTTTGGAATCGCACACAGGAATGCGATCTCTGCAACGTCAAGTTCTTTGACAGACTTACTAAAATATGCCTTACTTGCTGCTTCAATCCCAAAATGGCCGTTGGCAAAACAGCTCGTATTCAGATAAAATTCCATAATTTCATTCTTTGTATACTTATCTTCCAACTCCAGGGCAATAAAGATTTCACGGATTTTCCGCTCTTCCGTCTGTTCATTGGACAAAAAGACATTTTTTGCCACCTGCTGTGTAATCGTGCTGCCGCCCCGCGAAATCCCTTCTCCGGTTATTTTCCCTTTTACATATAATACCGCAGCCTTTCCAAACGACAGGATGCTGACGCCGGAATGCTCATAAAAATCCCTGTCCTCCGTCACAATCATGCAATCAATCGCTTCCTGCGGAATATCTTCAAAATTCAGATAAATGGAATCCTTATCGCCGCGCAGCTTTGCAACAGGCGTCTTATTGGACGCATAAATTGTACTTGTTTCCGAAGCGCGAAAAGTCTTTTTGCTCGACTGCTCCACAACCTCCTTTGCCTCGTTCTTCCATCGCAGCAAATCATCACCGTATTTATAATAAAATATAACCAATACGCCCAGAATGACCAAAAGTACTAATAAAAAAAATATCTTAATAAATAAGCGCAGTTTTTTGAACCGCTTGTGCTTCTTTTTCCCTTTCCCTGCTTTTTTTGATGTATGATGATTCTTTTCCCTTTGTTCCGGCATGGCGGTTTCTTTTTGAAACCGGGCTTTTGAACGATTCTGCCCCAGAGAAGACTGGGATATATCACTTTCTGCCTGCAGCTCCTGCCACTGCCTGTCTAATTCCTCCATACTCGGAATATTTAGCATTGGTTCAAAATCTCTTCTACCGTTACTCATATCCTACCTCCATTACTCGGTAACTTCATGAATACCTGATAATAAAGTCATTCCTTTTTATAATAACACATTTTTTATTTTTTGCATACTTCTCTCATAGATATATTAAATCCGTATTGCCAGGAAGATTTATCCGGTAACCCATTTTGTTACGGACTCTAAGAAACGCTTTCCTTTGATACAATCATACCAAACGGTGACTTTGCCGGACTGTGTAACAGACATTGTTTTTCAAGATACTTGGCCGAATCTGACCAAAGTCAACATTCCGAAGAGCATGAAATTCATTCGACTGATTGGTGTTGAACAAAAAGTTTAGTACGTAGTACCTGATAGTTTGAATAATTATGTTTATAAGAATAACGCACTGTATTCTAAAACAAATCCGCAGAAACTGGTATATACACTAAACATTCCGGAGAAATATAAGGTTGCAGAAGGCACTACAGAATTAGATCATTATTGTTTTACCGATACTAACAGCTTTAGATATATTAAAGAAATCACCCTTCCTGCCTCTGTGGAAAAAATAGATTCTCTTGTTTTTTGTACGTGCTCAGAATTGACTAAAGTGGATATGTCTAAAACGAAAGTAAAACTTATTGACGGGACATCATTTTGTAATACTAAAAAATTAAAAAAACTTTCCTTGCCAAAAACTTTAAAAAGCATTGAAAAATACGCTTTTACCCGCAGCGGAATCTCCAAGCTGACCCTGCCTTCTAAAGTGAATACGATTGGAGTACAGGCATTTAAAGACTGTAAGAAATTAAAAAGCATTACTTTAGAGGGAACGAAGAAAATGCCGACATTCGCAAAAGAAAGTTTGCGGGACACCCGTTCCGGCATCAAATTTTATGTGAGGAATAAGAAGATGGCAAAACAGCTCAAGAAAAGCCTAAAAAAAAGCAAGGTTAAGAAGGCTAAAATTTATGTGGGAAAGAAGAAAAAATTAGTTTATAAAAATATAAATGGTTAAGGTGGGTTTAGTATAAATGAATCAAGGCATTCTGTATAGGATGCCTTGATTTGATTGAAGGGAATTACACCTTCTTAAGAAATCTTCTTAATAAAAATTACAAAAAATCGGATAAATAATTTAAACTGGTTGCATATCGGCAATCTCCTTTACCTTTTCAAGTGATAGTCCTGTTCCTACAGCAATATCTTCCAAGGATAATTTCCCTAATTCAATCAGCCTTCTTGCCGTTTCCAGTTTTTCGTATTCAATTCCTTCTTCATACTTTTCCTGATAATGCATCTGCAAAGTCATATAATCCAACCTCCACTTCTCATTTTTCCGGACAGACTGCACTGCCTCATCCAACCCTCTGGTAAAATCATTCTCCGGTTCCTTGCCGTCAATGAAATTCAATAATCTTTTCATCTCCGGCGTAACGTCATCAACGTACCCTTTGTGTTCAAAATAATCTTCGTTGTGCCATCCTCAAGACCTAATTCTGGATTTTGAAGGCAGCGGTTCTCAAATGTATAAATATGCCGCCCTTCACCAAATAAATCAAAGGTACAGACAAAAATGACAAAACTTCGTTTCAAATCTTTGTAGTTTTCTCCCTTTTCCAAGATACTCAAATCAATCATATCCTGATAATATCTAGTTCTCTTTGGAAGATTCCTATTCTCCGTTGTCTGCATTTCAATATTGTAAACCGTATTGTTTCCATCCTCCACATAGATATCAAGACGAACACTTTTGGCATCTGCAGAGATATCAATTGTCTCCTGTGATTTCGGATATTCAATATGGGATATTTTTATTCCAAGTACACGTTCCAAAAATGGTTTGCAAAACTTTGGATTCCTCATGATAACACTAAACATAAAATCGTCCCTTGATTTGCAGTTCCTCAAAAGCTTTCTCTATCATAGCATTTCCTCTTTTCTTTAGTCTGTATGGTTGACAAGTATTGATTTCACAAACACAAAATATATAACATTGTAACCAGTCAAAACAAAGAAGTCCTTTATCACTCAACGCCACCCACAAATCAATAACTTTATCAGTTTTAAAATTCATATTAAATTTCTTCAACCCTTTTACCCCTCCTCAAAAAACTTTCACATAGTTGTATCTTCCCATGTATTATTTAATACTGTGGCAAAATCTGTTCAAATTTGATTTTTTGCTCACTCACATTATATACCTTTGAACCATTTATTTTATATGATTTCGTTGCATTATCACAATCAAAAATCACTAAGTTCTTGTGTTCTAAATTGACAGAACTCTTAAAACAAACTCCTTCGAATCCAAGTTCCCTAATATATTCACACAGATACTGTGTAGGTAAATATTCACTTTCGTCATTATAGTTAGGCGAAGAAAATAATCTTGATAAAGAATCTAATTTTATACCTATCCCCTCTTCTCCTTGGCGATAAATGCTAAAATCAAAAATTTTTATATCTCTATTAAGCTCAATTTCAGCAACACTAATAGGCAGATTTATCTTGGGAGCTATTTCCATAATTGCCGTTTCAACATCAAGTGCAGTATATAAAAAACTGATATATCTTGCATTTGCTCGCCCATTCCCTGCATATCCTGCTGCAGGGGCATCTGATTCCTTTTCATCATAACCATAGAAACTCCCTTTATTTCCTTTTAATTCCGTAATTCTTTGATTAATTGTTTCTCCATCTTTATTAACAATATCTAAAAAGGAAAACATTAATGCATTTTGAAAATCCCCCAATTCCCAGTCAATATCCGGAAAATCATTTTGAAATTCTGACAATATATATGGTAATTCATTCTTTGCATATTCTAATCTGGTATGATATGAACGTGCTCTGTATAATTTCGTACCTCTCTTGATTGTATTAGCTGCATACGGAATTACCTTTTTTATTTCTTCTAACAATTGACTTTTAGGAAAAAATCTCCTTTTTAGTTTTATTTCTTCCACATATTCCGTCCATAATTTCCCCATATCGATATCTTCCATTAGTATTAAATATAACAGTCCAAGGAGCAGCACAACCATATCTTCATCCGAATTAGAGCCAACAGCACTATCTTTTTTCATACATTCTCACTCCAATCTTCTTAAAAAGTTAATTTAATTTGTAAAAAACCACACTATTTCACCGCACTTCCCTCATATCAGATAAACACATATCCAATATAACCAAAAAGGAAATCGAAAAATCCGATTTCCTTTTCTTTAACTAATTCTTGTTATTACCTCTAGCAGATATAACTCATGTGCCAAAGATAAAATGCAAATTCTTCCCTCCGATGCTGTAAAATAAATCTCATTTGCATAATTATCCAAGTAGACACCATGATTTATTAAATGCCCTTCTGGAACTTTTATTCCATCTTCAAATTTTGCAACCAATATATCTGCCTCTTCTTTTCTTATATTTTTATTCTCTCTTATTGCCGCAATCGCAAATGCTCTTACTAAAGATAGCCCAACAGTAACCGCTAATGTTTCATTAATTGCTAAAGATACTTCCTTATTATCAATTTTTTCCACAAACCTCATAGGTCTTAACATTGCAACCGCAATCATATAACATGCAGCAACTTTATGCCTATCTATTTTCCCTTCTGTAGATTTCATATAATTGTTCTTACAATAAGCATTTAGCGAAATATACTTTTCCCATATTTCTTCTTTAACATTTGGAATAAATTCTATACAATTCACATATAGTGCTTGGTAATTGTCAAGTTCTTTGCTAATTACCTTTTCCCAAATCATTTCATAACTTTCTCTGTCTGGATGTATTTCTCCCATTTACTTCTTTTCTCCATTCAGTTGTTTTATTCCATTTGTCAACTTCAAATATTTCATTGCATTCTGTATAGATGCATCACTATTTTCCAATCTTCCTAAATATACATTTCGCATACTATTTATTTCTTTAGAGTTGGCTTTAGTAACCGCTACAGTAACAACAGAAACAACCAAAATCAAAACAATTACTCCTATTAAAATTCCAAAACCCAATTCTACACCTGTCATAAAGACTCTCCTTTCATTTCACTCACTTCACTTTTTATTTTTTCCTTAATTAAACTTTCCTTTACGGATATAACAATCAATGCAACCATTTCTTTTAATACACATGATATTGCAGATACAAACAATACTATATTAATTTGATTAGAATAAGATTTACAAATTTCTGCAAAATCTGGTGCTATTGAACAAAAAGCAATAGCACATGCCACAACACCTATCCATTGATTAAACAACGACCATACCATAAAAAATGACGTTTCATTAGTTTTCCTTTTGAAAAACATATCAATAACCCTATTTATCAAAAAAATGAAAAGTGTCCTATAATAACTGTCATCGCCATTTATTAATGGTGGTATCATCAAAAAAAGTGAAATCAGTGAAAAGATAATTTTTAAATTATCTTGCTTACCATTTTCTTTTTCCATGTACTTTATAATAAATATACATTATTGTATATTATGTCCTTTCTTCTTAAATGTATATAGGCGTTTGCGAAACGCTATAGTCCGCATAAATTCAGACTTTTTTCTTTGCCAAAACAAAACAACTCCTCACTGATTTATGGTACAATTAAGATGCCATAACAATGAACCATATCCACCCAGAAAGGAGTTGTACCTATATGATACCATACAAACAGCTTTCTTTGGCATATATTTTTACCGATTGCCAAAATAAATTTGATAACGATAAACATGTGTTCCCTTCCATCCTCGAGGAAACCATCAACCTTGATAAAATTGTCCCGGCGTCTTTTGTCTCCCATTTTTGTGCTTCCATCGGCAGACCCCGGAAACATCTTCTTTATCCAATGCTCAGGTCCCTGTTATTACAGCTTATTTTCTCGATCCCAACAACCTCTCTCTTGATCGTATTCCTAAAATTTTCTCAGGAATTAAGAGATTTCTGCGGCTTTAATGCAGTACCCGATGCCTCTAAATTTACCCGTTTCAAACAGGATTTTTTGCCGGACTTACAATCCATGTTCGATCATCTAGTTGACCTGACCGAACCGATATGCCAACGGATTGATAAACAGAAAGCATCCATGCTGCTTTTTGATATCTCCGGAATTGAGGCATGGGTTACCGAAAACAACCCCAAATACGCTAACCGTATCATCCGACAGCTTAAAGACTTTGATAGCGTAAGTGCTCGTGGTTCATACTCGTTTGCCAGCAGATATCTCTATCTGCTTCGTTTTCGTGTCCTGAACTCCTGCTTTCTACATACACCTTCTGAACATCAGGCTATACCTGATTTTGCCTTGTTGGAATTAAGAGCTTATACTTGTTTCGCAAGTGCCTATAAAATTATATAGAATTAATCCAACAAAAAATTGTCTCGCAAAACCAAGACAACCTAAATACCTATCTCCACAGGACTTATGAATGCTATAATACATCCAACCTGTTTCTTAGGCTATCTTATTTAATAACGTTTAAAATTATACCATCTTTGTATATTCTATGCAAGAGTTTCTTTAGAATTTCTTCTATAGCTTGTCCTAATTATATAACAGTTATTCGACAATTTCCAACCTTTTCTTTACATCTGATGAAGTAAACGAATTGTCAGTTGACATGAAAAAGACTGTCCCTAAAGAAAAATGACCTCAGAACTGTTTCCTTC
>CANRJM010000030.1 GCA_947630925.1 uncultured Lachnospiraceae bacterium
TTCATATTGCCGGATCCTGTCTCCAGTAAGCTTGACTATAGAGCCAAGCTGTGCCTGTGTCAGACCTTTTAATGTTCGATATTTTCTGATTTTATCTCCAAGAGTCATTATTAAAATCTTCTCAATATATGGAATTAACTTCATCTTCAAAAAGAAAACACTTGAAACTCCGCACAGAATATGGTATATTGAACGTAAAGAAGGGCACCTGCTGCTAACAGGTGCCCCATAGGAGCCCCACTCCAAAGGTGGAGTATCCCAAGCAAAGGCAGTTACCTCTCGGTGAGAGGCGCCCATTCTGGTCGCAACAGGGTGGGCATTATTTTTTTCGCTTGCGATCCTTATCTCTGTCGAGAAAGGCAAGCAACGCTATAACAAAGCTACCAAGAGCAATCAGCAAGCCGATTATCCCTATAAATATCAAGAAGATATCTGCAGCGGTCATTGGCGCCACCTTCCTATGTATTCCGGCAAACCGGTCATTAAGCTCGGGAGACTACCACCCTTGTCATGGGTTCCATAATGGAATACTAACACACTTCGACAGGAATTTCAATTAGATTCTCCCACTATTAATATATTCTAATTATTTGCTAATAATCTCCATTGCAAGTTCAAATCTTTCTTCTATCATACAATATAATTCCTTATTGCTTTGACCAAAGATAAGTTTAGCCAAATCTAAATTCCTTCCTATTGTTATTCTCATACTAATCAAGTTATTTACCCAAGTATTAGCTAAAAATACATTACCACTTTTTACATTATCATCAAATCCAGATCTAAAAATCGTATCACAAAAATCATTATATGTATTGAATATATCTAAGATATAATTATAATATCGATTAATCTGATCGCTGTTATAAATTTTCTTTTCCAACACATCTGTTCTATGAGAATATATTTTGTTTTGGAATATTATGATAATGGTTAATAAAATCGGAAGAATAATTCCAACTATATCTAACCAATCTTTCGTGTTTATCTGTATCAACTGTTCGACAATCTGATCCATATTTAGTCATGATCCTTTATCATAATACTTTCAGAAGCTGCACCAAAATATGTGCATCTTCTGTGCCTGCTTTTATTTCTCTCGTGTCAAAGCGCTTAAATCCATTCTTATCTTCATAAAAACGCATCAGCTTTTCTTCATTCTCTGCCTCAAGAAAAACAACCATACCACCCGCCATATACTGTAATTCTTTAATTGTATTCACTGCCGCCTGTAGTAACTGCTCTCCTGTAATTCTTTCATTGGCACCGTTTGTAAAATTCTTTCCCAGTTGTGCTATCAGATATGCCGAAAGCGTATATGTACCATTTTCCTCATCCAATTCACCCACTCTGGCAATCTTACGTTTCATTGTGTTACTAAAACTATCAGAATTTACACTAATAGGCTTAATTGTAATTGTAAAATACCCAACCAATTCTGCATCTTGATTTGTAAATACCAAATATGTTACAGACTGATTCTTTTTAGTAAATTCAATGGATTGTTCTTTCAAAAATCTTTCAACATCGGAATTCCTCTTACACGAAAACTCGGAGAGGATTCCACGTAATGCTTCCTCTCCGAGAACTCTATCGTCCTTGACAGACAAGTATTCACGAATGTTAAAGACAGTTACGTCATTAATCATTTGCGTTCTTCCTCTTTGCCATGAATTTCTTTACTTCTTCAGAGCCCCTTAAATGTGTAATCTTCAGATTAGGTGTTGGTGCTCTATGAAGAGATTCCTGATATGATTCTTCAATGGCATTGGCGAACATCTCTACTTGCTTTGTCCCGGAAACGACAAAATTTTTAGTAATACTGGAAGTTGCCATATCTAACACCTCCTTTAATAGTATGGCTCCTGCTTGATTACAATATTCTTCATTTATATTGTATTAAAAAAATACCAATCTTGCAACAAATTTTTGATTAAAGATGAAGTAAACGAATTGTCAGTTGACATGAAAAAGACTGTCCCTTAAGGAAAATGACTTTAGACCTGTTTCTTCCTTGATCATACAACCGGCATTCTCTTTTGGCAAGTTAAATATTTCCTATCTGCTCACGGAACGCAAGGATCTTGCGCACTGTGGAACCCTCTGCAATGCTTCCATGCAGCACTTCCGCATATTCCATGACTTCCCTCTGTCCCCGTCGCTCCCACAGCCATCCGTTCCTGCTCTCTCCGGCACTTTAGAAAATGGACTTATTGACCTATCTGAAGAATTATGAACCATACGAACTTGTTCATTTTTATGGTAATACCTATACCACAAAAACCTACGATAGTTTAAAATATCCGATGGTAAATGGATGTGGTGGAGCAGGGGAATTGGTGGAAGGTTAGCTCTTGATTATTTAATAAAAGTCAAAAATTTATATTTTTAGAAGCAGTACAGAGGATTACAGGACAAACGGCAATACAAACGTCTGTTTCTGTTTCAAGGCCAAAGCTAGCAGAAAAGAAGCTGCTATTGCCTAAGCCATACCGTTATCAGACCAAGGTTATTTGCTATCTGCAAGGCGTGAAATTAATACAGAAATTGTCAGATTTTGCACAAAAACAGGGCTTGTATATGAAAGCGAACATTACCACAATGCGGTTTTTGTTGGTAAGGATAAGGAGGGAAAAACAAGGTATGCCGCCCTTCGTGGAACCGGGACGGATTTTATTGGGGATGCGAATGGAAGTGATAAAAACTATTCTTTCTCTATTCCCGCAGAGGGAAAAAGTGAAGTAGTCCACTTATTTGAGTCCGCTATTCCGATTGGGGATGATAAAATATCTGCTCCACTGTAAAAATGCACTATGCCGGCAAGCACTAAATGTAAGGTGCTCGAGACTCTCGTACCCGCTTGCTAGGAGAAAATAAGCTAATCCCCAATAATAACATAATAAAAAAATATGATTGATTAAAACTATTGATTTTTGAACAATAGTTGATATAATAATAGTAAAAGATGTAAAAAAATTTCATATGGAGGTGTGTCAATATGAAAGAGAAATATCTACTTGCCATTAAAAATGCAATGTTTTGGTATTTTAGTTCATCAGAAATAAAGGAAACTATAGGGGATATTAATGTGTATTTTGAGTCTGCTTTGCAGGATGGAGCATCTGAGCAGGAAGTGATGGAACAATATGGAGATCCTAAACTGTTTGTAAGGGAAATGAGGAATCAGCCGGATTCGATAGAAAGAAGGAGAAAGCAGACAATTTTCTTGAAGATTGCTTTGTTAGCTATTGCAATTTTCGGTATGATTGTCTCCTTTGGCACATATTCAACTGTTTTTTCGGTTTGTCTCTTTGTGATATTTAGTTCTGTGCTTGTCTGGTTTTTAGCAGGAAATAGTTGTGTAATTGAAATTATCACACTGACAGAAAAGAAGAAAAAACTTTTTTGGAAAAGCCAAATTGCCATTGGATTGTTCTTTCTCTTCCTTCAATTCGGTGTTATTGTAATTGTGCCATATGTTGCCAAAAATAACATTATTACACCTTTGGATTTATTAGGGGATTGTCTTAGAATCGTGATATATTGTTGCCTGTTTTTGCTGGGGATTGCAACGGTTATTTTTATAAGAAAGATGCTGCAAGGCAATGTATATATGTTTTTTTGTACGATACAAAATATAACAATGATGTACGGATTGATTTTATACTATGATTATCTGAAGCACATGGAAAATCTGGAAGAGATAAGATTTATATTTACTCCGTATTTGCTTTGCATACCTGTTATGTTGGTATATTGGGCGTATGTCAAAAAAAATAAAAAGGGATATGGTGATTCGTATGGATGCACAAATTAAAAAGGGTGTTTTAGAAATGTGTATCCTATATAAATTGTCCCAAAAAGATTATTATGGATATCCATTGATGCAAGAAATGAAAATCATATTTTCGGAAGTAAATGACAGCACATTTTATGCAATTCTAAGAAGATTAAATAAAGAAAAAGCGACAGATATTTATTTTGGAAATGAATCGGGAGGACCCCAAAGAAAATATTACAAAATAACAGCAGAGGGACTAAGCAGATTGGAAAAATCTATCAATGATTGGAATCAATTAAAATTAAAAGTTTCAGAGATAGGGATAAAGTGAATTAAGTTAAAAGGCTGATTGAGGTATCAAAAGAAAATATTTTTTGTTCTTTTCAATCTTTGCTTAAGAAAAGATTGAATACAATAGACAATAAGGAATATTTTGACTGATATACTAACACTGTTAGTTTGTCAGGAGGAGGCCGGCTGCTTCCGGCAATTCCCGGTTGACGTCGGGGACAGCTACCGGACGGCGGTTCGAGGATTTATTTTGTTGCTCAAAAATTCAGAGAATGAGGTGCAGGCATGAAAACAGACAAGATAGAACTTTTTGAAACAACACCAGTCATACGGGCAGTTATCGCTTTGGTAGTTCCTACGGTAATTAGCCAGATCATCACTGTCATTTACAACATGGCGGACACTTTCTTCATCGGTCAGGTGGGCGACCCAAATCAAGTGGCTGCCGCATCCCTCGCTATGCCTTTATTTCTGCTGACCACAGGTATGGCAAACCTCTTTGGTATCGGCGGCGCCAGTCTCGTCTCTCGCAGTTTAGGGCTGGGCGATACGGAAAAGGCTCGAAAAACCTCTGCGTTCTGCATTTGGACAGCGACCGCAGTCGCGCTTGTATATGGGCTTGTGATATTAGCTTTTCGCCGTGTGATTCTTCCTTTAGTCGGAACAGATACCTATACTTTTGACTACTGCAACAGTTATCTTTTTTGGACGCTGACAGTAGGAGCGGTGCCGACGGTGCTGAACGCTGCCCTTGCGCATCTTGTCCGGGCGGAGGGATATTCCGGGCAGGCCAGTTTTGGCGTGGCGCTTGGCGGTGGCTTCAATATACTGTTGGACCCCGTATTTATTTTCGGTTTTCATCTTGAGATCACAGGAGCAGCAATCGCCACGATGCTCTCTAACTTGATTGCTACTTTGTATTTTGTGGTTTTGATTCTTGGAAAACGTGGAAAATTTCATCTGTCTTTGAACCCCCGATACTATTCTGTTTCGGATGGTATCCCCAAAGAGGTGCTGCTGGTTGGACTGCCAAGCTGTATTATGAACCTGATGGGGATATTCTCTAACATCACCCTCAATAAACTGCTGGTCAATTATTCCAACGCGGCGGTGGCAGGAATCGGCATTGCTAAGAAAATCGATATGTTGGCATTTGCTATTGCCAACGGTCTTTCTCAAGGCGTTATTCCTCTGATTGGGTATAACTATTCCGCCAAAAATATTCGGCGTATGCGCTCCGCCATCAAGGTAACCCTTATTTTGAGCATGGCAGTTACGACGGTCGGGGCGATTCTTTTATTCACCTGTGCGAATCCGCTGGTACGGGCATTCATCAATGACGCAGAGACTGTGCGGTACGGCAGTATGTTCCAGAGAATCATTTGCATCACAGGACCGTTCACGGCAATTACAACGGTCATTATTTCTATCTTTCAGTCTGTGGGACAAAAAGGGAAACCGCTGGTGCTGTCCATGCTGAGAAAAGGCGGGCTGGACGTGCCGTTTATGTTCCTTCTGGATTCCCTGGCGGGCGCTAACGCCATCGCGTGGGCAACTCCTATCGCGGACTGCGGAGCTATGCTGGTAGGCATTCTCCTGTTTGTGCCGTTATGGAGAAAAATGGGAAGCAAATAGCAACATCATTTCACGCATGATACCGATCACTTGTGCGGTAATGCAAGGATAGCATATAGCATTGTCGCCGATTTTATTCTGCAATTTTCCAAAAAACGGTCCGACTGCAACTCCCAGAGAGGTTGACATCATAAAATAACCGGTTGCCTCACCATATTGGCTTTTCGGCAGACTGGACATGGCAATCAGCATGACAGCATTCATAGTAAGGGCGCTGTAAAAAAATTGAATAATTTCAAAAATTTTGTCCAAAAAGTCTTTTTGGGTTGGTTATTATATATGAATGAAGAATAAATTTTAAGTGGAAACAGGAGGCAGGAGGAAAAATGAATTATATTGCTGTTTTAATCAAAAACCAAATAAATCGTTTTGAATTCAAGTTATGCTTTGCTATTCTTTTTCTGTTAAGCATTGTTGGTATTTTGACCGGATATGCATTAAATTACCAGCAGGATGCTGTGTATGTGAGGAGTGCGGCAGATAATTTTTTGATGATTTCAACTGATACAAGTGTAATTAGAAGATTAATTACTTTTCTTTTTCCTTTATTGGCAGCGGCTTTATGTGCCGGATATCGAAGTAAAAATGACGAACTGCATATGCTGCTTCGGATGGACAGGCGGCAGTTTGTATATGGAAATGCTTTTGTGACAGTTGGTCTTACTATGCTTGCTTTTACCGCTGTACTTATAATGAATCAGCTCCTATGCTTTGTTGCATTTCCAACATCCGCCTCAGATAATGTATGGGGACGAATGGACTATGATTTGATTCGTAGTTATCAACCAGAATATTTGTATGATTTCTGGTCGATACAGAATCCGTACATCTATAACCTTCTTTTTATTTTTAATATCGGCTTGATGTCAGGCGGTATTGGATTACTGACCTATGGATTGGGCTATGTGAAAGCCCTCAGACAGCTAAAGCCAATCCTGTTGGCAGCTCTGGTTTTTATACTGTTCATTTCGTTGTTTGTTTTGAGTGAAGTTATTCATATCCCCCTGCTTAGTTTTCTGAGTTATATAGAGCCGGGGCATCAAACGGGAATCGTACAGTGTTTTAGCTTTATAGGAGGTTAAAAAGAAATGATAGAGGTAAAAAATGTTTCCAAAACGATGAAAGGCCATCCTGTGTTGCAGGATGTTTCCTGCAATTTTGAACCCGGGACAGTATATGGAATTTATGGGAGAAATGGTTCAGGAAAGACAATGCTTATGCGATGCATTTTGGGATTGATTTTTTCAGACAGCGGAACAATCAATGTGGATGGCAAGATTATAGGTCAAGATATAGATTTTCCCGTAAATGTAGGTGCTATTATTGAGAATCCCTCGTTTTTTTCTTATGCTACCGGATATGAAAATCTGAAATTGCTTGCAGATATCAGGAAAGTGATTTCGGAGGAGGCAATACGCACTGCGATTCGGCGGGTAGGATTGGACGATACAGATAAACGTGCTGTATCAAAATATTCACTGGGAATGAAACAACGCTTGGGAATTGCGCAGGCGATTATGGAATCTCCAGATATTCTTGTTTTAGATGAGCCTACAAATGCTTTGGATGAAGAGGGTATAAATTTATTTTATGATATGATACAGAAAGAAAAGGCGAGAGGGGCATTGGTGATTATGGCAAGCCATAATAAGGATGATATAGAAACGCTTGCAGATGTAAAAATCAAAATGAGCGATGGCAGAATAACGGAAGTGAGCACCACTCATTCAAATCAAATGGGGGAAGAAGTATGACAAAGAAAACGAAACTGTTTTTTGTAATCATTTTTTCATTGATTCCATTGTGTATCGTGGCTGGCATTTTTATCCGAAGCAGCTATACGGGATACAAATCCTTTGAACAAATGGAAAAAACGGAAGCACTTTCAGAATATAGTGTCTGCTTGGAAGATGTAGAATCAGGAAGTGTTTTTGATAAACAAGTAACTGATTTGGATAATATGTTGGAACTTTCTGATGCTGTGGTAAAAGTGTCTGCAACAAATGAAAGAAAACTGTATCCTTCGGAGACCACAAAAACCAAAGTAATTGTTGAGGAAGTATTTAAGGGCGACTTAAAAAAAGAGCAGTCGATATTTGTTTATGAACCGGCTTGTTTTTCTTATACAGCCAACGAGGCTTATAGTACAACAGGTGGTTATCAGTTAATGAAGGCAGGAGAAAAATATTTTCTATTTTTGCAGAATTTGCAAGCAGTTGATGGGTATACATTCTCTGCGCAAGAGAAAAAAACATTCCTGCCTAGTACAGCATCTTATTCTAAATTTCCGGTTGCCGAGGGGGAAACGAACATAGTGGACTCTCAAAAACTGGATGATGGTAATTATCAATATGAAGAAGTTCAGAATTTAGAGATAATCACTTCGGAAAGAAATGTCTTAGATAAATATGAAAATTTGAAACAGAATGTATATCGCCGATTTGAATAAATGAGAATAGTTTATTATTTATTGTTCAAATCATTAAAGATTCCATAGAAGATTATATATTAGATTTATGTTGTTAACACGAAACCTTTTTGGCTGATATTTCAGCATAATCGATGTTGGAAATGTGTACAAAAGCGGGAGATTGTTTCAAAAATTATTCCATAAAATTTCCATAAACAGCCTTATTATGATATAGGGCTGTTTTTTGGTTTAAAATTGTGATATTTTATTAAAGAAGTAAGAAATTACAAAATATTTTTGCTCAAGACTTAAGGGAGATGATATAATAATGATAACGGTTGAAACTTATATTAAACATAAAAATCATTTTGTTAAAATAAAGCCAGATACGGATTCAGAATTAGTTACGGACCGTTTCTATGTGGAAGGAGCAATTGTAATAAAATATTTTACTCAAGAGATTTTGGGATTGGCACAATGGGATTATGTTGATCAGTTGTGGTCATACTTTATAGATGCATTAGATGAAATGGTAGGTGGTAAGCAGGAAACGAGTTTTTGCTTTCCTGATCAGCCTCTAAATGTAATATTGAGAAGTGAACTAAGGAATAGAAATGGACTTTTGATCATTATAGGAGATAAAAAATATATGCTAGATAAAAAAGAATTTTTTTTAAAATTATTATCTGCAGGCAATGTTTTTTATCAATTTTTTGAACAATGTGATGTAAGTGTTATAGAGAGAAAATATAAAATACAAGAAATTAGAAAAAAATTGATATAAAAGAGATTATCGAGTAAACTATGCGCTTTATATACCCAAAGGGTAGGAATTTCATCTGATTAAAAATAAAAGTTAGCAATGGAGAAATGAAAAGAAGAATTCCAAGAAAGGATTCGCGAAAGTAAGTTTATAAATTAAAAAATGATATTAATACGAAAGAGAGGAATGACAATGGCAGAGTACGAAAAAATCTTAAAATCATGTATTGATTATAAGAAGCAAGTGACAATAGAAAGGGACGAGGTGGATGATGAAGAAATAACAGCAATTCCGATAATGATGAGTAGGCAATTATTGTTGGTGCATTATTTGTATGATTTTTACATGGATGGGTATAAAGTGTTGCGCATATCTGATATCACAAAGATAGAAAGGGGAGAAGTGGAAGAGTTTCATGATAAAATTATTGACAGGGAAGGAATGTTGAATGTATCCTGTCCTCCAAAGGTTTCTATTCTTTCTTGGAAAGATTTTTTTTGTGCCATGATTAAAGAAAACAGGATGATAGATATCTCATTGGAGAAATTACAGAGTGGAAAAACTTTTTTTGTAGGGAAAATAAAAGCAGTAAAGGAAAATTTTCTTGAATTACAGGAAATAGATGTGCTTGGTAATTATAAGCATAAGGTTGTCAAAGTATTATACAAGGATATCACTCTTGTTAGTTTTGGAAATCGCTATTCAGTATTACTTGATAAATATTCACATTGAAAATTTGAATTTTTTATCTTAATATTTGCCGCCATTGAAGTAGTAACTTGGCTAACAAGGATTTCTGATATAGAATAATTACGACAGAATAAAATGAAATTTTTGAACGATAGAAGAAGGAGGATGGAATATATGGAATTAAATGAAAAAATATACAATAGAATTTGTGCGTTATGTGAAACGGGCGATGCCTACTTTGAAAAAGATAAGTACCAAAGAGCAGTTGAAAAATATCAAAACGCACTTAGTTTGGTTCCTGAGCCAAAGGTAGAATGGGAAGCAAGTACATGGATATATGTTGCTCTTGGTGAAGTATATTATTATTGTTCACAATATTCAGAAGCCATGATATATTTTGGCGAAGCAGAAAAGTGTCCAGGCGGGATAGAAAATCCTTTAATCAATTTACGGTTAGGACAGTGCTATTGTGAGTGCGATGATAGCCAACTTGCTAAAGAGTATTTATTAAGAGCATATATGCTGGAAGGGGAAAGTATTTTTGAGGATGAAGATGAAAAGTATTTTGAGCTTATTAAAGATGATATAGAGAAAGTCAATGATAGTAATAGCAATGTTGAATATAAAGAAACGAGTATAGAATCCGCTCCTGTTGTGACGGAGTTATACAAGAAGGGGCAGGAATTGATGGATCAATTCAACCAATTATGTGAGTGTGGAAAAATAAAAGAAGCAAGAGAAGTTCTTTTTCAAGCATGGGAAATACTACCGGATAATAAATATGAGAGTGATGAGAGTTATTGGATTGTTGCTAATATTTTGGACTTATCTATGGAACTTCGCGAACTTGACGTAGCCAATGAGTGGGTTGATAAAATATTTCTTTGCGACCCGGAAAGACCAGATACTGGAGAGAGGGAGATGTGGGCAGGAAAAGTAGCGTATGTGTCAGGAAAAATAGAAAAAGCAAAGAAATATTTTGATATTGCATACCAGAAATCTTCGGGAAGAAATTTTGTGGGGGAAAATGCAGTTTATAGGGATTTGTTAAGTACAAAATGATGGAGGAGTGAATTTTTGCTTTTTCAATGTAATGTTAATGGAATTAAAATGAGGGTGGAGAAACAGACCGTAAAAAGTTGTTTTATGACTGGAATTTGTCTTTAAGATTAGTAGAATTGGAGATTAGATGGTAAAATTTTTATGGTAATATAAGGTGTCTTTTGTTATAATATAAGATGACAGTCTATAAGCGAAGGAGATTTAGCGATGAGAGAATTTACGGCAGTTAGCTTGTTCTGTGGTGCTGGCGGCTTGGATCTTGGATTTGAAAATGCTGGCTTTCACACAGTTTGGGCGAATGATTTTGATGCAGATGCTTGTAAAACTCATCAGAACTGGAGTAAAGCAGAGGTGGTCTGTGGCGATATTTCAAAAGTGGATATTGCCATGATTCCGGATTCTGATATTATTTTGGGAGGATTTCCTTGTCAAGGGTTTAGTTTGAGTGGACCACGCAAGATTGATGATTCTAGGAATGCCCTTTATAAGCATTATGTAAAAATTGTAGCAGAGAAACAGCCTCTTGCCTTTGTTGGTGAGAATGTAAAAGGTTTGTTGACCATGGGAAATGGAGAAATTATCGAAGCAATCATAGATGAATTTTCAGCATGTGGGTATGATGTTTTTTATCAGTTACTTAATGCAAAGAATTTTGGAGTGCCACAAGATAGGGAAAGAGTGATTATTTGTGGCTTCCGAAAAGATTTGCAGATAAATAAATTTGAGATTACAGAACCGGATATGCCAATTATGACGATGCGTCAAGCGTTAAAGGACTTACCAAAAGCGAAAAAAGAGGAAATATGTGATGCCCCATATTCGTCCAGATATATGTCGCGAAACCGGAAACGGGGTTGGGATCAAGTATCATATACAATTCCTGCTATGGCAAAACAAGTAACATTATATCCGGGTTCACCAGATATGGTAAAGTTACACAAGGATTTATGGCGTTTTGGTAATAGTGGAGAAACAAGAAGATTAAGCTGGAGAGAAGCAGCTGCAATTCAGACATTTCCAAAAGAAGTAGAGTTTATTGGCGATTTGGTTAGCAAATATAAGCAGATTGGAAATGCAGTGCCGGTAAAACTAGCAACATATGTTGCAATACAGTTAAAGCAGATACTTATGATGGAGGAAGTGAAAAAGATATGGGATCAGGAATCCAGACCAAAAACGGAAAAGCTTTTGAATATGCATGTGTCGTAGCATTATATAAAAGCCTTAATTCGAATCAGCGGGTTACCATAGTAGACTCTGCACAAGTAGAAACTGCTAAAAAACTTTATGATAGTATTTCAGAAGATATGCAGCAATCCTTGGATGCAGCAGCGTATGCGGCAGTTCGCATTATCTTACAATTAGAGCCACAATTGTGGAATGCGTGTGGGAATGATCCGTTGTACCTATCACTTCAAGCTGATGCAGCGGGGATTAAAGGTGATGTGAGGGACGTGCTCTGCATTAGAAAACAAAATGGATGGGAGATAGGACTTTCGTGTAAACATAACCATCATGCCGTAAAACACAGTCGCCTTTCCGATACAATAGATTTTGGAAAGGAATGGCTAGGTCTTTCCTGTTCAAAGAACTACTTCGACAAAGTAGTCCCTCTATTTTTGGAATTAAGGGAAATGAGGGATAGGAGTAAAGAGGCAGGAACGCCAGCTTTATGGAATGATGTTGAAGAAAAGGCTGAGAGATATTATATTCCAGTATTACAGGCTTTTATTGATGAACTAAAGAGGATAGACAAAGAGAACCCTAAGCAAGTGCCAGAATTATTGATCCACTATTTATTAGGGAAAAATGATTTTTACAAAGTAATTACCAATGATAAAAACAGGACAACAAGAGTTGAGGCTGTAAATATCATGGGAACATTAAATTGTGCTGCAGGAGAGGCAAAGCCAATAGCAAAAATCCCAGTGTTAAAGATGCCTTCGCAATTTTATCATATAGATTTTAAGGAAGGTTCTAATAATACCATAGAAGTTGTATGTGATGAAGGCTGGCAGATTTCCATGCGACTTCATAATGCAAGTTCAAAAGTAGAGCCATCATTGAAATTTGATGTGAACTTGATTTCTTTGCCTTCATCAGCGTATACCCAGGTGGAACCTTGGGATAGTAAGATGGAAGAAATGAGGACTGAGAGACTTGCAAGGTATGCGAAGGGGATTAGTGGGATTGAGTGAAAATGAATACTGTGATTAAGGTAGCACTATATTAGAGGAGTAAGAGTTATGGATGTAAACAGCATTTTAGAACATCAGAGTAAGGAAATATTAAAAAGAATGGTTGATAGTACTCAAGGTTATTCGGATCGTATAAAATTTGATTTAAAAAATATGATTGATGCAAGTCAATCTGTGAAAGATTTGGCACAGGCGTGGCTGGTTTATTTTGCTACATTGAATTGGCAATAATAAAGTTGCATTACGATTTTGTAAGCAGGGAATCTGTATGTGTTTATGTTTTTATTAGAAAAAAGAATTGAGTTGCTCGAGTTTCGCTAACAGTTGTTATTTGATAATGGCGAGGTAAGTAGATTGTTATTTGAATATGGAATAACACAAGAGCAATATAGAAAAATTATGGATTTAATGGAGAATATAGAGGACAAATTGATGGTGGTCATGAGGCTAGTCATGCGGCATTTGAAGACGCGATATATAAAATAGTGCCATGAAAATCAGGGAGAGTGGGGATTGCTGTGAACCCTGAAAAACGACATAAGGTTAATGGATCATTGCTAAGAGCAGAGACCGGATTTTGGTTTTCTGCTCTTAATTGCATTATATGGGAAAACGTGTATATGCCGAATAGAACTCGTAATTCATTTTTTTCTCTTTTGCAAAGGTAATTGTTACATAATATATGCTAAAAGTTACATGGCGGTAAAATATAGGGTAAGCTGTGTTATAATAGGTTTCAATTATTAGGAAGATTATTCCATTGTTATTCAAATGCCTATAAGAACTGGTGTAAGAAATATAAGAAAAAATATGGCAAGGATTCAATAAATGTTATAGAATAATACTTATGAAAGGAAATGGCAAAGGGAACAGAATATGATAAAAATAGGGATTTGTGATGATGATTCACTTTTTGCAGAGAATTTATATGAGATTATTAACCGTATTATGTTTGCTGTCGATGACTGGGCGCTATGCATCTTCCACAGCAAAGATGAAATTGTCTGGGCGATAGAGCGGGGAAAGTTTGACTGCCAGCTCCTGTTCATGGACATTATGATGCAGAATGGTATGGGAATGCAGATAGTGCAGTTTCTCCACACAAAAGATATTCAGGTGGATATCATTTTTGTTACAGCGTCCAGAGAACACGTTTTTGAATGTTATCACTACGGTGCGTTTGCATATCTTTTGAAGCCGGTTTCAGAGAGCCAAGTTATGCAGGAGCTTAAGAGGTATTTTGAAGATTTGAGATATTTACCGAAATACCTTCCCATTTCCTTTAATGGGGTTACATATCAGATTCCTATTTTTTCGATATACTATATAGAGAGTAACCGCAGGAAGCTAAAGATTTATACTCAGCAGGGGACATATGTCTGTTATCAAAAGTTAAATGATATTGCAGAAAAATTGCGGCCATATGATTTTGTCCGCTGCCATCAGAGTTATCTTGTGGCGGTAAAGATGGTTTCAGAGTATACGGCGACTCATCTCTATGTAAACGGAATGGATATACCCGTCAGCGAGCGTTACCGTCAGCAGGTAAAAGAATTGTTTTCTTCGGTAGATGCCAATGGAGAAAATATTTCAAGAAGAAAAAATATCCGGCAACTCTACAAGAATTACGGCGCAATCGTCTGTGTGCAGGGAGATTACCTCGGTGCGATCATACGCATTAAACCGGAACAGGAGATTGTCATTGGTCGGGATGGGGAGAACGCCGATTTTGTGGTAAACCTTCCTTTTGTCAGCCGTTGCCACTGCACATTGACCTATCATGCCCATACCATGGAGTATGAGGTGGTTGACCATTCCAGTAACGGCACGTTTGTCAACGGCGGAAAACGTCTGCTTCCGGAGGAATCTTATCTCCTTAAGACAGGCAGTAAGCTGTCGTTTGGCAGTACAGATACCATTTTTAAACTGGGATGAGAGGGCTTTCCGCAGAGGGTTGTGAATATGAAATGTGCGAACGGAGGAAGATATGCATTTTATTCAATGCGAAAATAATCATTATTATTCAGATAAATTATTATCCTGTCCCTATTGCGCTAATCAGAAGGCAAATGTAGAGGTAGAGGATATTTTTGGGAGAAAACAGCAAAAGATTGACACAGTAATCCTTTCCGGAGAGCGGGCTGCTAACAGGCAGACGCGCAAAAAGACGGTGGGATGGCTGGTCTGCATTGAAGGAGAAATGGCGGGAGAGAGCTTTGTGCTGTATGAGGGGGAGAATATTATTGGAAGGGCTGCCCACATGGATGTGGCGCTGCTATACGAAAATACAGTCTCCCGGGAGGGACATGCAAGCATCCGTTATGACGGCGGGAAAAACCATTTCATGCTGTATTCGTTGGAGCCGGACCGGAAGGTGTACTGTAACAGCAGGGAAGTGAAAATGCGGAAAAGCCTAAAGGACAGGGATGTTATTTCGCTGGGGAACTGTTCTCTGGTATTTGTGGCTTTTTGTGATAGTTCGTTTTCCTGGGACCAATAGAAAGCGTTGGATTTCTTGTGCCATCCTTTTATTTAGAAAGAGGCAGGGAGCATCGGGATTTTATGGCAGCCCCTGAACCAGAGTGGGCAGGATCTGTGCCGGAGCGTCGCAGATTCTGTATCTTGATGCGCAAGGGCGCTTTTTGTTTCAGATATCTATTTTTACGCTTCGGATTGGAGTAGATAATGGGGGATTCAGATCATGTGACGCCTTCCTCCCGGGCTTTGCCGGCAGATACCCGCTTGAACCGGAAATACACGATAAAAAATATTCTTGGCAGCGGTGGTTTTGGCATTACCTACAGAGGCGTGGAGGATGAGACAGGCGTTCCAGTGGCGGTCAAAGAATATTTTCCACACCGCCTTGCTCTTCGTACCCAGGAGCAGGGCAGGCTCTCTGTCGCCCCTTTTTCTGAAAAGTACCGGCAGGAGTTTGAGGAGGGACGCCGCCATTTTCTTGATGAGGCAAAGATTTTAAGGGAGTTGGAATATCTGGACAATATTGTGTCTGTTTTTGATTGTTTTGAGGCCAATGGGACGGCATATATTGTGATGGAATATATTGAGGGAGTCACTCTGGAGGAAGTCGTTCAGACGAATGGGACGCTTTCCTTCCCGGAGATGACTGCGTTGTTTTCTCCGCTGATGCCGTCGCTCTGGGAAATGCATCAGCGGGGACTGGTTCATCGGGATATCAGTCCGGGAAATCTTATCTTGGGGACTGACAGTCGGCTTCATCTGATTGACTTTGGGGCGGCGAAACTGATTCCTCAGGATGGCGACGCAAATACAATGATTCTGAAAGCGGGATATGCTCCTCCTGAGCTGTATATTCCCAATGGGAAGATTGGCCCGTGGACAGATATCTACTCCCTCTGCGCTACGATGTATTTTGCGTTGACAGGGGCATCGCCCGTAGAAGCTATTCAGCGGTTGGAACAGGGGGATGACGGGACTCTGCCCGGGATGGAAAATTTGCTGCCTGGACAGTCCGCTGTCCTGAAAAAGGGACTTGCTCTCCGGACTGCCAACCGTTTTGCCAGTGTGATGAAACTAAAGGAAGCGTTGCTCGGTCTTTCTGCTCCCGGACAGGAGGAGACGATAATGGAGACAGCATTCTCCCGGGAGAGGGAAAAAAAGCTCCGAAGGTTTAACCGCAGGCAGAAAAAATGGCGGTATATTTTAATCCCTGTTCTGGGAGTAACGGTGGTCTTGCTGATTTTGGGGAGACTTGGCGGCAGTCTGTTTCCAGACGCTGTGAGGCGGGAGGTCTCCATCTCTGAACCAACAGGCGGTTTGCAGACGCCGGCAGTGGAGGGGAGTTTTGCTTCCGGGGTTCCGGAGAAAACGTCTTCCCCGGCAATCTTGCAGACACCGGAAAAGGGCGCGGTACTGTCTATGATTTCTGTGCGGAATATGAAACTAAAGAAGGCGAAGAATGTCCTGAAGAAATTGGATCCTTCCATTGAAGTTAGCACGGTATATGTCTATCATGAGAAGATTGCCGCCGGGCGCATTGTGCAGCAGAGTGTTGCCGGCAATACTCTGTTTACCCGGGGAAATCTGCCTTTGATGCTGCTCACTGTCAGCAAGGGCAAGGAGAAGAAGTCCGTCGCTGCTCCCGCAAAAAAAACGCCGGCGCCTACAGCGCGCCGCAGCAAGGAAAAGCCATCAGATTTTCAGATAAAGCCGGAGGATGGGTATACAGATTTTACTCTTGATTAGGGATCGTTTTTGCAGCATATTCCTCATTGTCTTCCGCTATATAGTCACGGATTACCTTCAAATCTTTTACTACCAGAGGATTAATTCGCAATTTCAGCATAATCTATTCCCCCATTAGTGCTTTTAATTCATCAAGATCAAGCCAGCCATCGCCATCTTTTATCGCTTCTTCTGCCTCTTGCAGTTTCATCAGCAGTTTTTTCTCAGCTTTATCACGCTCATAGTCCTCAATATCAAGCACCACAAATCTGCCCCTGCCGTTTTTGGTGAGGAAAACAGGCTCACCTACACGACAGTTCTTCAGAACTTCATTATAATTTCTTAAATCTGACACAGGTAAAATGTTCGCCATAATAGATCTCCTCCATACTTTTTCTTATAAATATTATATGCAAAAATCGTGCAAAATTCAACGTAAAATTTTACAGCATTTAAAAAAGATATCCCTTCAAATTTGCAAATTTAATTATACATTATCAAGTTTGCGGAAACTCAAGAACCGGAATCTTGAAAAAATGGTAGTTTTCTTATATAATCAAAGAAAATTGTCGTCTTGTGGCTGCGGGAGGAGGAAGTTCTGCCATGAAAATTACTGATAGAAAACCAAAGGCTTGGATTGCTGTGTGCTGTATGGTTTCTCTTTTGTTTTGTTCTCTGTCTCAGGCATCTAAACCGGAAGATATTTATATGACGAATGCGGACTGTTTGTCGCTTCAAGTAAATAATGAGTATCATACAATGGTTGTCAGCGGATATCATCCTCAGCGTAATGCGCCACATTATCAGTTAGTTCTACCGCCTGGATTTATTTATCAGGAGAAGATATATTATATAGAGAAGGTAGCTGCAGATGTTTTTGCCGGTCAGACATTCTCTCAGATCTATGTGATGACGGAAAAAGGTTTATCCATTGGAGATCAGGCCTTTTTTAATGCAAAGGTACAAAATATATCCGGATCTTCCGTGACGGATCATGCAGTTGAATTTGAGGGAGATTCTCTGCTAGGGGTCGGCGATTATGCCTTTGCAGGGCTGCAGGCAGACTCTCGGTTTACGATTGAAAATATGGCGGGCAGTATCGGTGTCCGCGCTTTTGAAAACGCTGTCGTGCGCGGGACCCTGACGATTGGAGGGCAAATCGGAACGTTGGGCGTCGGAGCTTTTTCTGGCACGATTGCCAGAGATTGGATGCTGACAGCAGATATCCGGCGGGTGGAGGAAAAAGCTTTTCAAAACGCTAACGTTCAGGAGTTTACCATAGGAGAATCCTTGCAATATTTGGGTTCCCAGGCATTTCAAGGTTCTGACCTGACAAGGCTTTATCTGCCGGACGGCCGCTTTCAGGGAGTGGTAGCACAGGATGCAATCCCGGACAAAGAGGGGCTTACTATTGTGATTCCCGGTGGAGATACGAATTTGTCTGCCTTTCATTTTGAAAATTTTCAAAATGCAGTGTTTGAGGTACCGGCGTCCTTGCCGGAGGATAGTGCAGTGATGCAGTTTCTCAGGGAGAATCAGTTGCAGTGGAAGAAAACAGAAAATACGCCTGCGCCGGACGGAGATGGCAGCACGCCTGTACCGGGAGGAGATGGCAGCACGCCTGCGCCGTCGGGAAGCGGAACGCCCGTCACATCTCAGCCCGGCGGAGTAGAGAATACGCCTATGCCGGACGGAGATGGCAGTACGCCTGCGCCGTCGGGAAGCGGAACACCCGTCACATCTCAGCCTGGCGGAGTAAAAAATACGCCTGCGCCGAATGGCGGTTTTGTTAAAACGGATCAGGGGAACGGAGATGCAGGGACGCAGCAGGGCAGTCAACATAAAGATACCAATGCCCACAACGGGAAGAAATACTTTACCAGTAAGAAAATAAAGTACCGTATGACTTCCGGCAATCAGGTGGCTGTGCGGGGGGGCGGCCAGTAAAAAGCTGACAAAGCTTTCGATTCCTGACACCGTCACTTATCAGGGGAGACTGTATAAGGTAACTGCCGTCAGTAAGAAAGCATTTTTTGGCTTTACGAAGCTAAAACGGGTTTATATAGGGAATTATGTGAAAAAAATAGGAGATCAGGCATTTTCCAGGTGCGGATGCCTGCAGAGCGTTTCTTTTGGCAGGAGAATGGGCGTCGTGGGTTCGAAGGCGTTGTATCAGGATCACAGTGTAAAGAAAGTTGTCTTTCTGGGAAAGCTCCTAAAAAAAATTGGGAAAAAGGCCTTTTGGGGAGTTCCAAAATCTGTAAGGATTACCGTGCCTAAATCTAAAGCGAAACAGTATAAGAAGCTGATCAGGCGGTCAAAGTAAACGGCTGCCTCGTTCGTTCAGGTGCGCCTTGCAGAAAAAGATAAAACGCATGCGAGGTAAAAGAAAAAATGCTTGCAAAAGAAAAAAGATTATGATAATATATGTGTTGTTTGGCATTTATTAGGCAGTTGTTTTTTCTTACCGGGCTGCATGATGAATGATATGAGGACCTTTAGCTCAGTTGGTTAGAGCAATCGGCTCATAACCGATCGGTCCAGGGTTCGAGTCCCTGAGGGTCCACTTTGATTTTTGGCCTAGTGGCTCAGTTGGTTAGAGCGCCGCCCTGTCACGGCGGAGGTCGAGGGTTCGAGTCCCTTCTGGGTCGTCATATGCTTGACAAAGCATATAGAGTGTGATATATTGATGATTGCTGTGGGATCTTAGCTCAGCTGGGAGAGCATCTGCCTTACAAGCAGAGGGTCACAGGTTCGAGCCCTGTAGGTCCCAT
>CANRJM010000031.1 GCA_947630925.1 uncultured Lachnospiraceae bacterium
TACACTTCCTCGTTGCCTAGGCGTGTTCGGGACTTTCACCCGTTAGAGCGCGCCCATGGCGCGCAAACCAAAAGGCGTAAATCCAAATCTGGATTTACGCCTTTCGCTACTCGACTGTCTTATTTTATCAAATCATTTTTTTATTTGTCAAGATTCATTTTTGTAATAAAAACACTACACATTTTATTTAAAAAACACTATAAAACATTATGACATAGACTCTACCAGCTCTGTTACCGCCTGGTTCATTGCCTGCGCCTTCTGCTCGGCATCCTCCATCGAAGTACCTACAATACCGTAATAGAACTTGATCTTCGGCTCCGTTCCGGAAGGCCTTACACACATCCATACATTATCCGTCATGTCAAAATAAAGAACGTTTGACTTCGGAAGCCCTGTCGGTTTCACATCCTTTGTCGCAAGCTCTGTAACCGTACCCGCCTGATAATCCCGGAAAGAAGTGATCTGATAGCCGCAGATTTCCTTTGGCGGATTGGCGCGCAGCTTTGTCATGATCTGCTGGATTTTCTCCAAACCTTCAATTCCCTTCATCGTAACTGCCTGCACTCCATCCCGATAATAGCCGTACCTCTCATACATTGCAATCATAGCGTCCCACAGCGTCATATTCTTTGTCTTATAATATGCAGCAGCCTCGCAAAGCGCCATAGTCGCTACAATTGCATCCTTATCACGGGCATGTGTCCCAATCAGACAGCCGTAGCTCTCTTCAAATCCAAAGAGATAGCTCCCCTGTCCTGACGTTTCAAATCCCAATATCTGCTGACCAATAAACTTAAACCCTGTCAACACCTCAATCAGTTCCACCTGATAATATTCCGCAATAGCATCCGCCAGATTTGAGGTAACAATTGTCTTGATGAGCTTTCCATCCTTCGGAAGTCCCGTTGTCTCCTTTCTCTGCGAAATTTCATATTCCGCCAGAAGACATCCGGACATATTTCCTGTCAAAGTAATATACTCTCCGGTCTTTCCATCCTTCACATATACGCCAAGTCTGTCCGCATCCGGATCCGTAGCAAGTACCAAATCCGCATCCTTTTCCTTTGCAAGCTTTAACGCCAATTCAAACGCCTCAGCCGCCTCCGGGTTCGGATAACTTACCGTAGGAAATTCGCCGTCCGGAAGTTCCTGCTCCGGTACGACATATACATTTTCAAACCCAATTTCCTTCAATACCCTTCTTGCCGGCAGATTTCCCGTACCATGGAGCGGCGTATAGACAATCTTTAACTCCTTGCCGACTTCCCGAATACTGTCCCAATGGATGACCTGTTTTTTTAATTCCGCAATATATTTATCGTCAACAGCCGCGCCAATCTGCTCATATAACCCCTGAGACACTGCGTCTTCTTTCGCCATTGTTTTAACGGCTGCATAATCCGTAACCGCTTTTACCTCTTCCATAATACCGATATCGTGCGGCGGCGTAATCTGCGCGCCGTCCTCCCAATACACTTTATAGCCGTTGTATTCCGGCGGATTATGGCTCGCTGTAATATTAATCCCCGCAATACATCCCAATTCCCTAACCGCAAAGGATAACTCCGGAGTTGGCCTGAGAGATTCAAATACATATGCTTTGACGCCGTTCGCTGCAAGACAAAGCGCTGCTTCATCAGCAAACTCCGGCGACATGCGTCTGGAATCAAAGGCAATCGCAACCCCCTGCGCTGCTTTGCCTGATTTTACAATATAATTTGCCAGTCCCTGCGTTGCCTTCCGAACCGTATAAATATTCATACGATTCGTTCCTGCGCCGATAATTCCACGCAGCCCTGCCGTACCAAATTCGAGGTCTGTATAAAAACGTTCCTTTATCTCGTTGTCATCGCCTGCAATGGATTCCAATTCTTTTTTTGTATTTTCGTCAAAATATGGATTTGCCAGCCACGCCTTATAATTTTCTTTGTAGTTCATGAATTTGTCCTCCTATATTGTCTTAAAGCATAAACATTACGCGATTGCTTAAAAAATCAATTCTCCTCCGCCACCAAATCGGCAAAAGAGAGTTTTACATTTTTATCATCATCCAGTATATCAACCGAATAGCTCTTTGTGACATATCCCTCATCCCGCAAAGTAATGGTCTGTGAACCTATTACCTTCGTAAATGTGCACGGCGCCAACCCCTTATATACATTGTCCAGATAAACCTCCGCTCCTTCCGGCGCGGAAACCGTGATCGTATGATCACTATCTATCTGTTTTGTGAGAGAATCCGAATCATCGCTGTCTTTTGCAGTACTTGTCGGCGTTGTTGTCGCTGCGCTCGCTTCTTCCTCCGTCAAATCAATATGAATGGATTTGGAAGCCTCCTCTACATCCAAAACGCCGGAATAGGTTTCATATCCCGTCATAAAAACTGCAACGTTATATTGACCATACTGCAATGTGATTGGTTTTCTGTAATCAACTGCCGTATTATTGATATAGAGGTCCGCACCTTCCGGCTCAATCATAAAGGTAACCTCTCCTATATTCTTTGCCGTTGCAACATAATCGCTGAAATCAACTACCGTTTCCTTATCCTTCTGCACGGTAACCGTCTTTGTCGCAGCAGCGCCTCTCTTACATAAAGTCAGGCGGTATGTGCCCTCCCTTGCGGTAATCAGCATATTGTCTGATATCGGAGTAATAATGTCATTGCTTACCTCTGCCATGCCCCCGACAAAATCTTCATAATTTTTCAAACGGATATAACCATGTCCTGACGTCCGGACCACAGAATAAACCTTGATACCGATTCCCCGGATCGTAAGAACATCCTGGTTGTTAAATTCCATCGGCTCTACCTGGTTGCCGGAGGAACTGCAATACGTCATATTAGAATACTGATATTTTTCTCCCGCTACTTTTAGCATATGATCATCCGCAATAAAAGAAAATTTCTCTACATCCTGATATTCCCATACTTCCTTAGGAACTTCAGCCGATACTAACTTTGCATCACTTGTCCGATAAACGGCTCTGATTACTTGTCCGACTTCTATCTCACTGCCTTCCCGCTGTATCTGATATTTATCCGTTACCACAGACGTAGCTGCATACGTTACGGTAAGCATTACATCAGAATCCGGTTCGCGCAGTAAAAGCTGGTTTTTTTCTATATTATTTTGAATGACAACTCCTAACATTTCCTGCGTATCCTCTGCCGGAGAAGCCGTAGCGGCTCCCTGGCGGGGTTTCATGGAAATACTGCAGGAATCTAAAACAGTTATAAGCGCTATCCAGATACAGCAGCATAGCAATATCCTGTTTCCTCTTTTCTCTTTTGCCATGATTCCTCCATTCCGGTCCAATGAATACTAAGTAATTGGCAAGTTTCTGTTTACGCACTATCATATCATAATCCTTTTTAAAATAAAAGTCCTTTTGCCTCGGACAAAAATTTTTCTCTTCTCTCCTCCTGGGATTCTATTTTTAATAACTTATCATAATTTTTCATGGACATCCATGATTTTTTCCCATTGTAATAAAAATTAATCTGTTTCCAGAATTTTTCTGGAAAGAGCAAAAGCAGATATAAAAATTCCGCCTCTTCCTTTTCCATAGCGCGTACCTGCCGGTATTCATCTAAAATCCGAATGCCCTGTTTTGCATCCCAATTATTTTTTTCCATGATTTTCCGTAAAAAATCATATAAATCTATAATCTGAATGCCTAATCCTGCGCCCTCAAAATTTGTCGTTATAATCTGCTGCTCCTGAAAAAGAATATTATGATAATTATAATTCCCATGAAAAACTCTGCCCTGCGCGATACAATCCTTTTGCAGCCGGTCATAATCTATTCTTGAAAAATGTTCCTGCACGCTGCTTGCCTGTTCATAAAAACCGGAAAACAGCTTTAAGATACAGATTTCCATTTCATTTCTTTTCTTTTTACTCCGGATATAATTATAAACTCTTTTCATTTCTCGCACGTGACGCTCCATCGTTGCCGTAATGCTTTCCCCCTCCGGCGTCCATGCGTTTTCATCCTCCTGTGTTATCTTTAACTGCATTATGCTATGAAGCTTTGCCATATGCCTGGTTGCAACAGTAATTTCCTCTTCGTCACAAAGATTGCATTCTCTTCCGCGGTACCATCGTTTCAAAAGCCAGCGGTTTCCTCTTCCATCCCTGGTAAGCAGTTCCTCGTTCTCATTAGGAATCCCCATGTCCACAAAGGCATATCCATGCTCTGTTATAATGCGTTTTACTGCTTCCTGAAAGAGCAGCTTCTTCATACTATCCTTATAATTAGACAAAGAAAATAAACCTTCTTTGGTTTCCAAAAGGATTGCGCCACGTATTCTCCTTCTTCCAACTAACTGAATGGGATACTGTCTGATAACTTCTTCTATCTTTTCTTCCATTTTACAATCCTCCTTGAGAAGTCTGGTCTTTACCGCTCCTTTCATCATATGCATGGAAAAAAGAAAAAATGCCATGCAGATGCCCATTTCCCCATCTGCATGGCATTATATTACTTACCTGTATTCATGAACCGGATTTATGCTAACTCATCAACCAGTTTCTGAAGCGCTGCAAGCGCCTCGTCCGGAAGCTTATCATAACCTCCCTTATTATTTTTGAAACCTTCTACGGCGCTGACACGGTTCTGCATGGCAGCCTTCAGTGCCTCTTTATAGGAAGCGTCATTCAGGTCAGGAACAAATCCTTCCCATTCCATGATCTCGATATCCTCAAAATCTCCCCACTTCTTAAATTCTGCTTTTCCTTCAACAATTGTCTCCAGAATACCAAGCGTATCCTTCGGCTGAACCTTCTTGCCCATGAAATCGCCTGTATTTACGATATAACAGTCAACATTCTTCTCTTCTACTAACTTCTTAAATTTTTCATAGTCGTTTACCAGCGGATAAGTTCTAAACGGATTTGCATATGGAACAATACGAAGCGCATTCATATCTGTACCCGCCTTAACACGCTCTGCCGTAGAAGTCTTAGTTGCAAGCGTTGCGCCCATAACAGATGCAAGAGCAGCGCCTTTTAACTTAACAACCGGAGGAATGGTTGGATCCTTCATAATCCAAATAATAGAGTTGACCGGACTGTCAATCTTATCTACACGGTTTGGAGACCAAAGCTTAGACTTAATAGCACGTCCGTTACCATTACGGATATCCTCTGTAACCAACTGAATCTTGCCGTCTTCATCCATTGTTGCAGAACAGTTCTGCGCAGAAAGAAGATATTTATTATCCGGACATCCTGTAGGATAATCGGCAGTCTTGTCAAAATAAGTAGGCTCCAGTGCAATCGATGCGCAGGTATCTGTATTGATAATAAATGCATCATCATGAAGAACGGTAATCGCCTTATCTCCATATTTATTATTATGCTTCGCATGCGTCAGCGTTGACTTGCCTGAGCCTGACAAGCCAAATACAGAAGCAACATATTTTTTGCCATCCGGCAGGGTGTACTCTTTCTGTCCGCCGTGGCAGGATGCATAACCGTTGCGGTTAGCGATGGCCCATGCCATTGTAAGAGTACCCTTTTTGTGTTCGCCAAAGTATTTCATACCAAGGATTGCCGCACAATTCTCGGCTGTATCAAAATAGCAAAGTGTCTGGTCATCGCTTAAACAGCTATAGTCAACGTCAGGACTTGGCGTTGGCGCCCACTGCGGATTAGAGAAAATGTAGATATCCGCCTCTTTGCCGTCCCCAACCGGTTTAGACTCTTTGTACATCTTTACATACTCGTCAGACATATACTGGAAGTTTATCATCCAGTTGTACATTAAGTTCTCCTCCCCTTCCGGGATCAGAAGATGCGCCTTTACCATAAATTCCGGATCAAGTCCGACAAATACCTGTGCATGATATAATTTCTTAAAACGCGTCTTATAAATCGCATCCATAACCACCTTATCCAGTTTACCAGCGTCTACGCCCGGCTCGCCCTTGATACGGCGCGCTGCCGCATAACGTCCCGTTACAGCGCCATCGTTAAAGAGCAGCACCTTTGCGTCTGCATCAAGACCAAATTCTTCTCCTCTGTATACAGGCATATCTGTAACAATGGTTCCCGGCGAATTCTTCGCTAAGTTATAAGCCTCCTTCAAAGAATTTACCTTAACAACGTTATTTCCATAAAATGCTGCTTCAATAATCGCACGAGTATTTGTAACTGCTTCGCCTGTCTTAGGGAATCCTACTTTACCTGCGCCGATTTCTTCCATCTTGTAATTTGCCTTTGTTGACATATAAAAAACCTCCTAATTGATGTATTTTGTTTCTGCCAGCCAAATTTCAGCCATAACAGAATATGTTGACTACAGGAGTAGAAAGCTATCCTGTAGGAGTAAACAAAAAATCCTAGTCAGCCATTTTTAAATTAGTATAGGTTTTTTTGACCAAAAAGTCAATGGAAACTTCCATATTTCTCCGTTTCGTCCCTTGCTCCATGTATGTTCTCCCTCTATTGTACATAGCGAAAAAACATATGATGCATTATTTTTTCGCCTGAGCCGACGCCCAGTCCTCCATTCTGCTGCGTATTACGTCAAACGGCGCAGGTCCGGTTGACAGAAAGAACTTATGGAATTCCTTCAGCACGAATTCATCTCCCAGTAAATCCTTAGCATCCTCCAGCAAATCTTCAATCTCCAGATAACCTATCGTATATTTCATATAATCTGCGGGTTCTGCAACCATGGAATCAAAAATTGTACGGCTGCTGCTTTTGCTGAACCCAAAATCCGCCAGATAGCCCTGCAGCTTTTTATAATCCCATCCCAGATAATTAACGCCTACGTCCGCCTTTGCATAAATGCATAATGTAATAAGCGTATTTTTTTTCAGCAAATCCGCAATATCTTTGTCAATGTCTGCCAAACCATAACTGTATAGCTCCGCATAAGTCCCCCACCCCTCCGTATAACCGGAAACATTGATAACGCTTCTAATCGGAGCGGGATTGGTCGAATGAAAATAACAGGTTTGATACAAGTGCCCCGGATAACTCTCATGACCAACGGTTGTAAACGCTTTGGACAAGTCGTATTTTTTGTTCCGATTGACATAAATGACATTATTTTTATAGTTGTCAATTGCCGGTGTCAAATAAAATGCAGGACTTAGGCTTTCCTCCAATGATTCGTCAACATATTTTATTTCGCATCCGATATCATCGCCTAATTGCGGAAAATCCTTTTGAATCGACTCTTTCAAATGTTCTACTGCTTTTTTCGGTTCGTTATAGGGATAAGAAACATCCTGCGCATTATAGTAGACATCCGGAGAATCTGCCATGATATTTGCCATTTCCTTTTTGAGTTTTGCGATTTTATCATCTAACATCGTATTAATGTCGTCTATAGAACGGCTGGAACCGGTTACCGCCTCTACCAGATAGGCGTAATATTTCTTTCCTTTTTTCAGATGGCATAGGCCATTTTTGTTCTTTCCGGTTCCTTTTAACTTATTCAGTCTCTGTATTAAATTCTGATATGCCGGTATCAGACTGTTTAAAACCGCATCCTTATTCTTCTGAATATATGCTTTCTTTTCATCAGCCGTCAAACCTGCTACACTTTCTATATTTTTATTAAAGACAGAGAGGAGATAATTTTTCTCCGGCGTTTTCACGAAGTCCGAACACTGGTCAATAATCGCCTGCGCCGTCGTATCGCTCATAAAAATCCCCTCTTTTGACTTATTCTGCTCAAATGTAAGAATCTGTTGAAAATACTCCGGTACAAGCTCTAAGAGCCGGATATAATTTTCAACATCCTGCTTATTATTCAAATGAAACTCTGCAAAATAAATCGGAAGCTGCGCCTGGATTCCCGTTGTCGGTTTCAGGCACTCCGCATATTCCAGGAAATCCGCTGCCTCCAGATTTTGTTTTGACATCTGATAGACTATATCATACACTAACTGCTGCTCCTTATTTAGTTTGTCGTAATCAAAAGTTTCGAGAGTAGCAATGCGATTTTCCGAAACAAGCAGGCTGTTTTTCATTTCCTCCAGCGAATATTCGCCCAAGCTTGGGGATTCCTCCTGAATTCCATATGCCGCCTTATCTGTTACCGTATAATTCAACGTAATGGTATTGTCTGAAACCTCTTCTTTAAACATCTGATCCATCAGTTTGTCAAAGTCGCGCTGCGCCTCTTCCCCGGAGCGGTTATCCTTTACCTTTGGATGCATCAGTGTACTCTGCGCAAAGGGACCAATCCCTCTCTGATAACAAAACATGCCGATTACGGCAAAAATGCATACCAAAAGAGCAAGACCGGTAAGCTTCCTTGATTTTCTTTTACTATAGCCGCCGGCAGAAATACCGACGTCCTCTTTTCCCTTATAAAACTTTCTAAATTGATTCTTCTGGTTCAATCTGACACACTCCTCTTATATGCAACATGAGAACGCCTTTCTATATGTTCTCATGTTATAAATTTTCTGTCAACACGATTTCCATATGCACCCTTACTATAATTCTACATATATATGAATTAACACGGAATTTTATTCCTGATTTAAAAAATACTTGGAGGTAAGAAATGAGAAACATGAATCAAATCCCGGGAAACGGTTCTTCCAGAAGCAATAATATGCAAAATTCCTGCGGAAACTGCAACGTTTCACAAAGTAATATGGGAAACTCATTTGGAGGCTGTAATACTGCGCGAAACAACAACTTACGCAGAAACTGCGACTGTGAAGACGAGTCTACCATGAGTAGCGATCCCCTGCGCGGTATGCCACTTGCAATCGGTTATGTACCCTGGCAGCAATGGGGCTGTATATATGATTATGCCGAAGCCCTCTCAAGAGGCACTATTTTCCCACCTCTTGACCTGCCATTTTATGGCTGCATTCCACGTGGTTTTCATACAAACAAAGGAGGTAACGCATGAACCAGAAACAACTTCTTATGTATATAACCCAGGTTAGTTTTGCTCTTGATGATGTTGTGCTTTTCCTTGATACACATCCTTGTGATAAGGATGCGCTTGAATATTACCAAAAGACAAAAGAACTCCGGGAGGAGGCCGTAAATAAGTACAACAGAGAGTTTGGCCCTCTCACAACCGATAGCGTCAACGACTCCTACAGATGGTCATGGGTAGATGCGCCATGGCCTTGGGAATAAGTTTTATATTGCACAAATCATGGAATAAATCGAGTCTTAATCTCAAGAATGGAGGAAATATATGTGGAATTATGAAAGACGCCTGCAGTATCCGGTAAACATTACTCGTTGTAACCCGCAGGCAGCACAGATCATCATTAGCCAATATGGTGGTCCCGACGGCGAAATGGGCGCTGCAATGCGCTATCTATCCCAGAGATATTCAATGAAAGACCGGACAGTTATGGGCACACTGACTGATATCGGTGTATCGGTAAGGAAATTGCGCATGGGATTTTCCGATACGCTCTTAAAGCCCTCGGCTCTCTCATTCTTCTTTTACTTTCCGGCAAGGGCATCCTTTATCATTTGATTAAATCCGTCTCGCTTTTTCGTCTGGTCCGCAAACAAGAAAATCATTGCATATTTTTTTGTGTGATAGTAAGATAAAAAAAATAAAGGAGAACAAAACAATGAAAGAGCAGACGATTTACAGACGTGCGTTATATCTGGCGGTGCCTATGATCATCCAGAACGGCATTACCAATATGGTAACTCTGATAGATAATGTCATGGTCGGAAGCCTGGGAACGGAGGCGATGACAGCAGTTTCGATTGTCGGACAGCTCATCTTCGTATACAGTCTTGCCATCTTTGGGGGCATATCCGGGCCCGGCATCTACGGAGCCCAGTACTATGGGCAGGGAAATACCGAAGGATTCCGCAACAGTGTCCGCATGAAAATATGGATTTGCGCATTCTGCGCCGCAGCAGGATTTCTCATTTTTTCCTGCGCCGGAAAAGACCTTATCAGGCTCTATCTGCATGGGGAGAGCGAAACGGTAGATGCTGTACAGACGATGCAGTACGCCATACAATACCTGGACATCATGCTGCTTACCATCATCCCGTTTATGATCACGCAGATCTACGCCAGCAGCCTGAGAGAAACGGGAGACAGCCTAAAACCGATGGTGGCGGGAATCATATCGGTCATTGTTGATATCGTATTTAATTACCTGCTGATTTACGGCAAGTACGGTTTCCCACGGCTGGGAGTACGCGGTGCGGCAATCGCAACCCTGATGGCGCGCATCGTCGAAGTCCTTATCGTCGTACTCTGGACGCATCTCAAAAAAACCGATTATGCTTTCCTGCAGGGATTATACCGGACATTACTCGTACCGAAAGAAATGGCGGGCAGAATGATACAAAAAGGGCTGCCGATATTTTTCAATGAATTTTTGTGGGCCGGCGGAATCGCCGCATTGACACAGTGCTATTCCACTCGGGGATTGGAAATTGTGGCGGGACTGAACATATCCAATGCAATCTGCAATCTGCTCAACGTCGTATTCGTCTCCCTCGGCTCCGCAGTAGGCATCCTCAGCGGTCAGACGCTTGGCGCCCGAAAGTTTGAACAGGCAAAGAAAAACGCATTCCAGCTCATGTGGTTTACCGGTATCATCTGCGTCGGCCTGACCGTGGTCCTAATCGCAATCTCCGGCGTATTCCCTGAATTTTACGATACGACCAGACAGGTAAAACACTACGGACAGTGGTTCATCATTGTGACTGCGCTGTTCTTCCCGGTACAGGGCTTCTTAAACTCCCTGTACTTCACTCTGCGCTCCGGCGGAAAGACGGTAATCACATTCCTTTTTGACAGCGTATACTCCTGGGTAATCACGCTGCCAACCGCTCTGTGCCTCTGCTTTCTGACCCCGCTGCCAATCCTTGCAGTATACGCAATCGTGCAGGCAGCGGATATCATCAAAGTCATTGTCGGCTACGTAATGATACAAAAGGGAATCTGGATTAGCAACATTGTAGAATAACAACCGTACGAAACCAAAAACTATTTCCTGCTCTTCCTTTCGTCATGATTGAGGATTTCGTTCATTGCCGCAAGCACCGCAGAAATTTCAAGCGGCTTGGAAAGATGCGCATTCATACCCGCCTGCCGGCTTTTTTCCTCGTCTTCGGCAAAGGCGTTGGCGGTCATGGCAAAAATGGGTACCGATGCAGCATCGGGACGTTCCATTGCACGTATCCTCCGGGTCGCTTCAAATCCGTTCATTCGCGGCATTTGGATATCCATAAGGATAAGGTCGTAATAATCCACTTCGCTTTTACTAAAAAGCGCAACCGCCTTTTCTCCATCTTCAGCCTCGTCGATTATCGCACCCGTAACTGTTCCAAGCAATTCAACGGCTATTTCCCGGTTCAGCTCAATATCCTCGGCAAGCAGAATATGTTTTCCTTTAAAATTGTAAGTTCTGTTTTCGGTTCCCTCGATATCAGGAGACTTGTCCTCTTTCCAGTCTATCATGCGGGAATTTTCGGTAACGGCGAAGGGCAGTTGGACTTCAAACTCTGAGCCCTTGCCATATTTACTGCGCACCGTAGCGTGGCCGCCCATAAGCTCGGAAAATCTGCGGACAATCGACAATCCAAGACCTGTTCCGCCAAACTTATGGGATATTTCGGCATTTTCCTGTTCAAATGCTTCAAATATCTTTTCAAGATTTTCTTCTTTGATTCCCATTCCCGTATCTTTGACCGAAAAACGCAGCAGTATGGAATTTTCTTCACGTTTCAGTTCACTGACGCCCAGGACGATCTTTCCGCCTTCCGGGGTAAACTTAAGAGCATTTGAGAGAAGATTTGTGAGTATCTGATTGAGACGCAAAGAATCGCCCACGATAAATTCATTAATCTGGCCAAATAGTGAAATCACAAAACGGATTCCCTTTTCTTCCGCCTGTACGCTGTAGATATTTTCGATATTCTCAAGGAAAAGCTGCAAATCAAAAAGCTCGTTTTTAAGCTGTATCTTTCCGCTTTCAATCTTTGACATATCCAGCACATCATTGATAAGCGACATCAGATGCTTCGATGAAAGCGATACCTTTTTCAGGCAGTCGTCAATCTTCCCGGAATCGCCCATATTCTGGCGGGCAATCTCCGTCATGCCGATGATGCCATTCATCGGCGTACGTATTTCGTGACTCATGCGGCTTAAAAACTCGCTTTTTGCAAGGCTCGCCTGTTCAGCGGCTTTCCGCGCTTTTTCAGCAGATTCACGGGCGACCTCAAGCTGTTTTGAGTGGGCTCTCAGATTCATAAGATATACGAAAAAAATAATCACGATTAGCAGCATCACGGAAGCCATCATAGTGATTGCATTGCGGTTGAGCCGGCCGCTCAAATCCTCCGTCATTTCATCAACAACCGCATAGGGCACTTCCATAAGCATATACCACTCCGTGCCCTCTATCGGCGAATAATACATGCACATATGTATTCCGGCCGCTTTAAATACCACCATGCCGGCATTGCCTTTTTTGAAATCGTCCTCAATCTGCTCAACGGAAAATCCCTTATCAAATTCGGCGTATTCCCTGAATTTAGAAATAATATTGCTGCCTCTTGGAAGATCGGAAAAAAAGGTATTATAAACGATAAAGCTGCCGTCTCCGGTAACAATACTCGCATTGGTCTGTCCGTCCTCGCTGCGCAGAAACAGATGCTGTCCGATCGAATCCGCCGTAAATCCCGCAATAATTGCAATTATATCGGCTCCGCCAAACCGTATCGGCGTTATCTGCGTACCGAGAACAATCATGTTGTCATCCAGAAATGTTTCGTTATAAGAGACAAGTTCATCCTCGCCATTGAGTAATTCAGCAAGGAAACTTAGTTTAGAAGCTGCAGGGCGTTTCCCGTCTCTGCTATAATAGAAGCCGTCCTTATCAACAAATGCCATAAACTCAAAATTATTGTTCTGCTCGGCTGCGGTAATAAACCTTTCCATGGTTTTCAAGCTCTCCAAATCATCATCATTGACGCTTTCTGCCACAGCCCTCAGACCACTGTATCTCATGGAAAGCCCGGATTTAAAGTTCGCCTGCGTCAGATTGGTCATCTCCCGCAGATATATCGTATTCATATTTTTTGTGAACCCGGACGTTATCCCCGCAGCAGCGGCGATAAGCCAGATCACCAACAGACATACAAGCACAATTGCCAGAATCAGCACAGCATAAAACCGCCTGTGTGAAATCCTTTTGTCATGATTTTCACTCATGTTCATCCACCGATGTAATCCTTCCTTCAATCTGCGATCCTATCTCCCCATCATTGTGACTGACGATATATTTTTCCAGTATGCTGTGAAAAGTATATTCCGTTTCACGGACAAGTTTCACGTTTTTTGCTTTCGGAGTATCATTGCTATAGACATTGAGCATGGTAAACCCATCGCCGTTGTTGTCAAAATATCCGCCGCTGCCCGCCATGTAATCCGTTACGGCAATAGTATATACAGCCTTTTCATCAAGAGGCGTACCGTCCGGAAGAGTCACATCAACAAGCTGCGCCGAAGAGTTGCCGTCCGGCACAGTAAAAGAATATTTCAGCCCGGAAACATTTAAAAATCTTCCTCCCGGTATTCCGTCATCGCGTATCATAGCAGATAAACTGTTGGAAAGCATACTCCTTATGACATCCGCATTCACTTTGAGAATGATTATATTATCCTCATAGGGGCAGACATAATCCAAATCGTAACTGTAAATATCCCCCTCGTAGAGACTACCCCTGATGGAGCCTCCGTTTACCACTGCGATATCCGCATCGGTCATCTCTCTGACTGCATCAGAAATCAGATTGCCAATCTCCGTCTCTTCCGTGCGCACATTATAGTTTTCAACGATCATATCATGGTCAATGGTCCCAAGTAGTTTAGCGCTTTGCTTGCTGCCGTTTTTCCGATATTCGTCTACCTCGGCAAACGCAGATTCCATATCCGCCTGTCCGCAGAGAACCGCATTGCAGCGGTTGCCAAAATAACGCATAAAGTCATTGGACATGGAGATATTGTAGTTGTAGCCGTTTTCAATACAACCCTTTATTCCATCAGGAACGATATCCGGAATCTGGGTATAATCCACAAGATAGGAATAGGCTGCCCCATTATCCATCATAAAAGCAGTCTGCCCTTCGGGAGTAGACAGAAGACCGAGTATCTTCCGGCAGGCGTCCAGCCTGGCTTTGTTACCGCCTTCTGTAAGCGCTTTGTTGATACCAAGAAAAGCCGTCGGCGCGGAAACCGTCCATGACGGATTGCCCTCGCTGCTAAACATCGGAAGCATATCAAATTCATAGCTGCTGTTCTTCTGGATATCATCAAGCGTCGTAACATTATCAAACGCCATTAACAGTTTTCCACTGCTCATTTTTTCAAGGATAGGAGCAGCATTGGAAACAGAGGCGAAAGGATGCGGATCCATATATTCCTTTTTTATCATTTCCAACGGAAGATCAAGGCATGTTTCAAGGGAACCCTTAAAAGAGGCTTTCCCATTTTTCAGATTGTCCAACCACCTGATGCCTGCAGACAGTCCAAAGAAATCCGGAATCTTTGTTGCAATGGCAAAAGTAGCTGTAATAGCAGACGTACCGTCCACGGCAAAATCAGAACCATTTTCGTCCGTGCCGATGTGCTCCTTTTTTGCTTTTTTGAGCATTGCAAGCAGTTCATCCTGCGTTTTTGGAACAGATAGACCGTTTTCACGTACAAGCGTAGCATTGTAGATATATCCATAATATTGCGCCGGCAGCGGAATAAAAAGATTTTTCCCGTCTATGGCGGTCTTGCGCATAATGCCGGACTGATATGCCGAGATATAATCATCTGCGCTCAAATCTGCAAGATAATTCAGCACATCGCCTGTTGCAATAGTAGATGCAACAATATCACTGCCATGCCCATTGCGCAGACGGCGTTCCGTTTCGCCGTCTATGGTTCCCAATGTATTTTTTTCAATCTGAAGGTCAATATCCGTATACGTAGTCTCTACAAGTTTTTCCAGATTGGGTAAGTCGCTAACATACAGCATAGTAACAACGATCTTATCTGTGTCCGATTTCTCGGCTGTCTGCAAAGAACAACCGCTAAGGCAGAGCCAAACAATCATCAGGCAAAGCATCTTTTTAACATTCATCATATCACCATTTTCTTCATAATATAGCGGCAACTCCAAACGCTTCTTCTAAAGCGGTTTCCAGAAATTACTATGTAGCTATTATATAATATTTCTCTTATTTTATCAAATAATCCAGGGGATGACTTCTAAATACAAGAGTAACCAAGAGCGGAAGACTTATGACGTCTGCTGCAATTCTTCTGTTAATTCCTGCACCTGTTCCAATGTCAGCCCAGAATACATCGCAATCTCCTCTAAAGACAATTTATTCGCTTCTATCATCCTCAGAGCAGACTGTTTCATTTCCTGCTGTATCCCCTGCTGCATTCCCTGCTGCATTCCCTGCTCATATTTTTCCTGATAATGCATCTGCAATGTCATATAATCCAACCTCCATTTCTCGTTGTTCCGGACAGAACGTACTGCCTCGTCTAACTCCTTGGTAAAATCATCCTCCGGTTCCTTACCGTCAATAAAGTTAAGCAGCCGTTTCATCTCCGGTGTGACATCATCCAGGATTCCTTTGGTGTTTAGGATCATCTTCGTTGTATTATCTCCCAAAATTAAATCCGGATTTTGGATACAGCGATTCTCAAAAGTATAAATGTGCCTTCCTTCTCCAAACAGGTCAAAGGTACATACAAAAATGATATAACTCCGCTTCAATTCCTTATAATTGTCCCCTTTTTCCAGAAGATTCAGATCGATCATCCCCTGATAATACCTTGCCCGCTTGGGGATATTCCTATTCCCCGCCGTCTGCATTTCAATATTATAAACCGTATTATTGCCATCCTCTACATAAATATCCAGACGCACACTTTTCGCATCCGCAGACAGATCGATCGTCTCCTGCGATTTCGGATATTCAATGCGGGATATTTTGATGCCAAGTACCCGTTCTAAAAATGGCTTGCAAAATTTCGGATTTCTCATAACAATACTAAACATGAAATCATCTTTTATCTGCAGTTCCTCAAATGCTTTTTCCATTATAACGTACCTTCTTTCCTTTCTTTTATTATAGTATGCGCTGATACACTTGACAAGCACGGATTTTACATTTTCGACTTTTTATGCCGGCAAAACCCTTACTGTCATATGCCGGCTCATGCCACTGGTAAAAAACCTGTTCAAAAACGCTCCATTGCCTTTAAAACGCATCCTATATGAATACTATATATCTGCGGAAGATAACCAATCTGACGCTTCCAGACAAAAAATACGGCATCTCCAAGCCTCCTTGAAAACACCGCACATAAACTTATTCTATAAATTCTGATTTCAGTATCTCTGTATGATAGTCTTCTCCCTTACCTGTAGATTTGATTTTCAAGCGTATGCCAAAAGGCAAAGATTTGAGCCATACTACAAGACGGCTGCACCCCCGTTCGGATTCCCGGTAAACGACAATTTTCTCCAGTATCTCACGATACAACGTTTCATTTTCTTCGTTAAAGGACAAAATTTCATCCAGCATTTTCTCCAAATCAGCCATTTGTTCCTTTTGTCTGCTATACTGTTTATAATTCTGCTCATTTTCTGCAATTAGAGAGTGCAGGCGGGAAAGCTCATCATCATACCATTCTGTCTGCTTTTTCAACTCCTCCCTGGTAAGCATTCCCTCCAGCATGGCGTCAACGCATTTTCGCTTCTTTTCCTCAATTGCGTCAATCTTCTGCCGGATTTTAGCCTCATCTATCGCCGGAGCCTGTTCTCCACAAACGGCTTGGATATCAGAAAGAATTTCCCTGCGCAGTTGTTTCTGGTTTTGGCATATGAGATTGACACAATATTTCATACAGACAAGCAATGCCCTTTCATTAATAGAATGATTATTACAGCCAATCTCCTTGCCGTCTGCATCCGTTTTTAATATGCCATGATTTGCAGCCCGATAACACCGCCATGCCTTATAAGTACCCGTAGTCAATTTCTTTGTTCGGCTGACAAACCGACTGTCACATTCCCCACAGCATATCTTACCGCTGCACCAGTAGCGGTTACTATGCCTTGATTTCTGAATGTCAGATGGGGAACGCCGTTTTAGCTCCGTCTGTGTCCGGTTCCACAAATCACGGTCAATGATAGCCTCATGGTGGTCTTTTATGTAAATCTTTTCTTCGTTACCACGGTTATACTTCTTTTTATGCGTCAGATAATCCGGTGTAAATGTCTTTTTCTGACATAAATCCCCCACATATTTTTCATTTCGCAAGACCCGGAGAATCACCGTATTTGACCATTGGGAAATGCGTTTTGGCCTAAGCCCTTCCTCTATGAGTTCTCTAGCGATAACATGCGTCCCTTTCCCCTCATTTGTGTACTTGTGAAAAATGGCTTTGACAACAGGGACTTCTTCCGGATTGATGGAAAGAATACCATTTTTAACTGTATATCCAAGCATATCCCTACCAAAGACCACACCTTGCTCCATGCGCCTTCGCTGCCCCCACTTTACACGTTCTGAGGTTTTTCTGCTCTCTTCCTGCGCCAGACTAGCCATAATAGTCAGACGCAGTTCACCATCACTGTCACGGGTGTCAATATTGTCAATCGTAAAAATGACACCGACACCTGCCTCTTTCAGTTTTCTGGTATAGGAAAGGGTGTCAACCGTATTTCTTGCAAAACGGGAAACCTCTTTGGTCAGAATCAGCTTGAATTTTCCACTAAGGGCATCTTGTATCATTTGATTGAATCCGGCACGCTTTCCCGTCTGGGTTCCACTGATTCCCTCGTCAAAATATACTTTGCTTAGTTCCATATTCCTTTGATTGCTGATGTAATTTGCAAAATAACTTTTCTGGCTGTCTAAAGAATTGGCTTGATCATCCTTTTCCGTAGATACTCTTGCATATGCTGCAACCCGCAATTTATTTTCCATTCGTACTACCTCCGCTTATGTCACTTCGTTTTCAGTAAAATGCAAAGTTGCCCATCGGATAGCATTTTTCTTCGATGTAATTCCTTGTAAACTCCCCTTTTTAAAACATCATAAAAAGAAGACCTTACTTCTATCGGTATCTGATAATTGTCAATGTATGCAGCTCCTCTGTCAGAATTTTTTTCCTCCATGGCAAGCCCTCCCGTTACTGCTTTTTACATTATATGCAGGATATTTTTTGCATTTCATTTAAACAGTAATCAGAGGACGTGCCTTTTCTCGAACTGACTATTTTTTAGTATGCTCAATTTATTGAACATAGTCAGTATATTAATTTATTACACTCAAAAAATAACTGCCCGTTTCCGGGCAGCCGATATGATAACTATGACGCTATAATTTGTTTGATATCTCACTGTTGCAATTACCGTTACTGATACTTTCTAACCTGTTGCGGCTTGCTCCCCCTGGTAAACAGCCATGCTTCCTCAAGCGGCATATCCAAAACCGTGTTTATCCATTTATTTGCCCTTGTGCTTATATAGTGGGCAGTTTCCACGTCCTGACCGCCCAGATACAGGCAGTTGTCGCAGTTGTTGATGATGGTCATGGCTCTTGCATGTCCGTACATGCTTTCCAACTGGGAGATGCTCTGTAAGATAATGCTGACCGAGATTTCACGGGAGCGGATAACGGAAATGATTTTATCAAAGTCCGGGATAAAAATACCTGCCGCAAAGTCATCCAGCAGGAAACGCACCGGCACTGCCAGTCTGCTGTCCCCATAATCTTGGTCTGCACTCTGGCACAGCGTATGGACTGCCTGTGTAAAAAACAGGTCTGTCAGCCTGTCCATGGAGCGGTCGGTGTCACTGACTGCCAGGAATACGGCAGTTTTTTCCCTGCCCATCTCTGCAAACTGGATACGTTTCTGTTTGTGGAACATTGCTTTTGCCCCGTCAAAGGCGAAGATGGACAGTTTTTCTGCCAGAATCCCACGAATGCTTTCGTGCATCTTCTCTGCCCGGACATTGTTTTTGTACAAGTTATAACGGCTGATCGCAAAACTGCCCGGATTGATTTCCTGCAATTCCTTCATCAGCTTTTCAAAGCGCCCGGTGCCCATTTCCGTTAACAGCCTGACAGCAAAATCAAGAGAGTGTTCTTCCTCCGGGAGACATTCCAGAATGTAGGCAATGAAGCTTTCCAGATAAAATCTGGCAGCCAGCTCCCAATAAGGGTCATTATAGCCTTTTACCGGCACGATACATGCCGCCATTGTCAGAATATCCTGTTCTGCATAACAGTCCCTCCTGCTGTCATAGCGGATAAAATCAAAGGGATTGTAGCCATAGGAAGAAAGGCAGTCCGTAAAGTCAATTTGGATTATCCGGAAGCCTTTACGTTTCA
>CANRJM010000032.1 GCA_947630925.1 uncultured Lachnospiraceae bacterium
GAAAGACATTTCAGCTTGATAAATTCCAACCGGGGCAGACCGTAACTGTCGGCGGCAAAGAGTATGTCCTGAACGAAAACAAAGGGATTGACATTGAGTATGGGGCAGAAGTTTATTTAGGTGTAAAATAAAAGTCAAAAGACACACGGGTAAACAGGATTGCGATTTCTTTCAATGACGATGGCTCTACCAATATCTTTGCGGAGCTTGAAAAGTCCAGCCGGAGGCAGCGGGAACAGATCGAAGAAGCAAGGGAAGAAAAACGGGCGCAGAAAAAGGCGGAGGATAAAAAAACACAGAAGAAACAGCAGGAAAAGCGTCTGGAAGAAAAAGCGGCAGACCGTTATTCACAGACGAACGCCGACACAAAGCATACGATTGTGGAAATTTCCTACTATTTTTCTTTTCGCTTCAGTCGGAAAAAGTTTAGAAATACAGCCTGTGATATGGAACATCTTTTTTTCAAAATGATAAGGATTTTTTACGCAAATAGGGGGTTAGGGGGAGTTTCCCCTTACGAGTAATTTTTACAGATTTTCCAAACGTGGAAATCTGTAAAAAAACTGCCTGTGGACGTCCACAGGCAGTGCTTGCTGTTCCGCAATGCGTATATACGCAGGTAGTGCTTGCTGTTCCAGTATGGACAGTAAGCGGGGATTGGTTTGAATGGCGGTTTTTCTTTCAGACGGCTGGAATATCGTATGGCTGTCAGCGCCCGATTTTATTAAAAAAATCATGAAAAAGTTTTTGCAAAATTCCCCAACCAGTGGTTGAATCTCCCCAACCCAACCATTGGTTCGTGTGAAAAATATATAGTTAGGCGTATCGTTCGAGGCGAAAGGAGAAAAAATGATGAATCAGACAGAGATTGGAAAATTCATTGCCAAATGTCGTAAAGAGAAAAAACTAACGCAAGCGCAGTTGGCAGAAAAATTGAACATTACAGATAGGGCGGTATCTAAATGGGAAACAGGAAAAAGTATGCCCGATTCATCTATAATGTTAGAACTTTGCGAAATATTGGGAATCACAGTAAACGAGTTGTTAAGCGGAGAGGAAATTGACATGGAAAGTTTTGAAAAAAAGGCAGATGAAAATTTGATTGTTTTGAAAAGGAAAGATGAAAATAACATGACAAAGAATGTGATTATTTCAATTTTGTTTTCAGTATCACTTTTGATAGGGATTATGGTATGTCTCATTTGCAATATTGCAATATCCGGTAATTTAACATGGTCACTAATCCCGGTCAGTTCTATTGTTTTTGCATGGGTTATATCTTTTCCAAGTATTATATTGGGGAAAAGAGGGATTGTTGTAAGTTTAATATCATTAAGCGTTTTTATCATTCCCTATTTGTTTTTGTTAGGCAATCTAATAAAAGTGAAAGAAGTATTTTCCGTTGGTGCAGTATTGGCGGTAACTTCAATCGCTTTCTTATGGATAATAGCTGCAACTTTTAACCACATTGGAAAAACAAGAAAGTTAATTGCTTTAGGAACAACTTTTTTGTTAGCTATCCCATTCTTGATCATTGTCAATGTAATGCTATCAAAAATGATAGAAGAGCCTATTTCTGACATATGGGATATGCTGTCTATCTTTATATTGTTGATATTTGCATTTGTTTCTTTTATTTGTGACTATGCTAAGAAAAAGGGCTTGATGAAGTAATAAAAAGGATTTCAGTTCTGCCCGGTTTTGTGATTAGTTAATCAAGGGGCAACAGCCTAAATGCCGCCGCCCTGTTATCTCTGCCGGAGAAGAAACGGGAAATCATCTTCCTTTACTTTTTCGTGCATTACACACAGCAGGAAATCGGGGAAATGTACGGGCATTGCCGGAGTGCGGCGGGGTATCAAATCTGCAGGACTTTACAGCTTCTGCATAAGGAAATGGAGGCGCTTTCACATAGGGAAGCCGAATCTTTTACCCTATGAAACGATTGTCTGGGCGACCAGCGGAGATCCGGAAGCCGTAAATGAAGTTTTACAGCATTACAGCAGGCGAATCCGAACTGCCGCCATCGAAAACGGACACATCAACAGAGATAGCGAGGACAGCATAAGACAGCAGCTTGTTACCGCACTGTTTAAGTTCCGCTTTGCCCCCTGTTTTTCTCCTATTAGTGAAAGGGCAAAGCAGGAAAAGAAAGGAGTTGAAGCCCGTGAAAAAATACAACACGCCACATCGCCGCCGTGTAATCAAGACACGCTTGACCGAGGAAGAATACGCCGGGTTTTCCGAGCGTGTCATCCTCTGCAAAATGAGCCAAGCCGAGTTTATCCGGCAAGTCCTCACCAAGTCAAAAATACGCCCGGTAATCACTGTTTCCTCGGTCAATGATGAGCTGCTGTCTGCCGTTGGGAAGCTCACAGCCGAGTATGGGAAAATCGGCGGCAACCTGAATCAGATTGCCCGCTGTCTGAACGAATACGGCGCACCCTATAACGCCCTCTCCCAAGAGGTACGAGCCGCCACAGCGGAGCATTAAGTTGTTGTAGATAACTAAAGTAAAAAGTGATACAATATGTATATAAATATGTTACGGAAAGAGGTGTGTGAATGGGATTAGTGTATACAATTGGACATTCTCAACATGACTTTGAATATTTTAGCAACTTATTAAAAAATGAAGGAACAGTAAAACATATATATTTCGTGGCTGAAACGAAAGGCTCCATGAATTCAATGCAGTTGAGACTGATAGAAGAGTCAAAAATTCACTGTGCAAGAGAGCATTTTAAGGCCATCAGCAACGGCGAGGTTGTGTATGATGTAGTTGATAGCTATAAGACGTTGCTGGAGAAAGTAATGAGATAAGATGAAAGACAAATTAGCGGTTAGACAGTCAGAGTGATGGCTGTCTATTATTTTGTTAAAAAAATATATGGTAAAGTGGCAGGGAGAGTTATCGGAAAGCCGAGGGATGCTTGCTGGTACTGATAGGAATAATAGAACGAAACTTCAGTATTGGATGGGAAATTATATATATATTAAAAGTGTTTTTGTAAAGGACACTGTTTTTAGAGACAACTAAGACACAAGTTTATGATTGATGTTGTATCATTTTAGTTGACAACTTATTCTCACGGATTTGGTGTATGTGTCAAAGCGAGATACCGGTAGTTGCGACTAATGAAAATTATCAGTGGATTTTTAACAAAAAATGAAAGAGGGGACTTTTTTTAATAGCAGACAAGTGGACAGAAAACTAAAACTAGAAGTTATCAGTGTTAAAGCAGCATATCAAATGTTTGGAAACTGCCATTGCGTGGGAGAGTATGTTTATTTAAATACAATACCGTTTAAGATAATTGGTATTGTAAAAGAAGATGATGGGGAAACGGCTAAAATATACGTTCCTAATTTGCTGTTTAATGAGTTTGGGGAGCAAGAGTCATGCTTTAGTCAGATGTGGTGTGTTTTTGACAATGATGCTGATATGATGTCGGCTATAGGTAGAATGGAGCATTTCATGAAAGACATTAGTATAGTAAAAATAGATTTTTATAAAAACATTTTTTGGCAAAGAGTAGAAATTGTAATAATTTGTTTTGCCGTATTTCTTATATACAAGATAATTGGAAAAATTACTTTGTTAAAGAGAAAGATCGCAAAGAGGAGTTTGTCCTGTTTGGCTATTGGAATTGTGTGTGTATTTTTTGCTACACATTTATTGGGGAGAGTGATAGAAGCGCAAGAATTATTGGGGACTAATGAGGGCGCTGATTTTTTAGGATTGTTTAGATGCTTTTATGTGCTGGCAGATGTCAAAATATGTAATATGCCCATTGCGATTTGGTGGAATCTATTATCAATGAGTTTAACTTTCTCTTCCATAATATTATTATATCTAATAATTAAATTAGAGAAAAAAACGTGGTATTTCATCAAATATATCTCTACCAGTTGGTGGAGGGCAAGCAGAAATTTATCTCCCAGATAATGACGAGCAAAAGCCCTGTGCGTTCTGCCAGGATGTGGACGAGGTGACGTTATCTTTTGCAGAGGTGAAAATGCTTGCTAAAGGCGACGAATGTTTCAAGGAAAAAATAGATTTGGATATGCAGGTGGAATTCGCTGTCAAATCCCGTGGAAATCGGCAGCTATCGAGGTTTTAGGATGGAGGTTTATTACGACAGCTTCAACACCCATTACTGCCTTAACCTTCGCGGAAAGGCAAAGCACAAGGTAGAGTTAGGTTAGTTAGGTTCTGACGCTCTGGGAAACCTGACCCAAATTGAGAACGAGCTTGCGAAGCTCCCTGCCAGACTGGAAGCCGCAAAAACCAGAAAGGAAGAAATCGTCGCACAGCTTGAAACCGTAAAGGTAGAGATGGAAAAACCATTTGCCTTTGAGGACGAGCTGAAAGAAAAGACGGAACGGCTCAATGCCCTCAATATCGAACTGGATCTGAATGAAAAAGATAACTCTGTTATTGACGATGAGCCAGAACAGAGCGACGAGTCGACAGAGAAAAAATGTGCGAATAGGGAGAGGTAAAATCCAGTTTGCACATTTGTATTGCTTTATTTTGAGAAGTATAATAGGTAACAGCAAGCAAGACGGAGATGGAAAAGCGTGTTCGAGAATTTCAGATTTGAAACTTTTGTAGATGTCCACAGCAATATCTTTGAGGAATATTTAAGATCGGTCATCTCAAAGCTGCCAAAGGAAAACCCGGAATACCGAGCCATACAGGAAAAGATTGAGGAGATTTATAAGGAATATCCGAAAGTGTTGACAGCTCTTGACATGGAGTAAGCAGACGATTTATCGGTGCAGGAGTGCAAGGATCTGATAGAGGTTGTGGAGCTTCGAAATAAGCTATTCGATATGCAGATGGAAGCGGTTTATTTCAGAGGGTGCTATGACGGCGCGGGTTATCTGAAAAAGGCATGGATTTTATAAAGGACTGACCGAGGGAAAGGCGGTGTCGGCGTGAAGCTGATGCCGTTTTTTTATATCACGGACGAAAATAGATACCCATATTTTGATGGAAAATGGGGAAAAATAGGACAAAATAGGACAAAAACGCAAAATGTAGTTGACAAGTTTCGGGGAAATGATTTAAACTTGGCTAAAATACTAAGGAACAAACATTCTGAATTTACGAAAGAGGAAACCTTAAATTGATGCGAGCAATATTCGTAATTTTAGAATGTGTTTTTTATTGGATAATTTGTGAAGGAGGATATAATTTATGATTATTTGGATAGACGGAACCTATGGTGTTGGAAAAACAACGGTAGCTAAGCAATTAAAAGAGAGATTTGGTAATGGAGCTGAGTTGTTGGAGTCTGATTATTACAGTGATGAAACGATAAAAAAGATAAAGAAAGAAGCGGAAGTAGCTCACCGTATTCCCTTTAATGAAGAAAAATTGCCTCAAAATGATATGAGATTTATAAGGGAATTTAAGAAATTGATAGAAGAAAAATCAAATGATACAAATAAGAAATTGATTGTTGATATGGCATTAACTCAAATGGAGTGCAAGGAAAATCTTTTTGATTGTTTGCAAAAGGAAGAAAAAAACATAGTGCATATTATCTTGATGGCTGATAAAGAGAATCTCGAATCCCGAATTAAGAAAGATGAAAACAGGATGAAAGAAATTGCTTTAGACTGTCTGGAATATAATATATCGTTTCTGGATGACAATTACCCAGAAGCGATACGAATAAAAACAGATAATCGGGACACGGATGATATTGTTGATGAAATAATTAAGATAATTAAGTCCAGAGAAAATTATATATGAGATTACATAGCAGAGAGATAAAAATGAGAGGGGAAATTTGCTATAATTATTTTCAAGAAAGGAGATCTTGTGTGTGGATTATGATTTTAAATGGATACGCCCTAATATGTCATTATATAATATAGATAAGGCTCATGATGATAGTGAGTACTTAAAAAAGATCTTCCGGATAAATCTTTTTTTTCAACAGATGTTTTCAAAGGAAAGGGGAATACAAATGCCTAGAAGAGTAAAAGATTTTCAGGGTGGATCACATTTGGAGTATGATAGGGGAAGATTTGATTCATGATGTGTATATATGGTTTATGCTGATGATTCTTGAAGGCCGCCGCTTGATAGTGATTATTTTGAGGAATTAAAGCAATTAGCTGAGTTATATGGAGAAGACTGTTACAAAATTGAGAAGAAAGATAAAGTGACTTGCTGCGTATGAAATCTTGTTCGGAGACAGAGGAGTTAACGATGTAGTTAATTTATGAGAGGAATGGAGAGAAAATAATAATCTTTGTCAAGAAGGAGATTTTTTATTATGGCAAGAACGCTGTTTGCATTGTGGAAAATGTAAGGAGATATGCCCTTTACAGGCAATAGAGAGGAGGAAGCGATGACACAGGCTGAAAGACTTGTATTTCTGATAAACTACCTGCTGGATGAAAACAACCAACTGCAATCCATAGATATTCCGGCACACGAAGCAGAAAGGAAGCGTCTGCTGCGCTCCCTTATGAATATTCGTGAACCGAAAACAGTTTCAGAAGAATTTTTGGAAGTGCAGGATGCCTATTTACAGGAAGAATGCATCCGGAAAGGCATTGTTAGGTTATCTGACCTTTCCATGATACAGACCGGTATCTATTTATGGCAGGGCGATATTACCCGATTATCGACAGACGCTATTGTCAATGCGGCGAACAGTGCTTTGCTCGGCTGCTTTGTTCCCTGCCACGGGTGCATTGACAATGCCATTCATTCTGCCGCAGGAGTGGAGCTTCGTCTGGAATGTTCCCACATTATGAAAGAGCAAAAGACAGAAGAACCTGTGGGAAAGGCAAAGCTTACAAAAGCCTATAATCTTCCCTGTCGTTATGTTCTCCATACGGTCGGTCCGATGATTTTTGGGGAAGTGACAGAGAAAGATTGTGAGCAGTTATCCGATTGTTATCGTTCCTGTTTAGAACTTGCCGCAGCATATCAGTTAAAAAGCGTTGCTTTTTGCTGTATTTCTACGGGAGAATTTCATTTTCCAAATGAGAAAGCCGCTGAAATAGCAGTACAGACAGTTCGGGATTATCAGAAGAAAAATCAAAACAGTTTGGAGGTGGTTTTTAATGTATTCAAAGACAAAGACTATCAAATCTACAGACGGTTGTTGGAATAATCCCAAAACAGAGCATCTTATGGACAAGGCAAAAAATCTGCTCAAAAACGCTGATGCTGTTGTGGTCGGCGCAGGCGCAGGACTGTCCACCTCCGCCGGATTTACCTATTCCGGAAAACGCTTTGAAGAATGCTTTTCAGATTTTATTGAAAAATACGGATTTGGGGATATGTATTCCGCAGGCTTTTACCCGTATGATACATTGGAGGAATACTGGGCATATTGGAGCCGTTACATTTTTATCAACCGCTATCAGGATGCGCCGAAACCCGTTTATCACGATTTGCTGGATCTGGTGCAGGGCAAGGATTACTTTGTTTTGACGACAAACGTGGACCATTGTTTCCAAAAGGCAGGTTTTGATAAAGACAGGCTGTTTTATACACAGGGCGATTACGGGTTATGGCAATGTTCCAAGCCCTGTCACGAAAAAACGTATGATAATGAATCTGTTGTTAGAAGAATGGTTGCCAAGCAGAAGAATATGCGTATTCCGTCTGAGTTAGTGCCTTATTGTCCCGTATGCGGTGCGCCTATGTCAATGAATTTACGGGCGGATGATACATTTGTTGAGGACAGCGGATGGCATGCGGCAGCCATACGGTATCAGGATTTTATATGCCGCCATCAAAAATCGAAAACGGTATATCTGGAGTTAGGCGTCGGCGCCAATACGCCGGGTATTATCAAATATCCATTTTGGCAGATGACCCTTGACAATCCCCAGGCGGCATATATCTGTATCAATCTATCAGAAGCATATATTCCGGAAAAAATTAAAAAACAGTCTGTTTGTATTGGTGACGATATAGGAAAAGTTTTACAATTTTATAAAGAGGATTGAACAATGGGATTCAAGGGATTGCGGACTTTTTGAAGAATTATAACGTGGAAATCGTTCAGACGGAGTATGAATTTTAAAAAGGTAATAATAGATTACCGGTTATCAGAAAATAGCTCTTTTTAGAATGTGTCATACTGGCAGAGGAGGTATTACGATGTGGTTTTGTTTTGCAGTTGGTTCAGCAGTCTTTGCCGGAGAGTTACGCAGAGTAGAAAATCGAGTTTATTGTTTTAATATGGGAGGGAAAAATGCGTCGTTCAGATAGAGAAGTTAAGGAATTTAAAGATATTGTAGCTATCATGGAAGAATGTGATGTGTGCCGTATTGCCTTAAATGATAATGGCTATCCATATATATTGCCACTCAATTTTGGACTATGTATAAAAGAAGATAAAATAGAGTTGTATTTTCATGGAGCGATGGAAGGTACAAAGTACGATTTGATTGAAAAGGATAATAGAGTTGGTTTTGAAATGGATTGCGGACATCAATTGGTAACAGAAATTGAACGTGGGAGTTGTACAATGGAGTATAAAAGTGTTATAGGACAAGGATATATTAAAATGCTTTCTGATGATGAAAAATATGAAGCCTTATGTATTTTGATGAGGCATTATCATCAAGAGGATTTTCCATTTAATCAATCAGTAATGTCTTATACAAAAGTTTTCAAACTGGTGGTAGAGAGCGTAACAGGTAAAGTAAGGATGAAAAAAAAGGAAAAACTAAATGGATAATGTAAAACATAATTGCAGTTTTCCGGCCGTATCTGAACATGGCTCAAATCGGGGTTTTTCATGCCGAAGAAGATTTTGTTTGTGCCAGACAACCTCTAATTTCTATCCGTTTTGCTCTTAAAAAGTATTCATCCTCTTCGAGCGTTTTTTCACCGTCACAACAAAAATTTGTGCTTCATTTCTTAACCAGTTCCCCTATCATCGCTCCGCCGATAATGCAGAACGCTCCAACAATCTGAGGCGCCGTCATTTTTTCTCCCAACAGAATAGCGGAAAATACAACGGCAGACAGAGGTTCGAGATAACCGCAAATGGCGACCGTTTGAACCGGTAGTTTGGCAAGTGGAGAGAAGTACAGATAGCAACCGATTCCCGTATTGATAATACCAAGGGCAAAAATCCATCCCCACGCCTCGTTCGGGACATCAATAACAAACGCTTGCTTAAACCCGACGAAGACCGCAACCGTAAGGAAACTGACCGTCAACTGTATAACAGAGTTTTCTAACCCCGTGATTTTCTCGGACTTGCGATTCAGCGTTACCATGAAGGAATACATAATCGCTGACATCGCACCGCAGAACAATCCCCATGCGTTGTCCGCTCCCGCTAGCTTTCCGTTGACAAGCACAATGCCAATCAAAACGATTGCAAAACCTGCGACTTTAGATTTTGTCAAGTGCTCCTGAAACAGCAACGGCGACAGGATCATGACGATGACCGGACCGCAATAGTACAGCAGCGATGCGAAGCTGACGCCGATTTGTTGATATGCTTCGTAGAGGAACATCCAACTGGCGCCCATCGCTATGCCGGAGAGCGTTATGAGAAGCACATCCCTTCCGTGTCCCTTCAAGTGAAACTGATTTTTCCCCAACAAGAAAAGCAAAATCAGAAGAACGCTACCGACCATTGTCCTGAGAAAAACAATCTCATAGCTGTTGAGAGCAATATTGCTTGCGACAATGCCGTTCAAGCCGAACAACAGCAAGGCGCAAAGATATTTCGCCAGTGCTTTTTTATCCATTAGTTTATCTCCTGAAATCCCGATTTATTGAATTGTTCAATATCATTCTGGAACATATTATACAACAACCGCATACGCAATTCCATTAAATTTTGCATGATATATATTGTGGTGACGGGATTTAACGAGTCACAACCGAGGAGGTATATGTTCATGGAGCTGACGGATCAGGCTCTCCAAAATGTAGCATGAGGCAGCAGAATCGACCTGTTGTACTTTGAATAGGGGGGGATGAGCTTACCGTACGCACGGAATGATTGGTGTTAGGTATTGGAAATCGTTGGTTTGTGTTGAAAGAAATAGTTAGTGAATCAAGAGGCATGGCAGGAGTAAGGGCTGCTGCGCCTTTTTTCTGTACTGATTTTGGGACAGAAACTAACGGTAGTATTGGCGTCAAGGAAAGAAATGCAGTATGATTACATATCCGAATGAGTTCTGAAAGTATCCAGTTCTAATTTATTATATTATGAAATTGTCATTAGTTACCGCAAAGAAGAATTTCCCCGGAAAATATCTAACATCCTGTGAAGTATTTGAAAAAGCTGTACTGCATCCTGCTCTTCTAACGGGATGCAGCTCCCGATTTTTGCCGGGATCTCTACCGCCGTCTCTTTTAAGGCTTCTCCTTTTTCCGTGACTGCAATATTCAGAACCCTTTCATCGCTGCTGTCGCGTTCCCGCGCGACATAGCCTTTTTGTTCCAGCTTTTTTAAAACCGGAGTCAGCGTCCCTGAGTCAAGGAATAAATATTTCCCCAGCTCTTTCACATTCATTTCCCGATATTCCCAAAGCACCATCATCACAATGTACTGCGTATACGTTAGCCCGATTTCGTCCAAAAAAGGCTTATAACGTTTTACCACTTCTTTAGAACAGACATAAAGCGGAAAACAAAGCTGGTTTTCCAGTTTTAGTGCGTCAAATTTATCACCCATATTATAATCCCTATCTTTTGCTATATAAGTTTCTCACAGAAGGCTCTTAATATTCTCCTCTACGACTTCCATATCTTCCGTTGGTTCAAAGCGCGCAACAACCTCGCCCTCGCGGTTCAAAAGAAATTTTGTAAAATTCCATTTGATATCCGGTTCTTCTTTATAATTCGGATGCGTACGCTCCAGCATACTTTCTAACATCGGCGTCAGCGGATGGTCAGGATTAAATCCTGCAAAGCCCTTTTCGTTCTGCAAGTAGCGGAATAACGGCAGGGCGTTGCCCCCATTGACCTCAACCTTAGCAAAATGCGGAAATGTAATGCCATATCTGGAATCACAAAAGCTTGCAATCTCCATATCCGTCCCCGGCGCCTGGTTGCCAAACTGATTGCACGGAAAGTCCAAAATCTCAAGACCGGCGTCCTGATACTGCTCATACAAATCCTGCAAGCTGTCATACTGCGGCGTAAACCCGCACTTTGTCGCCGTGTTTACCACCAAGATTACCTTTCCCTTGAATTCCTCCATCTTAATCGGCGTCCCCGTCGCATCATTGGCTTCAAAATCATAAAATTTCATAGTCCTTCTCCTTTCTATTGTTCTTTATTTAATTGTGTACAATTTAATAAACTAAATCAATTGTACACAATTAATTAAGGCTTGTCAACCCCTTTGCTAACAGCTAACATCAATACAATGTAAATTCATTTTTATGAAAAATCAGCATCCCCTCGTCCCGTAGCTTACATAGCTCATTGGACATGGCACTTCGGTCTACCGAAAGAAAATCCGCAAGCTGCTGTCGGTTAAAGGGAATGGAAAAAGAACTGTTGTTTTGTCGCTTCGCTTCATCGGAAAGGTAGGACAGCAGTTTTTCCCTTGTGGAGCGTTGAGACATATAGCTGATTTTTTGAACAAGGCTTTTATTCTTATCTGAGATCGTATAAAACATATTTTTTACAAGCTGGGTGTGAAAAGGACAGGCAGAGGGGCATACCGTCAGTATTCGTTCCATATCGAAAAAGAGAACCACGCTTTTCTCAGTAGCTATGACATCATTCATCAAGGGACCACTGTTTGGCACAATATATGCTTCTCCAAACATCTCTCCGGGGCGGATCTCATTCAGGATATTCAGGTTGCCCCAATAGTCCTCTTTCTGAATGTGAAGTCTGCCCGCCGCAAGAATCATCAAGCTGCGAATATACTCGCCTTGTCGAAATGCATATTCTCCCTTGCCATACTGTCGAACGGTTGCGTTCAGGCAATGCAGCATAGAGAGAATGTCGTTCTCCCCAACGCCGGAGAACAGCTTTGTTCTTTTCAAGAGAGCTACAAACTTTTTCATAAAAACCTCACTTCCGTTGCAAATACAACAGACCTATTTTTCACATTGTATTATCATGAGATCAGAAAGTCAAGAGACGCTAGGGCGTTTCAGAACAGGAGGAATCTAGGATGCTTAGAAAAATCATCAAAATCAATGAGGAAACGTGCAATGGCTGCGGTATCTGTGCCAAAGCCTGCCACGAGGGCGCAATCGGTATTGTGGATGGGAAGGCGAAACTGCTTCGAGAGGACTACTGTGACGGACTTGGCGACTGCTTACCCGCTTGCCCGACTGGAGCGATCACCTTTGAGGAACGGGAAGCGTCGGCATACAACGAAGCTGCGGTAAAGGCGGCAAAGCAAGATAAAGGTGCCGAAAAACTGCCTTGCGGTTGCCCCGGCACAGCATCAAAAGCAATTCATCGTGAAGAAACGCAGACTGAAAATGTGACAGTCCGCAGCCGCCTTTCTCAGTGGCCGGTGCAAATCAAGCTGGCTCCCGTAAATGCGTTCTATTTCAACGGCGCAAACCTGCTGGTAGCCGCCGATTGCACTGCTTACGCTTACGGTAACTTCCACAATGATTTCATTAAGAACAGGATCACCCTGATTGGCTGCCCGAAGTTGGATATGGTAGACTACACTGAGAAATTGACTCAAATTATCGCTGGGAACGATATCAAGAGCGTGACGGTTGTCCGTATGGAAGTACCCTGCTGCGGCGGTATCGAAAATGCCGTAAAGCAGGCGCTTCGGGCCAGTGAGAAATTTATCCCATGGAGCGTTGTGACGATTTCGGCAGATGGTCAGATTATTGAATAAATTGAAAGGGCATGAAATATGCTCTATGACGAGCGGGGACGCCATGTATGCACGAAGAAAGAAATCCTTGATGAAAATGGGAATGTGTAGAAAGGCTGTAAAATCGTCAAAAAAGGAGAAAAAAGCAGCGGAGCATGGCATGATGTGCTGTGTTCCCCTTTTTTTGCGATTCGGACGGTAACTATCGGACAAATTAAAAACGGATGATACAAGAAACTGACCGTTCATGTCATTTTCAAAATTGCAGCGTTGTTTTTGCCGATATATAATAAGATTAAATAAATAAGGCGGGTGGCAGAAATGATAGCGGTTGCCGTATGTGATGATGAGATCATGGATGGATGCAATCTTGTCAGAACAATAAAAGATATTTTAGACAATATGGAAGTTGCCTATACAGTAAAGCTGTTTCAGACGGGGATGGATCTATTAAAAGCGATAGAAAAATTTGACATTATTTTTCTGGATATTATGATGGGTGCTATGGATGGAATGACGACAGCTCAGATGCTGAGAAAAAGCAGTTTTGATAAGATAATCGTCTTTATATCATCTAGCAGGAAATATGTGATGGATGCCTTTGAAGTAGAAGCGTTTCATTATCTCATCAAACCAGTGGATAGGATAAAACTGGAAAATACGATAAAACGGGCTTTGGTGAAATTAGAATGTACTTCAGAGGACTTTATCATTATCAATAAAGAGCGCCAGAATAAGAAGATACCGTTAAGCGATATTTACTATTTTGAAATCAGGGGACGGGTTGTTTCCGTACATAGTAAAAACGGCATATTTGATTATTATGGGCAGATCAGCGCATTAGAGCATGATTTAAAGGATAAAGGCTTTTTCAGGTGCCATAAAAGTTTTCTTATTCATCTGAAATATGTAGATACGTACAATCATGAAGAAGTTATGCTTGATAATGGAGCAAAGATTGCGATAGCAAAGAGAAGGTATAAAGCGTTTTGCCTGGAAACTCTGGAATATATGAAAAAAGTCGGAGGGAGTATATAATGGGCGGTCTTTTCGTGTTTTTGCTATGTTATATGGGGTATATTTTATCGCTATATCGTTTTTGCAATCAATATTTGAACCATTTTAAAATAAATAAAAAAATATTTGTGCTTCTGCTGCTTGTAATTGAGATAGTGCGGCAGAGGAAACGGAAGGTGCAGAAGTGCAAAGAAAAGAGCCTGTATTGCAGGAACTTACGACATATGTGAAGCTGGATGTTGACACTGTGAAAACTGTACTGATGAAAGAAACGAAAGGTGTATCGGTAGACTATTCGGTATAGCTTCGGAAGAGGAACAGTATGGCTGCTTCTGCTATGTTTCGCAAGTACCGTAATCCTGCTGATGAAGACTTTGCTCATAGGTGTTGGAGAGACTGGGAGAAAAAATCGATGCAGATTGACAGAAAAGCAATCCGCTGATAGAATAAGGGTGTTTTTTATGGGACAAGGGACACTGCATAGCGGCAGGCTAATCTACAATTTTAAACATACATGACACGGAAAGGAATTGACATGTCCAAACAACCTAACTACCGCAAGACGCTTTTGGCCTGCTATCTTGGGTTTATTACGCAGGCTATCTCCGCCAACTTTGCACCACTCTTATTTCTGATATTTAAAAGTACTTATGGGATTCCGCTGGAAAAGATTGCACTGATTCCGATGGTATTCTACCTGACGCAGTTACTGGTAGATTTTGCTGCCACAAAATTTGTAGACAGGATAGGTTACCGGATCTGTGTGGTAGTTTCTCAGGTAGTGTCCGCAGCAGGACTCATGTTGTTGGCGATTCTTCCGGAACTGCTCCCAAGCCCCTTTACAGGGATTCTGACTGCAGTCGTATTCTATGCTATGGGCAGTGGACTGATTGAGGTTTTGGTAAGTCCTATCGTTGAGGCGTGTCCTTTTGAAAACAAGGATGGCATGATGAGTTTGCTGCATTCTTTTTACTGTTGGGGCGCTGTAGGAGTAATCTTTGGTTCCACACTGTTCTTTACGGCATTTGGCGTGGATCACTGGCGGATACTTACGCTGATCTGGGCATTGGTGCCACTATATAACACGTTCAATTTTATCGTTTGTCCTATAGAGCGTTTGGTGGAAGATGGCAAGGGGATGCGCGTTCGTAAGCTATTTCGGATGCCGCTGTTTTGGCTGTTGGTGTTGCTTATGGTATGTTCCGGTGCGTCTGAAGCATCCATGGCTCAGTGGGCATCTGCATTTACCGAGTCAGCAATGGGCGTCTCTAAAATTGTCGGTGACCTTGCCGGGCCTTGTCTATTTGCAGTGCTTATGGGGATATCCCGTGTGTTCTATGGCAAGATGAGTGAGAAACTTGAACTGACAAAAACCATGCTGGTATGTGGCGCATTGTGCATAAGCTGCTATCTACTGGCCTCCTTGTCCTCTTCGCCGGTCATGGGGTTGGCAGGCTGCGCACTGTGCGGCATTTCGGTAGGTATCATGTGGCCGGGTACTATCAGTATCTCTGCGCAGAGGTGTCCCATGGGAGGTACGGCTATGTTTGCATTTTTGGCCTTGGCCGGGGATTTGGGAGCTACAATGGGACCGTCAATGGTAGGACGCTTTTCCGGTATGGCTGGCGGCAATCTGAAGATTGGACTGTTCTCCGCCACTATATTTCCGGTCGTGTTGATTTTTGTATTATTTGTTTTAAAAAGAATGGTAAAAACGGAGTGAAGTGACGGGTCTGCGATATTCTTCCACAACAAAAGCTGCATCAGTTTTTTGTTTACAAAAAAATTGAAACTTTCTCGAGAAATGTTCTCTCTCTCTTTATATGTAATGGCATGAAAAATTCTGTTTACCAATCCTTGTCTTTGTTTTGTGACTTGATTTCCTCCTGCAGCATACTTAGGAATAAGGCTGCTGATTTTGTGAGTACCTGATATTTTTTCCAGACAATATCAAGACCCACTTCGATCGGTGGTTCCAGAGGACGAAAGCACAGGGGGCTGTTTTCATATTCCGGAATAATGTGGTCGAGGCATAAGGCACAGCCGACCTTTTCTTCCACCATGAGGGAGGCGTTATAGATAAGATTATATGTTGCGACAATTTGTAGGGATTCATATTGTTTTCCCAACCAGCCGGATAATTCATTGTGTGCGAGGGACTGGCGGGAGGTAATGAGAGGAAGCCCCTGCAAATCTTCCGGCCCGATTCCGCTTTTCCCAGCAAGAGGATGGTCGCGCCGCATCAGCAGTCCCCACCTGTCTTTTGTGGGGAGCTTGATAAAATCATATTTTTTCATGTCGGCAGGCTCTATTAAAATGCCAAAATCCAACAGTCCCCTGTCAAGACGTTCTGTTACATCTTCGGCATTGCCGCTGAACAAATGATAGGAGACATTCGGATATTGCTTCCGGATTTTTTCCGCTACTTTTGCAATCAGGCGGATTCCCTCCGTCTCTCCGCCGCCGATATAGATTTCCCCACTGATTTTTTTACCGGAGGAACTGACTTCGGTCTTTGTCTTTTCCATTAATTCTACCATTTCTTCGGCGCGTTTCCGAAGAATCATTCCTTCTTCCGTCAGTGTTATCCTGCGGTTGCCGCGTATAAAGAGTTGTTTTCCAAGTTCTTCCTCCAGTTCTTTCAGTTGTCTGGAAAGCGGGGGCTGCGTCATATGCAGGGATTCGGCCGCTTTTGTGATGCTTGCCTCTCTTGCGACGGCAAGAAAATACTGTAATACCCGGATATCCATGATTTCCTCCTTTATCCAATGTTTGTCTTAACAATTTTAAATATACCATTTTTTGCAATACCTTTCAAGTATACAATTGCATTCTATATATGTATTTGATATTTTTGCGGCAGGTTGATACACTACAGATAGGTTGGGAAATATCAGTAGCATCATACATTTGATGATGGGAAGGAATGGGTAGACAGATTGGAACTTAAAATGAGACAGGGAGAAAGAGGAAATTATCATATGGAAATGATTCGGACAGAATATTTAATCATGCAGAATTTGGAAGATGCAGGATGCACAAAGGAGTTTATTAAGTATTATATGAGTCTGCAAAGTGACGGAAGAAAACAGGTAGAACTATTGGAAGATTATCGGAAGGAATTGGTAAAACAGATGCATGGCGTACAAAGAAAATTGGATTGTCTGGATTATCTGCTATTTTACAAAAGGACGGAGGTGTGAGGATTTGACAGTAAAAAATGTCATTGATGGTTTTCGGGAGAATGCGGAGGAAAATCCGGAACGCGATGCATATGCAGACATGTTGTATCAGGAAGCAATCCGTATTGGCATGGAGTTAAATAGTCGGTACCATACGCCGGAAGAGATACGGGAGATCATGGGCAGGCTGACGGGAAAAGCCATGGATGAGAGTTTCCGGCTGTTTCCACCGTTCTATACGGATTTTGGAAAGAATATCACGATTGGAAAGGACGTTTTTATCAATTCCGGCTGCCATTTTCAGGATCAGGGCGGGATTATGATTGGGGATGGCACCTTGATTGGTCATAATGTGGTGATTGCAACGATCAACCATGATTTGAGCCCTTTGAAAAACAGGAAAAACCATTATAAACCGGTCGTGATAGAGGATCATGTCTGGATTGGTTCTAACGCGGTAATCTTGCCGGGGGTTACGCTCGGCAGGTGGTCGGCGGTAGGAGCGGGAGCTGTCGTCGCCAGAGATGTGGAGCCGTTTACGGTGGTCGGCGGCGTTCCGGCAAAAGAAATTCGGAAAGTGCAGAAATAAGTTCTCTATACGTAAACCCTATTCGTATTTTGTTTGGCAGCGGAAAACTGGAAGAGCTTGGCGTTCAGACACTGCCGGGGAAAAGGCTCTGGCGCTGATTTCTAATGGAAAATATACGAAGGTGAACGGTTATCTTGACCGTACATGGAAGCAGCTAACTGTGATTTTAGTGCTGCAGAAGATAGTGTGAGGATTATTGATGGCGTTGTAACCGCCATATCAGGAAAGGAAGTGAAGGCTTGAAAAGAATGGTTTATCTCGGTTTGCTGCTTGCTGCTTTGCTATGTATGGCGGCATGCGGTAAGGAGCGGGAAACAACGGGTAAGGAAGAAGGCACTGCAAAAAGAACGGAGGAAGAAGCGGGAAAAGAAGTTTCGGAACGTGCTTTTGATTTTGACAAAAGGACAGTCATGTTAAACAGCGGCTATTCAATGCCGCTCAATGGGCTTGGTACCTACAGCCTGACCGGGGATACCTGTGTGCAGTCGGTTTCCGAAGCGTTAAAGCGGGGCGTGCGCCTGATTGACACCGCCTATATGTACGGTAATGAAGCCGAGGTGGGCAAAGCCATTCGGGAATCCGGAATCTCCAGAGAGGAAATTTTCGTGATCACAAAACTTTATCCCAGCCAGTTTGACGAGCCGGAAAAAGCAATAGACGAAGCTTTGGAAAAACTCAATGTCGGATACATTGATATGATGCTGTTACACCATCCCGGAACGGGAGACGTGGAGACGTACAAGGCGATGGAACAGGCGGTAAAAGAAGGAAAAATCCGTTCGATTGGCCTGTCCAACTGGTATGTGGAGGAGCTGCAGGAATTTCTCCCACAGGTAAGCATTACCCCGGCTCTTGTACAGAATGAGATTCACCCGTACTATCAGGAAAATGATGTAATCCCCTATATCCAGAGCCTCGG
>CANRJM010000033.1 GCA_947630925.1 uncultured Lachnospiraceae bacterium
ACGGACATCTGTTTGGGATTGTGTATCCCCAATGCGGCGTTGACGTCAGCCGGATTAAAATACATCTTTTCACCCACGGGACGGCTTCCAGCGGCGTATTTGCTATTGTTTCTATATACGTTCTCAGCACCCTGAAAATAAGCCGTTTTCCCATCATAACCGAGCGTATAGCCGTCATATTTTTTGATCGCATCCAGTATTTCCTGTCCCGAATAAAACGGCCTTCTTTGGCTCGGATGCCGTTTCGGTCTTGCGCCCTCCAACACACCCTGCTTCGTGTAAGGTTTGAAAGCGGCACGTCTGCCCCTGCTGTAAACAACACCATTCATAAAATTCGGTGCTGTGTTCCTATTTGCAATATTCCTGTTCGTGATATTCTGGCTTCCGGCATTCCTGCTTCCAAACAGCCTTGAAACCATAGATGAACGGTTAAATAAACTGCTGTTCATAAAATTAAAGAAATTTCCATTGATACGCATAATTTTCCCTCCTTGTGCTTAACAACTTGAAATCCATTTCCCAACTTACATCAAATCTTCCTGTCAAACCCCGTTGATAACTGATTGCCGGATTGGTGTAAATTTGCTTCCACCGTTTTGTCAAAAGCAATCCTGCCAATCCCGTTGTAGGATCAATATAATCCCCGTCTTTATCATAATTTTTCATCAGATTTTTGATAGCCTGCACATTCGTATACATACTGCCAGTGCAGCCGCTCTTTGTCATCTGCTGAATCACGGCTTTGTACTGCTTACTGTTCGTATCAATTCCCGCCGCCTTTAGCTGGGCCTGTATCGAACTGCTGTTTAACTGCGAAAACTGAAACACGCCCGGCAAGGTTCCTCCTGTTCCCCATGAAGTGCCTTTGCCGCCGAACATACTTTGAATGAGATAGCTATAATTTGTAATGTTTGACATATGCATTCCTCCTTGAATTTGGTAATTTGAAATCCGTTTCCCGTTTTCAATTCAATATTTTTATATCTGCATATCAAAATTGTTACCTGCCACAACCGGATTTTTTACCTTATCAGACTGTTTCTGTGCTTCTTCTTTTGCCGCATCAATAAAAATCTTCATCTCCCCGTTATCAAAATAAATCTCTCCGTCGCCTGCATTTTCCAACTTTTCCGAAAGCAGCTTTTCAGCCTTATCCTGTGCAGTATCAGATTTGACAACAACCTTGCTGTCCTGATCCTGACTGTCTTCCGTCTTTTTTGCTTCTTCGGCTTTTTCTTCTAACTGTTCCGTAAGCTGCTCTGCCTTTTTACGGGCATTTTCGCGTGTTTTTTCTATCTGCTTTTTAGAATTTTCCTCTGCTTCCTTGCGGAGTTTTTCATTTAATTCGTCTTTTCTTATCGTCTGCACATATTGGGTAAAATTTCCGTTCGCATCTATATAACAATGGCGAAATACTGTCGTTCTGCCCAAAGCCTGATTTCTGCCCTCAGTCAATTTTATCATGGCTTCCACGCCGCCAATTAACTCTTTCATTTCTTTTTCTTCTGCAGGATCATTCTGCATCTTTTCCAAAATATCCGGATGGATCGTCAACGTTATGCCGCTTTTATCGGTCGCACATCCTTTCCCTATGCGAAATTCTGCGCTCGGAGCAAGTTTTTCCAATTCCTTCATATATTCCACTGTGCTTTTTGCCTTGTTGCTTTCTGTGCCAGAATTTTTCTGTGCAGCCGCCATTTCCGATACTTCCTGTTTTGAAGCAGCTTTCTGTTTTGCTGTTTCCTGTTGTTTTTGTGCCGCATAGGTATTCTCATATGCGTTGTAATTGTTCGTAATCTCCATTGCCATAGTAAATCCTCCTTGTCTTCCGAAGGAAAATGTCTGCCACGCCTGCATGGCTTGCGCCCTTGCAGGAGCAGAGGATTTTCCTCCTTGATCATTAAAATTATTTGAAATCCATTTCTGTAACAATTTCATCGTTTACAGCAGTTTCATAAGGCTTACCCACCAGTCGCTATCATGATTGTCATATGGGATTTTTGCCGTCTGTTCTCCTGCGTCCGCTTCATAATAACAGGAATAACTGTACCCTCCCATGCCGGGGAGCTTATAAAAACCGCCGAACACAATATAGGCAGCCCCTGCGCCATGCTCCCGCAGATATACTTCAAATGCTTCCCTGTCCACATACACATAACTGTCGTCATAGGAAATCATCTGATGCAGGGCATCACTGTTTCCCGTGTCTGAGAAGGTCACTCCGTTTCCGTCAAATCCATAGACAAGCATACTGTCATTCTCATTATATCTGCCATAAGAGCCTGCTCTTATTCCTGCCGCAGATACGATCGCAAGCAGGAGAGCGGCTGCAAATACGCCGACCGCCGCAGACCGCTTATAGGGCTTATAGCCTGCGATCCTTGCAACTCTCTGCCTGATCCTGCGGTATTCCTTATCGCCCGCAAATGTGGCGTACAGGTTAAAGTCTTTGCTTTCCGCCTGCAAAAGCCGCATCGTCTTTAACAAAAGCCGTCCGTATTCATATGCGCCCGCCCCATTTTTCCGGATGGTCATCCAGTCGCATATTTCTTCCATATCTTCACGGAATTGCTTTGTGCCTATGGCAAATAGCGGATTAAGCCATAACAGCACCCGGAGAATGTCCCACAAAAAATAAAACAAAAGATGTCCTGACCGGATATGTTCTTTTTCGTGAAGCAGGATCGCCCGAAGCTCCTTTTCGCTGTACTGTTCCAGTATCGCCTGCGGCAGGATGATCTTGGGGCAAAGCACTCCGATGGTGTACGGCGTAACGGGAAGCTCTGTCACAAAAACAGATGCGCCGTCCACCTGCCGCCGTTCCATGCCTGCGGCAAGCTGCTTTAGTTTTCTCCTTTTGCCAAGCAGCCGGACAGCATATAGGAACATCACGCCAAAATACAGCCAGTTCAGCCATCTGTGATGGTTCAAAAGCCCTGTCCATGAGGAAAATACAAAGCCGCCTGCCACATTTTCATAAAAGAATTTCATTTTCCCGGCAAACAGCACCGGAAAAAACAGGCTCCACAATGCGCCTTTTAGAAATACCCTGTTTTTGAACATCGTTTTCCGCAGGAGAAAGATGGCTGCGAACACCGCAAAGGAAACCAGCGCACACCGCACAAGCTGTATGGTGTAGTAAAGAGAGCAGAAGTCCAAAAGCTCTGTCATGCGTTCTGCCCATTCCCGCACTGTCATTGTTTCGTCTTATCCTTTGAAGGCGGCTTGCATTGTTCCAGAATTTCTTCCAGTTCCCGGTACTGTTCTTCGGTCAGCTCCGCACTCTGGATCAGCGCCGCCATTGCGTTTTTTTCGCTGCCCCCGAAATAGCTGTCCACAAATCTCCGGCTTTTCTCTTTCTGGCAGTCCTCTCTTGATTTCTCTACGGTATAGTGGTACACCCTTGCATCGTGTTCATCCACGGTATAGCTTAACACGCCTTTCTGCCATAAGCGGTTTAAGAGGACGCGCACCATGCGGGGCGACATATCCGATGGGTCTTTTAAGGTCTTTTGAAATTTTTTGAGAAAACACTGCCAAATCCCTTTTAATTTCATACCCTAATCTGTTATAATTAATCATGCAAAAACACTCCTTTGTTTTATTATTTGTGGTGATTTAATTATAACATTTAGGATGTGTTTTTGCATTTTTTATTTTAACTGGTGTACCTTCTCTAAAAAATGGGGAAAGTCAAACTATTACCCTGCGTCTGCAACATATTATTTACAATTTTCATTGCTCGTCTTAGATTTCCTTTCGGTTTTCGCGCCAGATACGCATTTTGTATCACAAAATGCAACCCTGAAGGCTTTCTGGTCAGTGGACACCCCTGAAACCCCGATAATATGCAATACTATATAATTTCTATATCAAAAACCGTCCTCCTCATATCATTTTTATATCATTTTGGGTAGTCTCATATCCTTCTTATATCATCGGAAATTTTCATTTTTCAATAACTATATCATTGTTATACCGCCCTACATCATTCCTGTATCATTTTTGGCGGTTATCATATCATTCTTATATCATCAGAAACTTTCATTTTCCAGAAACTATATCATTTTTGCCATTTCTATATCAGAGCAATATTAAGGCTATGTCGTTCTTACTTGTCAATAATTATTTTGCGATTTGAAAAAGTGGATGCAATGTTTTCACACTCCATCCACTCAATTATTAGTCCATTTATTATCGTATTGAAGCTCCCTTCAATCTGTGTAAATCCTGTATAATTTTTCATTCCCAGTCTTTACACATCCCCAAAAACAAACCTTTTCCCAAATCTCCGTCAACTTACAATTTTGTCACTTCCTCCAAAGCTTCATCTTCAAGCTTAACATCAATTTTGTATGTCTATCTTCACCTCTGTAGCAAACAGTTTCTTTTGCCCTTCTTCTGGAACAAAAGATATTTTATTACCCTTTTGAAGCACTTCTGTTGCAGGCTTCATGTTGGAATAAATGCTTTCGGTAATGGAATATTCTTTTCCATCATCGCCAGTAACATAGGCATAAAAACTTTTTGTTCCCTTTCCGACATATTTAACCGTGCCTGTAATACGTCTTGAATCCGCATCTACAATAGACATCTGCGTTTCGGCGGCTTGTACATCCAACTCAGTCTTGTGTACCTGATCATCCACAAGATCCGGATGCTGATTCTTGTATTGGCTGATAATCTGATTCGTATCTGTCACAACATCACAGTCAAGCCCGAGATACAATTTCTTATCACCGATAATATAAAATTCCTCTTTGGCCCTCGTAGCCGCAACGTTCATTATATTCGCTTCAGCCACTGCCCAGCGCGCTGCTCCGCTGCTCTGTTGATCAGCACCAAGTACAAAAAATACGATTGGAGCCTCTTTCCCCTGAAACGTATGGACAGTTCCGACATTAGTCGGCTTGCCATGTTCATCATATCTAGTAAAGTGAATTTCCCGTAATTTCTGCGAAAGCTGATATGCCACATTAGAAAACGGCGTAATCACATAAACCACATCTTTCTCTTTTTTATCTAAGATTTTCGGATTTTTATCGATCATCTCCTTGAGCTTTTGCAAAAGGAATTTTCCCTGCTCCTCAACATACTTATTATTCGCCGTTCCAGCCACATCAAACCACCCTGTTTTTCCGTACTTTTCTATTCCCTGCACCATAAATCCGTCATAGGAAATCATGTTCGAAATTGTAAACATCGGATACTGACATCTTCTATGCACCCACAATGGAATGCCAATCCATGAATCCTCCGACATATCCTGCTTTCGATAAAATCCATACGAACTCGCCGCATCTACTAATGTCTGTACGGATGCTGATGCAGATAAATATTTTTCTGTCACTCTAAAATGATTACCCAGAATATCCAGGGCATTAGAATCCAGAGTAAGAACCGGCTTGATCTGCAACGGATCACCCACCGCCATCACATGTCTACTGCGATAGATCGCACCAACAGCCGCCTGTGGCAACGCTTGTCCCGCTTCATCAATAAAAAGATGACCAAGCGTTTCTTTCCCAAGATTTTTGCACATACGTGAAAAACTGGCAAATGTCGAACTAACCACCGGAATTGTCATATTAATCCAGTTCCATGCTGCCTCAATCACAGGTTTTCGCTCCAAATATTTCTCCTGCTGATTCCAGACGATCGTGGATGCCTTTATATTTTTTCTGTTCTCATAAAGAAATTGTTTCCGAACACGTAATGCCATAACAAATAATTTTGACTGTGCGACCCGATACGATTCGTCAAACCATGGGTTTGACATCTGTAAATCATCATACTCCTGATTCATATTTAGCGGTTCTATCTTACTGTTATTTCTAATATTGTCATATTCAAGAACTCTTTTTTTCAACTTTGAAATTTTACCAGATTCTGCCATCTCCCAACTGGTAAATCTCCGTTCTAGCTCCAACTGTTTTTCTGTACTTTGTTCCAACTCCGTCTGCCGCAAAAGAATCTTATTATTAATTTCTTTCTCCTGTTTGCTATATTCTATATCTTCATCACTTAGCTTTACAAGCTGCGCCGTAATCTCATTTAATCTACTCCTATATTCCTCTTTCTTTTTCTTTCCTGCAAAGAAGTATGGGCGTTGCCCCTTGTGTACCTGAAGACACTGGTTCATACTTTCCATGTTTTTTCGGACAGTTTCCGCTCTGTTTTGTACCGCCTTCATCTGGGTTTGTAACTGTTCCAACTGCTGGCTGCATTCCCGTCTGATTTTTTCAAGCCTCTGCAACTCTGTGTGCAGTTCGTTCTTGTTCTTCTCTAATTCCTTTTGATAGTTGGCACTAACCCGTTCCAGCTTTTGAGTACATTCCTGATATGCCCGAATGCTGTCTGCAAATGCTTGCCGATTTGCCCGAATCGCTTTTACTTCCTCATATTGCTTCAAAAATTGTTTATATATATCTTGATCCGGCAGGTATTCTTCTTCCAGATATTTGTGGATATGCTTCATATTCGTGAGGACATTGGTCATATTATCCATTTTCCCGCCCTCAAGTGAAAATAATCCCCAAAACTTTTCTTCCCCTGAAACAGATTCTTTTACCAGCTCCTCTCGCTTCTTCCCATTCTCATCTTCCATCCACTCTACTGATACCTTTGCATTCGATATTTCACGAAAGTAGTCCGCCTCTTTGAGATCCTCAATCAGAGATTTGTCAATTTCCTTACTCAGTGGAAGCTCATTCACAATGTTTTGGACCGCACCGTTATTTGAACTTGCTACTACGATATTGTTTTCGGTAATATATTTCGGAATTTCCCCAATCGATGCAGAATTAAAATAAATCGTTTTCTCTGTTCCTTTGATAAAATGACTTGAAAGTTTTGCAATATCATACGCCTGCTGCACGACTAACTGCGCAAATATATCCTTCAAAAGTGTTGTTTTTCCGGTTCCGGGCGGACCATTGACACTTCGCATCTGATTGTTATCGAAACCAATGGATAAATTTACTGCAACCTGCTGCATCAGAGAAAGCGCATACTTCGTATTGCTTGGAAACCTTCCCAAAGGATAATTCTCCGGCTGGAGAATCTGTTCAAACATATGCGGATAAAAATTCACGGAATCTTTTTTGCTGTCAAGGTTCCTGCGTTCCTCTTTATTTCCATAAAAATAGGCATTCAGATTACTTGTTTTGATTCCCTTTGCTTTTTCCAGATCATCAATGAAAAAGGAATGCAGATTCGTCGCCTCGGTCTCTATATTTCTCGGAAACTGCATCCGGCAGTTTGCCACATCAATTCCGTATCGCTGGAGTTCTTTTTTAATTGCCGCATTAAACTTCTCCGGATCTCCGACTGTCTCATCAAAATCCTGAGAAAGCTGATTTTTAAGATTTTGCTCAAATTCCCGAAACTCCTCCTCATAGGGAACTGTTTTATAATACCGTATGTAAGCACTTTCCGTAAAGAATGTCATATCCGGCAGGAAATTAAGATTGCTGTCAAAATACAGTGCAAAACTGAACTTATCTCCGAAACGAATATCCTCATCCGTCGGTTTCAAATTGTACTTCTCACGAAGAATTGCCACTACTTCCCGAAATTTAAAAACATCAAAATAGACAACAACTCCTCCTTTTTGTCGCTGATTCCATTTCTGGTTTTTAATTTTATCTACAAACAGAGAATAAAAATCCTGTCCCTGCAAATCAGCCAGAGTGAGAATGTCCTTATTATTAAGACTGATGTCTCCCTCTGATAAGTGTTCCACCATTATCCATGACTCTAAAATCTTACATTTCTCTATCATTTATGAATTAAACTCCTTTGTATCCGTTCGAATTTTCTATCTATTTTCAATGCGTATTCTCGTTCCTCCAAATGTAATATTGTATACTTTTAATAGGCGGCTTTGCTCTCCGCAGCCGTCAAATCAAGCTCGTCCATCTGAAGCTCTACCTCGATATATCTGTACTTTGCATCATATGCTTCTTTTATCATTTTATCATCCAAAAGCATATCGGTCAATTTCTTTCCCTTTGAGTTGGCAACTTTTTCTCAAAAAATTTCAAAGGGCTTAAAAAGACCAAAAAGCAAATTTGTGGCGCAAATGATTTATGGCATTTTAGCCAATAATAAAGTGCATTTAAGCGAGATTCCCCGTTCCTTGAATGAGAAAGTCAAACTGAAAAAGACAATTGACCGTCTTTCCAGAAATCTTTTTGGATTTTCCGAAAAATCTGCCGGCAGCCTAGCTGGCAGAACCTCTCATTTTATTTTGTACTAAATCTTGACATAAGACCAACATTAAAGAAGCGAACCTTAATCACTTTCTTTCTACTTGTTACGATGATCAACCGACAACATACCTTTTCTGTCTTCAACATACTTAACAAGACTATTAGCTATGTTTTCATTTATTATAGATGCGTTTTCTACAGCAGACAAATCCACGCAGATTGACAACCTACTTTTGAAATGTTACGCAATAGAAATCCATTTTCGAGACGATAGATATAAAATACACCTATGCTCCTATTGCATCTGGAATCTCTTGAAATACAAGGCTTCCAAAGTACCTAAAGCATAACATTTAATACCTTAACAAAATATGAATTTATCTAATTCCCTATCTGTGTTATCATATATGCAGCATATTCATGGGCATTATTTTCATCCCATTCTGTTGATTTATTAGATAAATATTCATCCAGTGCCTGTACTATTAAAGTTTGATACTTTTCAGGGAGATTACATATTCCCCATTTACCACCTTCCTGTTTTGACAGGATCAGTTCTTCTCTTTTGTATGCTAATACTCTACATAAATTTAGAATAATATAAGTGGGATTGTCCATTATTTCCGTTTCAGCTTCCTCAATATCACTCCAAATACTATCAAAGTAATCTTCTTTACTGACTGCTCCAAAGACATCTTTGATATCATTTCCATAAAGACATTTTCCCCTGTGATAAATAATAGTAAAATGAGCTGCCAGATCCTTATCTGTTCCCTTCATTTTATCGATATAATCTAAAGGATTGGTTTTAACCATTCTAAATGTGCAACAGAAAAGTGTATTTATCATAGTCCGACAGGAATTTCAATCAGATTCTCTTTTCATGGAATATGTCATGGAATATGTGGAAAGTGCTTCGATATCAATCTCAAAACAATCTCACGGAGCAAAAGAAAAGACTGGAAAATGCCCATTTTACGCACTTTCCAGTCCAAATGTCCACTACTCCAACTCGATCATCTGGTTGATCTGACCGAACCGGCAAGTTTTCCAATTCCTCCGTTATTGTTTCATGCACTTTCAGTATACCACACTGTGGCAAAAACATTTCTATCCGTCATACATATCCAGAAAATGATGTTTCTCTCCCTTTTGCTTATAGGACACCACCGTATCAAGGTTGACGTTTTCCACGCTTTTAAAAATATTGCTTTCCACAAAAGGATTGGTCTTTTTAAGTGTTTGAATCAGTTCCTTGATTTCTAAGCGTTTGGACTGATTTTCTTCCTTATTGCAGGAGGCGCAGGTATCGGTAAACTTACAGGCGCACTGAAGAAAATGCAGTTGATTATAATCGCGCCACGCCTTAATATCCTCCTCGCGCACCAGATACATCGGGCGGATCAATTCCATCCCCTCAAAATTCACACTGTGGAGTTTCGGCATCATTGTCTGTACCTGGCCGCCATATAACATTCCCATCAATATCGTTTCAATCACATCATCATAATGGTGCCCAAGCGCAATCTTATTGCAGCCGATTTCCTGCGCATAGTGATACAAATGGCCGCGCCTCATTCTGGCGCACAGATAGCAGGGCGATTTTTCCACATGATACACCGATTCAAAAATATCCGACTCAAAAATCGTAATTGGAATCTTTAATTTTCTTGCGTTTTCCTCAATCATCTTCCGATTGGCAGAATGATATCCGGGGTCCATTACCAGAAACTTTACCTCAAACGCTATCTTATTGTGACGTTTTATTTCCTGAAACAGCTTTGCCATCAACATCGAATCTTTTCCGCCGGAAATACAGACCGCAATGCAGTCTCCCTCTTTTATCAGTTCATACGTGCGGATTGCTTTTGCAAATTTACTGAAAAGCTCCTTCCGGAATTTCTTCTGGATGCTCTTTTCCACTTTTCTGTTGAGTTCCTGTTCTGTCATCTCCATTTCTACTCCGTTCCCGGACGATATCCATCCTGCACTAAATCCTTAACAACTTCGCCTGCCATGATGAACCCCGCTACAGACGGCACAAAAGCGACGCTTCCCGGAAGACTCCTCCGTCCTGTATGCGTACGCCCGGCGTCCGGCGGACAACCACCATCCGGTTGACAACCATCTGACGAACAACCATCTGACGAACAACCATCCGACGAACAACCATCCGACGAACAACCATCCGACGGACAACCATCCGTCTGACAATCATCCTCCATATTTTCTATCGGACGAACCGGCGTTTCTTCCGAATACACCACCTTTAGTTTTTGAATGCCGCGCTTCTTTAATTCCCTTCTCATAACCTTTGCTAACGGGCACACCTTAGTCTGGTAGATATCGGCAACCCGAAACAGACTGCCGTCCAGTTTATTTCCCGCCCCCATACTGCTGATAATCGGAATCTGTTTCTCCTCTGCCCGCAAAGCCAGTTCAATCTTTGCCGTAATAGTATCAACGGCGTCTACGATATAATCATATTCTTCAAACGGAAATTCTTCCGCATTTTCCGGCAGGAAAAAGCATGTATGAATACGGACATCCGCCTCCGGATTAATCTCCAGTATACGCTCCTTCATTACCTCTGTTTTATATCTCCCTATCGTCTTATGCGTTGCAATAATTTGCCGGTTAAGATTCGTCAGGCATACCTTATCATTATCAATCAAATCAAAAGAACGGACGCCGCTTCGAACAAGCGCTTCACACACATAACCTCCCACGCCGCCAATACCAAAAACGGCAACCCGGGACGATGCCAGCCGTTCCATAGCTGCCTTTCCAAAAAGTAATTCTGTTCTTGAAAATTGGTTCAACATAATCCCTCCAACAAAAAATCCTCCCTGTCCGAATGACCGATTACTGCTCCTCCTTTGGCATCGTTTCATTCATGCTGCCTGTCCGATATCCCCGCAAATCAAGCGTAACATAAGTAAAACCATAGGCGCTGAATGCTTCCGTAATCCGCTTTCTGTTCTCCGGCGCAACGATTTCCGGCAATTCCTCCGGCAATACCTCAATTCTTGCTAACATTCCATGGATCCGAACCCTCACCTGATGAAATCCCATATCCAGAAGAAGCTGCTCTGCCCGGTCCACCATGCTCAGCTTCGTTTCATCAATCGTCTCGCCATAGACAAATCGGGAGGAAAGGCAGGCAAAAGACTGTTTATTCCATGTTGGAAGTCCCAGCCGCTTAGAAAGTTGACGGATTTCCTCTTTGGAAAGACCGGCTTCCCGCAATGGGCTTCTGACTCCAAGCTCCTGCACTGCAAGCAGTCCCGGTCGGTAATCCCCTATATCGTCTACATTAGACCCCTCTGCTACTGCTGCCAGATGATACTCTTCGGCAATCTTCTGTATTTTTTCAAACAATTCACGTTTGCAAAGATAACACCGATTCGTCGGATTTTGCCGAAATCCCTCGATTTCCAGCTCCTCCGACTGGATGACAACCTGTGTAATGCCATGCTCCTGACAGAATTTCTTTGCCTCCTCCAACTCTCTTACCGGAAAAGAACAGGAGCGGGCGGTTACTGCAATAACGCGATCCCCCAACACATCATGCGCTGTTTTCAACAGGAATGTAGAATCTACCCCGCTGGAAAAAGCAATCGCAACACTGCCAAAACCGCTTAAAATCTGCTGCAGTTTTTGATACTTCTCCTGAATATCCATGCCACTTTCCTCCATATTCTTCCCTTTCATATGCGCCGCCGCTTTCTCCATGTTTCTTCCCTTTCATATGCGCCGCCGTTTTTTCCATGTTTCTTTCCTTTTCATATGCGCCGCCGCTTTTTCCATGTTTCTTTCCTTTCATATGCGCCGCCGCTTTTTCCATGTTTCTTCCCTTTCATATGCGCCGCCGCAATAGAGACTCTGCTACTTTATGACGCATGCCTTCCTCTCATACTCTGCGGCATTGGCAGACACGTCCAAAATATCCCTTTTTTCTCCGCACACTCTGCATACTTTGGATTTTTTCGGAAAGCAGACCTTGCGAAACTGCATCGTCAGACCGTTTACCACCAGCATCTTTCCTGTCAGCAGTTCGCCTGCGGACAAAATATACTTCATCGCCTCTAACGCCTGCAGACATCCGACTACCCCCGCAACGGCTCCTAAGATTCCCGCCTGACCGCAATCCGGAATACTGCCGCTTTCCGGAATCTCTTCAAAAATACAGCGGTAACAGGGATTGTCTCCGGGAACATATGTCATGATCTGACCTTCAAATTTAAGAATCCCTGCATGACAAAACGGCTTCCCAGCCAAAACACAGGCGTCGTTGATTAAAAATTTTGTTTCAAAATTGTCTGCCGCATCAATGATAAAATCATATCCTTCTATCATAGCCGATATATTATGCGGCGTTACAAAATAAGGATATGCCTCCACTTCAACGGTATCGTTCAACTGTTTTAAGCTTTCTTTCGCCGACTCCGCCTTATTGCTTCCCAGCTTGTTAGCGGTATGCAGGATTTGTCTCTGCAGATTGGAAAGACTCACGACATCAGCATCGGCAATCCCTATTTTCCCTACTCCGGCCGCCGCCAAATACAATGCGGCGGGAGACCCCAGACCGCCGGCGCCTATGATCAGAACGCGGGAATGCTTTAACGCCTTCTGGCCATCCGTTCCGACTTCCGGCAGAATCATCTGCCGCTCATAGCGGCTGATTTCCTCCCGGCTTAACTCCGCATATTCCTCAAGCAGCCATGCCCGGTAGCCCCCCGACAAACTGACCGCCCGGTACCCCATACTGTTTAACCGGTGGGCGGCAGCCTTGCTTTTTTCTCCGATACTGCAATACACAACCAGCAGCTTCTCTTTCGGCAAAGAAAACCCGCCTTTCTGCAGGAGCTCCTGATCCATATGTACCGCATTTGGGATATGTCCGTGTTCATAAGCAATCCTGCTTCTGATATCCACATAACATATCTCGTCCTGGGCCATTCTGTCTATATCCGCATAACATATCTCGTCCTGAGCCATCCTGTCTATATCCGCATAACATATCTCGTCCTGAGCCATCCTGTCTGCTTTCTTTAACGTAATATCCTCCACGTACCTGTCACTCCAAATATCATTTTATGCCTTAAACTGTAGTTCCTGTTCCTTGACACTGACCTTCATCCCTTTTTTCACGGACTGCGTGATAAAAGCATTCCCGCCTACCACGACATTTTCCTCAATCACCGTATCGCCGCCCAGAATCGAAGAACCGGAATAAATGGTTACATGATCCTCAATCGTAGGATGCCGCTTTACCTGACGCAGCTTCTGCCCGCCCTTGGTAGACAAAGCTCCCAAAGTAACCCCCTGATAGATTTTCACATGCTCGCCGATGACCGTCGTTTCTCCGATAACAATCCCCGTTCCGTGGTCCATAAAAAAATATTTTCCAATCGTAGCGCCCGGATGAATATCAATCCCCGTCACGCTGTGAGCGTGTTCCGTCATAATTCTCGGTATCATAGGCACATCTAGCAACAGTAACTCATGCGCAATCCGGTAAACCGACATCGCATATAAACCGGGATACGACAGGATGACCTCTTCCTTGCTCTTTGCCGCCGGATCGCCGTCATATGCCGCCTGAATATCCGTATCCAGATATTCCCGTATCTTAGGGATTTTTTCTAAAAAACGAAGCGCAATCTGATGGGAGTATTCCTCTAATTCGTCATCCGTCTTGTCCGGAAAGACCGAACAATACCGTAATACAATCTTAATCTGCTTACTCAGATGAAAAATCACATCCTCCATCGCCGCCGCCAGATTATTTCTGATACTGTATATTTTATATGTCTTATCCCGATAATAGCCCGGATACAAAATTTTCATAAGTTTCCGCACAATATCAAGAATTGCGTTTTTATCCGGTTGATTGTATAAATCGGTTTTATTGATAATACGGTCGTCCTCGTAATCCTCTAAAATAATCCCGACAATATCTTCTACGCTATGTTCACTCATCTTCTTCATACTTTTCTAATATTCCTCTTCCTCTTCCTTTTCAGAAATATCATTGACCGGCTCTTCCAGACCTTCTATTTCTATATTATTTTTCTGCGCATAATCCCATAACGCCGCATGGATTGCCTCCTCCGCCAGCAAAGAACAATGCACCTTGACCGGCGGCAGACCGTCTAGCGCCTCCATAACCGCCTGATTTGTCACTTCCAATGCCTGCCGTACGGTTTTCCCCTTGACCAGTTCCGTCGCCATACTGCTGGTTGCCACAGCCGCGCCGCAGCCAAAGGTTTTAAACTTCACATCCTGAATGACGCCTTCGCTGTTAATATCAAGATACATACGCATGATATCTCCGCATTTTGCATTTCCAACCGTCCCTACGCCGCTTGGATTTTCGATTTCTCCAACATTTCTTGGATTGCTGAAATGATCCATTACCTTTTCACTGTACATACCCATTCTAACTCCTTTCCTGATTCTGCTTGACAAAATCTTCATACAACGGAGACATTCTCCGAAGCTTCTGAACGATACCGCTCAATTCATCCACGACAAAATCGATTTCCTCCATGGTATTCTGCTCGGAAAGAGAAATCCGCAGAGAGCCGTGCGCGATTTCATGCGGCAATCCTATGGCAAGCAGCACATGCGACGGATCCAGTGACCCAGATGTACATGCCGAACCGCTGGAAGCGCACACCCCTAACTGGTCTAACAGAATCAGCATGGATTCTCCCTCAACAAAACGGAAACAGAAATTCGCATTATTCGGCAGCCTGTCTTTCCTGTCGCCATTTAACCGGGAATACGGAATTTCCGACAGAATCCTGTCAATGAGATGGTCGCGCATCGCCGTCTCTTTGCGCATCCGTTCCGTCATAGCCTTTTGGGCAAGGGCAGCCGCCTTTCCCATTCCCACGATGCCCGGTACATTTAACGTTCCCGCGCGCCGGTTCCTCTCCTGTGCGCCGCCGTGAAGAAAGGAACGGATTTTGACGCCCTTTCGGATATACAGAAAACCGATTCCCTTCGGTCCATAAAACTTATGGCCGCTGGCGCTTAACATATCAATATTCATCTCATCCACATGTAACGGTATATGGCCATATGCCTGAACGGCGTCCGTATGAAAGAGAATGCCGTGTTCTTTTGCGATTTTCCCAATCTCGGCAATCGGCTGTATTGTTCCAATCTCATTATTCGCAGCCATCACAGAAATCAGGATGGTATCCGGACGAATTGCCTCTTTCAGTTCGTCTAACAGCACCTTTCCATTTTCATCCACATTCAAATAAGTAACTTCAAACCCATGTCTTTCAAGATATGCACAGGTATGCAGAATCGCATGATGCTCAATCTTACTGGTAATAATATGTTTCCCCTTATCTCCATAAGCCTCTGCCGCCGCTTTGAGCGCCCAGTTATCCGACTCGCTTCCTCCGCCTGTAAAATAAATTTCCTCTGTTTTTGCCCCAATCAGGTCCGCCGTCTGTTTCCTCGCCACGTCTACCGCCTGCTTGCTCTCTGCCGCAAATCCGTAAACGGCAGACGGATTCCCATAATTTTCCTGAAAATACGGCAGCATTTCCGCCAGCACTTCATCCGCCGTCCGGGTTGTCGCCGCATTGTCCAAATAAATACGTTTGCTCATATTGTCAGCCCTCTTTCTTATGATTTTAAACCTTATACTGGTCAGTCAGTTCATTCTGCCACTCAACGAGGTCGGATAGTTTGATATCCTCCAGCACGCCGTTGACCGCATCATCCAGCCTTTGCCAGATCCGAACCGTCACGCACTGTTCCCTGTTTTCGCATGGAACGCCATTGACGCCGACACAATCCACCGGAGAAAGGTTTCCTTCCATCACTCTCAAAATCATGCCAACGGTATAGGATTCCGGTGGAGATGCCAAACGATAACCGCCTTTTGCCCCTCGGCTGCTAATGACCAAAGAAGCCTTATTTAAAGAAGCCACAATCTGCTCCAGATATTTTTCCGATATCTTCTGCCTTCTTGCAATATCTTTTATTTTAATCGGCTCGCCATTGGAATAAACCGCCAGATCAAGCATCAGCTTTATGGCATATCTGCCCTTCGTTGAAATTCTCATCTCTCCATCCTTCCTTACATTATAGTAGACTTCTCTTATATTATACTATTCCTATATGAATTGTCAAACTATTTCTGCATTCGGAAGCAGCGACGTGATTTTTTTACATTCTGGTAGTTTTATGTAGTTTTGTTTTTTTTCACACAAAAAAATTTTTTTGTGTTATACTCCAACTACTATAAAAACATAGGAGCATAGTGGGAAAAATCACACTGATGTGCTGATTTTTCCCAAGTGAGCCTACGCTCACTTTGGGAATTTGTGCCGGAGCGTCACAAATTCCCTTGATGGCAGATGAGAAACTGCATACGCGAACTGTGTAAACAGTTTTTTCTCATCGCCCCATCGCGTAAACGCTCCGGAATGGAGGTTAGTATGAAAAAAAATTTAACCACAGGTCTGCTCGTTCTGTCGCTGTGCATCTCTCTGGTACATGGGACAGACAGCAAGGCTGCAGCATTACGGCTTAACCACAAAAAGCTGACTCTTACCAAGGGCAGTACGTATTCCCTCAAGGTAAAGGGACGGAAGAAAAAGCAAACCATCCATTGGAAATCCGGCAATAAAAAAGTCGCTTCTGTCAATAAAAAAGGAGTCATTACTGCAAAAAGAAAAGGGACTGCAACAATAACAGCTATCATCAAAAAGAAAAAATTACGTTGTAAAATCACCGTAATTTCCAAAAAAGCAGCCGCTGCAAATACCAAAAAACAGACGGCAGGTTCTTCATCTACCAAAAAACCCGCCGTTCATCAAACTGCGACACAGACGCCAACCGTCCCGTCCTGCACAAAAACACCCGCGCCTGCGAAGACTCCGTTTTTCATGAAAACGCCTGCGCCTACGAAGGCCCCGTCTTCCACAAAAACGCCTGCGCCTACAAAGGCCCCGTCTTCCACAAAAACGCCTGCGCCTACGAAGGCCCCGTCTTCCTCAAAAACGCCTGCGCCTACGAAGGCCCCGTCTTCCTCTTCGGTTACGGAAGAAGAGGCATATCAGATTTTGATTTCTCTGCGCAGCACCTATCCGGAAGGTATGACGTTAACCAATAGTTATTACTACTATTCCCCATGCTTTGGCAACGGATATGGCTGCTATGGTTTTGCCGCTAAATTAAGCGATACGGTCTTCGGTACAGGGACGCCTTGCAGCACCCACACATCCTTTGATCAAATCAAAATCGGTGATGTGATCCGGATTGGAAACACCCATTCCGTCGTTGTACTGACAAAGAGCAGCAGCGCCATTACTGTTGTGGAAGGTAATTACAATTCTTCCGTACACTGGGGCAGAACCATTACCAAAAGCGCACTGTCTAAGGATGGTTTTAAAGTAACAACACGGTACAACAGTTAAGCCGTGATCCAATGGAAAAACAGAATCTGAAAGCCGTACACACAAAAGGAAACCGTACACACAAAAGGAAACCGTACACACAAAATAAAACCGTACACCACAAAAAGGAGCCGCCCAGTCGGGTGGCTCCTTTCCTGATGTGAATGAAGAATCTTCAACGAATCCCTGTCGGATGATTTACTACGGATTCCTTCATCCTCTCATTATTTTACTTTAGCACTCTTTGCCGCACTCCACTTACCGGTAACCGTCTTGCCGGAAGCTTTCTTGTAAGCGCAGACTCTCGCGAAGTATTTCTTCTTGCTCTTTAACTTCTTGATTGTCTTCTTAGTTGTCTTTGCGCTCTTAACCGTGTAGGTCTTCTTGCCCTTCTTAAACTTCTTATCCTTAGCAATCTGAACCTTGTAACCGGTTGCGCCAC
>CANRJM010000034.1 GCA_947630925.1 uncultured Lachnospiraceae bacterium
GAAATCATTATACCTCAAGGAACCAATACTCTTTTTATTTATTTTTGATCAACTGACAATATCTTTACTCCAACTTTACATCTTTTCATGGGATATGCGGAAAGTGCTTCGATATCAATCTCAAAACAATCTCACGGAGCAAAACAAAAAACTGGAAAACGCCTATTTTACGCACTTTCCAGTCCAAATATCCGCTATTCAAACTCAATTCTATACGCTTTAATATAATTTTCATAACAGGACAAGTTATTCTTTGAATCACCGCGTAATTTTTAAAAAAACTATTAATCTTATTCTTCACACTCGGCATATAATACCATCTTTTTTAACATTTTCCAATCATACATTCCCCAAACAAACATGCTGCAAACTGCGCCCGGCAATTTCTTTCAGCTTTTTCATCCGGGAAATATCCGTCGCCGGTTCCCGCATTTTATAACGTGGAAAATACCGGGTAATGTGAAGCGGTATATCTGGGCTGATCTGCGCAATCCACTCGGCCTGCTCCCTCATGTCCTCCAGGCTGTCGTTCAGTCTCGGCACAATTAGGGATGTCAGCTCCACATGGCAGCTCGACGCCGCTCTGGCAATAAATTCTTTTACTGTTTCCAGACTGCCTCCAAGGCTCTGATAAATCTCCGGTCGAAATCCTTTCAGATCGATATTCATTGCGTCCATATAAGGCAAAAGCTCCTCCAGCACCACGGCCCCCGCCATACCATTTGTCACAAGAACATTTTTCATCCCGGCCCGACGCACCAGCGCAGCCGTATCGCGCACATATTCATATCCGACTAATGGCTCATTATACGTAAACGCCACCCCGATATTGCCCCTTGCGCGCGCCTCCTTCGCAATCCGGCACAATTCCTCCGGCGGGACGTCATAAATCCGTTGAAAATCTGTTTCCTCCGCCCGCGCAATTTCGTGATTCTGACAGAAGGGGCACGACAAATTGCAGCCAAAGCTTCCGACTGACAAGATCATGCTTCCCGGATAAAAAAAAGAGAGCGGTTTCTTCTCGACGGGATCTAAAGCCATTGATGTGAGCTTCCCATAATTGGCGCAGACAATCCTGCCTGCGATATTTTTTCTGGCCTTGCACCTTCCATAAGCGCCGACCGGAATCCGGCAATGATGGGGGCAGACCGGACACACCGCCTCATTCATGACGAATCACCTCAAACCGGTACATTTTTACGTCTTCCTCGTCCTCGTCAATTCCCGCCTTTTTCTTTGCGATGGAAATTTGCTCGTCAACCGTATCGACGCCTTCCAAATCCGGCAAAAGGAGTCCACGGCGGTACCCTTTTTCCACGATAACGCCATAACGCTTTACATCCAGCTCCTCCCCGGATAAAATCTGCTCTGGTTTGCCCAGCACATCCACACTGATTTCAAGCAAATCCAGCTCTTCCACCTGGATAGCTAGAAAGCGCGGATCCCGAACAGCCGCCGAGATGGCATTAGAGATAATCTCCTCCGCCAGCGTGTCCCTGGTCGGTCCGATTGTGCCAATGCAGCCCCTCAGCATCCCTTTTTCATGAATGGACACAAAAGCGCCCGCCTGCGTCCCGCTCATCTCCTCGGTCAGCTCGCTTTTTTCCGGACAATAAATCTCTCCTTTGCGGATATAGCGGTCAATCGTATTTTGGGCCAACTGTACATAAAGATCCATTATTCTACCCCTTTCCGATGATAAATGAATAACCCATACCCGGTTTTCTAAAAACGCATCAAAAACTCTGTCGGTGTAAAAGCAACAACCTTGCTCTTTTGGAAATCCCGAACATTTCTGGTAATGATATAGTCCGCATGCACTCTCTTCGCTGTAGCAGCCTGCATAGCATCCTCAAAATCATCCCACTTCATTCCCGCAGCATTTGTCATATCTGTCACACTCAATTCCGTAAATTGAAAAATGAGCGCAAGTCCTTTCAGAACATCCTCAATCTGCTCTGGAATAAGCTCTTTACGCATGACATAAACAAGATTGGCAAATGTCAGACCAGAAACATACCCCTGCACCTGATCCGTTTCACAGAGTTTCCAAATCTTAGCCGAGTCCTCAAAATGCGGTTCCCGTTTCTGCAGAACATCCAAAATGACATTCCCATCAATCAACAGTCTCATATTTCTCTCTCAGCCTCTCTTCTTTCGCCTGGTTCAAATCAGTATTCGTTTTCAGAATACCGGCCAGAGAATCTGTCAAATAAGAGACAGCCGCATTTCTCGGAATAAGCCGGGCCACCTCTTTTCCGTTCTTTGTCACAATGACTTCCTTTCCGTCTGCAACAATGGTAAGATACCTGCCGAAGTTGTTCTGCATTTCGGTAGCAGTAGCAGTAGCGCCAACCATAAAAACACCCCTTTCCAATATTAACTAATTTTAGTATATCAATTTTTAGCTAATTTGCAATAGACTTTAAAAATTTTCCCCTTTCCGGTGATAAATACAAAACCCGTACCCGACGCCGAATACAGCTTCATGCGACAATTTTCTGCTCTCTATTTCCATGCCGTCCAGCGCGCCGCCCATGACGGCAAAGGAGCGGTGTCCACATTCCATGCTTTCCTCAAGAAAATCCTCCCTGAACTCAAGCAGCCTTTCAAAATCACCGGTCCCCATCACTTCCATAATCTGACGGTCATATTCCGGTCCCTCAGGGCGATATCCATAGGGGCCGTCCTTCTTCTGGCAATGGCTGAGGTCGCCGCTTGCAACAAAAACACAGCGCCTGCCGAAATCTGCCGCCGCCCTTTGAATTATTTTCCCAAATTCCCAATGCTCTTTTAGGGACAGACCGGAAAGCCCGATCCGAATCAACTGATAATCCCTGTACTCCTTATTGATAAAATAAAGGGGCACCATCGTCCCGTGATCCAGATTCCTGTCCCGCTCTCCCTGCATCCCCGCCGGAAAACCGCAATTCTCCGCCTCCGAGACGATTCTCTCTGCCAACGCCTGATCGTATCTGGCAGAAAAACGCACCTGCTCCGCCTGGAACTGCCAGAAGCTTCCGTCCGCTCTGTTTCCCGGTGAAATGTGAAAATAATCTCGGTACATCACGCTGTGAGGCGAGATCAGAATAATCGTCTCCGGCATTATCCTTGCGATATCCTTTGCAACCTCCGCAAAGGAATCCAATGTGTTTTTTATTTTCAGTTCTTCCCCTTTCCCGATCTCAGGCACGGCAATCGGAGGATGGGGAACCATATAGCCCGCTAAAATCATGTAAATCCTCCTAACTATACAGTCTCATAGTCTCATCTCAAAAATGAGACTGCATGAGACTAAAATTCATTCTCCTCACTGCTCCCTTTCGTCATGACAAGGCGCACCGTCGTCTTACTTGTCTGTTTTATCCATCTGAGCCGATGTTGTAGAATCCGGCACATCATAGCTGTGCAGCTTTTTCTTCAGGGAACCGCTGAATTTGCTGTCATCATATCTGTAAGTAACGCCTCCGGCCCGGAATATGGGGCACCCATCACCAGCCAGCGCGACAATAAGTTCCTTTTTTGCGATTTTAGAGCGGTACAGCCACAGACGAATCTCACCCATAGGGCAGTCGCTCCCGCCCCTGACATATTCTGCGTGGGAAAATGCCTGTTCTAACATCGCCAGTTCTTTTTCATCCGTAATTTTCAGAGATTCGTGATCGCGCTCCGGGGCCTCTTCCGGCACGTACACAAGCGACGCTTCGCTGATTCCAGAAAAATCTTTTGGCTTGACCGGAGCAAAATCCACTGTCTTTTTCAAAATTCCACCGGGAAATGACGTCAGCTTGGCGCTGTACAGAATCTCTCCGTCCTCTCCCACAAGATACCCGCCGTCGTATGCCGTCCAGTATTTTCCCTTATAATACAGGGAAAATCCACATTCCCTTTGACTTTTCAGATTCTTCTGAAGGCTCGCCTTTAGCGTCTCATATCCCGGATCGTCCATCTGGGTCAGCGCAGCGTCCATCCACTGCGTCATTATTTTTCTCTCCTTGGAATCCTGTATATTGCAATACTCCCACTCATTATTTGGCGTAGCGTAGTCCTTATAGGCAATTTTTGCGGCATTTTTGGGGGAAAATTTCCCATTAGCCGCATCGTACTGTATGACCATATCGTAAAACAGGCACACCACATAAGTATCTCCGCTGACCGTATTTTTAAACAGCCGATACGATTCGCCAGTCTCATCGCCCTGATAGCGCGCCGGCGTCTTTAGCTTTTTGTACTGACTGCCGTCTTCCGGGCTGACTTTTAAAAACGCCTTTTCAAATTTCTGAATCAGATCGATGCTCCGACTCTCCAAATCCTTCTCCGTATGATCCGGGTCGTGCCACACCTCGCCGATGCTTTCGGACAGCGCGTCCAGATAACCGTATTCCTTGGACACATACTGATCAAGCAACCCGTCCTTATAGGTAAAATCCAGCCGGAGCGTATCCTCGCCTCCCTTGCCGCCGTTGCCAAACAGATACGTAATTTCCGATCCATCTCCCTCTACAGTGCGGCACTTCACAGACTTCAACTGCTCTGCGACCTGCTGCGGCATAGTCTCTCGAATCCCCTGCCGCAGAAATTCTTCCAGCGAAGCAGCACTCTCCGCTTTAGCCACATCCGCCTGCAACTGCTGCCCGTCATCTGCCCCGACCGTATCTGCCTGCTGCCCGTCTTGATCCGCCTGCACCGTCGGTCCCGCCGTTTTTCCCGCTTGTCAGGCACGCCGTCCCTAAGATCGCGAATAAAAGAACCGCGCACACGCTCATCCATTTCCCTTTTTTCTTACATTTCATAATATGCCTTACCCTTTTCTTTGTATTTGTCTCTCCAAACGCCAATGTCTCCATAGAATACTGCCTTTTATTGGTGGCAAATGCCAACAACGACATGCTGTAATTCTGCCGGATATCCTCCCCGCTCTCCCATAGAATCTGCTCGTCGCAGCTCATTTCCATATCGCGGATCATGCTAAAATACGCCGCCCACACCAATGGATGGAACCAGTACACAGCCGTTATGAGAAAAGCGAGTACCTTCACAATATAATCCCGCCTTCGGATATGGTACTGCTCATGCCGCAAAATATAGTCCCGCTCCTGTTCGGAGAGCCGAAACGGAATATAGATGCGGGGACGGATCATTCCCATCACAAAGGGAGTTGGGATGCAGTCGCTCTCATAAATATTATCTTTGTACAGAACCGCCCTTCTTAATCTCTTTTTCATAAAAATAGTCAGCATTCCATTCCACAAAATAAGCAGTCCCATGCCGGCTAACCACACCGCCGACAGCACAGACAGCACGCGCTCCGCCGTCTGCCCGCCATCGCCGCCTGCATCTGACTCCTGCATTCGATTCTCCGATAAAAAGTTCTGATTTGCACCGGCATCCGACAGGTTATCCGCCTCTGCAAAAGAATCCTGTTCTTTGGGCTCTATCTGCCCGTAGTTCTTTTCCGGATAATTCTGCTCCTTTTGCTCCGCAGACATCTTCCCCTCTCCGACAATCACAGATTCTGCGGGGTTACCTGTTTTTTCTGAAATTTCTGTGTCCGCCGGATCCACCGCTTTTCCCGAATTTTCTGTGCTCTCAGGCATCTGCCGCGTCTCCTCCGACATAAAAAATTTTCCTGCAAAATTCAGATTAAACAGACTAATTGGGGAATAAACTGCCACCGGACAGACCAGGCGGAGCCCCACGATCAGCCACAGCGCATAGACGCACTTTTTCGGAAAACGGCTCATCAGCGCCCGCGCCAAAAATACGGCCAATATGACAAATGTCCCCATATACGCCATTTTAAGAACCTGTTCAAATATCTCTAACACCTTCTGCTCACCCCTCCCTGTGCTCATCGATCAGCTTCTTAATCTTCTCCGCTTCTTCCTCCGATATCTTTTTTCCTCCCAAAAATGCCGTGAGAAACTGGGGCAGGGAGCCGCCGAACGTTCTCTCTACAAAATATTCCGACTCGTCCGCCTGCACCCGGTCCCGCTCAATCAGAACCGACACAACGGCATTTTCATTGCTTATGTATCCTTTTTCGCACAGCTTCCGTATTGTCGTGTAGGTGGTTGACTTTTTCCAGCCGAGAATCTCACCGCACAGCCTCACAAGCTCGCCAGACCCCACCGGTGCGTGCTCCCACACCACCGACATAAAACGATAATCGCTGTCGCATAATTTCAAATACTCCATCATTTTCTCCTTCCTCTGTTTTTTCTCAGAAGATCTTCTTACGCAAAAAGGTCTATAGTTATAAACCCCTCTGTACTGTAAGTTTACAACTATAGACCTCATTTGTCAACTACTACAATATTTCCTATCTCAAAACAATCTCACGGAGCAAAATAAAAGCCTGAAAAATGCCTATTTTACGCACTTTCCAAGCAAAATGTCCGCTATTCAAACTCCCTGTACACATAACATAATTGTTAAATCCAGGGAAAATTATCTATTTTCCCTCAACTTTTCTAATATTGCCATAACATCTGGCTGCGTTGGCGTGAATTTGATACCGTGCTTCAACATACCCATGACTTTTCTCGCCTTTTGCTCAATCTCTCTGGCAGTATGTTCACTCGTCAACATCAGATGATTTCCGGCGATTGTGTATTCACGCTCTATGTACTCCTCCGTTATGGGGAACATATCCTGTATCAGAAATGCGCTCTCCCTATTATCGTCCAGTTTGACGATATGAAGAATGTCGCAAGGTTTTCCGGCTTTTTCTTTTTTCTCCATAATCCGTCTGTATTTGTCAATTCGGCTGGACAACGGTATCATCCAGTATATTCCGTCACTCGAATCTTCAAAGCAATAATAATGCGGCCTGTTACCCGCTTTATTTCCCTTCAAATAAGGGTCTGACATATCATCAAAAAACTTATCTTTAATAATATAAAAGCCTGTTTTCTTCATTTGTCTGTCCTCATTACTGAAAAGTCCTCCGCCTTACGGCGAAGGACTATACTTTCAACCCAACCACTTATATACCGCATATTGGTCAGCGGTAAACTTTCAACCCGACCATTTATATACCACATATCGGTCAGTGGTAAACTTTCCTTGTGCTATTATTCTAGCAGGCACAAGGCAGAAAGTCAATACAGCTTTCTCTTAAAATTTTATGTTTTTACCACATAATTTATGCGTATTTGAGAACCATTCCAAACAGTAGCAGTTCTTCAACCATCTTCCATCTAATCAAACTCCAGCCGCATCTGCCCGTCCCGCCAGCTTTTCTGCACCGCCTCGTGCACCACATCGCCTGGCATACTGTTCCCGACCAAAAATGGCGACCGGGGATCATGTTTCCTCATGTTTTCCCTTACCAGTGCGGCGTTTGTATTGGCGTAACAGTATTTGCACAGGTGTCCGCAGGTATCATAGGCTCCGATATCAACGCCCAACAGGCAGGCACACTGACCACCCCGCTGATTGCTCCTTCTCTTTGGCACAGAAAGGTTGCCGTGCAGCGCTGTTTCAAAGGTCTGCACCGTCATACACCCGGAGCAGTCGGCCCCGTACGGCTCCAACTCCTTCCCCTCTGCGCACGGCCTGATTGTCATGCCATATTTTGCGCCAATGCCTATAAATGCCTTTCCCAGCCTGAGCCTGTCCGCCTTCGCGACCTCCTCTGCCCCAGGAAAATTGCGTTTTACCTTTCTGTATATATCAAGAAAGCTGATGACGCAGGTTCTGGTATAACCCGATAAGACACCCGCCATTTTCTCAAACTCTGCGATATGCCATTCCACCGAATGCTCCTGATCGATAAAGACCGGGTCGTACCGCCAGCCCACCGAATCCACGCCGCAAAGCTCAGACAGCCGTTTGAAACTTTCCATGACCTTTTCTTTGTCCGGCACGTGCGGCTCAATCTCTTTCCCATAGGGCGTAATGGTAACAAACCAGTATTGTCCGTACGGCTGTAATGCCTCCATGTTGGAAAGCATTGGCTCTGGATTTTTCGTACAGAATGCGATCAGATCCACCACGTCGGGAGACAGGCTGTACCTTGTCACACTGCTGGGATGATATGGGTTGCGGACCAACACATATCCCTCCCTGATCCGGTTCAGGAACCACTCATAGTAAAATGCCGGAATATCCGTCCGCATACCTGTCTGTATAATCATCACACTCTCTCCAACTGTCTTTACCGCTCTGCCTGATACCAGCCAAAGCCATTTCTTCCATTTTCTTTTACGATATACAAGGCATTGTCTCCGCCCGCTTTCGCCCCTTCGATCATCACCTTCCAGTAACTGCTCTCAAGATTCTTTACAATGAGATATATATTTTTCCGTTCGTCCACTGTTTGATTCAGCGGCTTAAAATCTGGCGAAGGCCTAAAATTTTGTTTCTGCTCCCACTCTCCGAACATCCCGATAATGATACACTCAGAATGATACTAAGCAGAACCGCAATAATGCGTTTCATTCTGCCCGGTCTCCTTTCTCTGCTGCCCGTCTTCGGCTGCTATTGAACATCTGTTGTGACACATAAAAAGATATTCTAATTCTACCATATTTTATCATATTTTGGAATCCCAACAAGATATTCCTGAAACTTGACAAATGAAAACAAAGCAAAGGAAGATGCTTTCTGTTTATTTTTTTCAAATCAGGCAATACTGTCACATGTAAAACAGTAAATTGCATTGCGCAACCTGAGCAATAACCATAAGCAGGCATTTTAAGCACGCCGGTACTGAAACAGAGCAATGGCTGCGCTTTATGTACCGCTGGTAGCGAAACATAGCGAAAGCGTGCCTGCGATAGTTTTGGGCAGATTACACAATGGATATAGACTATAGGAATGTTTCGCAAACGCCTATATTTCTTATTTGAGAAAGGAGAATGAGAATGCAGAAAAAATTTGAGGGATGTTCCCTATCCCCAAAAACAGTACTCCAATTATTTGTATATTCTGCTGCTTTTGCATTATTACTGGTCAATTTAAAGGTTTACGCAAAAGAGCAGCAAATGATTTTTTTCGAGGAAAACCCTTCGCAGCCGGAAGCTGCATGGGAATTGCAGGAAGATATTGCAGACAATGTTGTCCGACTCCATGTTATCGCTAACAGTGATACAAGTACAGACCAGCAGCTAAAGCTTAAGGTCCGGGACAGCATTATCTGCGCCCTACGGCAGAGCCTTTACGGTATTACATCCGCCAAACAGGCAAAAGAAATGCTGATCAGTCAGCAGGGAAAAATACAGGCGATTGCACAAGCTGCGCTCCGCCGCAATCACTGCGGCTATATGGTCCGCATATCCCTTTCGCCCCGCTATTTTCCGGAGAAGCAATATGGCGACCTAAACTTTCCCGCCGGCATATATCAGGCGCTTTGTGTGGAAATCGGCGCAGCAAAGGGACATAATTGGTGGTGCGTCCTCTTTCCAAGCCTTTGCTTTGTGGATGAAACAACCGCCGTTGTTCCTGAAGAGTCTAAAGAAAAATTAAAAAATACGCTGTCAGAGGATGCTTATGAACGATTAGAACAGCCAGATGCAGAGCAAGAAGAGACATTGGAAATCCGTTCAGGAATTGTGGATTGGTTTTTTTCAAAGGAAAAATGACAGCGTGGCAAAAATATGTTATGATAATCCAAACCGTGCGCCGGCATGACAAAAGCATAAAACAGAAATTCTACTATAGAGAAAAGCACTTGGGAGAACAGAATGAAGAATAGAGAAGTAAAAATTATGATGAAGGGAATACAGCACGACTTTTCTGAGGAAGGCATTGAACATAGATATGTTGGAAACTATACAAAAATTGCCGACAGCCATATCATAAAATATAATGAATATCCAGAAGGCAGCAACATGTCGCAGGCTGTCAACGAAAATCTTCTAAAGATTAAAAACAATACCATCCAAATCAGAAAAAAGGGTGTAATCAATACACAGATGTACTTTGAACAAGCTAAGACACATCATGGCATTTACAAAACACCCTTTGGAAATTTCGATATGACGATTCAGACGGAAACTGTTGCAATACAGGAAACGGAAGATTCTCTTGATATCCAAATTCTATATCATCTAAGCCTAAATCATGATTTGGCATCAAATTGCACGATTCACATACAAATCGACGGATTGCGGGAAGTATAACGGCTACTTCTCGTTCTTTTTTAATTCATCCAGTTTCATGCGTAGTTTATCCGACAATTTTCGTTTTTTCTTCCTTGCGTCCAGATTACTGCGGAGTCCCTTTACATCCATGATATAAATTCCGCTGACCATGGCGCGAACTTCTTTCTTGACCGGAATCAAATCGAAAATCTTTTCATCACAGATTAACGACATGATTTTTGGACCAATCTTTGCCTTTACAATCGGCACCTTGCGCCCGCGCATATGCTTCGGCGTCTGATCCAGCATAATCTGCGGCAGTCCCGAATCCTTTAACTTCATATGTTTTTTATCAATGACCAGCAGAGAAACATTTCTGGCTGCATTTTCCAACTCCCTCTGCGACGCTTCCTGCCTTGTCTGTAACTTTTTTCCATAAATGCTCAGGGCAACCAACGCTGCAATCAGGACAACGATGACTACCAATGCTATAATCATTCCTGTACTAATGCCCATTACCGGTATTAATTCCATACTGTTCATATCAATCTCCATTTCTGACCGACTTGTCAATCAATTTTCGGGAAAAACTCCCTGCATGCTAGCATAGCATATTTTGCCGTTTCTGAAAATACATTTTACAAATTTCTTTTTATTATTTATATAAACTATAGTTCCAGCCGGTTTTGATCTACTTTCTTCTGCAGAATCTCCCGAACCGTCTTCCCAATTGCCTTTCTTTCCTCGCGATTCATCTGCTCCATATAAATCGGCTCGCCATATTCTATTATCACATGCGCGCTCCGAATCCACGGAAGATGCTGTTCAAAAACCGCATCCGTATTATTCAGGGCAACCGGTATGATAGGACATTTTGATTTTTCCGCCAGTTTAAAACTCGCATCATGAAATTCTAATATTTCATCACTTTTATTTCTGGTCCCCTCCGGCGCAATATAAACCGAAGTTCCATTTTTCAGCAGCTCAATCCCTTCCATAATTGTCTGCATTCCCTGACGGATATCCTCCCGGTCAAGAAAAAGGCAATGCATATATTTCATCCAACGCGATACCATCGGAACTTTTTCTATCTCTTTTTTTGCAACAAAGGAAGTCGGACACGGCGCCGTAGAATATCCCGCCAATACATCATAAAATCCTCTGTGATTATATACATACAATGCCGCCTGGTCTTTTATAATATTCTCTCTTCCCTTAACCGTCAATCTGACGCCTGACAAAAACAGAATGGGGCGAAATCCAAAATAAACCACTATTTTTTGCGCAACTGCCGCCTTCTTTTCCGGCTTGATTTTTCCAATCATAAACATGATCAAATATAATGGAATACTCACAATGGTATAAAGAATCAAATAAATCACTACTAATAACAGTCTCATTTTTGTCTTGCCTCCATAATTGTATTATTTACTCTTTATCCTGTGAAGAATCATCTGTTCCGGCAGTATCCTTTGGCGTGTTCGGACTGATTGCATCAGCCGACGTCTCTGGCGCTTTCGTCTCAGCCGGTTTCAACGTAGCTTTCGGTTTTGCCGTAGTTTTTGGTTTCTTCGTAGCTTTTGGCTTTGCCGTAGCTTTCGGTTTCTTCGTAGCTTTTGGCGCTGCCGTAACTTTCGGTTTTTTCGTAGCCTTTGGTTTTGCCGTCGGCGCTTTTGTCGCCTTTGGCCGGTTGACGCTGCCTGGTTTCGCTGTACGCATCGAATGACCATTTGGTCTTATTGTCGGCCGAATCGTTGCGTTTGGCGTTGGAGCCGCTGTCATCTGCGGTTCATTCTTAAGACCAATATCCGTATCCTGAATCGGTTCCTTCTGCACAGCATCATTCTCTGTCGTTTGTCTGTAATATTCTTCCAGCGTTATTTTCTTCTTATTTAAATGCTTCGCAAGATTTTTCCCTACATACCGGATATGCCATGGTTCATAGGAATATCCGGTAATATCTGTTTTATTTTTGGGGTAACGGATAATAAAACCATATTTATAGCAATTCTTCGCCAGCCATTTTCCTTCCGCTGTATTTCCAAAAGACTCTTCCAGCGTGCAGCCTACCGCGCTGCAGGAAACATCAATCGCAAGCCCCGTCTGATGTTCACTGCTTCCCGGTATTGCTGAAACCATATCCGCTTTTTCCGCGCCTTTTTTACGAACGTTATTATTATAAATCTGCTTTTGCCTGCTGTAAGAGCGATACGCAGAAACCAATTTCAGGGTATAGCCTGATTCGCGCGCTCCTGCAAACAAGTCCTCTAAAGCCGACGCCGCTCTTTGACGCACATAACTTTTTTCATAAGTCCCATAAAAACTGAACAATACGTCCGGAACTACTAAATCGTCCGGAACATATTGCTTTGATATGGGATATTCGCGGTTGACCAATACTGTATAACTATCCGGTTTGGTATCCACCTCTATAAATTTTTCTGAGTCTGTATCATCTTCCGACAGGTTGCTTTCATCTGCCAAGTCGATATCCTCCAGCTCTTCATCATCATTATAATAATATTCATACTTTACCTTCGGCGTACCGGTCGGCGTTGTATTAAGACCCGCACGAAAATGTCCCGTCTGTGTAGAAAGTACTCCGACAAAAAGAACTAAGCATCCGCTCAATACAATCATTCTTTTCTTCATCCTTTGCCTCCAAAACGCAAAATTTATCTATCTGTTTCGTAAAATCTGTCGATTCTTTTCCCTTCATGCAATATGTTGTTAGTATATCTTAATCAATATACCACATATAGTTATAAAGTGCAATTCAAATAGAACAAAAAAATCCGAATACCGTCTGACAGGCAATGCTACTTATGTCGAAGCGTCCGGGAATGGCTATGCCGTTTTACCCTTTTCCACTTTTTCTTCTTTAAATAACGGCTTTGTTAAAAACCTGATCTTTCCTAATCTGCGGAACAACGGAGCTTCCAGCAATTTCTGCCGAATCAGATCCAGAATAACGCAGGATACATAAATAATGGCTACTACGCAAATCGCCCGTAATGCGGCATCTTTAAGCGGCACATTATACCATGAGGTGTTCTGAAATTGATCCACCCATAAAAACCGCCTCATAGTATTGCTGTTGGCATGTATCAGCAATACGCCAAATGTGGCAGAAGATACCGTATTAATGAAACGGCTGTAACCTATATTTATATTTTTAAACAGAATGACGAGGGAAGCAGCAAACATAACGGCTAATATTTTGTTGCAGCCGTATACCATATGGTCGGCTTTCACAAAGCCCGGCTCCTTTATCCTAATATAATCAATGATAATAATGCTTGCGCAGACAAGGATCATGGAACAAATCGTCATAATCAAACCAATCCGCAGTTCTGAATGTTTCGGCGAAAAATGCAGACGTATATATCCGCCTATCAGATAAGCCGTTATATACCATCCCAGGCCTTCCCAGTTATTGACCAGAACCCAGGCTCCACTTTCATTTTTCTTTATATAAAAACTACTGATCACAGTAAAGAAAAATAATAAAATCCCTAACAGTATACGATACTCCTTCCGGCTCATCGAATGAATCAATTTATTGAGAAAGGGAATAAGCAAATATAAGAATAAAAATAATGATATAAATGCATCTCTTCCAATACCTAATCCGTCAAACAATGGAAAGATCCCATCTAACAACGCCTTTAACCCAAACGGCTTGTAATCGGCAATGATAAAAATAATGTTAATCACAATATTATAAAACATAAATTCTAAAAATAATTTCAGCCATTTAAAAAGCGTGGCATCGGATGTACACATAAAATAACCTGTAATAAACAAAAATCCGTTTATTGCAATCTTTCCCCCACAGCCAAAAATCTGCATGAACAGCATATTTGCGTTAAGCCTGGTTTCAAGTCCCTCAATTCCCGAATTTATCACGTAATGGTGGCAGATAACCATCACTATCATAATAATCCTCAGTAATTCAATATTGGATTTTCTCACTTTTGCCATGTTAGAAAGCCTCCTCATTTATTTTAAGTAGTATACTATTTTCATATTGGACAAGACATATTATAATACTGTTTAAAAAAAGTGTAAAGCAAGCGGCGCACCCGAGTCTTTTGCGCGTATCCGCTTTTCGCAGAAAGGTACTAATGTTATGAACAAAGATTTGACCGTAGGAAACCCGAAAACTGTATTATGGAAATTTTGCCTTCCCCTGTTTGGCAGTATTATTTTTCAACAGCTCTACAATATAGCAGACAGTCTGATTGCAGGTAAATTCATTGGAGAAAATGCACTGGCGGCGGTTGGGAACAGCTATGAAATCACTTTGATCTTTATTGCCTTTGCCTTTGGATGCAATATGGGATGTTCCATCGTCGTCTCACAGCTATTTGGCGCAAAAGACTATGGCAAACTAAAAACCGCCGTATCTACAGCCTGTATTTTCAGCGGTTTGCTCTGCGTTTTGTTAATGCTTGCCGGCATATCCGGCTGCAGCTTTTTACTCCGCTTAATCCGCACGCCGGAGGAAGTATTTGCAGGCTCTAAGCTGTATTTAGACATATATATATGGGGGTTGCCGTTTGTGTTTTTCTATAATATCGCAACCGGGATTTTTTCTGCGCTTGGCGATTCCAAAACGCCGTTCTATTTTCTTGCGGCATCTTCTACATCAAATATTGCGGTGGATATTCTATTTGTCCGGGCATTCGGCATGGGAATCGCGGGCGTCGCGTGGGCGACGTTTTTATGCCAGGGAGTCAGTTGTATTCTGGCCGTCCTTGCCGTCTGGCTGAGACTGCGAAAAATTCCGGTCCGCAAAAAACCTTCTGTCTTTGACTGGAACCTGTTAAAAAAGATTATGGTAATCGCCATTCCCAGCATTCTGCAGCAAAGTTTTATTTCGACAGGAAACATTATGATCCAGAGCGTTATCAATTTTTTTGGCGCCCCGGTCATGGCGGGCTATTCTGCCGCTGTAAAACTGAATAATCTGGTAATCACATCCTTTACCACCATTGGTAACGGAATTTCCAACTATTCGGCGCAAAATCTGGGAGCCGCCCAATATAAACGAATCAGGGAGGGCTTTCGCGCAGGGCTCAACATGGTATGGCGCCTGTGCATCCCGTTCTGTATTCTGTACTTTTTCTTTGGAAACCATCTGCTTCTTCTGTTTATGGAAAAGAGCGCGAACGGAGCGCTGATGACTGGCAGACAGTTTTTACAGATACTGTCCCCGTTTTATTTTGTCGTATCTGCCAAATTAGTCGCCGACGGAATCCTTCGAGGAATCAGCGCCATGCGCCAATTTATGTTTGCCACGCTCACAGATTTGATCCTCCGGGTGGTTCTGGCCTTTCTTCTTTCTGATTGGACAAAATCAGCAACAGGCATATGGTGCGCATGGCCGATTGGCTGGACAATCGCTATGCTGTGCTCCATTTTCTTCTACAGAAGACAAATGAAAAAGATTTCGAAAAGCATTGCCTAAAAGGGCAAAATATTAAAATCCAATTCCCTAAAGTGACAAAATTGTCACTCTTAAGTCACTATCCTGTCAGTCTCCGCAGATATACTAGATACGTAATACAAATGAATCCAGATCAAAGAAAGGAGAAGTTATGGAAATATTACGCGTAGAAAATTTAACAAAAGTATATGGACAGGGAGAAAATGAAGTCCGGGCTCTGGACGGAATTTCATTTTCAATAAAACAGGGAGAATTTTTAGCAATTATCGGGCCTTCCGGCTCCGGCAAATCTACACTGCTGCATATCCTGGGAGCTGTGGATGTTCCCACATCAGGGAAAGTATACATGGAAGGAAAAGATGTTTTTCAGCAGAACGAAGAACAGTTAGCTATTTTTCGAAGAAGGCAGGTCGGCCTGATCTACCAGTTCTATAATCTGATTCCTGTATTGGATGTTCAAGAAAATATTACGCTTCCGGTCCTAATGGACGGACGCAAAGTGAATCAATCCCGTCTGCAGGAAATGATAAAAATGCTCCATCTGCAGGGGCGTGAGAAGCATCTGCCCAATCAGTTGTCTGGCGGGCAGCAACAGAGAGTTTCCATTGGAAGGGCTCTGATGAATGAGCCTTCTATTGTGCTTGCCGATGAGCCGACAGGAGCGTATGAGATAGTACAACAAAAATCATAA
>CANRJM010000035.1 GCA_947630925.1 uncultured Lachnospiraceae bacterium
GAAATCATTATACCTCAAGGAACCAATACTCTTTTTATTTATTTTTGATCAACTGACAATATCTTTACTCCAACTTCTATTTTTTCCTTTCTATTTTTCCCTGTCTCCCTTTCTGTTCCCCGTTTTACACCATTTCACTTATAACAGGCATTGGAGCAGCCCTAAGACCAGCAAATGCCCGGGATAAAAAAAATAAAAGAAATATTTCGGCAGCGGTCTTTCCTGTTTCTCCGGCGAATAGCAGTAACAAAGCGGAAGGGCAAACAACCCAAAGATTTCCAAACCACTGCCTGAAACAAGCAGAAGCCCGCCAGCCACTCCTGCTTGAATGTCGGGGAAAAAGCGGAACAAATAGAAAGCAGTCACAAGCAATACTCCCATATAAGAATAATCCGTCTGCAGCCACCACGCCAACAGGCAGCCTGCAACCGGAAAGATGCTCTTTATCAAAACGTTTTCTTCATACCGCTCTAAACCTGCAAGCACAAGCAGCGCAATCAAAAAGGTAAACAGGACATTCTGTTGTCCCAAATAAATTACTTTTCCGTAAAATGCCAGATCAAAAGGGATTTCTGAAAGAATGGCAAAGAAGAAAAGCCGCGCTATATATTTTTTTACATTATGGGTAGTCAAAAAGCCCTGCGCCAGGACAAAAGAAAACAACACAAAAGACAGCCGGCCAACCGCACGCATACAATCATAAAGCCACAAATCCTCTGAAAGCAGAAAAGCGGTATGGTCGCACAACATAGAAAACACAGCAACCGTTTTCAAAAAATTTCTGCCTATCCGCCTTTTCGTCTGATGTGTTTGCTGCATTCTGTTCCTCCCGCCTTCTTGCCGACATACCGTTACATCGTTCGCAATCTCGCATTTCTTGCCGGCACACCGTTACATCTTTCACAATCTCCTACTCCATAAAAAATACACCTTGCAAAGTATGAGTTTGCAAGGTGCATTTTAACGTTCTGCATCGCTGCATGGAAACAGTCTGTAGGGGAATCGAACCCCTGTTTTCGCCGTGAGAGGGCGACGTCTTAGCCGCTTGACCAACAGACCAACTTGTCTTCACGCTTTTACGCGCCAACAAATGTTATAATACACTACTCTTTTACAAAATGCAAGTAGTTTTTGCATTTTTTTATTTTTTCACGCTCTCCTCTTCTTCCTCGGATGAACGGTTTCCCATATTACTATGCGGTTCTTCCCCGATTAACTGAATCGCCTTAAATACAACAGCCGTAATTTCTATATCCGTCTGCATTGTACTTGTCTCAAACTTATGTAGCATCGCGCCTTCAAAAGACTGTACGTATTTTGCAGGTAAGCGGTTTAAAGCATAAGCCGCAATATCCAGCCGGCATTTGTTGCATTTACAGTAATTGGTATTAGGCCAAAGTTGATCAATTTTTCTCAGCACGGTTTCTTCCATTAGGTTCGTTAAGCCCTCCATATTCATTCCTCCATTTTCTGATTCATCCATACGTTCCTTTTTTCCTGATTCTCTTTATGCTTAATAGCCAAAATATGCATCAATGCCATCCGCAATCCCTTTTGCCATTTTGGCCTGAACTTTCTTTTTCTGCATCTTGCGATCTTCCGAGCGATTACTTAAAAACCCCATTTCAATCAAGGTAACCGGAATTTTACTCCAATTTGTGCCCGTCAAATCGTCACGCTTAATCAATCCCCTGCTTTGAAACCCTGTTTTTTTACAATACTGTTTGAGAATACATTTTGACAATCGTTTTGAAGGCGCGCTTAGCCTCTTTACATATCGGTTTGATTTCGACGGATACAACATACTTGCCCCTCTGGCGCTTGAAGAAACAGAAGAGTCTGCATGAATTCTGATATAAATATCTGCGCCGCTTCGATTTGCCCGCAAAGCACGCTGTTTATTGCTCAAATTAACATTGTTGGTACTGCGTACCATATAAACCTCATATCCTCTCGCAAGCAGAATCTTCTGCAGACGCTTTGCAATCTTTAAATTCAAACGATATTCCGGCGTTCCCGTTGCGGCGCCGGACGCGCCACCCGTTACCTTCGGTTTCTTTACCGAAGACCCCGGTCCGACCGCTTCCATTTTATGATTCGCGTGAAGCTGATGACCTGCGTCAATCGCTATTTTTTTCTTTTTTAAAACAGCTCTCCCGCCGTATGCCGCCACTGCCGCAGAATCAGTAGTAGTCTGAACACCTGACAAAATACAGGCTGCAGCTAATAAATAACATATCAAAATTTTCCCTGGCCGTTTCATGATCTCCTCCATTTCTAAACGACTCGTCTGCCATCCTAGCTATTTGTTTTCGCCCGGAAACAAATAGCCCTCCTGACTAATCCACCGTTCCAAACCTGGAGAATGGATAAATCCGCAAAAATACTCGTCCATCAATATTTTTTTCCTTGACAGGGCCTACAAACTCGGAGCGGCTGTCTTCGCTGAGCCCGCGATGATCTCCCATCACAAAATATTCATCATCTTTTAACTGGAGCGGTTCCTCAGCAATTCCCCCTGTTCCATAACCTTCATCCAGATTATATAATTTTTTATATTTGGAATCATCCAACACCTTATCATTGATATAAATAGTATCGCCAACCACCTGTACTTTTTCGCCCGGAAGTCCAATGACACGCTTGATATAATACTTCGGTTTACCGCTATCATCCTTGTAATCGCGTCCTTTGGGATAAAAGGTAACAATATCAAACCGATTCAAATCCGTTATATGCCATATACATTTTTCCACCAGGAGATTTTCATGATTCTTAAGCGTATCATTCATGGAGTCGCCATCTACTTCGGTACGCTGTACGACATACCTGGGTACAACAAACACACATAATGCAATAATCAATGCGTAGACAAGAATTTCCGTCACAATACCAATCCATTTTCTCTTTTTCCTGGTCTCTGTTTGGTCTGACTCCTGCTTTTCTGTTAAATGTTCTTCCTCTGTCTGCATATCTTTCATACATCTGCTCCTTTTACTCTACATTTTCCCTATTGCTCAATCTTCTTCTGCAAAAGTGAGCACTTCCTCTTCCATAGCAGCCTGCTCCTGCTTTTTGGCTTCCAATTCAGCAGCCTCCTCCTCGCTGAGAATATGGATTTTACTCTCATTTAATTCATCAATTGCCACAGATAACGGTTTAGGACATTTTGCTTCCGCCAGAGGTTCCACGCCGTTAATTAGTTGGCGGGCTCTCTTTGCCGTTGCCAGAACAATAGAATACCGGCTGTTGACAACCGGCGCTTCTCCTGTCTCTACCTCGCTGTTTACTGTCTTCATCAAATCATGATACGATGGATGTAACATATGTTATATTCCCCTTTCTTAGTTTATTTTTACAATATCAATCATCAGTAGGTTAGCATAATTACTGAAATTGGTCAAAGTCTGCCTGAATATCCCTGATCAACGTCTCCTGATTCCTTTTTGTAAAATGAATGGACTGCAGCAAATCATGTATCGTTCTGACGCATTCCTCCAAACCGTCATTTACAACAATATAATCATATTTTTCCATATAAGAACATTCTTCCTTTGCCCTTGCAATCCGCTTTTGTATCACTTCCTCCGTTTCTGTACCGCGTTTTTTCAGTCTTCGGTGCAGTTCGGCGACAGACGGCGGCGTAATAAAGATCAACGAAGCCTCCGGCATTTTTTCCTTTACTTTTAAGGCGCCCTGCATTTCAATCTCCAATAAAACATCCCTGCCCTGATCTAACTGACGAAAAACATAATCCTTGGGTGTGCCATAGTAATGATCTACATATTGTGCATATTCAATCAGCTCATCCCTTTGTATCATTTCTTCAAATGCCTCTTTCGTCTTGAAAAAATAGCTCACGCCCTCGGTCTCCCCTTCGCGGGGCAGCCTCGTTGTGGCAGAAATCGAAACAGCATAATCGTACCGTTGCACCAGTTGGCTTACAACCGTCCCCTTTCCCGCGCCGGAAAATCCGGAGATAATAGCAATAATCCCTTTTCTACTCATCCTCCTGACCCCTTTCTGTTACAGGATTCTCAGTTACTCTATTTTCTATCGTTTCCGGCAATAATGCAGAAAGCACGATATGACCACTGTCCATTACCAAAATACATTTTGTTTTTCGCCCGCAGGTTGCGTCAACAGCCAGATTTTCATCTCTTGCCACCTGTATCATTCTCTTAATCGGCGCTGCGTCTGCACGAATCACACTAACCACTTTATCTACATTTACCACATTTCCATATCCAATATTAATCAGCATATCTTTTCTCCATTTCCACAGTTCTGCCTAAATACGGACTGTTTTTATCCATACTTACTCAATATTCTGAATCTGTTCTCTGATTTTCTCAATTCCTGTTTTTAAATCAATCGCAATATTTGAGACATCCTTATCATTTGCCTTAGATAAAATCGTATTTGCCTCCCGATTCATCTCCTGCGCGATAAAATCCAATTTTCTTCCAATTGGCTCATTCAGGGAAAGCGTATCCTTCATATTGCTGATATGGCTCCGTAAACGGACGGTTTCCTCATCTACACAGACCTTATCGGCATAAACGACAAGCTCCGTTGCAAGCGTACTCTCGTCTATTTCGCTTTTCCCCAGCAATTCTTCTACTTTAGCCATAATCTTCCTGCTATACTCCTCCACAAGCTGCGGGGAACGCTCTTCAATAGCCGTTACGAGCTGCGTAATCTGCTCCAGCTTTTCCATGATATCCTTTTGCAAATGACTGCCTTCCGTCTCTCTTGCTTCTAAAAAGCTCCGTGCGGCTTCTGCAAATACTTCATCCAAATCCGGATAAATTGATGTGATGTCCTGTGCGGCATCCTCCAGTGTAACCACTTCCGGATACCGAATCAGGTGCGCGGCCTGCAGCCCCTCTGCAATACCGAACGCTTTGCCTGCTTTCCGGATGGCTTCCACATATCCGCCGGCGATTTCGGGATGATACTTCACACAGACCTCATTATCTGCATAACTCTCAAACGTAATAAACACATCCACTTTTCCCCGACCCGCGTAACGCTTCATCTGATTGCGCAGTATATTTTCGTAAGCAGAAAATTTTTTGGGTAATTTTATGCTGATATCACTATAACGATGATTAACGGACTTGATTTCCACTGTTATTTTGTATTCTTTTGCATCCTTTTCGGAATAACCAAATCCTGTCATACTTCTAACCATGGCATCCTCCTGATTCCTGTGATCGGAATGCTCCTGCAATGTCCAACAATACAACTTATATATTTTACCCTATCCCCGACACAGCGTCAAGTTTTCTTCATAAGAAAAGCCGCTGTTACTCTTTTTCTTTCTCTTCCACTTTCTTTTCCTCGGGATGGCGCCGGTAAAGATATTTGCTTTTTAGTAACTTTCGTTTTCTGCGTTTTTCTTCCTTTTTTGCATTTTGCTCCTGCTCCGTATAAGGAATATAGGAAATCTGATTATATTCATCTACTTCAATTTCTTTCAAATTACGATAATGGTTCGTAGAAGTGGACAACGCCTTTTTCTGCAGTTTCCAGTTGATGAAATCTGCCACAATGCGATAAATCACGGCAAAAAGCGGAACACCGATAATCATGCCGACAATCCCCCAGATGCCGCCAAAGAGCAGAATGGCAAATAAAACCCAAAAAGCAGAAAGCCCTGTTGACTCCCCTAAGATGGCCGGGCCAATAATATTTCCATCTAACTGCTGTAAAATCGCAATCAATATGATAAAATAGACAGCCTGTATCGGATTGACCAACAGAATCAGAAAGGTGCTCGGAATCAATCCGATATACGGTCCAAATACCGGTATAATATTCGTAACACCTACAATAACGCTGATCAACATGGCATATGGCATGCTAAAAAGTTTCATGCAGAAAAAGCAAATCACTCCCAAAATCGTAGAATCGACAATCTTTCCGGAAATAAATCCGCTGAACATGGCATTGGAAATGCGGACATACTGAATTACCACATCTGCAGATTTTTTCCGCAATAAACCATAGACCATCTTCTTTGCCTGCGCGGCAAAGTTTTTTTTACCGGCAAGGATATAAATAGCCACAATAATGCCGATGAAAAGATTGTATAACAGATTCATTACGCTCATTACGCCGTTGGCAAATTCCATAGCCACAATATTGACATTCGGCAGCAGCTCCTTCTGCAGCCACGGCAGAAGCTCCGCATTAATCTTCCCATCCAGATATTCTGTGATATTCAGGGCAACATCCTGCAGCCGGTCAGCAAAGAAAGTGTTATTTTTAATACTCTCATTCAATTTATAATAATAGTAATTAGCCTGATCCGGTAAATTCTGCACCAACGCTGTCAGGCTGATCACTAATTGCGGAAAAACCATCCAGCATAAAATAATAATAATCAGTATTCCGGTAAGCAGCGAACAGGCAATCGCAATTCCCGTTATGATGCCCTGTACTTTCTCAGAAGCCTTCCGTTTCTTTCTCTCATACAGTTTCAAAAAAAAGTCCTGATAGATTTTCATTAGCGGATTCAGTATATATGCAATCACGCATCCATAAATAACCGGACGCAGGATTCCTACGTAATCTCCGATTGTACTTAATATCAGCTTTATATTTTGAACCACAAAATAAATTGCCAGAGAAGCGACAATAACGAGAAATAAACCAAGCCATTTATGAAACGCTTCTTTTATGACTGATTCTTTATGCGTCCCTTTTTCCTCCATATCCTGCACCAAACGGTATATTTTCATAAGAAAAAACATACCGGCCTTTCTTCTTACATATTTTTCATTATCCCTGCACAGATTTTTGCATATCGCCGGAAACAGAGTTCCCTGAATGGCAGTGCAGTAACCATATTTTATATGATACTTTTTTTTACTGATTTTTGCAAGAAAAATAATTTTTTAAAAAAGGGGTTTTCAAATGTAAAAAAATGTGTTATGGTATATCTAGTTGATTAAATACTGTACAGAACAAAGGCGTTCTCAATTTATTTGAGTTCGCCTTTTTTGCTAGATGGAATTTGTCAAAAACTGTCGGTATTAGTCTTCAACGGATAACTTTTTTACATTATCCGGACAAATACATAAGAATAAATCATAAGATTAAATGAATATGAAAGGATGGTATTTATTATGGAAACAAATGTAATTGAACAGGTATTTGGAAAAGACGTGTTCAACGATGAGGTTATGCAGCAGAAACTCCCGAAGGATGTTTACAAATCCTGGAAAAAGACCTTAGAAAGCGGAGAAGATCTGGACCCGGATATTGCTAATGTAGTCGCACACGCAATGAAGGAATGGGCGCTGGAGCATGGCGCAACACATTATACGCACTGGTTCCAGCCTATGACAGGCGTAACGGCAGAAAAACACGACTCCTTTTTAAGCCCCGCCACAAAGAGCACGCCAGTACTTGAATTTTCCGGTAAGGAACTGATCAAAGGCGAACCGGATGCCTCTTCCTTTCCTTCCGGCGGCCTCCGCGCGACATTTGAAGCCAGAGGATATACTGCATGGGATTGTACCTCTCCTGCTTTCCTGCGTGAAGACGCGGCAGGCGTGACGCTCTGCATCCCAACCGCTTTCTGCTCCTATACAGGGGAAGCGCTGGATAAGAAAACGCCTCTCCTTCGTTCTATGGAAGCAATCAGCAAACAGGCTGTCCGCATTATGAAACTATTCGGTTATAATGACGTTAAAAAAGTATCCTGCTCAGTAGGACCGGAACAGGAATATTTCCTGGTAGACAGAGATAAATATTTACAGCGTAAGGATTTGATCTTCTCAGGACGCACCCTCTTTGGCGCTCCTGCCCCAAAAGGCCAGGAACTGGATGACCACTACTTCGGTTCTATCAAAGAGCGTGTCGCTTCTTTCATGAAAGACTTAAATGAGGAACTTTGGAAATTAGGCATTCTTTCTAAAACACAGCATAATGAAGTAGCTCCCGCACAGCACGAAATGGCTCCTATCTTTTCAACTGCAAACATTGCAACGGATCATAACCAGTTAGTAATGGAAGTAATGAAAAAAGTAGCAAAGAGACATAACCTGGAATGCCTTCTCCATGAAAAACCATTTGCCGGCGTCAATGGTTCCGGTAAACATAATAACTGGTCTATCGTTACCGATACCGGCATCAACCTGTTGGATCCAGGCAAAAAACCGCATGAAAACACAAAATTCCTGCTCTTCTTAGCCGCCGTTATCAAAGCAGTTGATGAAAATGCAGAACTTCTCCGCCTTTCCGCATCCAACCCTGGAAATGACCACAGACTGGGTGCAAACGAGGCGCCGCCTGCTATTATTTCCATTTTCTTAGGCGAGCAGTTAGAAGATATCATTGAACAGATTATCCGGGGCAATGTTTCCTCTTCCATTGACGGCTCCCAGCTTGATACCGGCGTTCATGTCCTTCCGGTATTAAAAAAGGACGCCACAGACAGAAACCGTACTTCGCCGTTTGCATTTACCGGCAACAAATTTGAATTTCGAATGCTCGGCTCTTCTCTGTCGATTGCCGGACCGAACTTTACATTAAATACTATTGTTGCGGACGTCTTACAGGAATTTGCCGATGAATTGGAAGCTGCTTCTGATTTTGACAGCGCCGTAAAGGACTTGATTAAGAGAACTGTAACGGAACATCAGAAAATCATTTTTAACGGCAACGGCTATTCTGACGAATGGATTGCAGAAGCAGAAAAGCGCGGACTTCCGAATATAAGGACAATGGTAGAAGCCATTCCTTATCTGGTCTCTGATAAAACAGTAACACTATTCGAGAGACAGAATGTGCTGACGAAGGCAGAACTGGAATCCAGAGCAGAGATCAATTATGAAATTTATTCTAAGACCATAAATATTGAAGCAAAAACCATGATTGATATGGCCGGTAAGCAGTATATTCCTGCTGTTATCCGATATGTAACAAGTCTTGCAGATTCTATCAACAGCATTACTACCGCCTGCCCGAATGCAGATACTTCGGTTCAGAATGAATTACTGGAAAAATGCTCTTCGCTTCTTGCCGAGACGCAGAAAGCACTTGCCAATCTGGAAAAGGTAACCGATGAAGTGACCGAGAAAGAAGAAGGAAAAGAAGAAGCCCTCTTCTTTAAGGATGTCGTTTTCCCTGCCATGAATGCACTTCGTGCGCCAATCGACGAGCTGGAAATGATTGTTGACCAGGCATTCTGGCCGGTACCAACTTACGGCGATTTATTATTCGAAGTATAAAGCTACAATATTCCTATTCATAAATCTGCTTTCATACTTCCAGAACTATCTATCACATATAAAGGAGGCTGTCTGTCAAAGACAGTCTCTTTTACTTGTTCAAACCTCGCATAGGCTCGCAGCAGATATCTCCTCCGTTTCATTTGCTTTTCCATTCCTAACATGGTAAAATACTTTATTATAAACAAAATAAGGATTTGTTTTGATAAAATGAGAAAAAACAGGAACGTGGAGGATAGAATGATGAGTAACAAAAAAGTGGTTGTCGCTTTAGGACACAGCGCACTTGGAAAAACTTTTCCGGAGCAAAAAGAGGCGGTAAAAAACGCAGCATCTGCAATCGCTGATTTGATCGAGGCAAAATATCAGGTTGTAATTACGCACAGCAATGGGCCGCAGGTTGGCATGATCCATTCTGCCATGACGGAATACAGTCGTTTAGAACCGTCAAATACAGTCGCTCCCATGTCCATCTGCAGCGCCATGAGCCAGGGGTATATTGGATATGATCTGCAGAATGAAATCCGAACAGAACTTTTAAACAGAGGGATTTACCGCTCTGTTTCTACTATTATTACGCAAGTCCGGGTGGACCCTTTTGACGCCGCTTTTTCCCATCCGGATAAAGTGATCGGACGTTACATGACAGAAGAAGAGGCAAAAGCGGAAGAAGAAAAAGGAAATCATGTTATTTATACAGAAAATAAGGGCTACCGCCGTGTCATTGCCGCTCCCCGCCCAATGGAGATTTATGAGTTAGACGCCATCAAAACACTAATGGAAGCAGGACAGATTGTAATTGCCGCAGGCGGAGGCGGTATTCCGGTATTGCAGCAGGGCACACGTTTAAAAGGCGCAAGCGCTGTAATTGAAAAGGATATTACGAGCGCTTGCCTTGCCGAACAATTAGATGCAGATATCCTGCTTCTCCTGACAGGTGTGGAAAAAGTTGTACTGAATTACGGAACCTCCAAAGAAATTCCTTTAGATACTATGACAGTTGAAGAAGCTACGGATTATATCGGACAAAACCAGTTTTCTTCCGGAGCAATGCTTCCAAAAGTTGAAGCCGCTGTATCTTTCGCTTCTTCCTCTGTTAAGCGGAAAGCAATCATTACAAGCATTGATACCGCGCTTGCCGGTCTGAACGGAAAAACGGGAACGCAGATTCATTGCTAGGAGCATGGTAAATGCTCTCTTAAATTCTGAATTTGTGTATATTATTCATCAATGCTGTCATCTTACTCTCCAGTTCATTCACAATGGAAGCAGAATCGTCTACTACCTTTACCAGATCATTGGACATAGCAGATGTCTCTTCCGTCACTGCTGCGTTGTCCTGTGCCAGATTATTCAGCATAGACAGTGACTCAATGACATTGGAGCGCTGTCTTTCCACTTCTTCGGTCAGTGTGTCAATAGACTGCACCGAAGTCTGGCAGAAATCCAATTCATTCTTGAGCTGTAAAAAGATCTGCTTTGTCTCGGTCAGCGTATCCACCTGCTTCTCAACAGAAATATTGATTTCTTTCATGCCTTCAACCGACTTGGTGGCATTGCTCTGCAGCTCCTCAACCACCCGGTTGATCTCCTCGACAGAAGCCGAAGACTGGTTTGCCAGTTTCGCAATCTCATCTGCCACCACGGCAAATCCCTTTCCTGCCTCGCCGGCCCTGGCTGCCTCAATACTTGCATTCAGCGCCAGAAGGCTGGTCTGGTCAGAAATCTCATTGATCAGATCCGCCGCCATGTGAATCTGCTGCACAGACTCATGCGTAGAATTGATCTGCTCTGCCATGTCGGCAATGTTCTTCCTTGTATTATCATTGACTGTGATAAGCTGCTGCAACGTCTCCATGGACTGTTTGCTGATATGATTCATATCCCTTGAGTTCCTGTTAAGGCTTTCCACTTCACTGCCGGTCTGCTTAATCTTATCCGCCATCACGCTTACGTCTCCATTGGCAGAATCTGTAGAGTCCGCCTGGCGGTTCACATTGCCGGTAATGGATTCCACCGCCGTACTTACCTGGGTAAGAGACGCTCTCATGTTATTGAAGGCATTGTCAAACTGATTCAGTATGTCGCTGACGCCATCTGCCACACTTGTGATCTCCCTCAGCAACTGGCGTATATTATTCTGCGCCACCTGCAGAGCATCGGCAGTCTGTCCGATCTCATTCCGCTGCTTCACATTGATATCTTCCGTCAGGTCGCCGTCCGAAATCCGTCTCGCAAAGGACTGTATCTTCCTGAGAGGCGCAATAATCTTCTTACCTACTATGTATGCAATGATAAGTCCGACCACTATCGCAATCATAAACACAACATCAACTCTCATCAGCATGCCATTACACATGGAGTCCAACTGATCCTGTGTGGTCTTCTTGGCCTGTTCAATATCATCAAGATAGTTTCCGGTGGAAACGATCCATCCCCACGGCTCAAAAATCTGAGAATAGGCAATCTTCGGCGCCACTGTGACACCGTCCGCCTTTGTAAAGTAAAACTCGTTAAAGCCGCCCTTCTCCGGAGACTGGCATATCTTTACAATCTCCTGCACGATCATGACGCCGTTCGGATCTTTCAGTTCATAACGGTTATTCCCTTCGTTTTCCGTAAGAATTGGGTGCATTACCAGCGTGTAATCCGTAGAATCAATCCAGAAATATCCGCTCTGGTCGTCCCTGTATCTCATGGCGCGAATCGTCTCCTTGGCATCGCGCTTTGCCTCTTCTTCTGTCTTCTTCCCGGCCTTAAATTTGTCATATTCCGCCTGAAGAATAGCAATCGTACACTGTACCTGCGACTTAATCTCTGTATTATATCCTAAATCCTTTGATTCCTCATAGGTACTGTATGCCTTATCCGATACGGATCGGATGGAGAGCACGGCGTTCCCCCCAATAATTATAGCCGTCAGAACCACGATAACTGCACTCATAATCATTATTGAGACAATCAGGCTCTTTTTTTTGGCTTTACCGCTTTTATTTCTTTTATTGCTCATGGTATCCCTCCTCCGAACAGTGTTATTTTATACCATTTTAACACTTTTCAGATTCAGGTGCAAACATTTTTGTCATCATATACATCCGGCGTCAGTGGGCGGTGTCTAGCAAATATTGTGAAAAGCAGAAACCGCCACTCTGCCAAGTGACGGTTTCTAAGGTTTAACTTTGTAAACTCGTTTCTGGGCTAACCGCTTGTCGGCAACGCCCTTTTCTATTTTCATTATAGCGGATTCCCCGGTTTTGTCAAGCAGGGTATGCGTTTGTCCTGCCTTTGCCATGTATGCGGTTGAAAGCAGGGAGCATTTTTGATATACTCAAAAAAGAGTATCTGTTGAGGCGCGGGCAGAAAGGAGAGCATTTGCGATGTACCTGAAACGGAAAGCTTATGACGAGATGACGATTTGGAAAAAGCGTCCGGGTCATTCCGCATTGGAAGTATCCGGTGCGAGGCAGGTGGGTAAAACCTATCTGGTAAACCGATTTGCGGATGAACAGTACGGCCAGAAGATTTATATCAATCTGATGGAGCTGACCGGGGAACTTTTTTTGGAACAGTATCGGGAATTGTGGGAGGACATGAAATCGGGAAAAAGATACATCAATCCGCTTGGCGAATTGCTTCAAAGATATCAGCCTGATTTCAGGGACTCTGAGGACACGGTTGTGATTATTGATGAAATTCAGGAGTCGGCGGATATTTACAACCGCATCCGTGAATTTACG
>CANRJM010000036.1 GCA_947630925.1 uncultured Lachnospiraceae bacterium
GTTTTCCCCTCTTTTTCATTCAGTTGATGAAAAATGTCCATGATCAGGCGTCCTGTCTTACTATCCAATGCTCCCGTGGGTTCGTCTGCTAAGATAATGGATGGATTATTTGCCATTGCTCTTGCGATTGCTACGCGCTGTTTTTGTCCGCCGGAAAGTTCTTCCGGTCTATGGGTTGCCCGGTCTTCCATACTTACCATCTTTAAAAGTTCTCTGGCGCGTCTGGTTCGTTCTGCTTTTGAAACTCCGGCATAGAGCATAGGGAGTTCCACATTAGATAGAGCAGTAGTTCTGGCAACCAGATTATATGTCTGAAAGACAAATCCGATTTCCTGATTGCGGATTTCAGACAGTTTTTTATCCTTGGCATGGCAGATATCAATACCATTTAAAAAGTAGCTGCCTTCTGTGGGACGGTCTAAGGCGCCGATAATATTCATCAGGGTTGACTTTCCGGAACCGGATTCGCCGACAATAGAGACAAATTCCCCTTCGGCAATATCTAAATCAATACCATGCAGGATTTCTAATTCATTTGGCTGGTCAATATAAAAACGTTTGATAATATTTTTTAGTTGAATCAGAGCATCTTTTTTATCCGTCATAGCTTATTTGTATCTGCGGAAAATGCAGAATTCCTCCCTTCTACCTATTTGGAGCGCCGCCGTTATGATAATCGCCGCCGCCATTTTCTTTCATTTCTCTGTTACCGCCGCGCGGAAGCATATTTTCGAGTTTGTTGTCTTGGCTGTCGTCGCTTTCCTTTGTGGAAGTTTCATCCGTTGGAATGATGACAGAGAGTCCTTCACTCAGATCATCGCCGCTGATCTCGACGTAGTAATCACTTTCCATGCCTTTTGTTACAGAAATCTCCCGTTTGCTTTGGTGATCAGAAACATAGATTACCGCTCCGCCGGAAGGGTCTTTATGAATGGCGTCGTAAGGAACGGCAAAGACGTCCTTTACCTCTTCCAGAATAATACTGCATTTAGCGGTCAAACCCATTTTTAACCGATTATCTGAGCCTGTCAGAGTGACCGTTACATTATATCCTTCTGAGGAGGAGGTAGAAGCAGAAGCAGCTTCCATATTTTCATTTGTTTGTGTGGAAGAAGTGGTGGATGGCGCTATAAATGTGATCTTTCCTTCTAATTCGTCGGAGTCGGTTGCTTCTGTCAGAATAACGACACGCTGTCCGACTTTTACATTGCTGATATCATATTCATCTACAGTTGTTGATACTGTAAAAGAGCTGGTATCGTCTATCTGAAACATGTCGCCGCTTGTGTAAATGTCGCCGCTTTCGACATTGGCAGCAGTGATAATACCGGAGATGGGTGCGGTAATAGTACATTTTTTTAAATTTTCTGAGGCTTCATCTACTTGCGTCTGTGCTTCTTTGATATTCTTTTTTGCGGAGGATTGTGCGTTATAAAGCGCATCCTTGGCATTGCTAATATTGGATTTGTTCTGTGCGTTAGTATTTTTTCGATTGGATACCGCATTTTCATAAGAAGTTTTTGCTTGATTTACCTTTTCTCTGGCAGTAGTCAGTTTTTCCTGAAGCTGTTTTTTTTCCAAAGCATTTGAAGCCTTTGCCAGTTGTTTCTTTAACGATGCGGCTTGTTTTTTGGCCTGCGTCCAATCTTTTTTCGCATCGGAGACCTGTCGAGCCAGAGAACTTTTGCTGTCGCTGTAGTTTGCCTGCGCTTCAGATAGTTGGCTTTGCGCAGAGGAAATAGAGTGTGCGGATTCTGTTTTTGCATCGGAAAGGTCTTCCTTTGCGCTTTCTAATGTCTCCTGCAGTTCGCTTTTATCAAAGGTTGCCAGAGTATCTCCTTTTTTTACGCTGTCTCCAATGGATACATATACCTTTTGAATGGTCAGTCCGTTTACGTTGGAAGATACGGTTTTTGTCTGTTTGCTTTCTATCGTTCCGGTAGCGCTGATAGATTTGGTCAGATCCATTTTTTTTAAGTTAAGGGTACTTTCCCGTTGTTTTGTATAAGTGGAATTGCTGCCTTTATGTGTAAAACGAATAGAAATAACAACAACTATGGCAACAATAATTAGGAAAATAACTGCGAAAAGAATCTTGTGTTGTCTGACTTTTTTCATTATAAAGAACCTCCTGTTTGGCGTATGTTTTATATTGCCATGGTAAAAAATAATTGTGAACAAAACATGTTTTTTGAGTGAATTAAATTTGATATCTGTTAAATTCTATTTTTCTATTGCTTTTTTTTCTTTTTTTCGGTAATCTGATACTGGGTATTAAAAAAATAGGATATTTTGGAGGACAAAAATGAAAAAGAGATTATTTTCACTTGTATGTTGTGTTACCATGCTTTGCAGCGGCTGCAGTTCTGCAATCAATCCTTCTTCAACGTCAGGAATTTCAGCGAGTACATCGCCTGTCGTAACCGCAACGCCCGCGCCTACTACTAAGACCGGGAAGGTTTTAGCCCTGGGAACGAAGACCAGTATTGGCGAATGGGAGATAAAAGTAAAGAAGGCAGAGGTAAAATCGGACATTGACAATGGGATGTATGTGTTTGAGCCTTCCAAAGGCAGCAAATATGTCTGCATAACCGCTACCGTCCGCAATAACGGTAAGAAAGAAGGGACTTTTATTCCAACCGTTGGTTATGCGAATAAAGATATTTTTGCAACCTTATATTATCAGGACAAGTATGAATATAAGTGCGTTGACTTAATCAACTATAAAAAAGATCTGTGCGATTTAAAAATTCAACCTCTTACAAGTAAAACAGGTATCATTGCTTTTGACGTACCGAAAAAAGTTGCGAAGAAAAAAGGGAATCTGACGCTTAAAATTGGGACAGATACAGATTTTGCAACCTACAGTCTTCAGTAACGGCAAATAGGCGCCGGCATCTTTTCCAACATGGGGATTGGTGGCGTTTCGGCAGAACAGCAGTATGAAATAAGGCGGGAACAACAAATGTTAAAGAGAAATCCTGATTATGTTTTTCGTGAAATTGCAGGGATATCGTATTTGCTTCCTTATGGCCAATGCGTTGCAGACCACCATCAGGGCGTTAAAATTAATGATTCGGGGGTGGTTTTGTGGAGCCTTTTGGAAAAGGGGATGGATCGGCAGACTCTATTCGAGCGTTTTTGTTCATATTACGAGGCGCAGGGGCAGCAGCGGATGGAAATGCAGAAGGATATGGAAAATTTTCTGACGCTGCTTCTGGCGCATGGAATTTTAATAGAGGAAGAAGAAGTTGCTGTTTTGGCGGGAGCGGTTTCCCGTTATTATAAGATTGGTGTACTTTGGATGAAAATAACGGCGCCTCCGGAGGCGTTTCCAAAACAATTGGAACCATATGAAACAAAAGAGCGTAAGGAAAATCTTACGTTGGAACTTAAATTGGATGTACTGCGCATGCAGGAGTCTGGGAAACTGCTGATACGTAATGAAGAAATCATGGTGTTTGAAAAAGAGAAAGAATATTTAGTCCAGTTTTTGCAGACATCGCAGATTGTAGAGGCGTATTTTTCAAAAGACGGGAAACGCGGAGAATATTATTATACGCCGCCATGTTCTGAGGCGTTTGCGGAGGAATTGTTTCATGCGTTCCGTTTTTTCTATTTATATGCGGCGCAACTGCACGGATGCCATGCCTTACATTCTGCCTCTATTTTATATCGTGACAAAGCGTGGCTTTTTTCGGGGTATTCCGGAGCCGGAAAGTCAACACATACAAATCTGTGGAAGAAGCTGTTTCATACCAGGATTCTTAACGGGGATTTGAATTTAATGGGATTTGATAACGGTATTCCGGTCGTATATGGGATTCCATGGTGCGGGACCTCAGGGATTTCGCAGACGGAGTGTTATCCTTTGGGGGGGATTATTTTGTTGAAGCAGGCAAAAAAAGAAGCATGTCTGGAGCTGCCGGAAGACAAAAAGGTATTGCTTGTATCGCAGAGAATGATTTCTCCGGTATGGACGGAGCAGATGCTGGAAAAAAATATTGCTTTTACCGAGGAACTGGCAAAACAGGTTTTGATTTTTCGTTTGGAATGTACGAAAGAGGATTCTGCAGCAGAGACAACAAAAGATTGGATAGATAGCTATCTGGAGATGGAGAAATAGACCTGATGGCAGACGTAAATGGGGGATTTGCGTCGATTTTGTTGCACAAAGTACTATGAAATGCGAATTAGAATAATAAAAGTTATTTTTTGTATTTACTTTTTAAGAAAAACATTATATAATATATATATGTAACTTATAATTGCGGATTATAAATTCAGGAGGTATCAAATGAAAAGATATGAAAAACCTGATGCAACTGTAATTCAAGAAGTAAGTGAAGGCGTATATGCAGCCAGCGGCGATGCAGGGTCTGCAGATTGCTGGACAGTATCTGCAAAATCTGTGCAGGATTGGAATGGTGCATATCATGTCTTCGAAATTCGATGCAAGCATTCTAACGCTGTAGAGCATATCTCTTCTGCTTCAACTGTCAAACTTACATTTAGCGCACCTATTACGGATGCATACTCAGAGTTTTCTACTAAGTTTTCAGGAAATTCTGTAACGGTTGTCCGTGAATTACATGCAAACGCATATAAGTCAGGCGACACTATGACGTATAAAGTTTGGGTTAAAGCTGCTGATGAGGCTACTACAAAAGGAATAGCATGCCAGAGTGCTACAATTAAGTGTACCAAGTCCGTAAACGTACAAGGTAACGGAGCTAACGGCAACTGATAACTATGCATTATGACAGAGTATTGTCGGAAAACAGCATCATCTGTAACAGATGATGCTGTTTTCGGTTATAAAACAATTATTGTATGTATGAAAGAAAAAATTTTATTTATTATTGGGCGGATTAAAGCGGGACGCTTACAGGAAATGTGGCGGCAGACGCTTTGGATTTACCAGTATGCAAAGCATTACTGGTTTATCATGATTTTTTACACATTACTCGGGATGGCAGGCACGGTAATTGCTTTGCTGACGAGTTTGGTTTCTAAGGATTTGGTTGATATCATTACCGGGCATGAAACAGGAGAAGTCATACAGACTTTTTGCATTATGATTGGGATGAATGTCGGTACTACGCTTCTGAACGAAATTGCAGATTATGCTTCCAGTTACCTTAGCATGAAGGTGGACGCTGAGATTAAGGCGGATATTTTTTCCAAAATCCTTGTGACAGACTGGGAATCCTTAACAACGTATCACACGGGAGATTTATTGACCCGTTGGAGTTCCGATGCGTCTAACATATCAAACGGCGTATTAAATTTTGTGCCAAATACCATTATATATCTGTTTCGATTTATCAGTGCGTTTGCAATGGTAGTATATTATGATGCTTCTTTTGCTATTTTTGCTTTTTTGGGTATGCCGGTTAGTTTATTAATGTCAAAGACACTGCTTAACCGCATGGTAAATAATAATAAGAGAAGCGCTGCCATGGGCGCCAGAATGTCGGGCTTTAACCAGGAAACGTTTTCGAATATCCAGACGATTAAAGCGTTTGATCTGATTCATTTGTATATTGCACGGCTAAAGCAACTGCAAAAGGAATATATCAGTATGAAACTGGATTTCCAGAGAATGTCAATTTGGACGTCAATCATATTGTCTACGGTTGGTCTTATTGTTTCCTATGCTTCTTATGGCTGGGGAATTTACCGTGTATGGAGTGACGCCATCAGTTATGGCACCATGACAATGTTTCTGAGTTTATCCGGCACATTGACCGGTACGCTGCATAATCTTACTTCTCTGGTGCCTACCGTTATTGGATTGACGACGTCTGCAGGGCGTTTGATGGATATTGTAGAGATGCCGAGGGAAGATTACAGCCATGACGAACAGGTGGAAGCATTTTTTGAGAAGTATCGTTCGGAAGGAATCAGTCTGTATATCCGGGATTTAAAATATAGTTATAACAATGGGGCGCAGATTTTTGAAAATGCGACGCTGGAAGCACATCCCCATGAGACGATTGCTCTGGTGGGCCCGTCAGGAGAGGGAAAGACAACGATGATTCGTTTGATCTTATCTCTGATGCGGTACCAGGGCGGAAATGCATTTTTATGTGGCGGGCACCCACAGGGAGATATGGATTCAGATAGGATTGAATTGACGCCGTCTACCAGGAAACTGTTTTCTTATGTTCCACAGGGCAATACCATGTTTTCCGGTACGATTGCTGAAAACATGAGAAATGTAAAGCCGGATGCGACAGAAGAAGAAATAATTGATGTGCTGAAATTGGCCTGTGCATGGGAGTTTATTGAGAAACTGCCGGATGGGATTAATAGTGTAATTAAGGAACGCGGCGGAGGATTTTCGGAAGGCCAGTCGCAGCGCCTTTCAATCGCCAGAGCGTTACTGCGCCACTCGCCGATTCTGCTTCTGGATGAAGCAACGTCAGCTTTGGATGTTGCAACGGAACACAGAGTATTGAACAATATTATGCAGGATGAATATCCGCGTACCTGCATTGTTACAACACATCGCCCATCTGTATTGGGCGTCTCGAAACAGGTATATGCAATCCGGGATAAGAAGTGTGTTATATTAGGGCAGGAGGAAATAGACAGGATGATAAGAGGCGATGTTTCTTGAGCGTTTCGTGCTCGCCTGCAATACGGTATAGCATAAAAGGACTGCCGGATACTATTTTTATATAGTATGGCAGTCCTTTGTCTGCATATGGAAAGACAATCTTTCCGTGCAGCTCTACAGAAAATAAGATATGGAATCGAAGGTTTGTAACATCTTTTCCAATAATTATCTTTTTTAACAACTTCTATTGTCAATTTGCGGATTGAAGGCATAGAAGTTTCTGGAGTCTAAATTATCCTGCGTGCGGCGTACGCATTCGCCGAATCTTTGGAAATGTACGATTTCGCGCTCTCTTAAGTAGCGGATTGGATCGCAGATTTCAGGATCTTTGATTAGACGCAAAATATTGTCATATGTCAGGCGCGCCTTCTGTTCTGCCGCCATATCTTCATACAAATCGGTAATGGTGTCGCCGGTACTTTGGAACTGGCTGGCGCTAAAAGGCTCTCCGCTGGCTGCCTGTGGCCAGACTGCAAGAGTATGATCTACATAATATTTATCAAAACCGGACGCTTTGATTTCCTCCGGAGACAGATCTTTTGTCAGTTGGTGCAATATGGCTGCGACAATTTCAAGATGAGCTAATTCTTCTGTACCTATATCAGTGCCGGTATTGCCCCAAAGCGGAATGCCCGAAAATACGGGGCTTGTCCTAAAATTTGACAAAACAACAGTATTATATTATATTGATATTATACAAATAGGAGACGGCAAATAAAAGAGGGTTTGCTGGAACAAACCCTCAGTAACGGCATTTTATAGTTCGCTCGCATATCAGATGAAAATTCTGACAGCCGTCCTCAGTAAAATGTTATTTCAAATTGAAATAGTATCTACCGGAAACGGTCAGATGCTATTTCTTTTTATGCTTATCTATATAAGATAATGCCGTAAAAACTACCAGCAACAAAGTTAAAACATCTGTTGTTGACATTGGCATCACCCCCTTTATGTACTAGAGGTGACTATTCAGAAAATCGCATCCGGCTTACGAAACCGTACCGTTAGTAGAAGCATAGCATAAAATCTGACAAAGCTCAAGATGTGTGCAATTTAGGACTTGTCAGTGAAAACAAAATGCGACTTGACTATAGTTAATATATTGAGTATAATCGTAAACGAAATCCAGGATTATAGAGAAATAGAATAACGAAGGAGAGGCAAACAAAATGACTATAACCAAAAAGCATAAATATTCAGGTTTTCTTGCTTTTGCAATCGCATTGCTGTTACTTGTAGAGACGGTAACTGATGTAAAAATAGTAAGGGCAGAGACAACAAATAGTGAAACGCCACCTACTTCGCAGCCTACTGTGGAATCAACAGCAATACCGACTGCGACAGCGCCCCCTTTGCCTAGTCCGACTCCAAAGCCGACCCCAGCAAGCACTCAGAAACCGCATGTTAAACGGCTAAAAAAAGTGTCGGGTGTAAAACTGTCCCGCTATGCGACGGGTCAGATTAAGGTCACATGGAACAAGAGTAAAAAGGCGAAATATTACCGTGTCTATTATTCAAAAAGGAGGACAGGAAAATATCGTCTTGCTGGTGCGGTAAAAAATACGCAGTTTATTGTAAAGCGATTAAAAAATAATTTAACATACTATTTTTATGTGCAGGCATGTGTGAAAAAGAAAAAGGTGTCAGCCTCTGATAGTCCGATTTCTAAAAAAGTACATATAAAAACAAAGACTTTTCAGAGGAAAACTATTTTTGCCGGGGATTCTATCTGTCAAGGAATTGGATATCCGGGGTGGGCATATCCGTACATGAGTATTAAGGGAAAGAAAAAGGTAATTGCTTATCGTGGGTTAAATACCGTGACATTTCATACAAAAAGGATATTCCGGGGGAAAACCGGTTTGCAAAAACTGATTGCGGAGAAACCGTACCGTGTGTATATGATGCTTGGCATGAATGAGATTCACTACAGAAAGGCAAGCAGCATAATTGCGGAGTATAAGAGCATGATAAAAGCGATTAAGCAGGCATGTCCGAACACGGATATAGTCCTGTGTTCCATATCGCCGGTTACAAGGGCAGAGAGAGCAAGACATCCCGGGTGTTGGCAGATACCGGTGTTCAATAAGAAACTGAAAGTACTGGCAAAAAGGATAGGCTGCAGATACTTTGATTATACTGCTTTTCTGAAAGATTCAGGCGGCTACCTCAAAGCACAGTATGCAGAAGGGGATGGGTATCACTGGAAATCTTCTGCCTATGCGACATTTGCAAAGGTTGTTTCTAAATATGATAAAAAACTTGATCGGTAGTATGGGATGCAGAAGAAAGAAAAACGTAAGTATGCTTAGAATGGAGGAAATGATGATGTATAAATTCAGAAAATTACTTATTTTATGTTTGGCAATCGCCTTTATCACAGGGACCTTTTCCGAGTATTCCGCAAAGGCAAAAACGAATACAGCGGTAAACTGCAAATTACTTTGCAGCACAGCATTGAAGGCAACGGGAGGAATCAAGAAGTTAAAGTATACATCGGCAAGTGCGATTGACTTTGGCGGATTATCTGCGTCAGTGAGAAAAAAGGTAAAAGAGATTCGGTATATCTGCGACAGTAAAGAGGTTTACAGCCTTTGTGTCATCCGTACAAAAGATACGAAAGACAGCGCAAAGGTTTTAAGTGCATTAAAAAAATATAAGAAGAATAATTGTAACAGTGATTATCTGAGTGACTATTCCGCAACGGAGAAAAAGGTATTTAAAAATGCGGTTTGTGGTAAAAAGGGAACTTATGTCTGGTATATAGCGATGTCGCCGAAAAAAGCAAAAAATGATAAGGGGCAGAAATCCATTAAGAAACGGCTGTAGGAGGAATTTGTGACATGGTTTTTAGCAGCTTGCTGTTTTTGTTCCGCTTTCTCCCGACAGTTCTTCTTGCCTATTATATTGTGCCTAAAAAATGGAAGAATCTTGTTCTATTTGTGAGCAGTCTCATTTTTTATGCATGGGGAGAACCGGTTTATGTCGTGCTGATTTTGATTTCCACATTGGTGGATTACCTTGCCGGAAGAGCAGTGGCGTATTGTAGAATAAAAGGGTATCAAAAGAGGGCGGTATTTGCTCTTTTGTGTTCTGTCATTATCAATCTGTCACTGCTTGGATTTTTTAAGTATGGTAACTTTCTTCTGCGGATTGTTCATCGGCTGACAGGATTTGGAGTCCCGGTATTGCATTTGGCGTTACCGATTGGCATTTCCTTTTATACCTTTCAGACAATGTCATATACGATTGATGTATATCGGGGAGATGCTCCGGTTCAGAAAAATCTGATTTCGTTCGGCGCCTATGTTTCTCTGTTTCCGCAACTGATAGCAGGACCGATTATCCGTTATAAGGATGTGGCGGAGCAGCTTAGGGGACGCCGCGAATCCATTTCTCTTTTTTCCAGCGGGATTACCCGATTTATGACGGGCATGGGAAAGAAGGTGCTGATTGCCAATCCGATTGGTGCGTTATGGATGGAAATAGCGGGAATGAATACCAGCGAGCTGGCGACAGTGACGGCTTGGCTTGGCGTGTTGGCATTCACTTTTCAGATTTATTTTGACTTTTCAGGCTATTCGGATATGGCGATTGGCCTGGGAAGAATGTTTGGTTTTTCTTTTCCGGAAAATTTCAATTACCCATATGAATCGAGAAGCATTACGGAATTTTGGAGAAGATGGCATATTTCTCTTGGTACATGGTTCCGAGAATATGTGTATATCCCACTTGGTGGCAATCGTAAGGGTCTTGGACGGCAACTCTTAAATATTGTGGTTGTCTGGCTGTTGACCGGATTGTGGCACGGCGCATATGCAAACTTTGTCCTGTGGGGTATCTATTACGCTTTGTTGCTGGTAGCAGAAAAACTGCTTTGGAAACCTGTGTTAAATAGGCTGCCGTCATTTATCAGGCATTTGTATACGATGTTTTTTGTCATCTTCGGATGGAGCATTTTTTCATGGCAGGATATGGCAGACAGCACAGGATATATGAAGACGATGTTTGCGCAGGCGGGCATCGGATTGGCAGACAGGCAGACCTTGTATCTGCTCTTATCTTATCTTGCCATTATGCTTATTGCATGTGCAGGTAGTCTGTCATGGGGAAAATATTTGGCAGAGCGTTGCCTGCCGCAGGGGACGGTCAGGAGAAATATAGCAGAAGTGGCATTTGTTGGAGCGCTGTTTATACTGTGCCTTGCGATGCTGGTAAATTCCTCCTATAATCCGTTTTTGTATTTTAGATTTTAGAATGGGGATTAGAATGAAAAAGGGAAATATAGTCCTGATTGTTGTATTCTGCCTGATGCTCTTTGGGTGTGCGATAGCGACATTTATTTTGCCGACAAAGGAGTTTTCTGTGGCGGAAAATCGGGAATTGCAAAAGAAACCTAAGTTTACAGGAAAGAAATGGAAGAAGGGTACATACCAGAAGCAGTATGAAAGTTATCTGAATGACCAGTTTTTTCTGCGTGACGGCTGGGTTCGTCTGTCCGTCGGGATGCAGGCTCTTTTGGGACAGAAGGATATTAACGGCGTTTATTTGGGAAAAGATGGATATCTGCTGGAGAAACATGTAAAAGCAGATTTTGATGAGGAACAGACAGAGGATAATGTCGGATACCTTTCCCAATTTTTGAATGAGGCGGCGGATATCTATGGCGAAGAGCATGTGAGCTGCATGATGATTCCCTCGAAAGCGCAGGTTCTGACAAGCTACCTTCCGAATTTTGCGGAAGTTCCGAATCAGAATAAGGTGCTGGATTCATTAAAGAGCAGGCTTAGCCACCCGAAAATGTTGTTGGATATGAGC
>CANRJM010000037.1 GCA_947630925.1 uncultured Lachnospiraceae bacterium
AAGGCATTCCAGAACGCAAAGAAACTAAAGAAAGCGACTTTGGGAAGCAGTATCAAAACAATACCGGCGAGCGCATTCGCAGGATGTAAAAAACTCACCGCGGTAACTGCCGCAGGCGTAACGAAGATTGAGAAAAGCGCATTTCAGGGAGATAAGGCGCTTAAGAAACTGACGTTGAAGAAAAAGCTTGCCTCTGTAAAGAAAGGCGCATTTAAAGGATGCAAAAAGAAGATTAAGGTAAGTGGCGGAACGAAGAAGGTACGCAAAGCAAACATTAAGAAGCTCAAGAAATCCGGTTATAAGAAATTGAAATAAAAACGGTATCTATCCTGTCCCTTAAAGGAATTTACCAAATGGAAAGCGCCCCATTCTCCGGCTGTATGGTCAGAGGAAGGGGCGCTTTTCTTCTTTTTTTCAGTAGAACCGCTGCTATACTGCGCTAGAGAGTGATTCCATAGAGAAAGCACTGACGTCCTTTGTGCGTGATTTCTTTTTCCAAATGCATATTCAGATTTTTTGCCGTATGGATAGAGCGTGTGTTTTCGCAGTCAATGACAGCGACAATGCGCGTGATATCAAGTTGGTTTTTGGCATATTCCAAGACGGCTTTGCAGCATTCGAGCGCATAGCCGTATCCCCAGTGCTTACTGTCTAACAGATAGGAAATTGCAATTTCTTCTTTGCCGTCAACCATTAAGTTTTCCAGACCGCATTTTCCAATCAGTTGTTTTGATGTTTTGCTGAATACACCCCAGGTCCCGTATCCATAGAAGGAATATACATTGCGTATATAGGCGGCTTGTTTTTCCATTTCCATATCCAAATAATCCGTGATTTCCGGAATATATCTGCGGACGTCCGGATTTCGATAAATATCGTATACTTCTTTGATATCAGAAGCGGAAAGCTCCCGAATCAAAAGCCGTCTGGTATTGGCAATAATGACAGGCTGTCCGGTGCTTCTGCAGTGGACATTGACAAAAAAGCGGGAATCAATTGCTTCAAAGCTTTCTAAAAGCACATTGGCGTCTGAAAGATCCTGTTTACCCGAGTTCGGATTGACATATCCGATACAGACGATACCGGCAGCTTTTGCTGCCTGGCAGCCATAATGGGAATCCTCTATGACCACTGCTTCCTTTGCGTTGACTCCAAGTTCTTTCAGAGCCAGTAAAAAAATGTCGGGCGCCGGTTTAGGATGCTCCGTGTTTACACTGGATATCAATTTTTTAAAATACTTTTTTAGTCCCAGGCTTTTTAAAGCATATTCAATTTCTGCCGGTGAAGAAGAGGAGGCGACTGCAAGACGATATCCCTTCTGGTATAAGTGTTTGATTAGTTCCGTGACGCCGGGTAAAACGAGATATCCTTCTTCTTTGCGCACGGCTTTTTTTTCTTCATTCAGTTCTGCAAGCAGTTGTTCCGGCGAGACAGGCAGATGAAAACGCTTTACAGCGTCCGCAGCCATATTGGCGGTAGAACTTCCGATAAAGCTGGTACAGTATTCATAATCTGCCGGCGCTTTGTAACGCTCAAAGACCCTTAGGGCGGCGCGCTTATGCTGCGGCTCACTGTCGATAATGACTCCGTCCATATCAAAAATAATTGCTTTTAACATAGTTGGTCCTCCCTTCCGAGACATTTCCGGCTTAAGGCGATACAAGAGGAAGTTGTGCCACTGACGCCCTTTTTTACCGATTTTATTCTGACTACAGTATATATGAAAAAAGACAAAAGGAAAAGAGGAAAAAAGGAAAAAGGGAAAAAGGGATATGTTTTTTAACGTATTTCTGTTATACTGAAAACAGGAAAAAAGAAACGGAGGAAAAGAAATGGCGGAAATTAAACCATTTGTTGCAGTAAGGCCGGCGGAAAAATTTGCGGATAGGGTAGCCGCTTTACCATATGACGTATATAACAGAGAAGAAGCAAAGGAAGAGACGCAGAGGGAGCCCTTGTCCTTTCTAAAAATTGACAGGGCGGAGACACAGCTTTCAGATGAGGTTGGTACTTATGATCCGCAGGTGTACCGGAAAGCAGATGAAATATACCGGCAGATGAAGCGGGATCACATTTTTATCGAGGATATGCAGCCGGGGTATTATATCTATCAACTGACGATGGATGGAAGGAGCCAGACCGGGATTGCAGCGTGTGCCAGTGTAGATGATTATCTGAATCATGTGATTAAAAAACATGAAAATACAAGGGAAGAAAAAGAGCAGGATAGAATCTGCCATGTGGATACGCTGAGCGCCCAGACAGGACCTATTTTTTTGGCATACCGTTCGCAGGAGGCGATTAATCAGGTGGTAGACCGTGTGATGAAGCAGAAAGAGCCGCTGTATGATTTTACGGCAGTAGACGGTATCGGACATAAAGTATGGAAAATAGAGGATTCTACGGATGTAGAAAAAATCAGAAAGGCATTTGGAGCCGTACAGGAGATTTACATTGCAGACGGACATCACAGAGCGGCATCTGCAGTTAAAGTCAGCTTAAAACGAAGAGAGGAAAAGAAAGAATATACGGGAGAAGAGGAATTTAATTATTTTCTTTCGGTACTATTTCCGGACGACCAGTTGATGATCATGGATTACAACCGCTGCGTAAAAGATTTGAATGGTCTGGATAAAAGGACATTTTTAGAAAAACTGGAGGAGAATTTTACCGTTACCGTGCTACCTGGCGCAGAGCATCCGTCTGCCAAGGGCGAGATCACAATGTACCTTGAAAAGGAATGGTACCTGCTGCGTGCGAAAGAAAGCCTGCTTTCAACGAAGGATGCGGTGGATGCTTTGGATGTTTCCCTGCTGCAGAAGTATGTCTTGCAGCCTGTTTTGGGGATTGACGATCCGCGTCTGGATGCAAGGATTGATTTTATCGGCGGTATCAGGGGCTTAAAGGAATTGGAGAGGAGAGCCGATCAGGATATGAAGGTTGCTTTTGCTATGTATCCGACTTCGATTGCGGAACTGTTTGCCGTTGCAGACGCAGGATTGCTTATGCCGCCAAAATCCACCTGGTTTGAGCCGAAATTGCGAAGCGGCCTTTTGATACATGAGATAGAGAGATGAGGAATCAGAGGAGAAGATAAGCGGGAAACGGTAAGATACAGAAGCGTTATATTTGGGATATCAGGGAGGGATTTGTATGAATAAGAAATTATATGATTTGATGGATTGGGCTGAGATAGAGGCAATCGTATATTCTGAACACGATCATCCGGAATCCGTACTGGGGCCGCAAAAAGTCAGGGGCGGTGTTCTGATTCAGGCATTTCTTCCCGATGCCTTTCAGGTTTTTGTAAAACGCAGCCGGGACGGAAAACTGTATCAGATGGAGGAAGCAGATGAAGCAGGTTTTTTTGCAGTTCTGATACCGGTAAATAAGTTTTTTGCGTATCAATTTCTCGTAAAGCGTCAGGATGGTTCAGAGTATGTGTCACAGGATCCGTATCTGTATCCTGCAGACATTCCGAAAAAGCACTTACAATTATTTCAGGAAGGAAAGCACGATTCCATTTATCAGTATCTGGGAGCCCATCCGGTTTATGTTACAGGGATCGGGAACAGTGCAAGGATGGAGTGGAAGCGGTCTCATAGAAAGGAACAGGAGACCGACGGAATTTCAGGGACATTTTTTGCGGTATGGGCGCCAAATGCATTGCGCGTCAGTGTGGTAGGAGATTTCAATCACTGGGATGGCCGCAGGCATATGATGAGCCGTTTGGGGGATAGCGGCGTCTTTGCTCTGTTTATTCCGGGAGTGTTACCGGGAGAGATTTATAAGTATGAAGTCAAAATCAATGCGCAGACGGTAACGCTGAAATCAGATCCGTATGGTTTTCAGGCAGAGCTGCGTCCGTCCAATGCCAGCATTGTTACAGACTTATCTTCCTATGAATGGCATGATGCAGATTGGATGGAGAAGCGCAGCAAAAAGGATTTTACAAGGGAACCGATGTCTGTTTATGAGGTCCATCTTGGTTCGTGGAAAACGGATGATACAGAAAAAGGAGAGGCCCCCGGTTTTCTCAATTACCGCAAGCTTGCGGTGGAATTAGCGGATTATGTGAGTAAGATGGGATATACGCATATTGAGCTGATGCCGGTTATGGAGCATCCGCTGGATGAGTCATGGGGATATCAGGTAACGGGATATTATGCAGTAACTTCGCGTTATGGCGATCCGCAGGACTTTATGTATTTTATGGATTATATGCATCAGAAAGGGATTGGCGTTATCTTAGACTGGGTTCCGGCGCATTTTCCAAAGGACAGTAATGGATTGGCAAGATTTGATGGAACCTGTCTGTATGAGCATTTGGATCCAAGGCAGGGAGAACATCCGCATTGGGGAACCCTGATTTTTAATTATGCGCGTCCGGAAGTTGCTGGTTTTCTTATTGCCAATGCCATGTTTTGGAAAGAAGTTTATCATGCAGACGGCATTCGGCTGGATGCGGTAGCTTCAATGCTTTATCTGGATTATGGCAAACAGGATGGCGACTGGGTTCCAAATGAAAATGGAGGAAATGAGAATCTGGCGGCAGTACAGATGTTAAAAGAGTTAAGCCGGGTATTTCATAAAAAGAAGGATGGGGCGTTGTTGATTGCTGAGGAATCAACGGCATGGCCGATGGTAACCGGTTCTGTGGAAGAGGATGGACTGGGCTTCGATTTGAAATGGAATATGGGGTGGATGAATGATTTTACGTCCTATATGAAGCTGGATCCTTATTTTAGGAAAGGAAGCCACGGCATGCTTACCTTTAGTATGGTATATGCCTATAGCGAGCGGTTCCTGTTAGCGCTTTCCCATGATGAAGTCGTTCACGGAAAATGTTCTCTGCTGATGAAAATGCCGGGAAATATGGAGCAGAAATTTGCGAATCTGCGGCTTGCCTTTGGCTATATGATGACGCATCCGGGGAAAAAGCTTCATTTTATGGGGCAGGAATTTGCACAGATAGAAGAGTGGAATGAAAAGGAGAGTCTGCATTGGGAAGCGCTTTCCGGGAAAGAACATCGGCAGATGCAGCAATATGTCGGTAAACTGCAGAAATTTTACAAGGAACATCCGGCGTTATATGAGAGTGATTTTTATTCGGAAGGATTCGAATGGATTAGCTGTCTGGATGCCGACCATAGTATCATTGCCTATGTTCGCAGGGATGCTAAAAGAGAAGAGCAATTGTTGATTCTTTGTAATTTTACTCCGGTCTTATATGAGAATTTTAAATTAGGTGTTCCATTTGCCGGAAAATATAAAGAAATTTTTAACAGTGATGCGGAACAGTTTGGCGGGAACGGATGCCGTAATAAACGCACGCTTCTGTCAAAAGCAGTCCCATGGGACGGCAGGGTGCATTCCATTACGCTGGATGTGCCGCCGTTAGGGATGTGTATCTTTCAGGGGATTCCGGGGAACGGCGTGTCAGACGCGGGATAGATCATATAATGGAAGGGAATAATCTATGGAAGAGGTAGTTAATACATTAACGTCTTCTGCCGGCAGTGAAGCAAAGACGAATTTTTTATTGGAATATTTGTTATCCCAGAGGAGCGTATTATTGGAGAGCGTAAAGATTATCTTATTTGCTCTTCTTGTATTTCTGATTGGGAAAAGAGTGGTCAGGCTTTGTTTGAAGCTGACAAAAAAATGGATGGAAAGACATGAGGTAGAGATTAGCGTCTGTGATTTTGTCATGTCTTTTGCAAAGGTAGCGTACAATCTGATTTTAATTTTTATTGTTGCAGGCATTCTGGGCGTTGGAGCAACAATTGTGGCGTTGGTCGGATCGGCGGGACTGGCGATAGGTCTTGCTTTGCAGGGGAGTTTGTCCAATCTTGCCGGAGGTGTTTTGATCTTGGCCCTAAAGCCGTTTAAAGTAGGCGATTATATTATTGTTGCAAACGCGGAGGGAACGGTAGAAAGTATTGATATTTTTTATACAAGGCTTCATACGACAGATAATAAAATTATAGTGGTTCCAAACGGAACCATTACAAATGCCGTTATCACGAATTCGACTAATACATCGAAACGTATGATGATACTGGACTTTAGGATACCGTATGATTGTGACATTGACAGGGTAAAGGAGATTTTGCTTACCGTACTCAGGGAGGATGCGTTGATTTCACAGGAAGATCCTATGGATGTTGTGATAAACAAGCTGTCTCCCATGAAGATCCAGATGCAGTTAAAGGCGTGGGCGAAAACGGAAGATTATTGGGACGCCAGATATGGAATGTTGGAAAAAATCAAGAAAACGTTAGAGGACAATGAGATTGAAATTTCATAGCAGATAAAATTTGAGTGAAAATCAGTTGTTACAAATGACAAAATAAATTATAATAGATATCATGCAAATCAAAAGAGAGCAGGTGAAGCAACGTGATTAATTATTACCGTACAGATGATCGGATTATTCATGAGGAGGAGCAGTTGGCGTCAGGCGTCTGGGTTAATATGGTAAATCCAACGGTCTCAGAGGGGGAAGAGATTGCAGGGAAACTGGATATTGACTTGCAGGATTTGTTAGCGGCATTAGATGAAGAGGAAAGTTCCCGTGTGGAACTGGAAGACGGGTATACGCTTATTCTTGTTGATATCCCGGCTGCGGAAATTCGTCATGACAAAGAGGCGTATAATACCCTTCCCCTTGGCATTATTTTAACGCAGGATATTATTATTACGGTATGTACAGAAGAAACACCGGTTCTGCAGGCGTTTATCAATGGTCGGGTTAAGGAGTTTAGCACGAAGAAGAAATTACGTTTTGTTTATCAGATTCTGTTTCGTGTGGCGACGTTATATCAGGCTCATTTGCGCATTATTGATAAGAAACGTACGGAGATTGAGGAAAGGATTGACGATCATACGGAAAATGTAGACCTGTTGGATTTACATGCATTGGAATCTACATTGGTTTACTTTGCAACTTCTCTTCGCGCCAATGGCGTCGTACTTGACCGGCTGACGCGTTATAAGCGTCTGGAACAGTATCCGGAAGATAAGGATTTATTGGGGGATGTGATTGTCGAGAACCGTCAGGCGATTGAGATGACTTCGATATACAGAGATATTATTAACGGAACCAGGGAATTGATGTCTTCCGTGTTGGATAACCGTTTGAATAATGTTATGAAGGCTTTGACTTCGATAACACTGGTCATGGGTATTCCAACGTTGATTTCCGGTATTTACGGCATGAATGTAAATGCCAGGTGGGTTCCTTTGGCCAATACCGCACATGGTTTTGGATTGATCTGCATTATGATGCTGGTAATTTGTGCCGTGATTCTTTTGTTGTTAAAAAAGAAAAAGATTTTGTAATGCGGAATTGCATTACAAAATCTTTTTTATCGTTCTCATTAATATCCTCCGATGGAAAAATGCATATAATCTCTTCTGCTGCCCCAGAGGCATTGTTTAAAACCGTATTTTCTCATTGCCTTTACTACATCCCCTCTTTTCGGGATGGAATATGGGTTTTTCCTTGGTTTCCAAAGGCTGCCGGCCATAATCCTTCCTTTGTCGATTAGATAATTTTCATTAGAATTGATATCGACAGCAAGTCCCAGAGAATGTAAGGAATGATTAGAACCGCGCCAGTTGTAGCCTCCCACGTCATGGATGGGGAATTTTTCTTTGCCTTTATAAATCTTATAAAATGCTTTCTTATATTTTTTGGCAACCCGTTTATGTACATAAATCGATTTGATTTTCGTTACCTTTTTGGAGCCTCTGTAATCCCAGACTTTAAATGTGATTTTTTTCATATATTTACGGGCCTTTCTTTCCGTGCTGCACTGTCTGCGGATTTTACTAATAGAAATTCTGGCAGAAGAGCTTTGCTTATTTACCGTAAAACCAACCATTGTGCATAAAAATAATAATGATAAAACAATTCCTAATTTTTTCATACTAACCTCTATTCCAGAGCGTTTACGCGACGGAGCGATGAGAAAAAACTGTTTACACAGTTCGCGTATGCAGTTTTTTATCTATCATCAGAGCTATTTGTGTCAGAGTCGCTTGTCGCGATACGTCTTTTGTTTTTTTAAATCTGTTATGAATTTGCAATAATTTATTAATACAACGAGTTAAATTGTAATATTTTCGTAACAATTTGTCAAGAGTTTGTAAAAAAAAGAAAAAAGTAAATTTTGGCAGCCTGGTCGGAAATGTGAATCAACTATCATTTTTCCAATGAAATGACATATAAATGTAATAAACTCCATCGTATCTAAGTGGAGGCGGATATGAGACATTACTCTAAATTTTTTTCTAATGAATATCATACCTCTGAAAAATCTTTCAAAACCCATTTACCCAAAGCGTTAAAGGATACCGGAGAAAACGACGGATATTCGGAAGCGGATTATGATATGAATAATGAACTAAACACAATTGGTACTTTTGTCCGAAGCGGTCTGGTGGTTCTTTCTGTTATCCTTCTTTCCGGGATTGCCATTTCTTACGGGCAGAAAACTTTAAGTACAACTACATCTACGACTTCGGGCAGTTACATAGCAAACAAAAAACTTCCTATATATTGTGTGGACAAAAAAGAAAAAAAAGTAGCTCTCAGTTTTGATGCTGCTTGGGGCAATGACGATACCCGGAAGATATTGGATATCTTAAAGAAGAAAAAGGTGCATGTTACCTTCTTTATGACCGGCGGCTGGATTGAAAAATATCCGGAGGATGTAAAAGCAATTCAAAAAGCAGGCCATGAGCTTGGCAATCACAGCGAAAACCATAAACAAATGTCAAAGCTTTCTGCAGAACAATGCAAGGAAGAAATCATGAAGCCGCATGAGAAGGTAAAAGAATTGACCGGAGTAGATATGAAGGTTTTCCGTCCGCCGTATGGCGACTATAATGATACGTTAATTGATACGGTAAAGGAATGTAACTACTCTGCCATTCAGTGGGATGTTGACAGTTTGGATTGGAAAGACTATGGCGTTGATTCTATCCTTAATACCGTTTTAAATCACAAGCATCTTGGCAACGGTTCTATCATTCTCTGCCATAACGGGGCAAAATATACGGCGGAAGCTTTGGAACAGTTAATTGACGGTCTGCAGGAGAAAGGCTTTGAATTGGTAAAAATGTCTGACTTGATCTATAGCGGAAATTATGAAATGGATACCGAGGGCAGACAACATCTCATAGGCGACGGGGATAACGGCGCGGAGACGGCGTCTCCAGAAGCAACGGCAAGCGAAGAGGAAAGTACGGAAGCCACATCATCGGAAACGGCAGGCGAAGAAGAAAGTACGGCAGCCGCATCACCGGAAACGGCAGAAGAATAGGAATAGGTGCAGGTATTCCGATAAAATTCTCCCTTGACATTTTTCTTGCAAATGCTAAGATAAAAAACAGAAATGATAATGATTGGCAACCCTCCTTTTTAATATGGAGGGTTGTTTCCATCCGTGCAGAACAAGTTTTTTGCAAGTGAGCGTATGCTCGCATTGCTATTTGTTTTCGCTCAGAAACGGAGAGTGATATGAATCAAAATCCATTAGGCGAAGAAAAAGTAAATACATTACTCAGAAAATTTGCCGTTCCAAGTATTATCGCAATGCTGGTAAGCTCGCTATATAATATTGTCGACCAGCTTTTTATCGGACAAAGTATTGGAGAACTCGGAAATGCCGCAACCAATATCAGTTTTCCGCTATCCATTTCCTGTATTGCGATTGCGCTTCTTTTTGGTATTGGCGGCGCATCTGCCTTTAATCTTTCGATGGGAAAGGGGCAGACGATGCGGGAGGAAGCACAAAAAGCGCCATATTTTATAGGAAATGCAGTTTTCTTTCTATTTGGAATGGGTATCCTTCTCTGTCTGGGGACACAGCTTTTCCTAAAGCCGCTTTTGCTTTTTTTTGGTTCGCCGGCAAATGTCTTACCTTATGCAAAACCATATACACGCATTGTTTCTTTCGGGTTTCCGTTTGTGATCCTTGCCACGGGAGGCGGTCATCTGATCCGTGCCGATGGGCGTCCTAAGTTTGCGATGTTTTGCAATTTAACCGGCGCTATTATTAATACGTTGTTAGATGCTCTTTTTATTTTTGGATTTCATTGGGGAATGGCGGGCGCTGCCATTGCGACGGTCATTGGACAAGCAGTGTCAGGAATCATGGCGATCTGGATGTTGATGCATTGTCAGACGGTCCGCTTAAAACGCCGTCATTTTTTCCCTCAAAAGCGGTATGTCAAACGGATTCTTTCATTGGGCGCAGCGCCGTGCAGTAACCAGTTTGCCATGATGATCGTGCAGATTGTCATGAATAAATCCCTGAAATACTATGGTTCGCTTTCGGTATATGGAGAAGCGGTCCCTCTTGCCTGTGCCGGGATCATTACAAAAGTAAACCAGGTATTTATGGCGTTTATCATTGGCATTTCCCAAGGACTTCAGCCGATTGTCAGTTTTAATTTTGGCGCTGCAAAGTACCGGCGTGTAAAGAGCGGTTATCTGAATGCCGCATGTTATGGTTTTCTTTTGGCGTTGTCTGCCTTTGCTATGTTTCAACTGATGCCGCGTCAGATTATCTCTCTTTTTGGAAATGGTTCGGAAGAATACAATTTATTTGCTGAAAATTATTTTCGGATTTTTCTGTTTTTTACATTTTTAAATTTTTTACAACCCATTAGCTCCAATTTTTTTACTGCAATTGGAAAACCGAGGAGAGGTGTTTTTCTGTCTTTAACCAGACAAATTCTCTTTTTGCTGCCGTTAATCCTGATACTGCCAATGTTTTTGGGAATTGACGGTATCATGTATGCCGGTCCGGTTGCCGATTTGATGGCGGCTGTTACCGCTATACTCATGGTTGGATATGAGCTGCGTAAGGATAAATATCGAGGAGACAGATAAATCTTATATTATTGCCACAGCATGATGGCAATATGCGAAAATTCCAAAAAAAATTATAAAAGTTGTTGACAAGTTATAAAAAAAATAGTAAAATGACATTCGTTGCCGTAAAATAGACGGTAACATGCAGCTGCAGAAGCAGCGCCGAAGCGCTTTGCCCCCTTTTTGGGAAAGCGCGGGAGAAGCTTGATAACTGAACAGTAAAACAACCCTGAAAATTCTAAAAAAAGATTTTCAATCTGTGTTCCTGCCGG
>CANRJM010000038.1 GCA_947630925.1 uncultured Lachnospiraceae bacterium
TCCTTAATGTAAAAAAGCTGAGCACAAGTCTCAGCCTGGTCCCCAATGTCCAAAAGACTTCGGGCAACTCTGTTACAATTAGTATATTCAAAAATGCAGAAAAATGCAATACTTTTTATGATTTTTAGCAAATTTTCTTTCGTGAATTTAAAACCTTTTTATTCCCAACCTTATTTACTCTTTCAAACGAAATTGTTGCATCAATGAAATTTTCTCTGAAGGAAAAATCCTCTTTTCCATACATTTCCGTGATCTTGGGCACTTCCCGTCCGAACTTCTCACTGATATGCAGTTGGAGAAAAATTTCAGACAGTTTTTCATTTACGGAAACAGATTCTCCCAGAAAAAATCCCTTGCATTTTCCTTCTAGCCCAACGCCTGAACTCAACGCCCCGCCTTGATTTTATCCGATAACCAACAGAAATAATGACATCCAGAGTATAAAACGACACCTGTTGTTTTACTCCATCAACACACATTTTTTGCGTGTTGTTCTCTCTTTCCACTTCTCCCTCCGAAAATACATTGTTAATGTGCTTTCGGATTGTTTTTTCATCTCTCTCAAACAGTTCTGCCATCTGATTGGTACTGAGCCACACTGTATCATTCCTGACCGAAACAGGTAATGTTATACTTTTATCCCCACATACATTATAGCACATGTGAGAGATAAAGCGGGGGATAAAATGCAAGTAGAATCATATCAAAGTTCTTTCCTAAATGGTGTAGTAGTGGTGTAGTAAACGCCTTTATCCTCCGTGAAATCATTGATTTTACAGGCTTTTTCGGAACTTTCTAATATCCTGCCGTGGCAGACGAATAGTATTTTTATCATATCTCTAAAACCCCTTTATTTTCTTACTTTCAAGGTTTTTACCTTATTTTGATATTTTCGATTTCAAGCATATTATCTTAAATTTTCCCATATTTTCTCATGTTTTTGTCTGCAAAAATGGTAAAAATGATGGTAAATTATTTTGTTTTACCATTTGCCCCTTTTTAACCATTCATGACACGTTGCAACTCACTCTTTGCGTCATCGAAATCCACATGGGTATAGGTATTCAGTGTGACGCTTATATCCGAGTGTTCCATAATGTACTGTAGGGTTTTGGGATTCATGCCACTTTTCGCCATATTGAAACAAAACGTGTGACGGTAGACATGAGGGGTTACTGCTGGCATTTGCTGTCGATAAATACGGTTATACTTCTCTCGGATATGCTGCATATACTTTTCCCAGTGTAAGGCAACCATAGGCATATCATTTTTATCCAGATAGAGAAAGCCTGTATATCCGTCTACTTTTGGTTCAATCTTTGGTACTTTTCGATTGTTTATAATGGTGCGGAAACACTGCTCACCTCGGCTGTCATGGGAATGTACCTCGCTCCGCTTTCCGTCTTAGGCGCTTGAATAATATATTGCATTTGACTGGTTCTTTGTAACTGGTGGTTGACCCGAATACGTTTTTTGTCAAATCCAATATCTGCAAATGTCAATCCGCAAAATTCCGAGATACGCAAACCCGTATGAAATTAAATATAAATTCCCTCGTAGTATCTGCAAAAATGCTTGTCCTCTCTGATAAACCGCAAATATTCTTTTTGCTGTTTTCTTGTTATTAAGCCTTAGCGTCAGATAATTTCACTCATGTTCCGTCTCTCCCTTCCGTCTTGAAAAGAATTTTTCAAGACTAGAGACCCAAACTCGCGATAATATTTTACCACAAATCAAGGTCTCTTTCCATAATGAATTTCAAATTATAAAATAGTGGCATGATCTAGGTATTGCTCAAACTTTTGTCCCTTAATCAGTATCCGATTACCATTCATGATAATAAAGTCTGATTCTGAGTGTTCATCTGCCATCATCCGCAATTTATTTTCCCCGATTGCCGAATACTTATCACTGGCAAGCTGAATCATAGTGTTATAATCTGCCCCAGATAAAGAAAGCACATCCTCTGTCCTGTAACAAACCTTATCGGGACTATCCAAATGGCAGAGATACCTTGCGTATGCCCGAACACTTTTGACTGGTTCAACGCCAACACCACCAATCACAGAAAACACCTCTTTTGCCTGTTCCTGCGTCTTTACACCATCAAATAGATTGCTCCCTACTGGTTATGAGCTGCCTAAGAGTACATTGTCTGAATGTACGAATTTTAACCCTACAAGAAGAGACGGAAAACCAAAACCTCCAAAGACTTTAAGCGTGGATACTCTACTTGCTATTTCTCTTGCACTAAATGTATCTCCCAATTATCTTTTGGGGTATGAACCCTGTGAAGTGCGGAAAAGGAAAGGAAAATACAACAATTTAAACATAAAAAGGACATTTCTGGCGGAAAGCTGAAACGTCCTTTTTGATTTTGCAGGTTTAATGAGAGTGTTCGTTATCCACTTTGTCTATATTTTCTCGTATATATCTGACCTTTTATTGTAACGTACGAACTTAACATTGGGATAAACACCTTTATCAACATCCTCCCTGAAACGCCTTCCTAATCCTGCTGGGGGATTATTACATATATCTGCGAATCTAAACTCTCCTTACAGACAAACCTGATAACTTTTGCTTTGCCAGAACATAAAGAGCATTATAATTTGTCATGTTATTTTTCTCCTACTATTATAATGGGTTAATAATATCAGGGTCACAGCCGGTAACAGTGACATTTGTGTCGCAGTATAATTTTTCCAATTCCGCATTGTTGCTCACGTCCAATGCAGACAAGTTGTTTTCGGAACAATCTAATCTCTCCAGATTCACATTCTTACTCACATCCAACGCAGACAAGTTGTTGTCGTAACAGTCTAATGTCGTTAGATTACCATTATTACTCACATCCAACGCAGACAAGTTGTTTTCGGAACAATCTAATCCCTCTAGATTCACATTCTTACTCACATCCAACGCAGACAGGTTGTTATAACCACAACTCAATTCCGTCAGATTACCATTCTTACTCACATCCAATGCGGATAGGTGGTTGCCGTAACAATACAAGTTCGTTAGATTACCATTCTTGCTCACGTCCAATGCGGATAGGTGGTTGTCGGAACAATCCAATTCCGTCAGATTACCACTCTCACTCACGTCCAACTCAGACAGGTTGTTACTGCCACAATACAAGTTCGTTAGATTACCATTCTTACTCACGTCCAACTCAGACAGGTTGTTACTGCTACAACCCAAGTTCGTTAGATTACCATTCTTACTCACATCCAATGCGGATAGGTTGTTAAGGCCACAACTCAATTCCGTTAGATTACCATTCTTACTCACATCCAACGCGGATAGGTTGTTGCTGTAACAATCCAATTCCGTCAGATTACCATTCTTACTCACATCCAATGTGGATAGGTTACTGGACGAACAATCCAATCCCTCTAGATTTATATTCTTACTCACATCCAATGCAGATAGGCTATCGTTGCCACAACTCAATTCCGTCAGATTACCATTCTTACTCACGTCCAATGCGGATAGGTTGTTGCCGTGACAAACCAAGTGCGTCAGATTTACATTCTTACTCACATCCAATGCAGATAGGTTGTTGAACATACAATCCAATCCCGTCAGATTTACATTTTTACTCACATTCAATGCGGATAAGTCGTTGTTGTAACAATCCAATCCCTCCAGATTTACATTCTTGCTCACATCCAATGTGGATAAGTTGTTGTTGGGACAGAACAGATATTTCAAATTCACGCAACCACTCACATCCAGATTGCCGGATAAGTCTTTATTTTCCCAGTAGATTTCTGTCAGCTCGCTGCTCTCCCATGTATACTCACTATCATCACTCATATCCTCGCTGACATTTGCCCCGCGCTCCTTTTGTATGCGAATCAATTCTTTTAACGCTTTTACATCGTCTGCATTTGCTCCCTCCGGCGCATTGTCAAGGTTAGGATCAATCACTGGCGAAGGTGTGGTCGTGTTTGTTGGTGTTGCTGTGTTTGTCGGTGCTACTGTGTTTGTCGGTGTTTTGTTCCCACCCGGCATTGGTGTTGTTTTACTTTGATCCGGCGTTGCGGTCGGCTTTTTCTTTTTATCCGTGTTCTTATTTTTCACGGTTACAGTACAGGTAAACTTTTTCTTCCCAACGACAGCCCGTACTTTTGCCGTTCCCTTTTTCTTACCTTTAATAGATACCGCCACATTTCCTTTTTTCTTTAAGGAAATGTACTGCTTCCCTGACAGAATTTTCCATTTTACTTTTTTCTTTGTGTTTTTTACCTTGAGCGTCTTTCTCTTTCCCTTTGTAACGGTCAGTCTCTTGGCGCTTAAACTGACTTTCTTTGCCGCTGATACGTTACTTGCAGGAATCATGCCAAACAACAGAGCAAAAGAGAGCAGACACGCAATCCGTTGTTTCTTTGTTCTCATTTTTATCCGTTCCTCCTTATAATTTAGATATTTTTATCAAGCAAGACAATTATAGCATATTGTGAATATGTTCACAATGTTTATTTTCACAACATTTAAATATAATTTAATTAGAAAAACTTAGGGAGTTGGTAAACATGATTAGTTATGAGCCTTTATGGGCGACCATGAAACAAAAAGGTATTTCCCAATACTCCCTGCTAAAATCGGGGATAGACAACAAAACTCTGGATAGTTTGAAGAAAAACAAGAATATAACACTTTTGACTGTTGAAAAACTCTGTCAAATCATAGAATGTACACCGAATGATATAGTAGAATTTAAGTAGACAAAATCACTGATTTATAAATGAATTTTGCCCTTTGGGGCAATTAAGGGGGTATTTCAAAAAGTGCATTGAAATACCCCTGTTTTCATATATTCATATTTATTGCCTGTAAATTCCCACTCTGCGAGTGCCTACAGTAAAGGAATTGACAGGCTCATTTTTTCGAGTTTGGGTCTGTGTATTGTAATTTTATCAAAAATGGTAAAATCATGGTAAATTTCTTTTACATTTTCCTTGAAGTTCTAATTTTCGAGGCTTTTCAGAGATTAGTCGGTGTCCTGCCGTGGCAGATGAAAAGCACTCTAGTCATAAAATTTTCTCCTCCTAAATTGCCAAGATATGCCGAGAAATGCGAGGTTTTATCAGGTTTTCCGGGCATTCGAAATTTCCAAGTGTAAACTACATAATTGGCATATCTTTGCAAATATTAGCATTTCACAGCCGTTTGTAGTAGTAAAATAGTAGTAGAAATATCGAGTAATTACTACTAAGGTTTTGGGGTGTTCATTTGAACACCCTTTTTGCCCTAGGGGGGTTCACTATTTAACAAATGGTGTGCAGATTAATTTCACACACCATTTTCATTATATCGCATCGAGCGAAAAAGCTTCAATTGAACTCTCTAACCACTTAGCTACACCATCTTCATTATTACCTCCTATTACTGCTGTAGCTGCTTGCTTAAGTTCATCAACTGCATTACTTACAGCATATGCCTCATCAGAAATATTAAACATATCAATATCATTTGTGCCATCGCCAAACGAAACAACCTTGCTACATTTTAATAGTTCTTTCAACTGTAAAATTGCATTTGCTTTAGATGCTTCCAAGGGCATAATTTCTAACCATTGCTCTTTAGTGTAAATATCCTGCTGAAAAACAACATGATATTTTTCTTTATACTTTTCAAAGAAAGGTTTAAGTTTTTCTTTTGCGTCAATACATGTAATATAAAACATATGACCTTGTATCAGTTCTTCTGTGCTTTGAACCTCTCTCCACCTTTTATCACCTCGGCGAGTATTTAAAAATGCCCACATACCATCATTACACTTATCAGTAAGAAATGAAAAATATTCAACAGAATCAATGTATGAATATACAATTGGGTATATGTCATTAGTAAATAACTCAGTCAAAACTTCTTTAATTTCATCATAAAAGAAATTCGAGATAAGAATTTCTTCCGAAACATTATCAATAACAAATGCTCCATTATATACAATTAACGGAATTTTTGCATTCAAGCCTTTTGTAATCTTCTTTGCAGTTACATAAGACCTTGCCGTTGCATATGAAAATAACCCCCCATTTTCTGTTAGTTTGTTTATCACATTATATGTATATTCAGATATTGTTTCATCACTTCTAAGCAACGTTCCATCTAAGTCTGATACATATAAACATTTTTCCATTTGGTCACCGTTCTTTCATAATTGTTAATCAAGAAATTTGAATTTGATATTTCCTACGCGGATGTTCCACAAATATAAAAAATATATTCCTGTTCGATTTCTATTTCTAAAGTAAAATCATTTCATTCAGGAGGAATAATATGTACCACTTTTACAAAAGGTCCATATAAAATAGACACTTTCTCGCTCATCTCATCAAATCTTGAAAGCATCCACTTCAATTCATCTTCTTTTACTTAGGAATAGGTACGATTCTTATCATACTCGTTCCAAGAATCACAGAATTCACTATCAGTTTCAAATCGGAAACAGGTCTGATCTGCAGCATATGCTTTCACTCCGTATCAAAATTTTATCTAAATTATATCATTTCTTTCATTCCACTCTATTATACCTCAAAAAACAACAGTTATTACAAATATTTCTTCTTTCTAAATCATAACAATGTTGAAATCAAAAAGTATTTTACCTTTTAATAAAACTAATTTAAATCACTGCTTTTTTATTGAAAAAGCAGCCGCATTTGACAGTGCAGATACATACTCCCCTAATGTCTCTTTTCCTTAAATTCAAACCATTCCTGTTTATCATTGAAAGCACATAAATCTAAAACAATCTGTTTGACCTCCATTCGTATGCTTCTTTACCTAACTTTTATTCCCAACTATATTTATTATAACACGTTGGGAATAAAGTTGGGAATAAATCATCAAATAATTACAGAAGAAAATAATGCCATATCAAGCCTCTTTCCCAAATGGTGTAGTAGTGGTGTAGCAAACGCTTTCACTCTCGTTGAAACCATTGATTTTACAGGCTTTTTCGGAACTTTTCAGTGTCCTGCCGTGGCAGATGAACAGTATTTTTATCATAGTTTTTATAACCTCTCATATCTCATTAAATCTTCTTATATCCTTATTTTACAATGTTTCAACAATCCAATGAAAATAAAACATATGGTTCATCCAGATAAAAACATGATTTCTTTTACTTCTGCAGTCAATCTCTACATCACCCCGCCTGTCTTTTCCACACCGGAAACACTGGTGCTTTTTTATGGTCACTTATACTTTCTGAACGGCTGCTGTATCAATATTCAATTATAAGGATTACGTTATTTCAGGCATACGTCAGATGGCTCATAAGGGGACCGCAATTTGACCCTCCCAAATACAATGTCTCAGGGAAGCTGTTGTCCAACAAATATCCTGTCCAAATTTATCTGTTTCCTTTCTTTCGGAGCGCACATGCCAGATAGTGCCCGGCGCACACAAATAAACTTATGATGGCAAGATAATCCAGAAAATACAAAATCAGAGATTCACTGGGAACAAAAAAGACAAAATGAATCTGCAAAAGCATATATCCAAGGATGCTTCGCTTCCAAAATGCGTACACCCCATAGACCGCAACCAGCCATCCGATTATGCGGACAGTCCGGGAACGGACAGCCGATTTCTTTTTGTGATGTCTCCCTGCCATATGGAGCATAACATTCCAATGCAATCCCAAATGCAGAGACATGAACACAAATCCCCAATAAGCGCACAGCATATGTATAGTCCTTGCCGCCGCCTGTCCGCCCCTTGTTCCCAGAAAAGAAAAAACGGTACGGGATAAAATTACACCGCTAATCATGGAACCACACATCGTAAGAAACGCAAGAATGACAAGGGCCGTCTGCACGGTGCGATACGGCGTATCATTTCCTTTAAATATTCTGTTATGCCATGGACGATTCAGTAAATGATGCAAAACAAATAGCACAAACATCGCGACGCCAAGCCACTCATGGGCTGCTTCACCCACAAGACTGTACGCCATAAGCAATATAAGCAAAATAGTCATGACTATATCTACACTTACTCTCAAGACCTGCTTTTTATTCATATATCTTCCTCTTATTCCAACATATTGTAAATTTCATCTGTCACTGCTTCACACCACTCGATTATCCACAAGCGGAAAAACCGATAAATCCTTTACCAGATCATCCCTCTCTGCTGTCTGTTTCTGTTCCATTAAATTTTCTCCTTTTCTATTCTATTTTCATTTTTTTTGCTTCATTTTTGTCCGTAATCATTCCTTTATAGTTAAATCCATACAAGCCTGAAAATCTTGACATCGTAAATTCACAGGCTTCTAATTGCCACTTTTCCGGAGCTGCCCCCTGCATAACAAAATACAGATTTTTGCCGGAAAATTCTCCCTGACGAATCGGGCCGTAACAGCGGTCAAGGAAATTCCGCATAAGCCCGCATATGTTATGCCAATACAGAGGTGAACCCATCACAACGGTATCCGCTTTTTTTATTTTCGCAATGACTTCATCAAACTGGTCATCTTCATATTTCTGCCCGTAGGCATAAATCTTATAGTCGATCAAATTCAATGTTTCATACTCTTTTCCAGAAAGAAATTCCGCCGTTAATTCGGCAGTATTTCCTTGTTTGTTGGGACTTGCATTTACAAATAGAATATTCATATTCAATCTAATCCTCCTCTATTTACATTCATTCAATACATCGAACAGTTCTTCCGCCGTAAATTTCCTGCAGCACCCGCCGGTAAGGATGGTGCTTTCCGCAATTGCCCTGTAATCCGTATCCTCCCCCATGCCCATCTCAGAAAATGTTCCCGGCAGACCGATTTCTTTAATAAACGCTGCCAATGCGTCAATAAATGCCTCTGCCAATTCTATCTCAGATTTGCCATCAGGAGAAATGTCCCAGACATTGACGGCAAGCCTTGCAAACTGCGGAGCCGCCTCCGGTAACATATGGCGGTACAGAACCGGATGAATGACCGCCAGTCCCTGCCCGTGGTTACAGTCCGTATATGCGCCGAGCTGGTGTTCCAGCATGTGCGCCTGAAAATCCGTTACCTTGCCAATCTTTAAGATACCATTTTCGCCCATGGCTGCCGCCCAGACAAGTTCGCTCCTTGCCTTAATATCCCGGGGATTTTTTGTCGTTGCCCGCAGATTGCGAATAATATTCCTCTGGCACGCCTCGTTGATCTCATCGGAGAGATTCTCCTCCCTCGGACTTCCCATATAGGTTTCCATGCAATGAGAAAGAGCGTCAAACGAGCCTGAAATCACCTGCTTCATCGGCATGGTCATCGTATATGCCGGGTCAAGAATGGCAAAATCATAAAACGCGCCCCAGAGTGGTCCTTTCACTTTCATTTTTTCATTCGTGATCACTGCCCCATTGTTCATCTCCGCCCCCGTGCCAAACGCTGTCACTACGGCTCCCATTGGGATAAAATCAACCGGCACGCCATGCTTTACCGTTTCCAGTTCCCACAGATCCGCCTCCGTCTTTGCCTGTGCGGATACGACCTTGCAGCAGTCCATGACGCTTCCGCCACCCACGGCAAGAATAAAATCTACTGCGTTTTCTCTCGCCAGCCTTGCACCCTCCTGCACCTTTTCATACGTGGGATTGGACATGATACCGGTAAATTCGATAACCGTTTTCCCCGCCGCAGCCAAAAGTCCCATAAGTTCATCATAAATACCGAATTTCTTAATGGAACCGCCTCCATAGGCAAGCATGACATTCCTCCCGGTCTTTGCCAGTTCTGTCGGAAGATTTCTTTCTGCCGCCTTTTCTCCAAAATAAACCTTAGTCGGATAACTGTATGTAAATGTGTTCATAATTCTCCTCCAATCATCTCATCATTCTGCCGTGCAGCATCCTGACAAAATTCGGATCAAAATGGTTGACAATCTCACTGTGCCCCAGATCAAGCGGCACGATTTTTGCCATTTCCTCCTCTGTCAGTGAAAAATTCCAAATATCCATGTTCTGTTCCATGCGTTCTTTGTGTACGGATTTTGGAATGACGACCACGCCCCGCTGCACATTCCAGCGGAGAACGACCTGCGCCGCGCTCTTACCGTATTTTTCACCAATCTCTGTCAGGACGGGATTTGTAAAAATACCATGCTTTCCCTCCGCAAAAGGCCCCCACGCCTCCGGGACTACTTCGTACTCCCTCATTAAGTCCAGCGCCTCCGGCTGCTGGAAAAATGGGTGCAGCTCCACTTGATTGACAGCCGGGGTGACCTCCACCGTCTCGCAGATATCGGCCAGAATATGCGGATAGCAGTTGCAGACGCCGATCGCGCGGATCAGTCCCTCCTTGTACAATTCCTCCATAGCCCGATACGCGCCGATATAATCTCCCATAGGCTGATGGATGAGATAAAGGTCTGCTTGTGTCAAGTAAGGAATAAAAAAAATTTCATTTTTTTGCGAGCCACAGGCAAAGCCTGCCTATGGCTCATA
>CANRJM010000039.1 GCA_947630925.1 uncultured Lachnospiraceae bacterium
CCGTGTACCGAACGGTACGCACGGTGGTGTGAGAGGTCGGAATTTCTCATTTAAGAGAAATTCCTCCTACTCGATTAATTTGACAAAATATGCTCTGTTCTATCCTGTTTTAACAAGAAAGTATACTAATCAAGAAAACGGCTTGTCCGGATTTAAAAGGACAAACTCTTTTTTTGAGGATATGACCATATATAGCGGACGTTCACCGCCTGCCAATCTTGATTTTCAAAAAAATCAAGATTGGAGGAATGAACATGGAGGGTAAACGCCCCAAAAGAAAACGGGATAAATATAATCCCTATACCATCTACGAGAAAGACGGGCATTTTTTCCTGTCTTTTAAGGATGGACAAGCCATATACCGCACAATTCAGATTAGCAGGGAATTATACGAAACTTTTGATTCCTTTGAGTTAGAGGACATACGGTATTTGAATGTGTTAAGCAGACATATCGAACATTCGGAAGTGTGGGAGAGTACTTTGAATGTGAGAGCGTTGGAGCGGCCGGAGGACCTGGAGGAACTGGTTCTGAGGAGGCTTCAGGAGGAAGAATTACATAAGGCGATCCGAAGATTGCCGGAAAAACAGAAACGGAGGTTGATACTTTATTACTTTGAAGAAATGACATACGAGCAAATTGCGGAATTAGAGGGATGCTCTAAAGTTGCAGTAAAGTACATGATTGATAAGGCAGTAGAAGTTTTGAAAAAAAATTTGAAATAATTACTTAACTTTTGGCTTTTAAGTGAGCAAACAGGTGAGGGGATGTTTTTTTCCTCACCTGTTTTGTGTTTAAGAGGGAAGCAGAACAAACAGAACCTTGACAATTTCATACCCATTCATCAGGCACGTTCCTGTTGTTATCGTGATGAGCGTAAGCTACGTTAGCAGATACGCCATGATCTGGAGCAGATGAGGGCAGCGAAATCCCAAATAATATTGAGAATCGGTTTGCGGCTGACTTGTCTGCTTCAGGGAGCGGGAAATATCGGGTTATAACTGTCAGATTGCTACTGACAGGGCGATAACAGGCAACAGGCATAATGATACTCCTGTCTAGTCATAAGGTCGAGCGTGAAGAGTGCAAAACACTCTATGGCGTCGCAACAAATGAGGGCAGCTCGGAGAGATCCTCGGAGGGGTGAGATTCCCGTGGAACCGGTCAGCAGCCGGACGCCTGATGACTTCCCTGTACGAATTGTACTTGCGTTCTATGGATGCAAACCGCCGGGGTGTCGAGGACAAATAGGCGGCGTTTACTTAAATCATTTGTGGAGGGTAGTAAATATGTTAGAAAAAATATGCCGGGGCGATCTGTTTTTTGCAGACCTTAACCCTGTGATTGGTTCAGAGCAGGGCGGTATTCGACCTGTTCTTATTATACAGAATAATATGGGCAATCGTTACAGCCCAACAGTAATTGTGGCGGCTATGTCCGGTAAAGTAGCAGAAAAGGCAAAACTGCCAACGCATTGTATGGTAAGGGCTTATGCAGGATTGAAAGAAGACTCACTGGTGCTCCTGGAGCAGATACGGACGATTGATAAACAACGTTTGCGGGAGTATATCGGAAAGTTAAATCAAGCAGACATGAAGAAGATTGACCGCTGTCTTGCAATCAGTCTTGACTTGAAAACACATGGGTAAGGAAAGGGGAGGATATTATGCAGACAGCAGAATCTCCGGTAATAGAAAAAGAAATAAGCGGGTGCAGGATTACACTGTCCTTTGCTGAGAAACCAGTGGAGGGCGTAATTGAAAATATGCAGTCCATACTGTCAAGTGCATATGATGAACGGGTACAAAATGACCTGATAGAACTTTCCAGTCATAAATAGAATCATATGATTGGTAAAGTTGTGGATGTCACTATATCACGCACTGTCTGAAATGTGCAAATTCCATATTCGCACATTTGTTGCTGAATGTGTTTCTTCCTATAATAAAGGCAAAAGCGGATAGCCACTACGGAGTATTAAATGGTTAGCCGCTACGGAGTACCTTGAAAATTTAATATAGTGTACATCCCGTAGAAATTCAAATACGGGAGGAAATAGCTAATGAAAAGAGTTTACACGCTATATCGAGTTTCCACAAAGAAACAGGTAAACGTCAGCGAGGATCATGCGAATGACATACCTATGCAGAGAGGGGCTTGTCACGATTTTGTAAAATACAGACAGGATTGGAAAATCGTAAAAGAGTATGAGGAAAAGGGTGTGTCCGGCTTCAAAGTGTCAGCGAAGAACAGGGACGCAATCCTTGATTTGCAGGAAGCAGCACTGAATAAGGAATTTGATGTACTTCTTGTGTTCATGTTTGACCGGATTGGACGTATTGATGACGAAACGCCATTCATCGTTGAATGGTTCGTAAAAACAGCAGGAATAGAAGTCTGGAGCGTCAAAGAAGGAGAGCAGCGGTTTGAAACACACGTTGACAAGCTGACCAACTACATCCGGTTTTGGCAGGCTTCCGGTGAGAGTGAAAAAACTTCCATCCGTATTAAGACCAGAATGCAGCAGTTAAGGCTGGACGGCCTTTATACAGGTGGATCGCTTCCTTATGGATACCGGGTAGTGCCAAGCGGAATCAAAAACCGAAAAGGCCAGGAATTAAAAAAATATGAAATTGACATGGAGCAGTATGTGGTGTACCGACATGTTGTTGAAAAGACAATCAACAATGGGAATGGAAGTTATGTATTAGCACATTACCTGAATGATCATGGTTACAAGACAGCTAACGGCAGCAAATTTTCCAGCGTGGCAATCATACGAATGCTATCAGCACCACTTGCAAGAGGTTATACCAAAGAGGGACAAACTTCTGAAGCATTGCAGAGGTTGAAAATTATCAGTGAGGAAGAAGCAGCACGCATTGATGAGATACTGGAGCATAGGGCAAAGGTGGACGAGGAAAAACGTCGGATTGCTACAAAAACAAAAGGCGGAGCAATGCTGTCAGGCAATATCTTCTGTGCCCATTGTGGTGGCAGGATAACAACTATGCACCACAAAGACCACTATTTCCGCAAAGATGGCAGCGAATATCTGAAAGATACGTTGAAATACTGTTGTTACCATAAGTCTAGAAAGTTATGTGAATGTGACGGACAGACAAACTATATTGCGGCAAAAGTGGATGAAGCAGTCTGCCAGATCATGCGTCAGGTATTTAAGAGCATGGTAGGCGCTCCAGAAGAAGAAAAATACAAGGAAATCTTGAAAAAACAACAGGCAGCGCATATCGTCAACAGACGGAAGGTGGTCTTTGAACTGGACAAGAACAGAAAACAGTTGGAAGTATTGCAGGAGGAATTTGATACAGCAAGCAAAGAACAAAAGAAAATGATAGCCTGCCAGTTGTTTGAACGTATCGAATTGGGCAAGGATTACCAGATTGTTATGCACTTGAATGTCACTTACAAACAGTTTTGCCCCGAATGGGAAACGAAGGACTACAGTCAGAGGACAGCGTAATATACAGGTAAACGCTTTACATTGGGCTATTGTGGAGTAGGACAGACAAATGAAAAAGTAACCAAACTATCTGAAAAAGTGCTTGCATTAGAGTTTTCCTCGTCTTTCGGTACGTATTCGTAGCGGCTGGTAGAGCACACGGCTGTTAACCGTGGGGTTGTAGGTTCGAGCCCTACTCGGGGAGTTAACCTGTTGCTGAAGCAACAACAACTGGAAAGTTTTGTAAACAAAGCCATCTCGTTGAGATGGATTTGTTGTTATGTAGAGCTTTTTTCTTAAAGAAAATATCATTAGAAACTATCAAGCATCATGTCTAAGATGTTAAAGTCATTGAAGGGCGCTTATGTAATCGCCATAGCGAACCAAAAGGGCGGCACCGCGGTACTGCCCGCAGAACTTCGATGCTTGATTTTGAATTTGGCATATAGTATAATTATTTCTGGATTAAGAGAAATTTTTCAGAGAGGTGATGTTTTATGTCAGGATTAAAAAGGCTGGCAGTGTCTGCTTGTTTTATCTGGTTGTTTATGATGGTGGCTGCGCCTGATATATGTTTTGCGGCGGAGACAACATCGAAAATTGTCGATATCCACCCTTGTGGAGGGGAATCGGTTGTGTTGTTTGGCGGAGTGAATTTTGACATATCCGATTACCTGCTCTATTATCCGGTCACAGTGGACTATGAAGATGGAACATCGGAGATGCTCTTTCCGGTTAAAAGCGCTCCTGAAGAAGGGGGAAGAATATATACCATAGAAGCGGGAAACGGGGAAGAGGTTACGTTGACATTGCGTAGCAGAGATACCGGTGAACTTGCTTCTTTTATAAATTTATACGGTGATCATGATACAAATTTTATTGAGGATTGCGAAGTAGTTATGCCCGGCGATTACACGATTTCTGCTTCCAGTGGGGAGATTACAGAGACTGTGCCATTGCGGGTAGATTTATCCACTGATTCTGTCCTGTCTTTAGATACACAGTATCATGTGGGTATAACTGCTGTAGGTCATTATGATCGTCCGATTCGTGTAGAGGAATCCGGAAAATATTTATTTGTCTGTGATACTTATCTCGGATCCGCAGAGGCGCAGAATGTGGGAGCATACCTTGTGGAAATGGGGAAAGACACTATAACACGCCGGAAACTTTCATCGGACAAGGCAGGTGCAGAACATATTTTTGAACTTGATCTTTCAGCGGGGACAAATTATATATTGCAATTCGGTTCGGATTATAGTCTTGAATTTCAATTGAAAAAAGCGCCCATAGGGCTGGCGGGACTGGAAATCGATGGAAAAGAGAAGTATGATAATGTATTTTCTTTTTTTGGCGATCTAAGTCTTGGCAGCGGCGAGAATTTTCAACTTCCTAAAGTAACATTGAAGTATGAGGATGGAACGAAAAAAATGCTTGACGAGAGTGATTGGACTCCTGTGAGTGAGTTTACAGGACATGACGTGCGCCTGTATACATATTATTGCATAAATATAAGAAAAAATATATGTTTGGAACTCCGTAACGAGGAGGACGAGGTCGTCGCATGGCCGGAGTACGCCTACAGACCAGTAGGAAATTGTAAGTATGTTGTGTATGCAGAGGGAAGTGATAATGAAGACCTGTATGCAGAAAAAGCAGTTACAATCGGGATGCCATCGGATATTCCGGAATTAAAGATGGGAATTAACGAGAAGTTTTGCGAAATAAAATATCCCTCTAGCAGGGTGTATGCTTCTTTTTGTCCTGAACAAGATGGAAAGTACAGTTTCCATATAAGCGCTGGCTACAGCGCCAGAGTGTATCAATTTGACGGCAAGCAGTTAGAAGAAGTTACAGTATCGTATAATGTGTACGATGGCACTATGCCCAGAGCAGTACTTCAACAGGGCAAGATGTATATTCTGGAGATTTATGATGCAGAAAGCGAGGGTGAAACAGTTGAGGTTGTGCGGGAAGACGAAGGAGCTGCGGCAAAAAAAATCACGCAAATAAAAGTTTTAAATCCTCCGAAAAAGACGGATTATGAAGAAGGAGAAAAATTTGATCCGACAGGACTGAAAGTGGTGGCAGTTTATCAGGACGGAACAGAGGAAGAACTGTCCGATTATACGTTTGCTCCAGCCGGAGCGTTGCAGCCGGGCGACAAAGAAATTGTGATTACTTATTCAGAGTGGAAAGTATCAGTGCCGGTTACTGTTAATAAAAAGACCGTTTCTGACGCCAATAATAAAGAGGTTCAACAGCAGTCGGGAGCAGAGAGCGACAAGGAGACAGCTAAACAAAAAAAGCAGGCCAAACAAGAAAAGAAGATCAAAAAAACAAAAGTCACGATAAAAAAGACGAAATCGACGAAAAAGGGCACTATACAGATTTCATGGAAAAAACAGAAAAATATAACAGGGTATGAAATTCAGCTTTGTACGAATAAGAAATTCAGGAAAAATGTAAAAAAGTACCGTATCAGCAAGTCGGGTGCGACCAGTAAAAAGATTAAAAAATTAAAAAAGAAAAGGTATTTTGTCCGGATTCGCGTTTATAAAGTAATCGATAATAAAAAATGTTACGGCAGTTGGGGAAAGATACAAGTGGTAAAAGTAAAATAGACGGACTGCCAATCTGCAGGAAATATGATGATATAGGGCGAGTTACCCAAATGGATGTACTGCAAAAGCAATATCCGGTAATGCAGAAACTCCTTGATGGAGAAGGAGTGCTCAGTATCAGTGCGAAAGAGCATGGCATCTTCACAGAGTACCTGCAGCTACAGCTTAAAATGGAGAAAAGGGAGAGGAAAGCAGGAGTTACATAGCCGATTGGTTTTCGGATGCGGAGATCAGTCGGCTTTTTTATGACCAGATATATCAAAAGAACAGATGGTAATATCCGATTATGAGAAAAAAGGGAGGATATACAATAAATGCTCAAAAAGGGTACTAATAATAGGATACAATCAATAGATGTTTTGAAAAAAAGCGAGGAACCTATGTATGTTCACAGAAAAAAATAAAAACTGTTTTTGTGAATGATTTCTTGAAAAAAGTTGTCTATATTTATACAGGAGGTTTTTGATTATTTGATGAAAAAGTGAGGAAAATGAAAATTGGATGACAAGAAAATAGTGTCTATGTTTTGGGACAGAGACGAAAGTGCTATAAAAATGTTACAAAGTAAATATGAAAAAGATTTATTAAAATTATCATATCGAATATTAAATAATATACAAGATGCAGAGGAATGTGTGAATGATTCGTACCTTAATGTATGGAACTCTATACCCGATGCACGGCCGAATTTTTTGTTCGCTTATGTTGCAAAGATTGTCAGAAATCTTTCGATTAATCTGCTTAAAAGGAATACATCCGGAAAAAGAAGAGGAGAGGAAACAAATATTTTATTATCAGAAATTGAAGAATTTATTTCTGATAAAGAAACTGTGGAAAGTTATGCTGAAAGCAGGGAACTATCTAAATTTATTAATGAATATCTACATACAATAAAGTCTCAACAAAGAGTGATGTTTGTACAGAGATATTGGTATGCGGAACGAGTAAAAGACATTGCGAAAATACATAATTGCTCAATAAAAAAAGTGGAGTCCGTATTATTTCGTACAAGAAAAAATTTGAAAAAATATTTAGAGGAAAGGGGATATTATTATGAATAGTTTAGATTTTTTTGAGGCTTTTGGTAATATTGAAGATGCCTTTATTTTAGAAGTAGAAGAATATAAGAAAAAAAGAAAAAAGAGAATCAGAATAGTTGTTAAGAGTGCAGCATGTATAGTTTTATTTATGAGTTTTTGTCTTTTGTTCTGGCAATCCAATACAAAAAACTTGAATTGGAATCATAAGGACGAAGTGAGAAAGGAAAGTGGTGTAAGTGATGCAGACAACCTCAATTCGCATAATCCGAATAATGAAATATCAACAAATGAGATTATGGAAAATTTGAATCTATTTTTTACAGACCATGAAATGCCAAACTGGTTTGGAGATTATTATTTAGAAAATAATGTAGTATATGTTTTATTAGTTGATAATAGTGAGGCTAATCAAGAAAGGGTAAAAAAGTGGGCAAAAGGTGAGAATATTATCTTTCAAAAAGCAGAGTTTTCTTCTGTCTATTTAAATAGGGTGATTCAGAATATTTATGAAGACATTAAAAATGGTCAAATTGACTTCGTAAATAAAATCATGCTAGATAATAAAAAGAACAGGATTAAAATTGAAACGGATCATCAAATAGATGATAAAGAGAAACAGTTTCTTTATTCATATGATAAACTGGGGAAAGGAAGTGCATTAATAATATACTGTAATTGATAGTGGGAGGAGATAAAGAGAAAAAGCATTAGAAGTTTTTTAAGAGCCAAAGTGTAACAAAAACTTAGTATTTAGATAAAGGAGAAAAAATGTATAAGCAGCGTGTTAAGTTATTTATTTGTATATGTTTTGTAATGATGATGTTTGTGGGCTGTAGAGGAGAAGAATCAAATTATGAAGGAGAGAATTCCTTGAACACTAGTCAGAACTCAGATAGTAGTGATGTGCCGGAAGCAGATATGGACACTATAAGCAAAGCAAACAAACAGTTGCCCTCAACTAAGCCATTAGTCACTGGAAATTCGCAAATTACTATGAATGTGAAAAACGAAAATAATGTGCTTGCGATTAAAATTGAAAATAAAAGTGCTCACAAAATTTCTTTTGGCGGAAAATATGTTTTGTACCGAAATTATGATAACGAATGGGAAAACATTGAGTATTTACCTGATGTGGTAATAACAGACAAGGAATATATAGTTAAGAAGAATGAAATATTTTCTGAGAAGATAAGCCTTTTGGAGCTTTTTGGGGAACTCAGGAAAGGTAAGTATAAAATAGAAAAAGAGATTGAATTGACGGATAGTAGAATTGCTGTATCGGCAAAATTTGAGGTTAAATAGAATATCAACTGATTTATATAGCCGACTGAAACATCCGCATCATATCTTTAATCTCCAACTTATAAGCATCTTTATCAAAAGCCGGAGATGCTTTTTCCTCTTGCAGCTTTTCATATCCCTCAAAAAGCGCAATTACCTGTGGGCATGGCGTACTCATGCTTATAAGCATGAGTACGCCATCAACAGGTAAGGGATTTTCAACAATCTCTATCCCGATTTTTTTCATATCCTGCCAACACTCCCGAAAACACATATATGTCTTTTGTATGGAAACAGAGGCATTCATGATATAGTTAAGGTTGATGGTAAATACGGCACTTCGTTTACCTGTTATTTCGCCAATAGCTGTATGAAATATTACACTTTCCGTATCAAGAGCCAAAAGGCTTTTGAAAAATTCAGAAAATGTTGTAATGCTCTTGCAGCTCTGGGAAATCAGCGAGGCGTTATTTTTATGAAAATCATTCAGAAGTGCAAACTGTTTCTGAATGTCCTCTCCCAAATCGTAAGGATAGCGGGCTTTCCAAAATGCATATTTTTCCTTTTTATCTGTAATTGCTTCAGCGGAATCATTGATATCTGGCTGGAGTTCCTTTCTTTTATCCGTCCATGCGGCAATTCCCTCTATCAGCCAGTCACTATTTTGACAATCATCGGTTTTGGAAAATACAAGCTGGTAGGTTTCATCAACTTTTTCAAAGCGTAATCCATAAATATCTTCCAATTCAAAAAAGTATGCATGACACTGTTTGGATTGCGGTAATCCGGCTCAAATAGTGAAGTTGGATTGATGTTCAACGCTTCTGCAATCTCCATAAGCTTTCCATCCTTCGGCTTCCGCACATCATTTTCATATTGCCGGATCCTGTCTCCAGTAAGCTTGACTATAGAGCCAAGCTGTGCCTGTGTCAGACCTTTTAATGTTC
>CANRJM010000040.1 GCA_947630925.1 uncultured Lachnospiraceae bacterium
GATAACTAAAAATTATCCTTTAAAGGCAAACTCAACGGATAACTTTGAATTATCCATTCCCCATAAAATTGACCGATAATAAATTGTCATCTATAGCTCCCTCTTAACCGCAGATAATCCTAAATTATCAATACTTGGTCACCCCTTCACTCCCGATAATCATCAATTATCTATACCAAAAAATATTATACAGCATTTATTTATAAATTTCCATATCTTTCTACAAAAAATAACAAATTATCATTTTTGACTTTCCCCATTTTTTATGAGCGCAAATTCTGATCTGAAATAAAAAATGGGGAAAGTCAGAAGTTAGCGTAAAATTTTTGTAGGATACAGAAGAAGAGACAAGGTATCTTTAAGACAATTCAATAAAAAAAGGAACAGAGAACACCAACTTTGTGTTATGATTAAATTTGCCATAAAATCTACCGAAAGAAGGTGTTCTCCATGAATAAGAGTATACAACATTTTGAGGAAAATGGCATCCACAAATTAGAAAAAGTAGTGGAAAATTTTTTAAAAGATCCCAGGGATATGGCAGGATTTGTGCATGGGATCCAAAACGAAGTGGTCCGTCTGGGGCTTGATATCATCAGGGAAACACTGGAAGACTGCGACCAGATGCTCCGGGACAGCGCAAAAAGGAAAAGCAGATGGGTGATATCCCGCAGGGACAGCAAACAGCTTATCACATCCCTGGGGGAGATAAGCTTCCGCAAGACGTTGTTCAGGAACAAGGAAGACGGACACAGTGAATATCTTCTGGATGCCATCCTGGGGCTGGATCCGCATGAAAGGATGACAGAGGATGCGGAGGCAGAGCTTTTCAAAGAAGCAGCAGATGCCTCATACCGGAAAGCCGGGGAAGAATGCAGCATTCAGTCTTCCGTCAGCAAAGAGACGGTAAAGAACAAGATCCATGCATTGGATTTCAGCAGGGCGCCAAAACCATGCGTCCATAAAAAGAGACAGGTAAAATATCTTTACATAGATGCAGACGAAGACCATGTGGCGCTGCAGTTCCAAAATAAAAAGGGAAATCTGCAGGTAAACGAACAGGGGTACAAGAGCAACTGCGCCATGGCAAAGCTGGTCTATGTGTATGAAGGGATCGAAAAGGAGCACCCAAAGAGCAGGAGACACCGTCTGGTCAATACGTATTATTTCAGTGGGATATATGCCGGAGAATCCGGGAATGCTGCCCTCTGGGATGAAGTATATCATTATCTGGAAGAGACTTATGATCTGGATCATGTAGAGAAAATATTTTTAAACGGTGACGGCGGGAACTGGATCAAAGCAGGTAAGAAAAAGATCTCCGGGATCACTTATGTACTGGATGAGTTTCATATCCAGCAGTACCTGAGCCGCGCGACATCCCATCTGCTGGACAGGACAGAAGACATCCGCCGGGAACTGACCGAAGCAATGCGATCTGGGACAAAAAGGACCTAAAAAATATCTTTGTGGGAATTTACAGCGTAACAGAAAGCGAAGCAGGAAAGAAAAGAGTCAAGAGAAGCGAACGGTATTTTCTAGAAAACTGGATGGCAATAAAAATAAGATTGAACTGGCGGAGGATGGCAAAAGGGTGCAGCGCGGAGGGGCATGTAAGCCATGTACTGTCAGACAGGATGAGCTCCCGCCCGATGGGATGGAGCATAACAGGGACAGATAAAATGGCACATTTAAGGGCGTATCAATGGAATGGAGGGGACATGCTGGAACTGGTACGTGCCCAGCGGAAAGAGAAGCAGCCAAAAGCAGCCGGAGCGGAGAATGACGTGATCAGCGCAACAGAAATGTTAAGCTATGAGAGAAAAAGCTATAGCGAATTAGGAAAATATGTGGAAAGTATGTCACACCATTTATCAATAGACAGCAAAAAGAAAGCCTGGTTTCAATCGCAGATATGGGGATTGTAAAAACAGCCGGAGTGGTATATAGTATAGATGTGGCAGATCTGTCACATCGTTGGTGAATTCTTACCTGTTAAATCCTACAGTAAATTTACACTGCCAAGTCAGAAGTGTTTGATTGACATCATTGTGGACCTGTGCTACAATATACAAAATTTTCTGAAAGGAGTACGGCAATGGCAGTTAATATCTTTACCCGTAATATTACTGTCACTATGCACGACGAAGATACCCATTATTGGGATTCGCCGGGCTTGTATTGTCGTACCCAAATTTCTGTATAGTCTGTCGATGGATTATAAAGTATTCGGACAATGACGGTGCAAGTCGAAGGAAATTCGATTTGCACCGTTTTTTTATTTCTTGGAGGTAGAATCATGGAAAGAATGGAAGCACTCAAAAACTATTACACCACACACAATGAAGACGCCCGCTTGACTTCCAAGCACGGTATGGTCGAGTTTCTGACCACTGTTCGCTATATTGAGAAGTATCTGAAACCCGGCATGCGCATTTTGGAAATCGGCGCAGGCACCGGTCGATATTCTCACTATTTCGCGCAGAACGGGTATAATGTCGATGCAGTCGAGCTTATGGAGTGCAATATTGAGGTTTTCAGAGCGAACACGAAGTCCGATGAGAAAATCACCGTGCAGCAAGGTGATGCTGTACACCTTCAAAATATTGCCTCCGATCAATATGACATTACACTTCTTTTGGGTCCGATGTACCATCTATATACTGAGGAAGATAAACTTGCCGCGATGAGCGAAGCAATTCGTGTAACCAAAACAGGAGGTATTATATTTGCGGCGTACTGCAACAATGACATGACCGTATATTCTTTCGGTTTCCAGCGCGGCGGCTTTAACAGTGGCGAATATAACGATTTGATTGACTTTGAGACTTTTAAGCTCAGCTCTACACCGGAAGAGATCTTCACTCTTTACCGCCGGGAGGATGTGGATGCACTGATGAGTCATTTCGATACCGAAAGACTGCATTATATCGGCACGGATATGCTGACACGGTTTATCGCCGGTGCGGTTGATGAAATGGACGAGAAAACCTATAACATGTATATGAAGTATCATTTTTATATTTGTGAGCGTGGGGATATGGTCGGCGCCTCGTCACATATATTAGATGTTTTCAGAAAGAGGTAGAACAATGAATATGTCCATTTGAATCACAACCCCCTCCGAGGCTAAAGAATGTCCCAGATACAAAAAGCGGCATTCAAACCCTTATACGAGAAGTATCACGACGAAAGAAACCCATATCTGCACGGATCGGAGGATATTATGCGCAGACTGAATCAATTCAACCGTCACTACAATTTTGTGCGATTCCGTTAATCAAACCGATCCGATCTGACTTGATTCGATCAAAAATATCAGCCGCCGGACAATGACGAACCTGTCCGGCGGCTGTTTTTCACGCTGCGCTTTTCATCGCAAAAGAAGCGTCCTTTTTAAAAGATTGGCTTCTTATCCCATCCGTATGCCTTGTAATATTTCACCTCCAACCCATGATCCCGCACATACATCTGCAGGAACTGCCTGATCCGCTTTTCCCGCTTTTTCTCATCCTTTTTCCAATCAAGATAGCGTTCCTTTAACCCCGGATAACCTTTGGAAAACCGCGTGATATCTTCCAGGGAGTAACTGCCGTCCCGCGCCCTCTCAAATTTTACTACCTGCAGGCTGCCCTTCTTCTCTTTTAGAGTCACTTTTGCATGGGCTTCGCCGCCGCCGACTTCTTCAAACTGGTTTCCGTCCCTTACATAAATAAATTCTTCCATATTCCCAAACACGACGACCGTATTCCCCTCCCTGACTGTTTTATAGATGATCGGGATCGGCAGATATAGTTTTTTCTGTTCTTCTTCCTTATCCAACCATTCTCCCGCACGTTTTTTGCACATATATCCGCAAAGCGCGCCAAGCGTTTCGTTGTTTCCCGTATATTGAAAAGTCGGAAGTTTTTCATCCGTCTCCGCCTTGTCGCCATGCCAAACTGCAATCTGTAATTTTTCTCTAAAAACTACATCTGCAGATCCCGAGTCCAATTTCTCAGTCACTTTCTCTTTGCTGAGAAGCGTATAGTAAGTCTCCTGCTTCCCAGTATTTTGCAGTTCGGCCAGCAGGCAGCTTGTGTATTTCTCCCCTCCTTTTCCCGTCCAGCACAGGCTCTGCCTGCTGTATAGCCCATGCTGCCGGACTGTTTCCTCTACAGGAAGCTTCCCAAACGTCTCCACATAATGCTCCTTTGCATATCTGCGATATGCACCTGCTAGCTTTTTGGGGTTTTCCGGCTGCTTTTCCTGAAGCTTCGGATAATAAATACCGTCCTCCAGGCTGCACCAGTAACATTTCTCCGATAATTTCCCGGACTTCTCATTAAAGATCCAGAACCCATTTCCTTCCGGCAAGATCCGGGTATGCGTTTGTTCCGTATCAAAATAATTACAGTTTATCTTCTGTAAATCGACAACGGAAGCAGTTGCTCTTTCCTTCCGGTCATACAGAATCATTCCCCGGAGCCCGGCAAAGGCAAGATAACTGTCGCTGCAGAAAACAAGGTCCGGCGCATATGCCTCTGTCTTCTCCATCACCTCCAGCGCAGAATCCACAACCTCTCTCTTCTCCTGCTCCTTTTCTTCCCTGTCCCCCCACATCTTCTGGATAGACTTTACCACGCCGCCTCCTGTCGCTGCATTCACTCCGACCCCCATGACAAAGACGATCAGGCAGGCAGCCGCTGCCGCCGCCCATGGATTCCAACTTCTCCTCGACGCCTTCCCGCCCTTCTTTTTATCAATCTCGCGCCATATCCTCTCTTTCTGTTCCTCTGTCGGCGCTATCTGGCGAAACGCCCTGTTCCATTTCTCTCTCATATGTGTCCCTCCATTCCAAAAACACGTTATTCTGTTTTTTCACTGAAACTCTCTCTTTTTATGCTCTCTCCGAAAAGAAAGCTTCGCCATTGCCGTCTGCTGTTACAAAAACTGTTTTCGCTTCTGCTGTCCGCCGCTACAAAAGCTGCTTTAACTTTTTCCTTGCCGCGGCAAGCCTGCTCTGTATTGTGCTTTCTTTTCTGTGCAAAATTCCAGACATTTCCCTGATGGAATATCCCTCATAATAATAGAGGTACACCGCCTCCCGATATTTTGCCGGCAGCTCCATGACAGCAGAAAGCAGTTCCCTCTCCCCGGATTTCTCCGCATCTGCATATTCCCCAATCACATCTTCCATGGCAATCCGTTTCTTATGCCACGAACTGCGCAAAATATCTCTGCAGTGATTCCTGCTTACCGTGATCAACCATGCCTTTTCATGGTTCAGATCCTGAAATGTTTTTTTCTTCTCCCAGAGCTTTAAAAAAACTCCCTGTGCGGCATCTTCTGCGTCTGCCCTGTTTTGCAAAAGCAGATAACAGATGCGGTATACCATCTCAATCTGCCGTTCATATATCTGCCTGAATTTTTCCTCATCCTGTAACTCTGACATTATCTTCCCTCATTTCCGGAGCGCGCGCCTTTCCTGAATTAATATCTCCCACTAATCTAATAACGAATCAGCAGCGGAAAATATCCTTTTTGGGCAAAAAATAATCACCATTTGCTTAAATCCATCAAAATGCACTGACATAAATCCGCCAAATGCACTGGCTTAAGATAACCTAAAATGCGCTGGCATACCGGCCCATTTCTATCGGCCGTAACTGCGTTCTATGATATTTCTTGCACTTGCAGGATAAACAACAATTTATAATGAAAAAGGCAAGCTTTTCACTTACCCTGATAAAAATTTTTAAAAAGAACGGATCACTTATGAAATTTCATGCAACCGAAAAATATGTAAAACTTTCCGGCAGGACCCTGTGCCGGAACGAGGTGCGCTTTTTAGGCTACAGCGCCACAGACGCAAAAATTATAAAACACCAGATCCACTTGTGTCAAATAACTGAAAAAACCTTTTACATATCATTCACTTTATCCAAATCAATCCATCTAAAATAAGCATTTACATATTTCCACCAGTAAATCTTTCCAATTTTCAATTACATACATTCTTGGATAATCTGTACCATTTCTTTATGTAAGTATCGCTCAACATAGCCTCATTCGCCTCAACTAATTCCACAAATAATCCTGTCAATCCATCCCACTCTTGAAAACTTCCTGCATCATATAATTTCCACTGCAATTGTTCTAATGTCCAATTATTCTTGATTGAATTATGAAGCATAGAAGTCGAAGCCCAATTTTCTTCTGAATCTACACCACCAAGGGCTACCGGACAAATATGATCCACAGTCGGTACAAATTCCCAATAGGCATTATGGCATTCTTCCATCTTCCAATGTGCATGATATGGAAAATCTTCCGGCATATAATATGAAAGTACCTTTAACAAACCTGGATTTATTAGCTTTTGACCACTATACCTATCAATAAATCCATCTCTTACAAACTGTTCCATCTTTTGTTTATCTGTATAATGCCTTCCTGCCGATTCCAACTTATGAAATGGGTACTCTGTTTGGATTATTTCTTTGGCATCGTCAATAGAACCACTACGTATACTTTTTGCAGCCTGTTCTAACACTTCGATCTTTTCCATTTTATTTCTCCATCAATTCACTTTCTAATTTTTGTTATCTCTATTATCTCATTGGCAGATTTTTCAGAAACAAATTTCACTATTTCCTCTGCCAATTTTTCTATTTTTTCATCTTCACATTCATCATCAACATGTAGCAGATATAAAATGATTCTATCTGCCATCAGGATCGCCCCCTATTCAAAATACGACAGATCTATCCTGCTGCCTTTTGCTACATTTTGGAGAGCCTGGTCCGTCAGTTCCATGATCATATACCGCCTCGGTTGCGACTCGTTAAATCCCGTCACCACAATATACATCTTACCGTCCGCCTTGACTAACGTATTCCCATCATAGTCCTCTCCGATACAGGCAAGGGCTTTTATTCCAACTGCTTCGCATAAATACTTGACAAAATATCTGCTTGAGAAGCAGTCTCCGCCACCGCTGATGACCATATACCGCCAGTCAGACTGATAAAGGACATAATCATATTCCTGCTCTACATACCTTGCAATGGTCTCCATCTTCTCGTACTGTGTCATATCCGAAGTTATATAATCGTTCTTGAAATCCTCAAAGACCTTTTTTACCGCCATGCCACGCTCGGAATATCCGTGAAGCACTGCTTTCAGTTTCTTTCCGTCCGCCAGCTTCGCTATCACAGCGGCATCACACGCTTCGTCAAAATTTGACGGATCCATGCTAAGGCTAACATTCCCATTGTCTGTAACATGAAAGCAATTCGCATTTTTACCCGTTTCAATGCTCCATTTTATAACCTCGTCCTTTGCCACTCCCGAAACCGTGAACTGAAAGCTGCTTACATGACCGGATTGCTGTGTGATGTACTTCCTGTCCACGTCTGCAAGGTAATATAAATCTACCTCACTCGCATTCAGCTTCGCTCTGCCGCTCTGAGCGCAGTTCTTTTCTTCTGATTTTTCTTCTGAGCCGCCATCGTTTCTGACAACCTTGATCCTGCAGCTATATTTCTTTCCCTTATAAACTCCTGTCACCTTTACAGCACCGGCTTTCCTAGCCCTGACGGTAACTCCATATTTTGTCTTTCCCTTAAATACGACCACACTCTTGTCAAATATTCTCCACGATACTTTCCTTTTGCTTTTCTTCTCTTTCTTTGAAATCCCCTTTATTTTCAGCTTAAACTCCTGCCCCACGGATAAAGATTTGCTTTTTTCCGTAAGCCTCTTTGCCGCTTTTGCTTCCACCGGTACGGACACAAACATCATCACAATCAATATTGCTGTAAACGCCAGACATACCGTTTTCTTTGATTCATTCGTCCTCATATCAATCGCCTTCCTTTCTTTGAACCATACAGGCTCATACATCATAGGTGGCAACTCACATTCGGACTATCAGCGCCTACGCTGCTTCGTTAGAATCACCCACGGTTGGCGACCTCCACCGCCACAGGCTTTCTCCATTTACTCCATATCATTTTCCCCTGCGAGTGCTGTATTTAATTGTTTCACGACTTCAAATTCCGCATCATGTATATCCTTTCATCATCCCTCCCTTTTCGCGGGTTCCGAAGTCTTAGGTTGCCCCATACCCCATTTGATAGACACATAGAACAAGTGGTATAATCTATCCATCAGAATAAGGAGGAGAAATTATGGCTCAG
>CANRJM010000041.1 GCA_947630925.1 uncultured Lachnospiraceae bacterium
GTGTACCGAACGGTACGCACGGTGGTGTGAGAGGTCGGAATTTCTCATTTAAGAGAAATTCCTCCTACTCGATTATGCTGCGTAATGACAACGACAGGCAGTCTCCGCGTGTGGGTATGGATGAGTGCAGTAAGCTCTTCCAATGTAGAATTATCTGCTACAAATTGTGGTTTTGCGCCCAGACGTGTAACGTCAACGATACCTACTTTGTTTGAGAGGTCTGATAAGAAAGAGGGCTTATTAAAGGTAGAGCGCTGCGATACGCCTCTTGGCATATCACATGAAGTGATATGGCGGAAGAAAAGCCGCCCCTCTTCCGAGCGCGTAATCGAGGCGTCGAAGTTCCAGAGGGTTCCGATGTTTTTGTTGTCAATATGGCGTATTTTCAGCGAAAATTTATATTCTTCCGGAGCGTAAGTCATATCTAAGTCATAGCCTGGCAAATGATTTTGATAGGAGCATATTTCGGGCGGCATATCTTCAAATACCGGATTCAGCTTGAAACGCGTCCATTTATACAGTATGGAAGAAGCATTGTTAAATTCGGATTGGAGTTTTCTGGTTTCCTTGTGCAAAAGAGGGAGCTCAAGATGAAACAGGATATTGGATTCCAATCGCGCCAGGGCGTTTTTCTGATAGACCCGTTCATCGCGTATGGGGGCAATCGCATCGCAAATTGCAGCAATCTGTTCGTTATGTACAATGCGTTCATTTAATAATTTTATAATCAGATTATAATTCAAATGTGGGTTATCCAATTTTAACAGTTCTTTGATTAGCTCTTTACGGGAACCTTTGAAAAATTGTTTTGCTATCTTTCTGTCCTGATTAAAAATCTCCGTGATACGGGAATCCAGAGTCTCAATCTCGCTTATTTTAATACGGTATTTGCTCTTTAGCATCAATTCCCAGTTTGCGCGTTTATAATGATTGTAGGCAAGCTGGTCAAACAGTTGTACCAGCGACCAGTCGCTTAGTTCCAGATTGGCGAGGATGCAGTTCAGGATGCGGGAAAGTTCCTCGCTGCCTTTCCAGAATTCATCATCAGACAGAAAGCTTTTATAACGCATATCGTGTTCAATTTCATGCCACCCTTCAAAAAAGACAGTACGGAACTGGATTTCAAAGGTTGTGTCAATCGGTAAGGACCACAGCTCTTTTTTATAAAGATGAAAATATTCTTCCGGAAAATGAAAAACGCCGTTGATTTTCGTAGCCCGAAATTCATCTGCATTATACTTAGAACGGGACCAGTCATCAATCATCCGAAAAGTGCTTTCCATAATATTCCTGCAGATGCTTAAATCGTCGTAATAATAGAGTACCACACGCAGTCCGATCAGATCCTGGAGTTTCTTCGGGTTTTCTTCCGTGCCATATTTCCCGCGCTCTATTTTTTCCGCTATCGAAGCAGAGGATTTTACCCGGGAAAAAATCCGAAAATACATTCCGCAGGAATTTAGGATTTCACATACGGCATTGGTTAAGTGTTCGCATAATTCCGATAACTTTTCAAAATCCAATTCCTCTGTAATCTGTTTTTCTAAAACGGATATGGTATTAGCAGTTTTAACATCCAAAATACTCATATAATTCCTTTCTATTCTTTCATGATATATTTTTATCATATCACAAAAAAAAGCAAGTGTATTGTTTTTTTTGCCTGATTTCACTATAATAGCAGTAGGCGGCTGCGAAATTTGGATGGACATGATGCGTATCCGCTCAAATCAACAATACCAACGAAGGCAAATATAGAGGAGGCTGAAGATGAAACAGATTGTTTTTGATGTAAATTTAACAACAAAAGATTTATATACCTTTACGATGCGTCATACATATTGCAGCGTATCGGGAATATTCAGCCTGCTGATTAGTATAGGGAGCTTAGTGGCGTGCGCCGTTTTATTCTCTTCCATCAGCGATTCGACAAAACTTGCGCTGCTCATAATCGGTCTCCTGTTTACGGTAATACAGCCAATCTTGTTATATTTCAAATGCAGAAAGCAGATTCGGGCAAATAAAAGCATCAATGCGCCTTTGCAATATATTTTGTCAGAGGAGGGAATCTGCGTTTGCCAGAAGGAAGAATCTGTGGAAGTAAAATGGAACGAAATCCGCAAAGTAGTATCTTCCCAAAAAGGTCTGTATTTGTATCTGTCGCCAATCAGAGCATTTATTTTCCCGGCGGAGCAATGCAGCGAGAATTATGAAGAGATAAAGGAAATGGTTACGGAGCAAATAGCAAAGCACAGGGACGACGACAGAATGGAAAACAGCAAAAACACGACAAACAGCAGTCTTGATGAGGAAGAAGAGAATGAAGAGTAAAATATATGAGAGCTTTTCGCAGGAAGATACCTTTGCGTTGGGAACTGCCCTGGCTGAAAAGAGCAGACCCGGGGATATCATAGTCCTCAATGGAGATTTGGGAGTCGGGAAGACGGTATTTGTCAAAGGCTTTGGCAAAGGGCTTTCGATAGAAGAACCAATATCCAGTCCGACCTTTGCCATTTTAAAGATATATGAAAGCGGCAGCCTGCCATTGTACCATTTTGACGTATATCGCATTGCGGAACTAGAGGAGATGGAGGAAATCGGCTATGAAGATTACTTTTATGGCAAGGGAGTCACGGTGATTGAATGGGCGGCTCTGATAGAGGAAATTCTGCCGGAGGAAAGAACGATTGTAACGATTGAAAAGGATTTGGAAAAAGGGATGAATTACCGGAAAATAGTGGTAGAATGGAGCGAAACATGAAGATATTGGGAATTGACAGTTCGGGGCTGACGGCGTCCGCCGCCATAGTCGCAGATGGGGTATTGACTGCGGAGTTTACCGTTAATAATAAACAGACGCATTCGCAGACATTGCTGCCAATGATTGATCAGGTTGTGACAATGTCCGGAATTGCTTTGGAAGAAGTAGATGGCATTGCGGTAGCGGCCGGACCGGGTTCCTTTACCGGTCTCAGGATTGGCTCTTCTACAGCAAAGGGAATAGCGTTTGCGTTGAAAAAGCCGATTCTTTCCATTCCGACGCTGGAAGGGCTTGCTTATCGCCTGGCAGTAACCGATGACGTGATCTGTCCTTTGATGGATGCACGCCGGAATCAGGTATATACCGCTTTGTATCAAATGGAAGAAGGGCGTTTGCAGTGTGTTTCAGAGCAGGAGGCGGTTGATATCCGGGAAGTGATTCGAAAGCTCAATCAGCTCGGACGAAAAGTTGTATTTTTGGGAGATGGGGCAGCCGTGTACGAACAGACGCTGACAGACGGGATAGAAGTTTCTTACCGGTTTGCGCCGCTGCATTTGTGCAGGCAGAGCGCCGCAGCTATTGCTGCATTAGGAGAAATATACCTTGCCGAGGGAAAGACGGAAACGGCGGCGGAACACAGACCGTTTTATCTGCGCCAGTCACAGGCGGAAAGAGAACGCATGGAACGAATGAAGGGACAACCGAAATAAAAAGCTGTCAGGAGAGATTACGGGATATGGAGCAGATAACGATACGCAGGATGCACGACAGAGATGTAAAAGAAGTTGCCGCAATAGAGCAAAGTATCTTTTCAGCGCCATGGAGTGAACAGAGTTTTTTGAAGGCATTGCAGGCGGAAAGTAATATATATTTGGCGGCAGTCTTTCGGGAAAATGTGATTGGATATTGTGGTTTCTGGATTTCATATGAAATGGCAGATTTATGTAATATGGCAGTAGCGGCGCCTTATCGCAGACAGTTCGTGGGGCAGCGGCTTCTCATGGAAGGAATGGCGCAGGTACAGGCGCGGCACGTGCAGAGAATTTTGCTGGAGGTGCGCGAAAGCAATGCTGCAGCGGAAGCGCTTTATCGAAAAGCAGGTTTTTATGAGATTGGAAAGCGGAAGGATTACTATTCGAATCCCATTGAGGATGCCATTCTGATGAAAAAAATTTTATGAGCTTCCATGCATTACCACTATACAAATCAAGAAGAAACGTTTATACTTTGAGTAAAGTACAAAACAGAGCCGGATAACTTTTGCTTTATGGAACAAGAGGAGGATTTCTGATAAAATGAAACAGAAAGAAATGTTGTGTAATGCATGTGGCAAGGCGTTAAAAATAGAAAACGGTATTTTAAAAGAAGATGCATTTGAAGCAAAAAAGCAATGGGGATTTTTTTCAAAAAAAGATGCTACAATGCATTCTTTTATTCTCTGTGAACAGTGTTATGATAAATTGATGGCGTCTTTTGCTATTCCACCGGCAGTGGAAGAGGTAACAGAATTGTAATATTTGGAAAAATGAAAAAATTATGATATACTAATCGGTGATGTAAGATACATCGCCGATTTTTGCGTGAAAGGATTAATATCATTTTATGTTAGATGTATGTTTGCTTGGAACAAGTGGGATGATGCCATTGCCGAACCGCTGGCTGACGTCGCTTATGCTGCGCCTGGGGGGAAGCAGCCTGTTGATAGACTGCGGCGAAGGGACGCAGGTTGCCATACGGGAGCAGGGGTGGAGCGTTCATCCAATCGACACCATTTGTTTCACACATTTTCATGGCGATCACATCAGCGGCCTGCCGGGATTGCTATTATCTATGGGAAATTCAGACCGCAGAGATCCGGTAACTCTGATTGGACCAAAAGGTTTGGAAAAGGTAGTAAACCATTTGCGCGTCATAGCGCCGGGATTGCCGTTTCCCCTGAAATTTATTGAATTGAGCGGCGAAGAAGAGGAATGGAACGTCAATGGATATCATCTCAAGGCGTTTCGCGTTCATCACAATGTCGTTTGCTATGGATATTCCATTTTTGTGCCAAGAGGAGGAAAATTTTTTCCGGAGAAGGCACAGGAAAATCAGGTGCCGATGAAATTTTGGAGTCGTTTGCAAAAAGGGGAGACCATAGAGGAAGAAGGGCGGCTGTATACGCCGGATATGGTAATTGGACCGCCGAGGCGTGGGATTAAGCTGACGTATTGCACGGATACGCGGCCGGTTCAAAGTCTGGTGGAGAATGCCCGGCATTCCGATTTGCTGATCTGCGAAGGGATGTACGGGGAATATGAAAAGCAGGAAAAGGCAGAAGAAAAGAAACATATGACATTTATAGAAGCCGCGCAGGTGGCGAAAGAAGCAGAGGTAAAAGAGATGTGGCTAACGCATTATAGTCCGTCTTTAATAAGGCCCGAAGATTATATGAAGCCTGTTAAAAGGATTTTTCCCCAGGCATATCCCGGAAAGGATAGAAAAAGCTGTGTCTTGGATTTTCCGAAGGAATAGGATGAAAATATGCCGCGGCGTATGTTTTTCGGAGAGCGGCATGTGGCATTGGAAAGAAATGGAGGAGTAGAGTATGAAAAAAATGTTAATTGGCGGGTGCGTGGCAATCATAATAGCGGCGCTCGTGATACTGGGCGGATACTTTGCATTGAGAAGACAGGCGCAGAGACAGGCGCAGGAAGAACTGCTTCCCAATACTGAGGTAGAGAAGCTTCTTGCAAAAGATTTAGATATAGAATATCCGGAGACGCCGACAGAGGTAGTAAAATTGTATTGGAGAATCAACTGTTGCATGTACAATGAAGAACTTTCCGATAAGAATTTTGACGCGCTGCTGAAAAAACTCAGAATGCTGTATGATGATGAATTTCTGGCCGGAAAACAAAATTCCTTTGAGAGCATGGAGAAAAAATTTAAAGAGGATAAAGAGAAACGGCAGAGTGAAGGACAGAATATTAGTTCCTATAACGTCCAGAAAAATGATACCATTGCCGTAAAAAAAGTCGGGGGAAAGGATAACGCTACAGTAGCAGCTTCTGCGCTGATTAAAGCAAAGGGAGATACGGCTAAGACTTACGAAAAATTTCTCTGCAGAAAAGCAGAGAATGGCAAGTGGAAGATTCTTGGCTGGCAGCAGATTAATAAGGAAGCGGCCTTAGAGGTCGGTGTGGAATAATGAGAAGAGACATGAAGGAACAGTTGGTATTAGGAATTGAGAGCTCCTGTGATGAAACGGCGGCGGCTGTCGTTAAAAACGGAAGACAGGTTTTATCGAATATAATATCCTCACAAATTGATATCCATACCCTATATGGGGGAGTCGTGCCGGAAATTGCTTCACGGAAGCACATTGAAAAAATCAATCAGGTCATAGAAGAAGCATTATTGCAGGCGGATGTTACGTTGGAGGAAATTGATGTAATTAGCGTAACCTACGGCCCCGGTTTAGTAGGAGCGCTTTTGGTAGGCGTTGGGACGGCAAAAGCGATTGCATATGCGGCAAAAAAGCCGTTAGTAGGAGTGCATCATATTGAGGGGCACATAGCGGCTAATTATATTGAACATCCGGATTTGGAACCGCCGTTTTTATGCCTTATTGTATCGGGAGGACATACCCATCTGGTAAGGGTGTTGGAGTATGACCGGTTTGAGGTGATCGGCTGCACGCATGATGATGCTGCAGGAGAGGCGTTTGATAAGGTGGCGAGAGCAATTGGCCTGGGATATCCGGGCGGGCCTAAGATTGATCGGATTGCAAAAGAGGGGAATCCTTATGCAATTGAATTTCCAAGAGCCAAAATAGCCGGCTCAGAATTTGATTTCAGCTTTTCAGGAGTAAAGTCAGCCGTATTAAATTATTTGAACGGCTGTGCAATGAAGCAGACAGACATAAACCGCGCAGATGTAGCGGCGTCTTTTCAACAGGCGGTTGTCGACGTTCTGGTAGGAAAAGCGGTTGCAGCGGCAAAACAGTTAGGGGAAACGAGAATTGCCGTGGCAGGCGGCGTCGCTGCCAACTCGCATCTGCGGAAAACCATGCGGCAGGAATGCGATAAGGCAGGGATTGCCTTGTGTTATCCGTCGCCGGTTTATTGTACCGATAATGCGGCGATGATTGCCGTGCAGGGATATTATGACTTTCTGTCAGGAAAGCGGGCGGGCTTGGAATTGAATGCAGTACCGGGGTTAAAAATCGGTCAATCCAAATAAATGAAAAAAAATACTTGACGTAGAGAAAATGTGATGTTATACTAGCAAGGCAGCATAAAAACAGATTTCAGATTTTCTGAAAATGCATTCAACAGAATATGGAGAGGTATCGAAGTGGTCATAACGAGGCGGTCTTGAAAACCGTTTGTCCGCAAGGGCGCGTGGGTTCGAATCCCACCCTCTCCGCTTTTTTTTTATGTATGGAAAACAGACTTGGAGAAGTACCCAAGAGGCTGAAGGGGCTCCCCTGGAAAGGGAGTAGGTCGTTAATAGCGGCGCGAGGGTTCAAATCCCTCCTTCTCCGTTTGGTATTACCCAATGGAAGATAAATTGACAGACGCACATTGACAACTGAATAACAAAACAAT
>CANRJM010000042.1 GCA_947630925.1 uncultured Lachnospiraceae bacterium
TGAGAGTTTTGTCAAAGAGAAAAAATTTACTGTTTTTTTAAATTTACCTCTTGACAAAAGTCACTTCATAACGGAGGTACGATATGGAGAAGAATGTGCGGTTAAGGATTTTATTGGTAATGGAAATACTATTTGAGAGAACGGATGCGGTTCATGGGGTTTCCATGCAGGACATTCTTTTCTGTCTGAAGCAGAATCAGATATCCGGAGAACGCAAAAGTGTCTACGAGGATATTCATGCACTGCAGGAATACGGATTAGAGATTCTTTATTTTCAGGAAGATAAAACATACCGTTTGATGGAAAGGACAATGGAACTTGCGGAATTAAAGCTTTTCGTGGACGCCATCCGTGCCTCAAAGTTTATTACAAAAGAGAAAGAGGATCAGATGATTCGTCATGTAGAGGAAATGGCAAGCAGGTATCAGAGAAATGAGTTACAGCGCGCGGTTTTTTCCGAAAAGCCAAAATCCATTCATCCTTTTTTTCTTCAGAGCATGGATGCGCTTCACAGTGCCATTGCCCAAAACCGGCAGGTTACCTTTCGGTATTACGTCTGGAACCTGGATAAAAAATTGGAGGAGAAACATGCCGGGAAGCTGTATCGGGTAAGTCCGTGGCGGATGGTGTGGGCGGAAGAAAATTATTATTTAGTAGCTTTTGACAGTGAAACGCTGAAGTTTCATCGTTTTCGTGTCGATAAAATAAGTGACGTAATGCTTCATACGGATTTACGGGAGGGAGAAGCAGCATTTCAGAAGCTAGATGTCATCAATTACTCTGCCAGTCATTTTGGGATGCACGACGGCGAGGAAAAAAGAGTAAGCGTAGAGTTTGAAAATGAGCTGATAAACGTTGTGTTGGATCGGTTTGGAACAGAAATCCAACTCATCAAAACGGATGCAAAACATTTTAAAACGGCGCTTCCCGTGGTTGTCAGCAGCCAGTTTTTTGGCTGGATCTGCGGTCTGGGAAAGCAGGTTAAGATTTTGACAAAAGAAGTTGCGGAAGAATACAGGCAGTATTTGATGGACTCCCTCGAAAGATATCCATAAATGCATAATAGTAATGAGGCAGGAGGAAGAGAGGTAAAAGTTATGACAGTTCAGGAGAAATATTTAAAAATTGCGGATGAGATCATTGCCAGGGGGCCGTATCGTCCAAATTGGTTATCCTTTGAAGGATATCAGACGCCAAAGTGGTTTCAGAATGCAAAGTTTGGTATTTTTATTCACTGGGGGCTTTTTAGCATACCGGCCTTTCGGAATGAGTGGTATTCCAGAAATATGTATATCCAGAGCATGGAAGAGTGGGAATATCATCGTAAAACATTTGGAGAGCATACGAAATTCGGCTACAAGGACTTTATACCTATGTTTACTGCGCCGAAATTTGAACCCGCCGAATGGGTAAAGTTATTTAAAAAGGCTGGAGCGCGTTACATAATGCCGGTTGCAGAACATCATGACGGATTTCAAATGTATGATTCGGAAATCAGCCAGTGGACGAGTAAAAATATGGCAATGAAGCGTGATGTGCTGGGCGAACTAAAGGAAGCCATCCAGAAGGAAGGCCTGATATTCTGCGAATCCAATCATCGTGTAGAGCATGCTTTCTTCTTTGGCCATGGGCGTGAATTTGACAGTGATGTGAAAGATCCAATGAAGCTTGGAGACTTCTATTATCCCGCTATGGAAGAGCCGGATAATCAGGATTTGTACAGTCCGGCGCCGCCGCAGGATTTTTTGGAAGACTGGCTGGCGCGAAATGTTGAGCTAGTTGAGAAATATCAGCCGTCTATGGTTTATTTTGACTGGTGGATTCAGCATGAATCCGTAAAGCCGTATTTGTTAAAGTTTGCGGCTTATTACTATAACCGTGGTCTGGAATGGGGAAAGGAAGTTGCTATTTCCTATAAGCATGACGCTATGATGTTAGGAACCGGTGTTCTGGACATGGAACGCGGTCATTTTTCCGATGCAAAGCCGTTCAGTTGGCAGGCAGATACTTCTATGGCGTTTAATTCGTGGTGCTATACCGAACAGAACCGTTTTAAAACAACAAAGGATATTTTACAGGATCTCGTTGATATTGTCAGTAAAAACGGCTGTCTTCTGCTCAATGTGGGTCCAAAAGCAGATGGTACGATTTGTGAGGAAGAGAGGAAGCTGCTGACGGAAATCGGCGAATGGATGGATGTCAATGGCGAGGCGATTTACGATACACATCCCTGGCGGGTGCAGGCGGAAGGCAATACCGAGGTAGTAGAGGGGATGTTTTCGGAAGAAGGACGTAAGGACTTTGATTCAACAGATATTCGTTTTACCTGCAAGGGAGACTGTATCTATATTATTCCGATGAAGCAGAATGGAGAAGACGTTATTGTTAAAAATATGGGAGAAGACAGTAAGGATTTCCATGGAATCATCAAAGAGTTTTGCGTATTGGGATATGATGAGAAACCAGAGTATAAAAGAGAAGCGGATAAGATGATTATCCATGCGCCATTTGTTCAGAGTGAAAAGCCGGTGGTATATCGCATGCGGCTTCAGTAAGAAATAAATTTTTTATGCATTGCAAAGGAGGGAGTGCATATGATGCAAGTAAATGGAGTTACGAATGGGAATGTTCAGCCTGCGCCTGTTGGAGGCGTGCAGGCGACGGATGCTGTCAGCAAAAATATTCAAATGCAGATTATGGATGCACAGAAGAAACTGCAGGACTTATCTTCCAATCAGGAATTGACAATGGAAGAGAAGATGCAAAAGCGTCAGGAATTGCAGAAACAGATTTCAGATTTGAATAATCAGCTACGCCAGCATCAGATTGATCTGCGTCAGGAAAAGAAAGATGAACAGAAGGAAGCAGAGAAGCCGGTCATGCCGGAGGAAGAAGAAAGTAAGGCGTCAGCCGCTGCAGACGGAATGTCAGAACGCAAAATGGAGGCAATGGTTTCAGCAGATTCTGCAATTCAGCATGCAAAGTCTATTGGTGGCATCCAGACGACCATGGAAGGAGCGTCGAAGGTTCTGCAGACAGAAATGGAACAGGACTCCGGCCGTGGCATTTCCAGCGAGGCAAAGCAGGCTGCTGTAGATGATCTGGAAAAACGCCTGGATCAGGTAATAGAATCGCGGTCCGGCAATCTTGCAAAGGCTTCTGACGATTTGGAAAGCGCATCCAGGGAAGAACTGCAGGAAAAGAAAAATCCGGACGGTCAGGGACAGAATGTTCCGTTTCAGGGAAACGGGGAACCCGGAACTGCTGCATTTTTCAGGAATTTGCAGGCAGGAAAACGGGCTGCTGTTGGTTTTTCGGAAGTAGATTTCCATATCTAAAAGGAATCGGATTTTCTATGTTGCAAAAAAAGAGACCGCAATGCGGTCTCTTTTTGTTACAACCTTGTCCGAAATTCATAACTTTTAAAATAAACGAAATATAATGAATAAAACACTTATCTATAAAAATTAGAATGATTCATGCATGGATTATAACTGAGTAAGACAGGGTTTATCCAATCTTTACTACGTTTGATGCCTGAGGTCCCTTTTCACCGTTGACAACATCGAATTCAACAGCTTCGCCTTCGTCAAGAACCTTAAAACCGTCCATTTGAAGTGCTGAAAAATGCACAAATACTTCATTGCCCGTCTCGTCAGTGATGAAACCAAAACCTTTTTTTGCATTAAACCATTTAACTGTACCCTTCATTGTACTGCCTCCTAAAAATGAAAAATAATATTTACGTGCTATTGTTGTTACAGAAAAATAACACGTATTCAATCTATCACATAAAAGAACACATGTCAAATCATTTATTTAAAAATTAAATCCATTTTATTTTATTCTTCTATAAATTATGATATACTATTCACGTAAGCAAAGAAATCTGGCGCAGAGAACGATAGAAATGAAAGGAAAGATATGTTAAAATGAAAGAGAAGCATATTGCATATAAAAGGGCAGTCAATTACTATGAAACCGACCGGATGGGGATTGTCCATCATTCCAACTATATCCGGTATTTTGAGGAAGCCAGGCTGCTTATGCTGCAGGAACTTGTGATGGACTATGCGCAGATGGAGAAAATGGGCATCATTATTCCGGTAACCTTTGCAGAATGTCAATATCTGCTTCCGCTGCGGTTTGGAGACGAGATTATCATTGATACATATATGACGAAGTATGATGGGATTAAGATGGAGGTGGATTATCGGATTTACCGGAAGGATTCCGATGTGCTTTGTACGACCGGCAGAACGGGGCATTGTTTTTTGGATGAAGATTTAAAACCCATACGGATGAAACGAAAATTTCCGGAATTATATGGGAAATTGAAAAATCTGATTGAGCATGTGGAAAAGGAGACAAAGTGATGAAAAGGAAAGTGAGAGCAGTCATCATTACCTTAATAGTACTTTTAACAGGAACGGGAGCGTTTTTGTGGAAAATGAATGATATTTCCAAAGAGATACAAGAGAAAGAGGAGGCAAAGAAAAAGGAGGAGCGCGACCTTCTGGAGGAACAGAACGCTAAGGCGATTGACCAGACAAAAGACGTTGATATCATTCCACTGTATCTAAGCGGAAGCAATAAGAATGTTGTAACAATGTCTTTTCAGAATGTGGAGGAAATCTATTCCGTATCAAAATCTGCTCAGATAGAAGAGCATCTTGAGGATATTAAGAAAAACAGTTCTTTTTCTTTTGACGAACCATTATGGGCGTATAATCCATATGGAACGAATCGTAATTCTATGTATGTCTGCTTTACGACAGGCGGTAAATGCTGCTGTAAATATACCATATCAGTCAAAGACAGTAAAATTCCTGACTTTACGCGTACGGCCATCACAGGAACCTCCGGTAACGTTACAAAGGAACATGAATATCAGATTACCGGTCTTGTAGAGGGACAGACCAATTATATTACAATGCGTCTGTACAACGCCGATAATGAACTGTCTGACGTCAATACGTTTTCCATAACGCTTCCGGCCAGTCCGACAAAAGCAGAAAATATCCTGAAAGCGACAGACGGCAGGAGCAAGAATGTGATATCAAACGGTCTGTATGTCGTATTTTCAAAGAATACTGCAAAAAAGAGTACCATGGATACGCCGATTCTTCTGTATGATAATTCGGGCGTCCTGCGCGGAGAATTACCGGCTGTCGGCTACAACGGCAGAACAATGGAACAGGTATATGATACTTTGGTATACGCTTCCGGGCGGAAAACGATATCGCAGGTCAATGCACTGGGACAGGTTACAAAAAGCTTTTCGCTGGGGGATTACCGTCAGGATGGAGAATTTACCTATGACGGTTACGGCAATCTTTATATTATTGCGGCGCTGGCTCAGAAAAAGGCTTCTCCAAAGAGTAAAATCCTGATGTTAGAGTTAGAATCCGGCAAGGTAGAAGAGGTACTGGATATAGATACGCTGTTACAACCAATCCACAGGAATACAGGAAAGCGTGCAAAGAAATCAAATCAAGCCTGGTCAGGGCTTAATTCTGTTCAGGTAGTCGGAACAAATACGCTGCTGTTAAGCTTTAAATCGTTATCGAGTATAATGAAGGTAAGCAATGTGGGCAGCCTGCTTCCGAAAATCAACTATATCATTGCGGATAAGAAACAGTATCGATTATATAAAGGTCTTTCCGAAAAAGTGCTGGCAAAGTCTTCGGGAGAGAAGGAAACGCAGGAGCCGGAGACAACACCGGCAGTCAATAATATTCTGAAAAAAAAGGTAATACCGGAGCCTTTTGATTCACAGTATGGGCAGGAAGCAATGGTCTATCAGGACAAGAAGGCAGAGGGGCAGTATGAACTGACAGTGTTAAACAGTAACTCCGGAACCGGTTCGGGAAGCAATGGGACGTCGTATCTCTATCGCTATTTGGTGGATGAAACGACCAATACCTATCAGTTGGAGAAGAAATTGCCATTGGCTCAGACAAAACAGAATGGAAATGTACAGCTATATGATGCCAATCTGTTATACTGCTGCAGTGATCATAAGTTCTTTACGGAAAATGACAGCAGCGGAAAATTGATTAAGCAGTTTTTTGTGGCAAAGACGCCATACCGGGTTTTTAAAAGAGATTTTAAAGGCTTCTGGTTTTATTAAAAAGCAACAAAGTTTTAGAATTAAATGCGAAAAGAGTTAAATAAACTCTATTCGCATTTTTCGTTTTATATCGGACAAACCTAGAAAAAATGCGGTAGAGCGTAAAAACTCTACCGCATTTTTTATTTTGGCTAATTTTACGAGAGGAGGTAATAAAGTGAGAAAAACGTACAAAAAATTGACTTATGCAGACCGTCAAATAATAGAACGCATGATTAAAGAGGAGGCAACGCCAAAAGAATTAGCCGCAGCAACTGGGGTACATGTAGCTACCATCTACAGAGAATTAGAAAGAGGAGGCAAGCCATACAAAGCAGAGGACGCACAAAGAACGCTATTTGTATAAAAATCAGACATTAAGGATTGGAGATGCACAGACATGGAAATAAGAAGGACAATGAAGATGTTAAACGCAGTACATCATAACAACGTAGTAATTTTTGATGATAGAGGGATACCGTCTATCATGTGCCGTTTTATGCGTCCGAAAGACGCAGGGGAAACTCCGGCAATTTTTAAAATCGGGGAACACACAGCAGACGCCATTTATATCTCAAAGTATCCAAACGTGATTATAGAGGGCAGGGCGTACAGCTTGCCAATGGTTGACCCGGTGGTAAACGTAACCTTTGATGAAGCGGTAGCCGCCTGTATCGCAAAGGGAGAGGGTTGGCATTTAACGACTGCGGTAGAGTGGGAATATTTGTTGAATCAGAGTAGGGAAAAAGGAACAATGCCGCACGGAAACACAGATTACGGCAAGGATTACTACCACAAAGAGGAAACGGCAGATTGTGGCGGTTGCGGATACGGACGCTCAAAAACAGGAAGCGGACCGATAACGTGGAATCATGACCACACAATGTACGGAGTGGCAGATATTAACGGCAATACATGGGAATGGATTGCTGGATTGCGATTGCTGGACGGCGTAATAGAGTACATTCAGAACAATGACGCGGCATTAACAGGGTGTGACCTGTCAAGGGATAGCAAGGCATGGCAGCAGTTGAGGACGGCAAGGGGACCGGTGCGGGCAAATGTTGAAGCCGGGGAAATCACGATAACGGACAGGAAAGCGGCAAAGGACTACACCCCGGATTATGACGGCACAAGGATAGCTGATTTAAAGATAGATTTACAGGAAGTGCCGCAGGAATTAAAGGATTTGGGGATTGTGCCGGACAAGCGGGCAGAATCAGAGCTT
>CANRJM010000043.1 GCA_947630925.1 uncultured Lachnospiraceae bacterium
TTGGGATCTTAGCTCAGCTGGGAGAGCATCTGCCTTACAAGCAGAGGGTCACAGGTTCGAGCCCTGTAGGTCCCACTTACAACAGACGAGGTGTATATGCCGACGTGGCTCAATTGGCAGAGCAGCTGATTTGTAATCAGCAGGTTATCGGTTCGAGTCCGATCGTCGGCTTTCATGGATGGATTCCCGAGTGGCCAAAGGGGGCAGACTGTAAATCTGTTGGCTTCGCCTTCGAAGGTTCGAATCCTTCTCCATCCATTACCTGAGATAATGGGTTAATTTGTTTTGAAATAGGAATAAATTGCATATAATTATCCTAAGGTTTAATATTGCCGCGGGGTGGAGCAGCTAGGAAGCTCGTCGGGCTCATAACCCGAAGGTCATAGGTTCAAATCCTGTCCCCGCTACTTAGATATGTAAATATGTCTATATGCCCAGATAGCTCAGTTGGTAGAGCAGAGGACTGAAAATCCTCGTGTCACTGGTTCGATTCCGGTTCTGGGCATTCCGTCTTTCTAAAGACGTGATGGGATACTAGCTCAGTTGGTAGAGCACTTGACTTTTAATCAAGTTGTCGGGGGTTCGAATCCCCCGTGTCTCATTTCAAGACCTGCAAATCTCTTTTAAATAAAAGATTTGCAGGTTTTGTGCATTCATACCAAAAAAGAAAAACTGTTTTATTAATTTGGATGACAGGAAATCATCCGATATAACGGGAGTGAAAAATCACGATAAAGCGAGATGGGGTTTTCTATGAAAAATGACGAATTAGACCATATTGACAGAAAGATATTGTCAATGCTGCAGGAAAATGCAAGGGTTTCTTTAAAAGATATTGCACAGAAAGTATATCTGTCTTCGCCGGCGGTATCTGCGCGTATCGATGCATTGATTGAGAGCGGCTATATTGAGGGGTTTCATGCCCGGATTAATACAGAAAAGCTAGGATATCATATCAAGGCATTTATTAATCTGGAGGTATCGCCTGTCGATAAGAAGGAATTTTATCCGTACATTAAAAGCTGTAAAAATGTTATTGCATGTAATTGTGTTACAGGCGATTATTCGATGTTATTAGAGGTACTGTTTCCAAGTACGGATGAATTGGATCAGTTTATTGGGGAGCTGCAGAAGTATGGAAGGACAAAAACATTAATTGTATTTTCTACATCTGTAGAGCACCGGGGCTTACCAATATAATAGTTATCTGTTTTTTAATGGAAACGACAGGATATCAACTTTTTATGTGAAACTATTATTCTATACCGTATTGCGGGAGGCAGTACGGTATTTTTTTGCAGCGCCAGCGAAACGCTGTATAAGAAAAACACGGCATATAGCAAAACGCCGCATATGACAAAACGTCGTATATGGCAAAATACGGCATATAGAAAAATACGGTATATGGCAAAATGTAGCATATGACAACGGAAAACGCAATATATAGCGAAACACAACATATAGAAAAATACGGTATATGATAAAATGCAGCATATGGCAACGGTATATGGCGGAAGTACGGCATATGGCAAGATGCAGCATATGGCATAACATGGCATATGGAAGGAACCGGCAGAAAGAAATATCATAGAATAATAAGAAAGATAAGAGCGTGTGCAATCTAAATAATCCTTTATAGCGTTTGTTACATATTTTAATATGGAGGATTATCATGGAAATTTATATTGTGCAGCAGAATGATACGGTGGACAGTATTGCGCAGTCTTATCAGGTACCTGTAGAAAATATAATAGAAATCAATCAGATTTTGTATCCTTATGCGCTTGCGATAGGCCAGGCGTTGTTGATACCGACAGGAGGAGAGGCAGCCGACAGGCGCAGCGCAGTAACAAACGGATATGCGTATCCTTTTATTAATCCCAATGTATTACAGGCCACGCTTCCTTATTTAACAAACGTGTCCATTTTTTCTTATGGTTTTACCGGTACGGGCGAATTGATTCCCCCAACCTTAAATGACGAGTGGATGATAGAAGCCGCGACGCAGGCGGGGGTAAATGCAATTTTAACGCTTACCCCCATTGACGAGCAGGGAAGATTTAATAATCTTATTATCAGTGAAATGGTAAACAGCAGCGAAGCAAGGACAAATATTGCGCAAAATCTTTTGGATGTTATGCGGGAAAAAGGCTATGGCGGAGTTGATATCGACTTTGAATATATATTAGCTTCGGACCGTGATGCTTTTACCGGTTTTGTTGCAGAGCTGACTGAAATTATGAATCAAAACGGGTTTGAGACATCTGTGGCTCTTGCGCCAAAGACTTCTGCAGACCAACCGGGGCTTTTGTATGAGGGAAAAGATTACGGAGGGCTTGGCGCCGCAGCAAATTCTGTATTGTTAATGACATATGAATGGGGCTATACATACGGTCCGCCTATGGCTGTCGCCCCAATCAACAAAGTCCGTCAGGTAGTAGAATATGCCATAACAGAAATACCGGTTAATAAAATCAATCTGGGGATTCCCAATTATGGCTATGACTGGCCGCTTCCATACGAGCGGAACGTAACAAAAGCTACTACGATAGGAAATGTGCAGGCAGTTCAGTTAGCGATTGAACATGGTGCAGTAATAGAATTTGATGAAACGGCACAGACACCGTTTTTTCATTATATAGAAAACCGGGTGGAACATGAAGTCTGGTTTGAAGATGTAAGGAGTATGCAGGCAAAGTTCCAGCTTGTAAAAGAATTTTCTCTGCGAGGCATGGGATATTGGCAGCTAATGCGTCTGTTTTTGGCAAACTGGGTGCTTTTAGAAGACCAGTTTATCATAGTAAAAGACCTTTAGCCTTAAAAAACAATTAATTTGGACAGAGGACAGGAAGCAGCAGATCGACTATAAAAAATTTGTTATATTTCAAAAAAGCAATAGAAAAGAACAACCTTTTCTGATATAATGTGTCATAGCGTTACATCAAGGAGATTAGGCAAAATGGTAAAACATGTTATTTTGTGGCAGTTAAAGGATGAACTATCCTATGCGGAGAGGACAGATATCAAAAAAAGCATTAAGGCAGGCTTAGAGGAACTACAGGGAAAAATCCCGGGTCTGATAGAGCTCCGGGTAAATATAGAACCTCTTAATTCTTCTAATGCAGACTTAATGTTAGATTCAACTTTTGAAAATGAGGAGGCATTGAAGGAATATGCCGTACATCCCGATCATGTGAAAGTTGCGGATAATAAGGTAAGACCGTTTACCAAAACCAGAATGTGTCTGGATTATGAAATATAATAGGAACGGATTTAATGAAAAATTCAGTTTGCATGGTAATTAGGACAGCCGTCTGAAAAAGAGGGTGTTCAAAAGTTATTTAGACTTTTGAACACCCTCTTTTTTAGGCGGCGCGATTTGTTTTCAACGTACGTTGATAAAATTGTTGTTAAATTACCTGAAATGAATTGACAAATATCGCCAACTGATATATATTAATAATTAATATCAATTATTGATATTTGTTTAAGCTGTTTCTCAAAAAAAATAAAAAAGGAGGAGATAAAAGTATGAGAAAAAGTGTTATAAGCATGATTCTGTCCGCTTCTCTCGTATTTGGGCTCTGCCCATTCAGCGGTACAGGACAAAAAGTCTCTGCGGCGGCCCAGCCCCCAGTTTCGCAGATCGCAGCCGATCTGCCTTCTGAAACTGTAAGCGGTACTTTTGGCAGCAATGGCGACGAAGGAAATCCAAAGGATATGTTTACCTGGTCGTTTAATCCATCTGATGTCACCCTTACAATAGGCACTACAGATGCAGTCCAGGCAGGAAAAGGCATAACGCCGGATTACACTGCAACAAATTATACAACTGCACCGTGGTATGAATACCATGAGTCTATTAAAAAAGTTGTATTTACCGGCGCTGTAGAGGGAGTCGGAGCATATTCTTTCGCCAATGATTATACTGCTTTAGATACCGTAGATATCAGCGGCGCTGCAAAACTTACAACAGTAGGCGTGGGCGCCTTTTATAAGGCAGAGGCGTTAGCAACTGTAACAGGCATGGAACAGTTGGTTACTTTGAATAACTTGAGTTTTGGAACTACCGGACTTAAGAAGGTAAATCTTCCTAATGTCGTTTCTATACCCGGTTCGTTCCAAAGTTGTAAAAGCTTACAGGAACTTACTATGGATGCGGTGACTATGGTTACCGGCGCTGTAGTACAAAACTGCACGGCGCTGACCAAAGTAAGCGCAAAGGAGTTAACAACGATTTCAGGCGCCAACGCTTTTTCCAACACGGGGCTGACTGCGATAGATGAGACGGCATTTCCCAACCTGCAGGTAATTAGCGCCGCTGGTGTATTTTCTAACAATTTACAGTTACAGTCGGTCAAGTTTCCGAAGTTGGAAAATTACTCCAATACCCAACAGGGGCTTTTCCAGGGGTGTACGGCGCTGACTAAGGCAGATTTGCCGAAGTTTAAATATACCGGCTTTAAATTGTTTTACCGATGCAGCGCCTTGCGGGAGGTCAACCTGCCGGAAGCGCTTCGATTATCTAATCAGTGTTTCGATGGCTGCAGCTCTTTAGTCTATCTTTCCCTGCCAAAGCTGTGCATGCTTGGAAACAATGCATTTAATAATTGTACTTCTTTAGTGGGCGTGGAGTTTCCGGAGATTTGCAATTCTTTTACAAATGACACAAGCGGTACCACCAGCGGGACTTGGCCTAACTATGGTCCGTTTAATACAGGCTGTAAGAACCTTTCTTTTCTCAAGTTCGGTAAATATATGAAGTCAATGTCAGGTTCGTGGATGTCAGATATTAAGACGCTTGACCGGGTTTACGTTGAGGGCGAGTTAAGCAGCGATGTTTCAAGTGACAATGTTAAAGATTGGAAGGCCGATATCTATGTTGTTACGGGGCAGAAAGACAGGTGGAAGAATTACCCGGATAAGGAGAGTAAAATTCATGAGGTCGAAAGTTTCTCCAGCTTAAAGAAGGAAAATATCTTAGAGATCAGTGGCCCTGTCTCCGTACCTAAAGGTCAGACGCCTACATTTTCAGTTATCAGGAATGATGCTCAGGCAGCTACATCAAGCAGCATTGCGGTTACTTATGAATATTATAAAGACGTTGACATGACGACGCCCGCTAACGGTTCGGATGCAAAAGTATGCCCAACGCAGGGCGGCGACTATTATGTACGCGCTACGACAGAGGAGAATGCAGACTATTTTGCTACCCGCAGTAACATTCTGTTCTATACCCAGTACGGCACAGCTTCTTTTGATGGCTTTACCGTTGACAATGAGTCCTGGGAGCTTACAATTACAAAAGATCTTAATAGTGAGAGTTATGCAAGCCAAAATGATGTTCCGTGGAAAGATTATGCGCCGCGGGTGGTTACTGTGACTCTTTCGGGGGCTGCTGCAAATCTGACGAAGGTGCCTGCCTATGCCTTTGCCAACATGAGCAGCTTAACGACGCTTAACCTTCCGGATACGGTCAAGGAAATCGGAGCATCAGCCTTTGATGGCTGCACAAAGTGGAAAAAGGAAGTACACTTAACCGGGGTTACCCTGGGAGAAAAATCTTTCTATAACTGCAATGAGTTAAGCGGAACCCTTTCATTTAAGGAAGATACAACGGCTATTCCGGCTAATTGTATTTATACTACGAAACTTAGCACCATTACTGTTCCGGACACGGTAAAAACCTTTGGGGAGTCATGCTTCCGGGGCAACAGTGCGATTACTGCAATCAATGTGCCGGACGGCGTTACCGAAATTCCGAAGAGCTTTATCCAGGGCTGCACCGGCATTACAAAAGTTTCACTTCCGGAGACGGTTCAAACGCTTGGAGACAACGCATTTCAGGATACAGGGTTAACGGACTTTACATTCCCGTCAAAGGTTACGGCAGTTTCATATAGTCTGTTCGCCGGATGCCCATTAAAGGCAGAGTTTACCGTGCCGTCAGGCATTACGTCCATTGGAGGATATGCATTCAATAAGTGTGCAGACTTAGAAACGCTCCATCTTCCGGATACGGTTACGACTATAGGCAGCAACGGCAGCGGCTATGTATTTTCCCAGTCTCCGAAGTTAAAGACCATTACCCTGCCAAACAATAAGGATTTAGTATTAACAAAGAGCACCTTTTCCTCTTCCTACATTGAGGAAGTTATCATACCGGATAAGGTGGAGAACTTAGCTTCGGGAGCCTTTTACTATACAGATCACTTAAAGAAGGTTATTATTCCAAAGACGGTTAAGCATATGGGAAGCGGTTTGTTTGAACGCTCAACCGCTCTGGAATATGTAGAATTTGAAAACGCAGCCTATACTGCGAGCGATATTGAATCCGTTACCAAAAAAATGAGTGGAGGATCTAATACCACCATGGTTGATACTTTCTTTGATGGTTGTTCTTCTCCTAATCTCGTTATTATTTGCGACGGAACTACTTATGATACGATGTATAAACGTCAAAATATAGCCGAAGGCGGCTGTATTGACTGGTCAAAGGCTGGCAAACTGACTTATGAACAGATTGAAAGTAAAGTTGGACAAATGGGATATGGTTGGAAAGGCGTACATAAGCCGTCCGAGATTCCTTCTTTCTACGAGCCTTTTAAGGCAGAGCAGAGCAAATTAGTGGAGGCTAATTACAGCAAGGAGCAGTGGACGGCGCTTCAGAAAGCCATTTCAGAAGCGGATGCTCTGGTTAATAACCAGGAGGTTAGTAACTATCAGAAGGTTGAAAATCAGAAGCTGGCAAAAGAAAAAGTGTTAACAGGCTTTAAAGCAATTTTTGACGCTACCTATGCAAAAGCACAGGCATTTAATGAAAGTAAATATGATACAGAGAGTGACGATTATATGTGGGCAAAAGCAGACCTTGACGATGCTTTGGATCAGGCAGCTGCTATGGCGGGCGTAGAAGATATTACTACACTGTCCTTAGCAGAGATGATTAAGTTAGAGAGTCAGTTAAAAGAAAGCCTGGATGCATTAGAGGAGTTCCTGCTTCCGGAAGCAACGGATACGCCGGCACCGAGCGAAACGCCGACGCCGGGTACAACCAACACGCCAGCTCCTGGCGGAAACGCAACACCGGCGCCTGGGACGACCAACACGCCAGCTCCTGGCGGAAACGCAACACCGGCGCCTGGGACGACCAACACGCCGGCTCCTGGCGGAAACGTAACGCCGGC
>CANRJM010000044.1 GCA_947630925.1 uncultured Lachnospiraceae bacterium
TATCTGCAATTTTCAAGGTTCATTCGAGCCTTTTTTCTTTTGACTCGTTTTTTCATGGATCACTTGACACTATCTTAAACGGATTGTATTTTTGCAGAATATCATATTAATATGCATTTTTATTGACCCTTCGGCCAAAAAAGGTAAGGAAGATAATCTTAAAATCCAATAAAAGAGTCCAATTTTCTACATAATATAAATCGCATTGAATCCTTTTTGTGATAGAAGTATCGCCACGATAGCCGTTAACCTGCGCCCATCCTGTCATACCCGGACGTACCTGATGCTTAATCATATAGCGGGGAATTGTTTCTTTAAATTTGTCCACAAAAAACGGACGTTCCGGGCGCGGACCTACCAGGCTCATATCCCCCCGCAGTACATTAAACAGTTGTGGAAGTTCATCAATGTTTGTTTTTCGCATAAACTTACCGATAGGAGTGATCCGGGGATCATTCTTTGTGGTCCACGCTTTTTTCTCCTCGCTTTCTTCCTGTACCTGCATAGAGCGGAATTTATACATAGGAAATTCACGGTTATGCAAACCGATACGCATCTGTTTAAAAATCAGAGGCCCCGGCGAGGTAAGTTTAATAAGCAGCGCCACAATTATCATGGGAATGGCAAAAATAATAAGGGCGATTAATGCGCCAAAAATATCCACTGTTCTTTTTAAAATATTGTTGAATGAACTGCTTAGCGGCACATGGCGTACATGGATAACCGGAAGCCCGTCCAAATCCTCTGTATATGGTTTTGTAGGAATAATATGGTTGTAATCCGGAATAAATTTTGTATGCACGCCGGACTTTTCGCAAATAGCAACAATTTGTTCCAGCTTTGCATATTCATCAATACTCAGGGTAATCGCTATCTCATCATATTCGTTTCCGGATAACAGGGTTTCCAGTTTTTGGATAGGACCGATAACTTGTACGCTTCGATATGAATCTCCGGGTTTATGGTTGTCATCCAAAATGCCATGCACCATATATCCCCATTCGGGGTGGGTGCGCAACCGGTCAATATAGCCCTCTGTAGTCCGGCTATAGCCAACGAGAAGAATGTGTTTTAAATTTAAACCCGACCGCCTCATTCCCCGGAGGACACGCATAACGCACAGGCGGAACAAATAATCGATTATCAGATTGACAACCGCAAAGATTGCCAGGAAAAGACGGGCAAAATCAGGTTCTTTAATTAAGTATAGAACGGCAACGCAGTAAATAACGCCACAGGTATTTGCCTTAAGAAGGCCGAATAATTCTATTCGCCGCCCGTTCGTCCGTTTTGGATCATACATGCCGAAGAGACGGTATAAAACCAGATAGGAGGGAATTAAAAGAATTAACATAACCTCATAGTCCTCCATGCGGCGCACATAGCCAAATGGAGGATTGATGATTCCATATTTAATCAGAGGACTCCATGTATCATCAAAACGCAGGTTATATGCAAGCAGAAATGAAAAACCAATAATAATGGCATCAACCACTAGTTGTAATATATTTAGCAATTTCTGGTTCTCTTTAATCAAAACGTCACCTTCTCTTCAATCGTTCTTAACTCAAAAGTATCGTAGTATTTTATGTTGTATAATATGTGCAGTTTGCGACTATATTATATCGGTTTCAGATTTAAAGCGCAATATGATTCTGCCATTTTTCTGCATTTTTCCTTAGACTTTGCGGACTTTATAAAAAAAATTTTTGATTTCACATCTTTTACACAATTCGTTGATAAACTAACGGTTAGGAAGATAGAAGTTGGCTTTATGCAATATTATATCGTACCCTTAATAGACAGATATAGGAGGTTATACACATGGAAGAAAATAAAGAAGAAAAGAAAACAGAGTATACGGGAGAATATGGAAATTCCGTAGAAGGCAGTTATGAAGACAGAAACAGCTCTACCTATAGCTATTCTTATCAGGATAGCAACGCAGAGAGTACGCATTCTACGCATTCCGGCGATTTTTACGGCAATGAATACGATCAAAACAAACAGAATGCGGCGAGTGGCGCAGAGCATACAGGGAATGCGCAGGAAACAGAACATGCAGATACTGCGGGAAACGGCTTTTATGAACAGAAAAATCACGAGAATATGGACAATGCATCTCAGCCAATGTATCATTATAACGATTCAAGGCAACAGAATACAAGATGGTCTGAGCCGACTCCGGTTTCCCGGCAGAAGAAGCAAAAAAATAGACGCCCGCTTTCTTTTGGACAGAAGATTGCAGTGACAGCGGTATGCGCTGTGTTGTTCGGCGTGATTGCAGGCGTATGTTTTGTCGGCGTTAATCTGATATCGCAGCGGCTTTTGGGAAATACAAAAGATAATGTCAGGTTGAATACCACTACCAATAATTCTGCAAACAATGCCGTTGTGACTACCGGCAGCGCGATTGAGTCTAACGAGGTAACGGCGATTACGGAACAGAGTATGCCGGCGATTGTTGCCATTACAAGCACGACAAAGGGAGCAGATTATTATGATTTGTTTGGGCAGTATTATCAGGGACAGGATACTACAAGCTGTGGTTCCGGTTTTATTGTAGGGCAGAATGAAAAAGAACTCTTGATTGCAACGAACAATCATGTTATTGATGGAGCAAAGACAATCTCTGTACAGTTTATTGACGGGGAGATTTATGAGGCGGAGAAAAAAGGAGCAGACTCTACTAATGATTTGGCGGTAATTGCGGTCAAGACTGCAAAAATCAAGAAAACAACCATGAGTAAGATTAAGATTGCTGATTTGGGCAATTCATCCGAAGTAAAAGTTGGCGAAAAAGTAATTGCCATTGGAAATGCCCTTGGTTATGGTCAGTCCGTAACGGTGGGATATATCAGCGCAAAGGATCGCGAAATAACAGAGTCTTCTGAAAATAACGGCTCACAAAATAAAATTAAAGCCATTCAAACGGACGCCGCAATCAATCCGGGAAATAGCGGCGGCGCCCTGATTAATATGAAAGGGCAGGTAATTGGCATTAATTCAGCTAAGATTGCAGACTCTGCGGTAGAAGGCGTCGGATATGCGATTCCGATTTCTGTGGCGACGCCGATTATTGATGAATTAATGAACCGTGAAGCATTAGAGGATTCAGAGAAGGGATATCTCGGTATTTCCGGTCAGACAGTAACAGACGCAGGGAAAGCGTATAATGTACCGTATGGCGTTTATGTCAGTGAAGTTGCTAAAGGCGGAGCGGCAGACAAAGCAGGGATTAAAGTGAATGATGTTATTACGGCAGTCAATAAGATGGAAGTTACCACGATGGAGAGCCTGCAGGAAAAGATTAACAGCTATCGTAAGGGTACAAAAGTTGAAATTACCCTAAAGAGAAGCAACAATGGAAGATATGTGGAAAAGAAGGTTACGGTTACCCTGCAGGGAAGTGAATCTTTAGACAGTCTGTCCAACGGCAACACATCAAATCAGGGCAGCGGGAATAACGGCGAAAACAATAACAGGAACAATAATAACGGAAATAATAATGGAAACAACAACGAGGGGGATCAGTACGGTTCAGGAGAAGATGGAGATAATGGAAACTTGTACGAAGATTTTTGGAACGACTTCTTTAGATAAGCATCCGTTTTTTATAGCAGGCATTGTATGAATATGAAGAGGATCAAGCGTATCGGGAACTTCTGAATAAATATGAGATGGTAGAATACCTGTGCCTTTTTGACAGAACACGGCGGTAAAAACATACTTCTTACCATAACGTTTGTTCGGGTAAGAAGTATGTTAAGAAGTGAAAAGCAATTATGCCAAAGACTGAAATACTTCCCCCAGCCCTTTTTGGATCAGGAGGTCGGCATTTGCGTCATATGGAGTGGCGGATTTGTTAATCAATACAAGATGACTTCCCTGATAATACTGCAGCATACCGGCAGCCGGATATACGGAGAGGGAAGTACCGCCTACAATCATCAAATCGGCATGGGCGATCGCCTGGATGGCACCGGATACGGTTCTGTCATCCAGACCTTCTTCATAAAGAACAACGTCAGGTTTTATGATACCACCGCATTCACAGGTTGGAATGCCATCGCTGTGAAGAATTGCGTCAAGTGGATAGAAGCGATGGCAGCGCATACAGTAATTACGATGGATAGACCCGTGCAGTTCATATACCTTTTTGTTTCCGGCCTGTTGATGCAGACCATCGATATTCTGTGTTACAATGCCTTCCAATTTTCCCAGATGCTCCCATTCTGCAAGTTTTAAATGTGTGATATTGGGCTTTGCATCCAAATAAATCATTTTATCCCGGTAAAAAGAATAAAATTCTTCTGTTTTACTTAAAAAGAAGGAATGGCTTAAAATGGTTTCCGGCGGATAGTCATACTTTTGATGATACAGACCATCCACACTGCGAAAATCCGGAATGCCGCTTTCCGTGCTGACGCCTGCACCGCCAAAGAATACAATATGTTTGCTCTCAGAAACCAATTCTGCCAGTTTTTCAATCTGTTTTTCCATAATACCCCCATTCCGGAGCGTTTACGCGACGGGGCGATGAGAAAGCTGCGTATGCAGTTTCTCATCTGCCATCATAACTATTTGTGACACTCCGGCACAAATAGTAGTTTGAAAACTAAGCTATCGAGCTTAGTTTTCAAACTACCCCCAGTTTTTTTCATGACGTCCTTTTGTTTTTTACTCTAACACAAAGGGATTCAAATGGCAATAAACGTAAATTATATTGTGTAAATTTTCATTGCACATTTCTATACTTTCATGTAAAATAAGAATACAATGTGAATTTATATGGGATCATAAGATGAGAACGATATACGGGTACCGTTGGGAAAAGCGGATAAAAGTAGCGCGGCAGATTGTAAATAGTACGGAGGTGTGGATTTTATGATTTGCGAGGGGAAACGAGCGAAAGTGAGGTACTGTAAAAAGGCGGTTTGTTCCGCACCGGTTCCGGCAGAGGTCAGATATCCTGTAAACGGACAGGCAAGGAACGGGATGGAGAACGCCAGGACTGTGACTGCTGCAGATATCGCAGAACCTATGATAACGGAAATCGAATTGCACGGCGGGGAGCCGCCTACCAGGGTAAAGCAGGTTTCGAAAAAAGCGCCAAGGGTTCAGAACAGAACGCTTCAGTCTGCGCCAGAAGATATTACATTAAAAAAATTGTTTCAGAAAAATGATGTTTAAAGCTCAGGCTATCGGGGAGGAGGAAAAGCATGGTTCAGAGCATATCATATCTGCATATTAAACCGTTTGCAAAACATACAGATACTGCACAACGGGAAACGACAATTACCAGCTTTGAAGATATGCTGCACAGCGAAAAAACCTCTGACGAAATTGCTGCAGAGAGCAAGGGAAAGCAAACGCTGCAGGAAAACGAGGACGCTGTTTCCGACCAGACAACAGCTTTGGCATTACAGGACGGGACAGGAAAAGCGCTTTTTCAGGATCCGATTACAGGGAAAACAGTTATCTATAAAGATGTTGCAAAAACATCAAAAGAAAATATAGCTTCCAAAACCTCTTCTGCTTCTTCTATGAAAAAGACAAAGTATGACGCTTATTTCAAAAAAGCAGCAAAGCGGTATGGCGTGTCGGAAAGTCTGCTCAAGGCCATTGCAAAAGCAGAGTCCAATTTTAATGCGAAGGATGTATCAAGCGCAGGAGCCATTGGAGTCATGCAGTTAATGCCGGCTACTGCAAAGAGTTTAGGTGTAGAGAATCCATATGATCCGGAAGAAAATATTATGGGTGGAGCAAAATGCATCAAACAGAAGCTAAAAGAATTTAATGGAAATGTAAAACTTGCGCTTGCTGCTTATAACGCAGGGAGCGGCGCTGTCAAACGAAACGGCGGCGTACCGTCTTACTGCAAGTCATACATATCCAGAGTATTAAGTTATAAAGAAGCATTTGAAACAGCATCAGCAGTAGGCTGATGCTGTTTTTAACCAATAGGCTCAGGATGCAGAAGGTGTTTTTACTTTCTGCATTCGTTAATTTATCCATATACCTATATTTTATATCTGGCTTTTGCCTTTTTCATCCTTATCATTATAGATGATTTGTTGAAGAACTTCTTCTGCCGCTTTCCTGCCTGCAAAGCGTTCAACAATTGCAGCGGCAAATTCTATAGCGGTACCTGCGCCTCGTGATGTGATAAAAATATCGTCTACAACAACAGGCTGTTTGACATAGGAAGCATCGTTCAGTTCTTCTGCAAACGACGGATAGCAGGTTGCCTTTCTTCCCTGAAACAGACCAAGATGATCATAAATGGTTGGAGCCGCGCAAATAGCAGAAAGCCATTTGCCCTTTGCAGCAAAATCTTTTATCTGATTGGTCAGAGCGGTACACGCCAAAAGATTTGGAGTGCCGGGAATACCGCCTGGCAGAACAATCATTTGTGCGCTGTCAAAATCTGCGTCTTTTAACAGGATATCTGCTTTGATCGTAACGTTGTGCGAACTGGTTACCTCCAAAGAATCTGAAATAGAAACCATATCAATGCTAATATGACTGCGACGCAATAAATCTACGACTGTCAGCATTTCTATTTCTTCATATCCGGTGGCTAAAAAAATAAGAGCCTGTGCCATGTGAATCCCCCTTTTTGTCATTTTTTCATGTATAGGACATTGATTTATCATTACTTATTAGTATAATATAGCTGCTATAGGAATGCAAGCTAACCTTTTGTTTGCGGCATTCCTAACAGGTAAATTTATTTGTGGAAAGAAAAAATGAAAGAATTTCAAAGAAAGTGTTGACAGGCGTTAGAAAAAGTGGTAATATATAACACGCTGACGCTTGAAAAGTTCAGCACG
>CANRJM010000045.1 GCA_947630925.1 uncultured Lachnospiraceae bacterium
TACTTAAGCAAATTTGCTTGCAGCCCGCATAAACACCGGCTTTTTCAATCCCATTTCATCACTCAAACTCTATCGTCCCCGGCGGCTTACTCGTCAAATCATAAAACACCCGATTCACTCCACGCACTTCGTTAATAATCCTGCTCATTACCTTCTGCAGCACCTCAAACGGAATTTCTGCGCTTTCCGCCGTCATAAAATCTATCGTATTTACCGCCCGCAGAGCAATGGCATAATCGTAAGTACGCTCATCGCCCATAACGCCGACGGACCGCATATTAGTCAGGGCGGCAAAATACTGGCCAATCATTTTATCAAGACCGGCATTTGCAATTTCCTCACGGTAGATTGCGTCTGCCTCCTGCACGATGCGGACCTTCTCCGCTGTAACCTCGCCGATAATGCGGATACCAAGTCCCGGTCCAGGGAATGGCTGGCGAAAAACCAGTTTTTCCGGAATCCCCATTTCAAGTCCCGCTTTACGGACCTCATCCTTAAATAAATTGCGGAGAGGCTCTATAATTTCCTTAAAATCAACATAGTCAGGCAAGCCTCCTACATTGTGGTGGGATTTAATTACTGCGGACTCTCCTCCGAGACCGCTCTCCACCACATCCGGATAAATCGTTCCCTGCACCAGAAAATCAACCGCACCGATTTTTTTCGCTTCTTCCTCGAATACGCGGATAAATTCCTCGCCGATAATTTTCCGCTTTTCTTCCGGCTCTGTCACTCCTTTCAGTTTTGCATAATAACGATCCTGCGCATTGATGCGGACAAAATTAAGCTCGTACGGTCCATTCGGCCCAAAAACCTCCTCCACTTCATCGCCCTCGTTTTTGCGGAGCAGACCATGATCGACAAACACGCAGGTCAGTTGATTGCCTATTGCTTTCGAAAGCATGACTGCCGCGACAGAAGAATCAACGCCACCGGATAATGCGCAAAGAACCTTTCCGTTTCCTACTTTCCGACGGATTGCCTGAACAGACTGTTCCACAAAAGAATCCATTCGCCATGTACCGGCACATCCACAAACGTTGCGGACAAAATTATAAAGCATTTTCGTCCCTTCCTGCGTATGTAAAACCTCTGGGTGGAATTGGATGGCAAACAATTTCCGGCTGCAGTCCTGCGCTGCTGCCACCGGGCAGTCCGAGGTATGCGCTACAATATCAAAGCCGGGCGCCACGCGGGAAATATAATCAGAATGGCTCATCCAACAGACTGTCTTTTCAGATACTCCCATAAATAAAGGAGACGCAGTATCTACTAATACCTCTGTCTTCCCATATTCCTGAACAGGCGCTTTTTCTACCTTGCCGCCCAAAATATGCATCATGAGCTGCGCGCCATAACAAAGTCCCAAAATCGGAACACCCAACTGAAACAGTTCATCCGTATAAGTTGGGGAATCTGCATCATAGCAGCTATTTGGTCCACCAGTCAGGATAATTCCTTTTGGGTTCATTTCTTTTATTTTGTTAATATCGGTACGATAGGAATAAATTTCACAATATACGTTACATTCCCTGACACGCCGCGCCACTAACTGATTATACTGCCCGCCAAAATCAAGCACAATTACTAACTCTTTTTCCATATTTTTTCTCCATTTCACTAATATGCAAATGTCTTTCTGCTTCTATTCTTCTGCACTGCCCTCCCGGATTGGAATAGACTATCCTTCTCAAGCTTCCCTTGAATTTACAGTGCAGTGACAGAGCTAACGGAAAACTGTAGTTCCGTAGATACCTGACAACCTATATCATACAACACTTTTCTTCTGATAGCAAATCTGTCTATGGATTCATGTTTCAAGATGCAGCCCTCGAATCAGTTTTTCCCAATCTCCACACCAGCGGACATTCCCACTCTCTATTTTCCTTTTTTACTTCTGCAAAATCCCATTTGAAAACACAAGGAAAAATGCCCTCTATCCGAAGATAAGAGGACACTTCCGGTTCGGCAGAAGGATACTTTTTCATCCGTACCTTTATCTTTTCTCTCGCAAAAATAACGGAACACCGTGCAGATTGCGGGGTGCAATAAATGTTATTCCTATTTACGGATTCCCTTTCTCATAACATTCAGGAAAATGTAAATGCCGATTAGAATTACAATGGTTCCACCGAGGATGATATACATCGAAGGAATTCCCACCTGATGCTCAAAAAAATACAGGTTACAATCCAAAGAATCCTTTATTTCCTCTATGACTTCCATCGGAACGCCTTGTCTGTTCATTTCCACGAGTGCGCCTTGCATAGCGTGATTACGAACAAGAGATGTCCCGTATGTCCCCGGCAGGAACGAGAGAGCTTTCTGAAGACCTGTTCCAAAAGATGAAATAGGCATATATGCGCCGCATAGAAAGCCATATCCCGCGCTGATAATTGTACCGACTGCGGAAATCTGTCCCTGCGTTGATAAAAAGAAATTGATAATTGAAGAAAGCGCCGTTCCAAACAATGCGAGCAATAAGACGTCGAGTAAAAGAAGCAAAACATCCGCTGCCGACATATAACATCCTACAAACGCTGCATACGCAAGGCAGATGCCCGTTGCCGCGAAACAGATCGTGAGCGTGGAAAGTAACGATGCGATATAATAACTCATGGAAAGCATCGAGGAATTGACAGGAGAGATTTTCAAATCTTTTATGATGCCATTCGCCTTATCCTGTACCATCAAAAAGTTAGCACAGAAAGCAACTGTCACGCAGGATACTGCAAGAATGGATGAAATTAGCTGTCCGCAAACAAGACCATCAATCAGACTATCCGAAAGAGAAAATGATCCATGCAAATTAGGAGTAAAACTATCACGGTACACATTTCCGAGAAAAGTCACATAAAGGACAAGCAGGATGACCGGCGTAATCAAAGATGTAAAAAACATACCCTTGTCTTTGAAAAACAGCTTTAGATTTCTTCTTATAAGAGCGATCACCGTCCTCATTTTTCAACACCTCCCACAAGCTTTTTTCCTGTAACTGCGAGAAAAACATCATCCATTTTGCCCTTTGTTATTTCATAATCATGGAACAGTTCAGGGTTTTTAATAATTATTTCTGTTGCTGCTCTTGTATTTGGAACAAACAGACGGTAAGCATCTTTTATCGCCTCATACTCTGTACCGAGAAGCTTTATTTCATCTTGACTGATTCCATAGAGCGTAATATAGTCCCCTGTATAATCGTTTTTCAGTTCAAGCGGTGTCCCCTCTGCAGATACTTTACCATCGTCAATAATGACAACATAATCTGCTTCGGACGCTTCTTCCATATAGTGAGTAGTTAGGAATACCGTCATATTTTCGGTTTTACGAAAATCAGAAATCACATTCCATAGTATTTTCCGTGTTTGCGGATCAAGCCCCGTTGTGGGTTCGTCAAGAATCAGAATTTTGGGGTTATGGAATAAGGCACGGGCGATATCAATTCTTCTGCGCTGTCCTCCGGACAGTTTTCCAACCGGCCGTTTTAATATGTCCTCAAATTTGAGCATTTCAGAAAGGACGGAAAGCCTATCCCGAAACACTTTTCCGACAATGCCATACAAGGCGGCACGGCTTTCCAAGTTATCGTAAACGGATAGCGCAGCATCCAGGACGGAATTCTGAAAAACGACGCCAAGCTTGCGCTTAATCGCATCCGAATCATAATCGAGGTTGTGACCGTCGATTATAACGCTGCCGTTGTCCTTTGACATCTGACCGCACATGATATTGATGGTTGTTGATTTGCCCGCGCCATTGACACCGAGAAAAGCGAAAAGCTCGCCTTCCTTAACATGAAAGCTCAGATCATGCACTGCTTTTACATCGCCGAAGCTTTTGTACAAATGATCTATTTTAATTATTTCTTTCATTTTCCATCTCCTTTTTTAGAATTTGGATTCATACCGAAAGGGTCAATTCCCTGTTCCCCCAAATATGCCTCCAGCGACAAACCTATGAAAAGGTCTGCGATTGCCTGATTTTGATTGTCGCCCACTTTTAAGGCTTGTTGCGCAAAGCGCTGCAATTCCATGTGTCAATATCCGCAAATGCCGAAGTTTACTTCTGTATATTTTCCGGAAAACTGACAATTACCTTAAATAAATCCCCATCTATATAAAGCTCCAGTTTTCCTCCCATCAGCTCAGCCAGGTTCTGTGCGATTGAAAGTCCCAGTCCGCTCCCCTCTGTATTCCGCGAGCTGTCCCCACGCACAAATCGCTCTAAAAGCTCCTCACTTGAAATATTTAACGGATATTTTGACATATTCCGAAAAACAATCTGCACCTTCCTGTCGCGTATACCTGCATCAATATACACTCTGCTGCCCGGCTGGCTGTACTTATAAATATTCTTCATCAGATTATCAAAAATCCTCCAGAGATGCCTGTCATCCGCCAAAATATACAGCGGCTGCTCCGGCTGTGATACAACCAACTCCAACTGTGCCTGTTCAAAACGTTCCTTATATTCTCCTGTCATTTGCGTTATCAGGATATGAATATCACAGATTACCAGATTGACTGCCAGATTGCCTGTTGACGCTTTTGACGCTTCCATCAGATCTTCAATCAGCTTTTTCATCCGCGCAGACTGGCGGTCCAGAACCTCCAGATACTCTAATACCCTCTTTTCCGTAATCGTCTCCTTTTTCATCAAATCAACATAATTGATAATAGAAGTCAACGGCGTCTTAATATCATGGGAAACATTCGTGAGCAACTCCGTTTTAAAATGTTCGCTCTTCATCCGTTCATCGACCGCTTTGAGCATTCCGGCGCTGATCTGGTTGAGATAATCGCCATGTTTTTTAAATTCCCATAATAATTTAGAAGTATCCATTCTGCAGTTTAAATCCCCGTCAGCAAGCTTCTTTGCCTCTTCCTGCAGCTTCTTGAGTTGTAGTACCACTGTCAGGACAAATAGTACCTCTGCCACTTTATAAATACAGAAAAAGAAAAATTCTGCTTCCATAGAATAAGCCGTAACTCCAATAACCCATAGCTCCAAAATCGTGAGTACCGCTAAAAGAATGGCCGTTTTAGCCAGAAGGGAAAAATTGCCGCGTATTGTATCCCGCCATCCCCTCAGTCTTTCCAAAATCAGTCTTCTCCTTTTCGCTCCCTGTTGGAAGGCAGCTTTTGCCAAAAACCAGATTACCATATATACAGAAACGAATATGCAAAACAGCCCCAGACCTGCAAGCAGAATCTGAATATTCACAGAATGAGCGGACTGGAATATTTCATCTAACGGAATTACTACGCCAAATTCAATCAGGCAGGCAACAGCAGCCGATATCCATACCAGATGTGCAAGTAATGAGACACGCCCTCGCCAAAATCCTGTTTTTTCTTCCTTACATTGCTGTGCCGCATACTCTTTTCCCCTTTCATGCTGCAAGATGCAAAACAGAACAGCAGAAGCAAATCCAATCAGCAGCGGCAATATCGCAAGCGCGATAAACACATACCGCATATTGCACAAAAATCCGATAAACGCCCTCTGCTCGCTAAACAAATCATTTACATCCGTATCGCCCGCCAATGCCTGCGGCATAACATAAGATACAATCCAATACTGCTCTACCGTTTTTACATCCTGATAAGTATACTGGAACCGCGGAAGCCTTTTATTCTGCCCACTGTTCTTTTTCGGCCATCCCATCCATTTAGTATTACTGGTCTTGTGGAGAATGCGCGGAAGCATTGCACTGGAAGAAATCGTTGCGATGGCGTCTGCCGTTATCTGGGTATAATCTCCGGCAATATCTCCCCAAAGCCTGTATTTTGTTGTATCCAGAACGAGCGACGTCCCATTATCCGACAGATAAATCTGTTTTCCATCCCTCTCCCTTAATGTGAAAGTAATAAGGCTGTTTGCTGGATTTCCCTTTGGCAGCTTCTCTATGTTCCCGGCAGCCAGCAAACCGCCGCAGCGTATCTGGATTTTCTCCATAGGATACGCCAGATTATCACTCTCGTAATAAAAAACGCCGTCGTCCTGATTATAAACCAGACGCCTGATTTTTTCAGTCACAGTCCCTCTAAAATCTATGCTTAAATCTTCAAATCCGCCAAGTCCGTCATTGCCAGTGTACGAATCCTGCCAACTGTCATATAAAACAGAAAGATTTTTGCCGGAATCTCCGTTCTGGTCTTTCTCCGCCGCCTGGCTTTTGCGAATATGGATTTCATCCAGATAGCTCCATTCGCTATAGCTTCCCCCATTCGAATAGAGGCTTTGTAACAAATTAACGCAATATTCGCACCAAACATTTGGATAAAAATTTTCTGCAACAAGCTTCTTTTTTTCCGGATTCCCCTGATAAAAATTGTCTGTATGATAGATGCACCGGCTCTTGTCTGCGAGCTCGGCATCCGTCAAATCAAATCCTCTGACAATTGCATATTCCATTCGGGAGCCTTCCATACACTCCGGATTTGCATTTATATTGTCATAAATTTTTTTACTATAGATACTCTGCAGATTACGTTCTCCGCGGCTATACAGGACAGAGCGCTTCGTATCATATGCGCCTGCATATTCTGCCAGAATAACTCCGCAAAATCCGCCTATAGAAACAGTAAACATCACTGCCGTTAAAAAGATGGTTAAAAAACGCTTCCATCTGCTTTCCATCCATTTTTTCATACATGATCCTCCAATTTATATCCGGTAGTGTCAAATAACTACCTATTTTTTATTTCTAAACTTTCATTTTTAGGGAGTTTGCAATTAAAAAGAGCATTAC
>CANRJM010000046.1 GCA_947630925.1 uncultured Lachnospiraceae bacterium
TGCCATCAATTGTATAGAATGTGTTGAGATTATTTCCATTTGCATCCTTTGCCCATGGTTTGTCAATAATATATATTATCATCCGATAACAAAGTCAATGTATTTTGCTTAAAATGACATCTTTTTGACATTTTCGGGCTAAAATGGCTCTTGCATTTCCTTTTTTGGCTCGAATGTAGCCTTTTTCTTCCACAGCCAAAGCGTTACAAAAAACAATCCAAGCGAAAGCAACAAAAGCACTGCAGATGGAATTAATGAAAACTTTTCTGCCACTTCACCCGGATTGAAAGAAATCGTAAGATTCCAACCATCTCTAGCGATCGGATTTTTTATATCAATAGAAAGCTCCGGAAGATAAATCTCTGGAGCTGTAATCTTATCCCAGAGATAATAATTTCCAACTGCTCCCATTAGCCATGAAAGAGCAAAAAACACTACTTTTCTGCGATAACATACGACAAAATGACATACAGAAAGGAGCAATACAAAAGAAGCAAGAAAAAGCAGATAATAGGGTAATAATGTAACTATATGCACCGCATCATAAAAGTTCGGAGCAATTTGAATCCCAATTCCCCGAAAAGATACCACCGTCTGCGAAACTTTTCCCAATACCAACCTTGCAACTACATATAACGTGCTAATTACCAAAAGCCCCCACGATCCATACGCAGGCAAAGTTAAGTGAGTCGATTTTAACATACGTTTTCACCATCCCTCCATTTTTTTCCATAATGTCCATTTCTTCCATAGCATTTCATATTAGCATTACTATCTTTTTAATAAAACTTGTCTCTGCATATCCAATCATTCATGATATAGATATATATATCTAATATATACTATCATCCGATAACAAAGTCAATATATTTTGCTTAAATTGACATTTATTTGACATTTTTGGGCTAAAATGGCTCTTGCATTTCCTGTTTGGCGCGAATACGCTCGGATGTAACTTGCATTGCACCCGTTAGAGTGCGCCCAAGGCGTGCAAACAAAAAAAACAGGAAGAACATTGCTGCTCTTCCTGTTTTTGTATCGTAACTTTCTCTAAAATTAGATAAATCTTGCAGTATTTAATTTAACGCCAGGTCCCATTGTATTGGATACAGATACGCTCTTATAGTACTGTCCTTTTGCAGCCGCAGGCTTAGCCTTCGTAATAGCAGACATCAAAGCATCAATATTTTCTACCAACTGCTCTTCACGAAAAGAAACCTTTCCAACCGGCACATGGATAATATTTGCCTTGTCAAGTCTGTATTCAATTTTACCTGCCTTAATATCATTGACAGCCTTAGTTACATCCATGGTAACCGTACCTGCTTTTGGATTTGGCATTAAGCCCTTTGGTCCAAGAACACGTCCAAGACGTCCAACAACACCCATCATATCAGGCGTAGCAACAACGACGTCAAATTCAAACCATCCGTCATTCTGGATCTTAGGAATCAGCTCATCGCCGCCCGCATAATCCGCTCCGGCAGCTAACGCTTCATCTACCTTATCCCCCTTGGCAAATACCAGTACTCTAACCTGCTTACCGGTACCATGCGGTAATACAACTGCGCCACGGACCTGCTGGTCTGCATGACGTCCATCAACGCCAAGTCGGATATGCGCTTCAACTGTTTCGTCAAATTTTGCAGTTGCAGTCTTTTTGATAAGACTAACCGCTTCTTCCAATTCATACTGCGCCGTTCTGTCGATCAACTTTGCAGCTTCTGTATACTTCTTTCCTCGCTTCATAATATATAACCTCCTGGTGGTGTTAACGGCGGGTACTAAGACACTCCATGTGTCGCCTCCCACAACGTTCCTTCTATAACAATCTTTTTTTATGCGTAATTTATTCTTCTATGTCAACGCCCATACTGCGCGCTGTTCCGGCAATCATGCTCATAGCGGCTTCCAGAGAAGCGGCATTTAAATCAGGCATTTTTGTCTCGGCAATCTCCTGAATCTGAGCCTTCGTAATAGTAGCAACCTTCGTCTTATTCGGGACACCGGAACCGGACTGTATCTTGCACGCCTTTTTAATCAGCACTGCTGCCGGCGGAGTTTTTGTAATAAAGCTAAAGCTCTTATCCTGATATACCGTGATAACAACAGGAATCAGCATCCCCTCCTGTCCGGCTGTCTTAGCATTGAACTCCTTTGTAAACTGTACAATATTTACTCCATGCTGACCAAGCGCAGGCCCAACAGGTGGCGCCGGCGTTGCTTTTGCAGCAGGAATCTGTAATTTAATATATCCTTCGACTTTCTTAGCCATTTTTACTTACCTCCTGTAAAATTCATGTGGAAAATCACATTTTTTATAAAAGAGTTCGGCAAAGCCTAATCCCTTTTTTCTCATGGATCATTAATCCTATTCAGAACATTCTAAACTGCTTCAACGTCATTAAAACTAATTTCAACAGGCGTTTCGCGACCAAACATATCAATGTTGATCGTAACCATTTTGTTCTGGTGGTCAATCTTGCGGACAATACCCGTTGTATCTTCCCAAACACCGGATTTTACTACGACTGAATCGCCAATACTAAATGGAACATTTGGCGCATCAACCTTTAAGCCCATGCTTTTCATTTCCTCATCCGTAAGGGGTACCGGTTTAGAACCCGGTCCAACGAATCCCGTAACACCTCTGGTATTACGAACAACATACCAGGTATCGTCATTCATAATCATGTTGATGAGAACATACGCCGGAAACATCTTCTTCTGAACAGTTTTCTTCGTATCATTTTTCTCTTCAACAACATTCAACATAGGAACAGATACTTCAAAAATCTGGTCCTGAAGATTACGGTTTTCAATTGTTTTTTCAATATCCATCTTTACCTTATTCTCATACCCGGAATAGGTATGAGCAACATACCAATGCGCTTCCGTATCTGCCATAAGTCTATCCCCTTATCCTATTTGAATAATCTTATCAATTCCCGCTTTGATCACAAAATCAAGCAGGGCAATGACCGCACCTAAAATTACTGTTACAATAATGACCGCTGCTGTTTCTTTCACGATTCTGTCCTTATCCGGCCAGACAATCCTGGCGAATTCAGCTTTCAGAGAACGAAAGAAACTACCCTTTTTCTTTGCAGTTTTTTCTGTCTTTTTTGGTTCGTTCTGTTTTTTTGCTTCCTTCTTATTTTCAGAATCTTCCATAATTCACATTCCTTTCATAATTCTGAGACTACTTCGTCTCTTTGTGTAATGTGTGCCTTCTACAGAATCTACAATACTTCTTTGTTTCCATTCTGTCCGGATGGTTTCTTTTTTCTTTTGTCGTATCATAATTACGTTGTTTGCACTCTGTACAAGCTAAAGTAATCTTTACTCTCATGACCCGCTACCTCCATTCTAATATTCTGCTTTCACAGTGAGCCGTCTGCTTTGAATGCCCCGGCACGCATAAAACCGGAAATTTTTTCAAAGAAAATTTGGGCATAAAAAAAAGACTGTTACATCGCCTAATTACTATACCATGTCCCAGCCTCTTCGTCAAGAAAAAGTTTAAATTTTATGTTTTTATGTTTTTCTCTTTATTTTTACAATATTCACACAATTTTTTCTAAAATTTTTTTAAAAAAACAAAAGCACACCATTTGTTTGATAGAACAAATGCCGAAAACCCCGATGTAAGTTTTCGGCATTTTGTCCATTATTCAACCTTGGTATATCTGTTAACTACTTGTCTCATTTGATATACATGCGCATCCGTCCCCTACTCTCCTTCATATGAAGCCGGATTGGTATCTGATACGAAAAGGTTAAAACTACTCTCATCACCATAACTACTTATTCTAATGTAATAAGCAGTTCCCGCCGTACATTCATAGGAAATCAGGAAATTACCACCTGTTGTTCCGGAGTCATCATCTGAAGCAAGCTCTTCTCCATTTGTATTGCACAAAAGACCATAACTGTCAACACTTCCCTCGGAATAAAAATAATAGGTCTTTGTTTCCGTCGGAACAAAACGGTAATACCGGTAGTCGGAAGCGTTCGTTACCGTAACAGCTTCTCCTAATGATATATCACCAGTGACGCTGAGGTTACTTTTCCCCGTTACCGCTGCCGTTACCGAAGTAGTAGCTGCGGTAACCTTCAGACTGATTTTTGCGGTATAATCTACAAGCCCCCGGGAAAATGTACTGGTCAACTGATAGGTTCCTGCTTTTAAATATAATTTATTTCCGGAACCATAATATGTTCCAGTGCTGTCGTACCATGAACCAAAGCTACTGACAGCAGAATTGTTGGAATAAACCATAACCGGATATACCGGAAGTGCAATGTCTACTCCCGACTTACTGGTTGTTACCTTGTAGGATAATATGTGCCTGCTTGCGTTAGTCATGGAAGCATCAATATCATAAGTACCATTCACAAGCGTCACTGAATATGCGCCCTTACTGTCTGTATAATCATATGCAGATGACAGATACCGATCCGCGCGGTTTCTATTTGTAAAGTCTACTTCTGCATCCTCAAGAGGATTCCCTTTTGCATCCTTAACAATACCGGAAATCGTTCTTCCGGCAGCAAAAGAAACAGAAAGTCTTGCTGTTGCCTTCCGGGACGCATTATCTTTATCTGTAATTCCCACTGTTATTGCATAATTTCCTGCGCTTTTCAGAGTTCCTTCCAATTCTCCGTCACCGTAAACGCTCATGCCGTAACCGTTCCCCTGAATCGCATACTCATAGCTGCCGCTGCCGCCTGTAATATAAATGCTTTGATCTATATAACAGCCGCTGCTGCCCATAACTCTATATATCGGACGATATGCCGCTACAATGGTATTTGCATTTCCAACAAGCCAGATTATGCTATTAGTATATGTATTGCCTAATTCATCCTTTGTCACAATTTTTCCGGTAAAACTTCCTGCTCTCGACGGCGTTCCGTAAAATTCAATAGATCCGCCGCTATCGCTCATCTTCGCTTTCACGCCCGCCGGCAGACCGGTAACGCTGGCTGTACTCCATCCGTAACCATCTAAGTCAAAGTACTTATCTACTTCCTGTCCCTGCGTGGAAGTATAAATCTGCGTATCCTGATAATTAAACTTTCCTCTGCTGTAAATCGTCTGCTTGGATGCCGTACCGGTTCCTTTCAGTTTGCTTACCGTAACCTGCACATAATCTGTCTCAGAGATTGCGCTGCTTTCACTTAAAGTAATGATATATGTCTTCTTATTTGATGTCGTAACTCCATCCATTTTTAGCGTACGGTTATAGGTTCCGGATGCATATGCTTTCGTTTTTACCGTAAAGTTGGATGCAGAAAGAGACTGCGCCTTATTGAGTACCACCTGTACGGTATATCTGTTTAATACGACAACCGATGCAATTGTTGTCTTGGACGCTGTCTTATTCTTTACTGTGACCTTGCACTTATACTTCTTTTTTCCAACCTTTGCGGTAATAACTGCTTTTCCGGCTTTCTTTGCCTTTACCTTCCCTTTCTTAGATACCGTTGCAATTTTCTTTTTGTTGGTAGACCATTTTACTTTTTTCCCCTTTTTCAGGTTCTTTAACTTTAACTGATAGGTTTTTCCCTTCTTCAAAGTCAGTTTTTTCTTATTCAACGCCACCTTTTTGCTCTGCGACGCCTTCTTATCTGTTGTTTTCTTCTTTGCCGCTGTTGTAGTGGCTGCCGGCATGGTCAACACCAGAGCCAAAGCAAGCAGTAAGCAAATTATTTTGTTTCGCTTCATTTTTTAACCTCCTAGTTATGATAGGTAGTGTCAAATAACTACCTATTTTTTATTTCTAAACCTTCATTTTTAGGGAGTTTGCAATTAAAAAGAGCATTA
>CANRJM010000047.1 GCA_947630925.1 uncultured Lachnospiraceae bacterium
TCGAATGGTATCCCAAAGATTATGGTTATCCATCTGCTGTGGATTTCTTTATCAATCTGGTGGAAAATCATCTGGCAACTACGATACAGGAATGTGTGGAACAGTACAATACGTATCTGTTCCGACAGGAAGTAACGGATAACCAGCAGGAGATGATAGGCAATCAGGAAGTGATGATAGGCAATCAAGAAGTGATGATTAGTAAACAGGACAAGATGATAAAAGCGCAAATGGTTGGAAATATGATTGCAGCCGTTAATATGATGGCGAATATAGCAACGGCAGGAAATACCGCAAATATTGCAGAAAGCGCAAGCAACATCGAGATGGACACTGCACAGATAGCAAAAAATACCAAAAGGATAGCGGGCAATACTGCAAGTACAGCGAGGCATGCAGCAAATATTGACAGGGCGTTACGCTAATATACACAACATTCAAAGCAATGAAAAATAAAGGAGGATGACATAGATGGTGCAAATAGACAGGCTGCGTGAGCTTGCCATAGAAAATGATGCGTACAGCAGGCAGGAAAAGCAGCTACGAAACAGTATGCAGAATAAGTTGGAATACCGGAAGCTGAAGGACGCGGACAAAAAAATAAAATTAGAAACTTCTCTTAAATGGGGGATTTTTTCAGTGGTGGAAATTGTGTTTATGATACTTATCAGTAAAGGCCTAAGTTATGTATTAACCCTTACTATGAACAAGGGAATGACACAGGATGAATTTATTGCTGCCGGAGGTTTTGGATATCGGATGATACAGGTTCCCATGCTGATAGGAGCTGTGCCGGCATTGCCAATAGCTTTTTTCGCTTTGTTTCTCGTAAAAAAGATTTTAAGAAACAGGGTTAAAAAAGAGAACGAAAGAAATCTCCGGCAAAATAAGATAAATAGTACGGAAAATGCTTCCATCAAAGCAAAGAATCAAGGAATCATGGAGCATAATCATCAAATTTCAAATCAGTTAGAGATATTGAAAAAGAAAAAACAGGAACTTGAGATACGGTTAAAAGAGGAAAATCCTTTGTATCCATTAGAATATCTTACCGTGCCAATTGTGGATTTTGTAGAGCAGGAATTACAGTCAGGACGGGCTGAAACCATCAATCAGGCACTTGTGCATTATGAGGCAAATTCTGGCGGGAATTGATAAAATTGCCTGTAAACAAAGAAGCTTCATGCATTATCATTCTCCTCAAAAGACTTTGCCAAATCCAGTCCCTTCTGAATCCGCTTCTCCTGCCGCTGCAATTTGGCAATGGTTTTCTGGATATCTTGCAGCCTCTTTTCTTCAGAATGCAGTGTTTCTCCTTTTTCACATTCATAATATTTACTCAAAGCAATGGAACGTCTCTGATAAGTACCCTTAAACAGAATACTGGGATTTATAATATAATAGCCGGAACTATGTCTGCGGAGAAAATCGTTCTTCAGCAGTATTTTCATGGTATCTGTTACCGTGCCGTAAGAGATTCCGCTTTTATCGGAGATTTGCCGGTAGGAATACAGGAGCAGATTATCCCGGTTCATGTTTTTAATGATCCAGAAACATAATGATATCTTTTTATTTGTTAGCGGCTCTAGCGCAGATATAAAACTCTGTAAAAACAGTTTATGAAAATTGCTGTCCTTTTCGTAAACCTCGCTTTCAACAATCTGCATTTCTTCGATTTCCCCGGTTTCTCTATTAATATAAGAGGTGGTACCTATGACTTTATTCTTTTTTCGCATGGCAATTGTCCTTTCCCTGATTTTCTATCATACGATTCCGGCAATCAAAAATAGCAGCATCGTATGATACAGAGAATTATATCAAAGTTATCAAAAAAACACAATAACGGAAATTGCATGGAAAAGCAGTTAAATGCCCTAAATATGGGATAATACGGTTTTTATTTTCCATTTTTTCTTTTTCTTTTCTCTTTATCTATTATATTGATTTAAAAATCAGATAAAATTAGAATCCATCGAATTTTTAGATACCGAAAAAAGCAATATTTTGAAATAATATTGGGCATCAGAGATGCCCGGATAAGAAATTGAAGTTATTGAAGTTATGCGTTATTGAAGTTATGCAATCTATGCAATTCAATTATGTGTAATCAAATGAATTAAGGTAATTAAGAAAAGTAAAGGAGGAATTTGTGATGAAACAAAAAATGGAAGTAAAGGATAATCTGGGAAATTATGGATTTTTAGAGTTTGAAATCCCGGCAGAAAATCAAACTTTCCAAAATCGTAAAATTATTATGATGGGAATGGAATTTTCAAGGATGGCTGGCATACTGGAAACCTTGGGTAATGTTCCGGAGGGATATTCCTCGAAGCATAAACTGGATTTCTTAAACTGGTCAAAGGAATTTGTGGAAAAGAATCTGGAAGATGCCGTTTTGTTCTTTGAAAAGAAATTGGAAAGCGTAAAGCCCTGGAATGATGAATAAATAAAGTCACTTGGTTTTATCATGTTCTATGATTTCCGAAACAGAGCAGTCAAGAATAAAGCACAGGGTGTCAATCGTTTTGGTGGTAATGGCTTCCCCTTTCTTCATCCTGTGTATGGTATTTGAAGATATTCCCTGCTTAAAAATCAGTTCATATTCAGATATGTTCTTTCTTGCTAACGTGTCAAAAAACGGCTTGTATGAAATCATGTATAAAGCACACTCCTTATTTAATACGACAATAACATATTTAATAGGTTCAACATACTTAATATATTGACTATATTGGCTGTTTTTTGATATAATATTACAAAGGATTTTAAAGATTTTATGGGATAGAAATTAAAATAGAAAAAGGAGAAAACAGAATGAATAAAAAACATCCAAAAGAAAGGAATGATTCTTATGAAAAACAACATTAAAATCATCATAGGAACACTTGTTCTGGTTCTTTCTATGAGTCTCATAACAGGTGCAACAACCGAAGCAAAGTCCTATGCAACAAAGAAAGTAACTGTAACCAAAGGAAAGTCAAAGACAGTAAAGACTTCCAAGAAAATCAAAAAGGTAAAAATCAGTTCCTCAAACAAGAACTTCACGGTTAAGAAAACCGCAGAAAAGAAATTCAAAGTGTCAGGAACAGACGTAGGTAAAACCCAAAGCGTAAAGGTAACTTACACAAACGGGAATACGCAGACGTTTAAGATTACAACCAAAAAGAAAAAAACAACTGCAACTGGTTATAAGAAAAAAGTAATCAACGAAGTAAAATCGCTTCTTGCTGACCCTGACAAGGGACTGCGTAAGGTTTTGGCTGACTGGAAAGCGGACATGACTCAAAAAGCCAAAGTGGATACCAGTAAATATACGGTAACAGCAGAACTTTGGCGTGAGGACGCAAATTACAACCCTCTCAGCGATTTATCTGAGGACGATGTTATCAAAACATATACACCATCTCAGAAAAAGGCACTCATCATCGAAACGTACTGCATAGCAAGAATGACATACAGTAACAAAGGATATGCCGAAAAGGAAACGTATCACTATCACCGTAACAGTGACAAATACTTCAAATTATTATACAAAGGCAAATTTGAGGGAATGTGTGAAAGTGGTGCTGATATGGCTACTGATATTGCAAATGCAGTCGGATTAACAGCAAAATACGTTGAATCCAGACAGATTGACCATGGCTGGTGTGTCATCAAAGCAACAGATAAAAATGGAACGACCTACTGGCACGGAGTTGACGCATATTCCGTTACTGATTCCCACAACCTGAAAAACACAGCGCCTGTAAACAAAGACATAAAAAAAGCACAAATAAAAAAATACCACTATACAGTTTCTCTGTCAAAATTCAAACTGTACAAACAGAAGAAACCTGCAGCATCAACCTCGGCGTCCACCGTGACGCCGACGGTAAAGCCGACGCCAACACCAACGCCCGTGCCAACAGTAAAACCGACACCAGTGCCTACTCCGACTCCGGAACAACGCATCGTAATTCCTGCTTCCGAACACAATTACACCTGTCCCGGATGTGACGCACCGTACCGACACATAAAACCAAATAATCCATACATCTCCAACAGCGAAGTGCTGTATAAAGACGTCACGATATATGAGCATGTAGTCAACGGAACATCCCGTTACTTCGATGCCAACGGAAACGAATATGTGGATGTCAACCACAATGACTATATCATGGACGAACTGGAGATTGTATTCGGATAAACAGGAAACACATAAAATCATCACACAGGACTGTCAAAACAGACAGTCCTGTCTATCGTTTTATTGATATACAGACCTGAAGGTCTGCGGGAAAAAACTTGGCAAAACACCAGTAGAGCCATGAAATGGCTCCGGGAAAAAGAGTGAAAGAACCCGAATCCCCAAAAGCGGGGGTTGGCGTTTGTATCGGATATGACGATACAACCGTCGCAGTAAAAAGACAGCCATAGACTAAGCATTTATGGCTGCTTTTTACTGTATTACAATAAGCTGGTCCGCAAAGCGTGACAGTGTAGGTTTCTTTCTCCTGTTCTTTTGGGTACAGGAAAAAAACATAATCAGAAGTGGCTGTTGTCTGCTTCGGAAAGGAGAATTATGCAGATAGAAAAAATGCTTTTGGATGACAGGCTGGCAAGGATGCTGAATGGCTATGCGGCGTATACAGAGTATATTCCCTGTGTGCTCCGTTCCTTTGCATCCATGCCGGTATCCGTTTACCTTGCTTCCCATAAAGAGCAATGGGAAAGGCTGTGTGCCTTGTTAGGAATCACGGAACTTGCAGACAAAGACAGGCTGACCTATCAGGAGGCAGCCGCCCTTATCCACCGAAACCGGATGGAAAACAGACAGGATTTGTCGATGGCAGAAGCTGTCTTTATTCTGTCCATTCCATTCCGGGACTACTTTGAAGGGAGGGATGAAACGCATGGGAAAAATGAATAAGATACCCCTTGAAGAAAGGCTGCAAAAGGCAGGGAGGGACAGCCCCGGCTATTCCGCCATTTTCCCTTTGCCGTTAGAAGCTTATCTTTACGGCTGGGATGGGCTGCTTGGAGGATCCCGTTTTGCGGAGATGTACAGGCAGGAAATACAGTGCTACTTTTCTCTCTTTGGTAAGATATGCACCCTCTCGGAAGCGGTCGCCTTACTGCCGCCATTCGAGGGAATAGAGCAGTTGGAACTGCTTGCCGGAATACTGGTGGAGCCCTTCGCGGCATGGTCAGAAAAGAACCGAGAAAAAAAGAACCAAGAAGAAAAGAATGGAAGGAGAAATAGACATGAACCAGAAAATAACAATGCCCGCTATTGTGAAAGAAACTAGTGCCGGGTTGGTAAACTATAACATAGTCGATGAGATGTTTAAGAACCGGGAAATCGACTGCACCGGGGAGATAACGGCAGAACAGGCAGACGCACTTATCTTACAGATCCGTTATTTACAGCGGGAAAACCCAGAGGAAACCATTACCCTATACATTAACAGCCCTGGTGGCGAGGTGTCAGCAGGGCTGGCACTGTATGATGTGATACAGGCGGTTTCCTGTCCGGTGCGGACGGTCTGCGTGGGGCTTGCCGCCAGCATGGCAGCCAT
>CANRJM010000048.1 GCA_947630925.1 uncultured Lachnospiraceae bacterium
TGAAGGAAACAGTTCTGAGGTCATTTTTCTTTAGGGACAGTCTTTTTCATGTCAACTGACAATTCGTTTACTTCATCTGATTGGCGTCTCTTACTTGTCATTAAAAAAAAATTAGGCTATAATATAGCGTATGAAACAACGACGGTATGAACGATAAGAAGGAGCGTATTACCAGATGGCAGACAAATATACCAGGGAAATGCTTGATTTGATTCGCAGTATTCAGAATATCGACTATGTTCCACCGGACGATATACCTAATATTGAATTGTATATGGATCAGATTACCACATTTATGGACGAGCATCTAAAATCTTCCAAACGTTTTGACGAAGATAAGATCTTAACCAAAACCATGATAAACAACTATACAAAAAACGCGCTTTTGCCGCCGTCTGACAAGAAGAAATATTCCAAAGAGCATATGATCCTTCTGATCTTTATATACTATTTTAAAAACTTTTTATCCATTAATGATATCAAAAGTATCTTAAATCCCATCAGCGACTGCTTTTTTCAAAATAAAAACAGTCTTAATCTGGACGATATCTATCGGGAAATTTTTGATATACAGTTGGAAAATATTGATTCCCAGGTGCGCGACGTTATCCGAAAATTAAAAAAATCAAACGAAACCTTTGAATATATCACGGAGGAAGAAGAACGGAACAAGCTGACCAAATTTGCGTTTATCTGTATGCTAAGCTTTGACATCTGGGTTAAAAAAACAATTATTGAAAACATCATTGACAATAAAATTGATTCCAAAAAAAAGAAAAAACAATAGAAAATGCGCTCTGCTATTTCCTATTGTTTTGAAGAAAAGAGGAATACCCCTGCATTCCTCCTGATTATATATCTAACTCCAGTTGTACTTCCTCCTCTGCTTCCAGTTTGAAATCCTCAATCTTTTCCGGATTGACTACAGGAAGTTCCTCCAGAGATTCAATTCCGAAGCTGCGCAAAAATTCTTCTGTCGTTGCAAAAAGGATTGGACGCCCTGGGGCATCTAATCTTCCCGCTTCACAGACCAAATTGTATTCTACCAGTTTATTGACGGGATGATCGGATTTGACGCCGCGAATGTGTTCGATTTCCAATTTGGTAACCGGCTGCTTATATGCAATAATAGATAACGTCTCCAGCAGCACATCCGTCAAGACATGTTTTTTGGGCACATGTGCAATTTTAATAATCGATTCATACATGGAAGCTTTCGTACACATCTGAAACGCTCCATCCAATTCAATAATCTGAATTCCTCTGTCTTCTCCGGCATACTTATCCATCATACTCCGTATCACACGGCGGCAGGTATCCTCGTCCTGTTCTGTTGCCGCAGCAATCCGATCCAGCTCTACAGCCTCGCCCATTGTAAAAAGAATGGCTTCAATAACGGCCTCCAATTCTGATAATTTCATCTTCTCCATGCTCCTTCTCCATTTGTTTTCTAACAGGATTTAAACTGAGACCTTTCTGCCTTCATCCCGATAAGTAATCCAAATATCATCAAAAATATTTTCCTGTTCAATTTTTAAACGTCCTATTTTCATCAGTTCCAAAATTCCCAGAAAGCTGACAATAATCATCATTTTGTCCGCCTGCTCCTCTAACAGACGGCGAAAACAAAACCGATGATGCTCTTTGGCGTATTTTTCTATGTATTCCATCCGCTCTGTAAGACTTACCGGTTCTTTTTCTATTTTACCAAATTTGCTTCGAATGGGATCGATTTTATCAATTTGCTTTTTGATAACACTGTGAAAAATATTTTGTAACCTTACCAGCGTAACCTCCCCAAGCAATTCAGAAATATCAACTTCTTCATGATAATCCGCAATCTCTTTCGGAATAGACGGTTTCTTATAAATCTGTTTTGAAGCGTCAACCTGTAAGTCTTTTAATTCATAAGACGCATATTTATATGTTTTATACTCTAACAGACGTTCCACAAGCTCCGCCCTCGGATCTTCCTCTTCGCCTTCTTCATTGGTTTCTGCCGGCAACAGCATTTTTGATTTGATCCGCAGCAATGTGGCTGCCATTAAAAGGAAATCACTCATCATATCCATATCTTTTGTATCCATTTCAGCAATCATATCCATATATTGTTGCGTAATCTCTACAATTGGGATATCAAAGATATCAATCTTATTTTTTTCTATCAAATGAAGCAGTAAATCCAGCGGTCCGTCAAATGCTTCTAATGTTACAGATATGCTCATAAACAGCCTCCATATTATAAAATAAATGAAATGAAACGATAGCCGCCATAATGAATCAATCCGAGAAATATTGTAATGAGAAAAATAATCTTAATCAACGCATCTTTTTTAATAATATTTAAATATTTCTCCGCAGAAAAGCCTGCGATGAGCAGTCCCATATCAAAAGTAGAAACCGGAAATAAATTAGCAAGAAACATCCCAAAGCTTAACAAGGTAAGATACTGGAAAAATAACGTCACTACTTTCCAGAATATACCTCTTCCTTCTAAGATAATCATTCCGGATACGCCGCCAACATGAAGCTTCAAAACAAGCATACCGCAGATAAAACAAAGCAGCAATACGGCAAAACCCGTGATTCCAAGAATCCGGTTCAGCTTCTTATCCTGTATCCGAAACATAAACGGCCTGGAAAACGGTACGCTGCTTGTAACAGACAAAATAATGCCTATCGGATCTATGTACCGGTATACTTCCCATATGCTGTGGCGGTACACACGCTTACTGCCGGACAGCCGCTGCAAGGCCATATACAGCATCGCTTTTGACAACTCATGCACTATCATAAGAAACGCCGCTGCAACAGCACAAATGATAGCTTCCAGTAATATCTCACGCATCAGGCTCCTCCAAAAACTCTATTTGTAATAATCAAACTGTAAATCATACATCCTGACAGTATCGCCCTCTTCAATCCCCAGGCGTTCCAACTGTTCTACGATCCCATTGGTATGCAGAAATTTCTGAAAAAATTGAAATCCTTTTTCCGAATCTAAGTTGGTATACCCTAACATCCGTTCAATACGCGGTCCCTCTACCACATACATTTTGGTGTTCTCATCATAGATAACCGTAAACGGTTCCTCCGCCTGCTGTATATCATCTATGACAAATTCCCGCTCAAATACCGTTGGCTCTTCATTTAATTCATCCAATTGTTTTCTGACATAATATAACAGTTCCTTCACGCCTTTTCCACTCACTGCAGAAATCGGGAAAACAGGAATATTTTTGGGCTCAAATTCTTCTTTCAGCAAAGTTATCACGGTTTCTTCTTCTGTTCCATAAAAAACATCCGTTTTATTTGCAGCAATGATCTGCGGCCGTTTTGCCAGTTCTGCACTATATTTTTCTAATTCGCCATTAATCACGTTAATATCCTGAATCGGATCCCTTCCCTCAGTTGAAGCAGCATCCACCATATGAATAAATAACTTAGTGCGCTCAATATGGCGCAGAAATTCATGGCCCAGTCCAACGCCTTCTGATGCGCCTTCGATCAATCCCGGAATATCTGCAATAACAAAACCAGCGGTTCCCTCCAAATCAACCACGCCAAGCATTGGTTGTAAAGTTGTAAAATGATAATTTGCAATTTTAGGCTTTGCATTGCTCACTCTGGAAAGAAAAGTGGACTTCCCTACATTTGGAAAACCGACCAAACCAACATCTGCAATCGTTTTCAGTTCTAATATCACATTCAGTTCCCTGCCCGGTTGTCCAGGCTGTGCATATTTGGGGACCTGCATGGTAGGCGTGGCAAAATTCATATTTCCTTTGCCGCCCCGTCCGCCTTTTAAAATCACTTCCCGCATACAGCCATGCGACATATCTACAATGACCTTTCCGCTCTCTTTTTCACGTACGACCGTCCCCTCCGGAACTTTAATCACTAAATCGGCTCCATCGGCTCCATGACATCGCCTTTTACCGCCGGGTTCCCCATCTCCGGCGCAATATTTTCGGATATGACGAAAATCATTTAACGTATTCAGACCGGTGTCCACTTCAAAGATCAAATCTCCACCGCGTCCGCCGTCGCCGCCGTCAGGACCTCCGGCCGCAACATACAATTCGCGTCGGAAGCTGACATGACCGTCGCCTCCCTTGCCGGAACGGATATATATTTCAGCACTGTCTGCAAACACTATTTTACCTCCTTTCTAACAACTTTCTGATACTGCCGAACAATATCAACAACGCTTTGGACGTGTTCTGAAAAACGCCCTTTTGCCCCCTGAACTTATGATATAAAAAAGTGTCTTCGACACTTCAACTCCCCCAGTCAGCAAAGCTGACTGTTCCCCTCACTCATGAGGGGTTAG
>CANRJM010000049.1 GCA_947630925.1 uncultured Lachnospiraceae bacterium
TGCCAGATGATTTTCCACCAGATTGATAAAGAAATCCACAGCAGATGGATAACCATAATCTTTGGGATACCATTCGATAATGTTTTTCATGTATTCCTGGCTAATCAGCGCTCGTTTGTTTGCAATCTGCTTTATTTCTTCGTCAATTTCTGCGTTTTTTTGCAAAATAGCTTCATTATCTTTAAATGTTGCTTCATAGTTCTTTTGCAGGATATTATTTCTTTTATCCATATCCGCATCCTGTCGTTTTCTGACAACCATAATAATCGCAGCCGCAATCCCTGTAAGGATGCCTGCCATAATGAATCCCCGGATGAACGGCGGCAAAAGCACAGATACCCAATTTACTTTTTCTTTTCCCTGATAACCGGGATATTTTTCCTGATTCGAGTGATTCAAATTCCACGAAAACTCATCCTCTATTTTTTCTTGCTCTATTTGTGTTTTCTCGCTGCGATAGCGGTTTATGGCATATGGAACAGTATTGAATAGAAACAGTACTGCAAATGTCAATAGGAGCATGCCGATAAAAGCCCCTTTATTTTGACGGGACTTATTTCTCACAATTCTCTGTGGTTGAATAGGGACTCTTTTTTTATTTAGAAGTTGCTGCTCCTCCCTGTTAAGATTCCCCATTGCCGTCACAAGGTCTTTTACATACAAAAGATTTTTATGTAAATCGTTCATTTTCATCCTCCTATATAGATTTTTTTCAAAAACCAGGGAGGTTTATTATCTCCCTGGTTCTACTGACTTTATGAAAATAATTCTATTTTTTCGTGCGGATACTCTTCGCCTTGCTCCATGCCCCACAATATTTCTTCCCATTATATTCATAGTATGCACGAACCCTGACATAATACTTTTTCTTCTTGGAAAGCGTTAATGTTGTCACGGACGCATAATCAGATCGAATTGATTTTGCTTTTTTAAATTTCTTATTTTTTGCATATTGATACTGATAACTCACATTTTTCTGCCCTTTTGCTTTTATGAAAATCTGCCGCTTATTGTATTTGGAAAGCGTTACCTTTTTTAGAGAAGCTTTTGCCGGCCTCACAATAACGGTTGCCATTTTCGATATATTACTGCCATCAATGGTGCTGGCGGTAATATTGGCATACCCGGCTGCCTTTGCCGTTACCTTTCCTGCAGAAGAAACCGCAGCCACACTGCTGTTACTGGTAGCCCATTTTAGCGTTTTCTGTGTCGCATCCGATGGCGTAACAGCAGATAACAGGTTGACCGATGTTCCCTTTGTGACAACGAGCAGCGAGGAACGAAGCCGAATTCCTGTCACATACTGGTATGACACACATTTCAAGGTGTAGGGAGTATCGTAGCTACTGCCATGTTGCTGCATTTTGATATAATAAGTCCCCGGAGATAGATATTCTTCAAACATCCCTGCTCCTCCACCATAATAGTAATCTGTCGTTCTTATGTTTACAAAATCCCCATTATATAGAGAAACTTCTCGGTTACTTTCTGCTGTTGTAACTACTTTCAAAGTCGTCGCTCTATTAAGCTGAATCTTGAAATAATCTTCCGGATTTGTATCAGTCAAAACACCTTGTTGCAGTTGATTTAAAGAAATGGGCGTAGCGCTGACAAAATCGTTATTCGGTTCCGGTACATTGCAACCGACCGCAGTAAATTGTACCTTGAATTTATATGCCCCTTCATCGCCCCAGTCAGAATCAAATTCAATTCCGTAGGTTCCTGCTTTTAAATACTCCGAAAAAGTCGTTGATCCGCCTGCTCCGCCACCCTCATAATTATAATTCTCTGCACAGTCTTTATCCGTCAAATAAATAGTCCATGGGCCATCAATAGCACTCTGGCAATTGACTGTTACCTTGCCATCCGATGGAATCGTAAACTGATACCTATGCGCAGCTTCCGTATCGCCTTCCGTCCAATATCCGTTTGTCCATGTGTCACCCAATGATATGATTGATTCTGCCTGTACCATTTTTTTGTGAGAAATCACACTTAGCATACACAAAAACATAACTCCTATCATCCCTATTACTTTTTTTGTTATCTTTTCCATTGTCAATCCCTCCATTTTTTAGAATAAAATGATTAATTTTTTGAATATAAGGTCATCTCTACCGGTCTTTTCCGGTTAGTTTTTTTGTTTTTAAAATATGCCTTTATAATAACTTCCGCTTGAATAGGGTTGCCATAAGCATCCTTCTTTTTTTTCTTAACTGTTATCTCAGACTTATTTTTTATCTTCTTTCCGCCACGAGTTATTTTAATCAGTTTCCAGCCCTTACGCGCCTTTATGGAAAGTTTATACTTCCCTGCTTTTACATCTATCCAGTTTTTAGGACTCTTATTTAATTTCTTCTTAATATCTTTATTTCCCAATTTGAAATATTGACATGGGTTCTGGTACTTTATAAGAGTAATTTTCGTTTCAAAATGTTTCATTTCCCCCGCACTAACGAGTTGCTTATTATGTTGCCAGTATCGTTTCTGCTTTCCCCAAATAACGTCATAAGAAATCGTCGCCGTTCCGGCTCCCTTTTTCTTGAGGAGAATTGTGTCTTCGCACTCCCCTGTCTCTTCATCCCATGTATATTTATCAATTTTTACTACTTTCGGGTTAGAAGACTTTATATTCACAATGATCGCACCATCCGGTAAATGTCTTCCCTCAAGCATTAAATCATCATCAGCGCCAATACGCTCATCACAGCTCCACATTGTCCTTGAAGTCGGGAATGTAATCTTGCTGGCATCTACCGTTTTCGCTGTTGCCTGTTCCGGCAATGCTGTCACCATAATTGCCAGAAGCATTACCAATATTCCCAATTTCCTTTTCCAATTTCTTTTCATGTTCTTTTCCTTCCTTTCTTGTCGTGTGCGATCTCCTGCAGAAATTACACCTTTGTTTTTATAATAATCCATACCTATATGGTAATTATCCTTACTCCAAAAAATCTTCCGGATTAAATTCTTCCATTGTTCCACCGCTGCCCTGCCGTTCCTTCTGAACATCTGCCAGTTTGCTAAGCTTCGTATTTTGCATAAATTTCTCCGTGTTAAAAAGCACAAGCACATCGGTTATCTCTTTATGCTGACTCAGAATCCTGCCAATCGGCGCTTTGCCATACCGGTAATCAACCATAAGGATCCGCTCATACTCCTCTGTCAGAAACGGCACGAAACAGTTGGCAAAAGAATCCTTAACTAAGAGCAGCGATTTCCCTGTCCGGGCTTTTGTGACCACTTCTATCTGAAAGGTATTCTTTGAAAAAAATACATTA
>CANRJM010000050.1 GCA_947630925.1 uncultured Lachnospiraceae bacterium
CTGAGATACTTATCAAAAAAATCCTTAAAAAATAAGGATAAACAGCTTGACATTATAGGAGGTGCCGGTCACGACCGCCTCGCTGATCTTATTTCCGCCGTCATAGACGCATACCAGGTATTCCTTTGCCTTCTCTACGGCATTCCATGTGATGGTATATTTATCCTGCCCTTTGACTCCCACCGGCTCCGGTACGGCGAAACGCTTCTTCAAGTGCAGGGTGTACGTCCCTGTCCCGCCGTTTTTGACACTGGCCTCCAGATATCTTCTCCCGTCATAACTCTGGATAAACGCAAAATTGTTTTCCAGACCGGAGTTATCATCATAAGCCAGCCGGTTTTTCTTCTGGTCGTACAGGATTCCCTGCGTGTCCAGGGAAGAGTCGGTAAACAGGTCATAGGCGATCCCCGGCTCGGCGTCGAAGTAATAATAGTTTTCCTGCCCTGCCCGCAATACAGAGCGGGTAATGGGAACATCTTCTTTTAACTGCACCGCCCCGTCAAAGCCTACTACCTCATAGTGGATAGTAAAATATGGGTTCCGGTCGATCTCCGCCTGGTAGGAACGGTCGGAATTGTCCGGCACGAGAGCCACGCCGTAGTTCGCCTCCCCGGCGTACCATGCCTTCATGATGTCCGTGACGTCGCACTGGTAATTCCCTTTCTTCTGAATCCCAAAGGACGCCGAAGGCTCCGTTTCATAGGCCGGGCGGTTGTTGTACGTTAATTTGTTCACGTTCCAGTTCTGCGTTACCTTGTGGATGCCGATATCAAAGGTCTTTGCGGCTCCCATCTTCAACACCTTTTCATTTTTGATATGTAATGCCGCATCCCGTATCTGCACGTTTTTATTTTTCAGTTCAGAAAGTGTAGACATCTTGGTAAAGGCAACGCTTTTGTTTGCCTGCAATATCAGGGATTTTTCATAACCGAAGTTGCTTTCCGGCGCTCCTGCATAGGCGGCGCCTACTTTTACATCACGGCTGTGTTTGTCGGTAAGATACGTTGTCCGGATTTCTATTGGGAATTTTCTCTTTTTACTGTTCCACCATTTCTTATTTGGCGTCAGTTTTAATGTTTTTGCCTTTTTATTATAGGAAATCTTAGCTTTTGTCGTCGTCACCCCGTTGGCATCCGTTATCTTGGTCGTCATGCGGGTATATTTTGTTTTTCCCTTCTTGGTCTTGAAATAGATCTTTTTGCCCTTTTTCTTTACGTTCAGTTTCCCGGCATTGACCCGAAAAGACAGGGGGGTTCTTTTCTGCTTTTTATTAATCTTGATGGTCTCCTGTATTTTCTCCGGGAAGATATCGTAAGAGACGCTGGTATTTTTCAGGACTTTTTTGTAGGTAACTTTGTTCTGGTTCAGCACATCGGTTGCTGTTTTTTTCTTAGGATTGCTTAACTTCGCATTCGCTGCTTTTATCTTTTTTCCCTTTAAGGCAATCGACAGGCTGGTCTTGCCCCGCTTCATAGCTACGACAGATTTCTTGTTTGCTTTTTTAGATACTTTAATGGAAAGGTCGGTAGCTTTGGTTTTATAATTCTTCTTACCTGATTTGACCAGAGTGGTATCAATTTCTTTCCATGTGCCATTTTTCTTGTAATGGACCGGCATAGAATAGACTGCTGCAGTATAACTTCCATCGGACATGGCAAACTGCTTGACGAATTTAGTTCGTTTGCTGGCAAGTTCTCCTGTGGTGGTAGCATTGACCTTGACAGAATTGTTTGAAGCTGCATCAACTTTTTTCTTCTGCTCCGAAGAAAAATCTATTCCAAAAAGAACTGATACAATCAAAGATGCTGCTAATATCCCACTAATAACAGTTTTTCTACCTCTAAATACTCTGTTTTCTCTCATGATGATGTACCCCCTTATATTTCCTACGCATTTCTATCTATTTAAAAATCAATCTAGTTGATAGATAATTCATCTTGCCCATTGCAACAGTAAAACAGATGTATATGGGCAAATGGTGGGTTTTACCACATTTTTTCATAACTACTTCTTAGCCGGGCGTTTTGGCTGATGCAAAAACCCCATGCAATCTGGCGGCCACTTGCGTTGTACTTTTTTTGCCTCATTCTGTACCAGCTTTCCTACTGCTTTCAAAGCAATGCTCTCTTTCCTTTTACATTTCATCTGTTTTCACCTCCTGTCGTAATAACTTTGCTATCAATATCAAAACAGCACATGTTATAATTGCAGTTAAAATGTACTGTTTCCACCACGCCTGAGTTAAAAGACCAAACATATAAAAAAACATTTCAATCCCCAAAATCATTCGAATCCAAAGGCGGTGTTCCTGCATTTCATTCTGATCCAGTATTAGATTAGGATGATTCACGGGAGAAAAAAATAGGATAGTTATACCTGATAAAAGCAATAAAACTATGGCTGTGCCCATACTCCTCTCTGTCAATGGCGCAAAGATTTCCAATGCTGCCAAGAATATAATATTTGTTCCAATCAGACAGTTGATATAATGTCTGGCATGAAATCCGCCTGTCCCCTTCCTTAATAATATAAAACAGCTGATATAAATACATCCCGGCAACAAATTATCAGTAGCAACAGCCACTAATAACAAAATACTGTATGTTAACGTTCTCTCTACAAGTAGGGTTAGCGCATACACATACTCCTCCGTATGATAGTCATCTAATATTCCTTTTCCTATCAGTACATCTATAAAATTTACTATCACAGTAACCATTCCCCCTGCATCTTTACCAATATTCATGCTGCATAATGTGATAAGCCAATGCAACTTACAGTGTTAATATAAAAATTGTCGATTCAGGCATAATCATGTATACATCTGTCCTTTTTTGTCTTAATATTATTCATGCCATAATATTTTACATATTTCAACATCCTTTGCACTTTTGGGAAAAAAATTGCAGATTTGGGCATATTCCTATAAAAAAGTGTCTTCGACACTTCAACTCCCCCAGTCAGCAAAGCTGACTGTTCCCCTCACTCATGAGGGGTTAGG
>CANRJM010000051.1 GCA_947630925.1 uncultured Lachnospiraceae bacterium
TTGCCAATCCGACTACCGTAACGGTTCCCGCCGTTTTTTTCTTAGAAACAGAAGTGATGGTCGCAGCCTTTGTGACCTGATATTTCAGGCTGCCCGCCGTAAAGGTTTTTCCCTTTGCAAGACCGTCTGTCTGAACCGTATCCTGGTTTTGATTGCCGCCCGGTGCAGGTGTATTGTTTCCGCCCGGAGCCGGTGTATTGTTTGTACCGGGAGCCGGCGTATTGCTTGTACCGGGTGCAGGCGTATTATCTCCGCCAGGTGCCGGAGATGACGTTGCTTCCGACTTTTTAACCAGTCCGCCTATTGCGTCGCGCAGGGCATTTAATGCCTGAGTGACTTCCTCTGCAGATGCGTTTTCGTCAATGGCTTTTGCTGCCTCCAATGCGTTCTTCAGGTTGGCGGCGCTTTCTTCCGTATAATCGGTCAGATTTATTCCGTTAGCTTCTTCAATAGACTGTGCCAGTTGCTGCCTTGCCTGCTGTTCTTTAGTTGTCAGTCCTTTTATTGCGTCGCGCAGAGCATTTAATGCCTGAATGACTTCCTCCGCAGATGAGTCTTCGTCAATGGCTTTTGCTGCCTCCAATGCGTTCGTCAGGTTGGCGGCGCTTTCTTCCGTATAATCGGTCAGCTCCATTCCTGCGGCTTCTTCAATAGACTGTGCCAGTTGCTGTCTTGCCTGCTGTTCTTCTTCAGTTGTCAATCCTTTTATTGCGTCGCGCAGGGCATTTAATGCCTGAGTGACTTCCTCCACAGATGAGTCTTCGTCAATGGCTTTTGCTGCCTCCAATGCGTTCTTCAGGTTGGCAACGCTGTCTTCCGTATAACCGGTCAGCTCCATTCCTGTGGCTTCCTCAATAGACTGTGCCAACTGCTGTCTTGCCTGCTGTTCCTCCGGAGTGATTTCCGTTAAGAGCGTAAGCCCCGTCAGGGTAATCGCCGGCTCTGCCCTCACAAAGTAAAGATTGATATAGGAAAGTTCCTGATAACTGTTGATAAAATCAAACATAGTTTTTAACGGTATATAGGCAGTATAGGTTCCGTCCGAACCTGTGACATTGCCTGCAAAAATCGGATAAGTCTGTCCTACAAAGTTATATATTTTCCCATCTGAAGTGCTAGTTGCCCTGACTTTAAACAGATTCTGTGTAATATCCAGTTTTTTCATGGCCTCAGCATCTCCCGTAAAGTCCATCTTCAGGTACGAAGCGTTCTCCAGAGACGTATCTTTCTTCCAGATATCCTGTATAAATCCGCCCTGTCCCTTGAGACTCACAAAAGAGCAGGTCGTAGAGGAAAAGTTTGTTTTCGGAGATGACCTATGGTAGTTAAAAATGTCTTGCTTTTTGCATTTGGCTTCATCGACGTCCGTTACAGCAGCGACTTCGCTCCGTTTGATGAGATGGCCGTCCCAGCCGGCATACCGATAGATGTTATTGATCTTTTCTTCCCAATCGGCATATTTGCTGCTCGCATTGCTCCAGTCGATGCAGCCGCCTGTCTCCTTATTCTGGAAGGTGGACAGGATATCGTAGGTCGCTCCGTCTGCTACTAAGACAAAGTCCCTGTTACATTCATCAAACATCATCTCTGCGCAGTCAGTCGTGTTTCTAGAGCCGAATATGTTCTGGGAACAGTAAGTTCCCTGTAAGCTTTTCTTGTCATAGTCCGTCTTTTGAAATTCCACGTATTCCAGGTTTTCACATTCGGAAAAAAGACCGGTTCTCAAGCCCTTGGACCCTTTTCCCTCGGAACCCTTTATTTCCGTAACCGTCTCCGGGATGACAATTCGCTTAAGACCTGTTTTCGCCAACAGACCCGGAGACAGGGTGGTAAAACCGGCCGGAAATACGACGTCGGTCAAAGCTTTACAGCCATAGAAAACAGAATCAGACTTCGCACTTGACGAGGAATAATTTCTGCACTGTACTACTTCCATCTCATTATCCGGCAGCGTAACCTTCTTTAAAGCGGTACAATTGAAGAAGGCCTGCTGCTCCACTTGCTTCACATGGGAAAGGTCAACGCTTTCCAATGCCTTACATCCCGAAAACGCCTCCTCCCAAATATATCTCACGCTGTCGGGCAAAGAGATTGACGTCAGGCCGGAACCTGCAAAACTCTTCTTTCTTATGGTACCCACACCCTCTGGGAGGGTAATCTGTTTTAATGAAGTACAGCCGTTGAAAGCATAATCCGCTACAGAAATGGAGGAACCAGTAACGACGTCCGGATAAATGACTTTCTCTAACGCCGTACAGTTTTCAAAACCGTATGTGTCGCCTATATGGTAAGGATCCTTTGTCTGAACCTCTACCTTGTTCAGGGAAGTGCATTCCGCAAAAGCGTAGTAACCCGTACTCCTTACATTTGGAAGGAGTACTTCCTTCAGGGCGTTACAGCCATAGAAAGCATAGTTACCTATAGATACACATTTTTTCGGTATTGATATGGCGCTGACAGCGGTTCCCTTCAGGCATTCATTCGGAATCGTTACAGTTGTATCGCTCCATTCCACGGAACCGCTTATGGACGCACAGTCTTTCAACGCCGCCTCTCCCAGTTCTGCATTTTTTAAGGAAATCTCCGATTTCCACTGTGTACAGCCTGCAAAAGCAAAAGCGCCCAATGTTACGACTGTATCCGGAAGCGTCAGGCTCGTTAGGGCAGTGCAGCCGTTAAAAGCATAGTCCGGCACTCTCTTCATGCTCTGCGCCCCTCCGCTGAAGGTAACTTTGTTAATATAGGTGCGGTACGCATCCCACGGTACCTCTGCAGCGCTGTTCCAGACCCTTGTCGACAGGTCGTCCGTAATTTCCAGGGTATAACCGGTTTTGTAATCCCCATCTAACGTATAGTAACTCGAAGAAGAGAGGACTCCGCCCTGCATGTACTTTATAGGATTGCTATGGGTGCCGTAGTACCCATCCGTGTCCTGTGTCTCCCCGCGGACATAATACGCGCCGCCTTTTGTCGGCATAATTTTCGAATTGCCCCCTACGGCTGCCGTAGAGCATGTCTCATCTTTATAATAGCACAGGGTAACGCTGGCGCTGCTGTCATCATTCCGCTGCGCCTGAAAGAGAGTCTTCGGAGACTCATCTTTTGCTACCTCCGAAGGTCCTTCGAGGATAAGATGGTTCTCTTTTTTCAGGGTGCCAAAATCGCTTACCACCGTAATCTTGTCCTGATGTGGATAGTTCTTCCATCTGCCTTCTTTGACCTCCTGGCTTTTGACATAGATTTGCAACTCCTCCGGCAGTCCGTTAAACGAGCTGGCGCTCAATGCCTCAGTGGAAGTACTCTCATCATAGAACCGCTTCAGGGAAGAAGCGCCGCTAAGGTCCGTACCGGAACCGTCGTACCAGACAAGGTTTTTCTGGCTATCGGCAGGCGGAACCTCCCCTTTAACGCCTATCAGCTTTGTAGAAGTAGACAGGTCAAATGCATTCACTGCATTTGGCGCATCTAAAAATAACAGATTGGGACAATTACGCAACGGTTTGATCGATGCCGAACAACTTGTAAGGTTCGGAAGGGAAACATCCATCAAATTGGTACATCCATCGAAACAAAAATTGTATTCTACCTTCTGCAGTCTTGGAAAAGAAACGCTCTTTAATGCTGTACAGCCGTTAAAAATATATGAGCTTGCAAATGTAGTAACCTGCGGCAGGTCAACTTCCTCTAACGCCGTACAATCCTTAAACGATTCTGCTCCCGTCAGAATAGTTACCTTTGGCTCGCTGACCTTTTTCAGATTCGGGCATTTGCCAAAAGCGCCCTTGTCCGCTTCCAGGTTGGTCAGGACGGCCTCTTTGATGCCGGTATTCCAAAAAGCTTTACTTCCAATCGTCTTTAATTTTTCCATGCCTTTGACTGTCGCTAATGCCGTACAGCCTTCAAAAGCGCTTTCGCCAATGCTTGTTACCGAAGATGCCGAAAGATCAACTTCTGTTAGATTGGTAAAGTCCCTGAAGTTATATGAACCTATATTTGGAATCCGTCCCGTAAATACGATTTTTACAACATCTGCGGCATAATCGTACCAATCCGACAACCTAGGCGAACTGGTGTTAGCCATAATACTGGTTTCAGGATTAAAATTTTCCCCTTCTTTAAAGGTAAGGACGCCGTCCTCTGTAAGGGAAAAGACAATTCCCGGACATGGATAGAAGCCGTCTATTTTCTGGTTTGTGACTCCTCCCGCGGGAATTGATGAAATAGCCTTTGTCTCATTCCCGGAAGTCAATGAAACAGCCTTCGCCTCTTTCCCGGCAGTCAATGAAACAGCCTTCGCCTCTTTCCCGGCAGTCGATGAAACAGCCTTTGTCTCTTTCTCGGCAGTCGGTGAACCGGCCGTAGGCTCATTTAAGATTTCTGACGTCCCGCCGGACGCATCCGGCAGAGCTGCAGATGCCTGCGCCGGCAGACTTCCGCACATAAGCGCCGCTGCCAGGGCAAAGCTGATGATTTGTTTTCGCATGTTTTTCCTCCTTTTCTTACACGATGGCACAGCAAAAGTTCCCGCCTGGAGAACAGGCAGGATAGAGTCTTACTACACAAAAGTGTTGATAAAAAATTGATATTATATATCATTTATTGGCATTTTTCAAGAACTTTCTCTCCTTAAAACATCAGGAAACGATATTATTTTACATATAATATCGTTTTCCGATATCGCAACCACATTCTTTTTTTCTGTGCTTTTTTTATGCGGAAGAACTACAAAAAGCCCGGAAAAACCGGGCTTAAACGCTAACACGATTCTAACCGTCTCCTAAAACTTGCCTGAAAAATCATAAAAAGACAGGAAATCATCCAAAATAATTAAAATGTTGAAAAAGGGCGATTTTTGATACTCGAACCCGATACGGCAAAAAAAGGGCAACGCCTGTACAAAGCCCTGCCCTTACAAAAACATTTTTTTACTACTGATTAGTATTATCCTTTTTATCATCTGTAACAGAATTATTGTTCTCTCCCTCTGTAGCATCCGTAGTATCATCTGTTGCATCGTCGATGACATCTTTTGTGCCGTCTGCGGCATCATCAATTGCATCTTCTGTGCCATCAATCACATCATCTACTCCATCTGCGGCATCATCCATCACACTGTCATCTGTTGCCTGTGGAGCATCTGTCGCGTCCTCCGCCGGAGTACCCGTTGCATTTGCATCGTCTGCGTTATTGTTCCCACAGCCGACAAATGCCGTTAAAGATAAACAGAGCGCTGCCGTCAATAATAAATGTTTTTTCTTCAAAATGATTCACCATACCTTTCTTTGATAAAGAATTTATCTTTCATAAATATTACAAGAATAGTATGGCTTCCGTTTTTTAAAAATATACCATAAAACATATCAATTAAATGATCGTCCGCCATTTTATATTTTTTGTATGGCTGCGATTGCTGATAAGGGAAAAAACAAGGGAAAGTATGATATCATAATTCTGTAACAAAAAAATCCACTGAATGACCATTCTTCTGCGACAAGGCAATCGGAGTTCAAGCTATCGTATCTAACCCATGCGCCTTGCAACTAACATCACTTGGTTATGGCTATCGCCAAATACAAAGAAAATAGGATTCGTCATTATCATCCATCTTCTCTATGCATAGCTCAAGGCTGACACATATCTTATCAGTTCCGATTGCCAGCGCAAGAATAGATTGCGTTTTAGGAAAGGAGATTTAATTATGGCAAAAGGTTCTGTAAGAAAAAAAGGAAAGAAATGGTACTACCGCTTTTATATAGAAAATGAAAGCGGAAAACTGGTGCAGAAAGAATATGTAGGCACTGAAAAAAAGAGTGAAACAGAAAAACTCCTCCGCAAGGCAATGGAAGACTACGAGAAAAAGAAGTTTGTTGCAAAAGGGGAAAATATTACGCTTGGAGACATGCTTGATATATGGCTGGAAGAAGAAGTGAAGCCCGGCACACTGAGTACAGGGACGCTGATTTCTTATACTTCCGCTGCCAGACAAATCAAGAAACACCCTATCGGGCAGCGTAAACTGAAAAATATAACTGCCGACCATTTGCAGGAATATATCGATCTGCTGTCTTTTGGAGGGATAAAGCCAGACGGGACAAAGGCGCTGCCGGTCAGCAAAAGCTATATGCTCCAGTTTTCGGCAATCCTGCATGGCGCATTCCGGTTTGCGGTATTCCCTAAACGTTATATTACATTCAATCCTATGCAATATGTACGTATGCGGGTAAAAAAAGAAGATGCGGAACTGTTTAAGGGAACTATGGAAAACGAAGCGGATACCCAGATCATTACCCATGAACAGTACAAGCAGATAACAGAATATTTCCGCAGGAAAAAGAACCCCGCACTCCTGCCTGTACAGATTGCCTACTATACGGGACTGCGTATCGGAGAAGTGTGCGGTCTGACATGGCAGGACATTAACCTTGAGGAACAATATCTTATCGTACGCCGGAGCATGCGTTACAATGTTACCCGCCATAAAACGGAAATTGGGGCAACCAAACGGAAAAAAATCCGTACCGTGGATTTTTGCGACACGCTGGCAGAAATCCTAAAAAAGGCAAAGAAGCAACAGCAAACGGAGCGTTTTCAATGCAGCGGAACCTATTTCCGCAACTACTACCGGAAAACGGTGGAAAAAGGAAGGATACATTACGACCTGTATTCTTTGCAAAATACGGAGAAAATACCAGAAGATTATGAAGAACTGTTTCTTGTATGCCTGAGGCATGACGGTTCCTACGAGGCAACAACAACCCTCTCTAATATATGCCAGTTGATACGGAAAAACCTTGAGGGACTTGAAAATTTCCATTTTCACCAGTTGAGGCACACCTACACGAGCAACCTGTTATCCAGTGGGGCAGATCCAAAAGAGGTGCAGGAACTTCTGGGACATTCTGATGTAAATACCACAATGAATGTTTATGCCCATGCTACCAGGGAGGCGAAACGGACTTCCGCAAGGCTTTTGGATAAGGTGGCTGACAACTAAAAAATTTGCGTTCATTAGAGCATAAGGGAAAGAATAAGGGAAAACAGTTGCGTTGATACTGGAACGGGGTTGGTTAAGCTGCGTAAAATAAGGGCTTTCGCATGATATATCATTGTAATATCAATTAATATCAATTATTAACCACATTTTGGTATAGTAAGACTCTGTCCTGCCTGTTTTCCAGACGGGAATTTTTGCTGTGCCATCGTGTAAGAAAAGGAGGAAAAACATGCGAAAACAAATCATCAGCTTTGCTCTGGCAGCGGCGCTTATGTGCGGAAGTCTGCCGGCGCAGGCCTCTGCAGCTCTGCCGGATGCGTCCGGCGGGACGTCAGCAATCTTGAATGAGCCTACGGCCAGTTCACCGACTTCGGAGAAAGAGACGAAGGCTGTTTCATCGATTCCCGAGGGAGGAATCACAGACCAGAAAATAGACGGCATCTTCTATCCATGTCCGGGAATTGTCTTTTCCCTTACGGAGGACGGCGTCCTTACCTTTAAAGAAGGGGAAGATTTTGATCCTGAAACCAGTACTATGGCTAACACCAGTACGCCTAAGTGGGCGGATTGGTACGATTATGCAGCAGATGTCGTAAAAATCGTATTTACGGGGCAGATTCCAAACATAGGTTCATATAACTTCAAGGAGTTTACCAATTTAAAAGAAGTCGATCTTTCGGCTTCTTCGGTAACAAGCATTGGCGAACAGGCTTTTTACGGCTGTACGGCGTTAGAAACAGTCAAAGGCATGGAAAAATTAACGAAGGTTGACTATGGGGCTTTTTGGTATACCGGTATCAAAGAGGCCGTCCTTACCAACCTGGAATCGGACAAGGGCGCTTTTAGCCAATGCCCGAAGCTGAAAAAGATCAGCGAGCCAAAGGTAACTGTCCTAAACGGGAACGAATCTTTTAAAGATTGTACGGCATTAGAGGAAATAGACATGCCGTTACTGACCTCTACTGCAGGCAGAGAGATTTTTTGCGGCTGTACGGCATTAAAGAGCGTTTCTTTTCCAAAACTGGAAACATCAACCTACAACAAGTTTTTATATGGCTGCACCGGCCTTTTGGAGGTTTCCCTTCCGGTTTATACGGAAGCAAAGAACACTTCCTTCCTTCCGTGCGGCGAAGCGGAAAACCTGGTCTACCTGGAAGCGCCAAATGCAGCGAGCAATTACTTTGACCTGTCGTCTTCCAAAAAACTGGTAGGTGTTAAAGGACCGGTCCCACCCGAAGCTAGCCGGAAAAACCTTGTCTGGTACGACGGTTCCGGCACGGGCCTTAGCGGCGCTTCTTCCCTGAAGCGGTTCTATGATGAGAGTACTTCCACTGCAGCATTGAGCGCCAGCTCGCTTAACGGACTGCCGGAGGACCTGCAAATCTATGTCAAGAGCCAGGCGGTCAAAGAAGGCCGATGGAAGAACTATCCGCATCAGGACAAGATTACGGTGGTAAGCGATTTTAGCACCCTGAAAAAAGAGAACCATCTTATCCTCGAAGGACCTTCGGAGGTAGCAAAAGATGAGTCCCCGAAGGCTCTCTTTCAGGCGCATCGGAATGATGACAGCAGCGCCAGCGTTACCCTGTGCTATTATAAGGATGAAGCATGCGCTACGGCAGCCGTAGGAGGCAATCCGAAAATTGTGCCGACAAAAGGCGGCGAGTATTATGTCCGCGGAGAGACACAGGACACGGACGGGTACTACGGCACCCACAGCAATCCTATAAAGTACATGCAGGGTGGAACCGTCTCTTCTGGTTACTATACGCTGGATGGGGATA
>CANRJM010000052.1 GCA_947630925.1 uncultured Lachnospiraceae bacterium
GACTTTCATTTTTTCTTGCCATAATAAAACCTCCAAACTGTGTAGTATTATCTTACATCAGTTTGGAGGTTTACACAAACTTTGGGATAGTCCCAAAATTGAAGATATAAGTAGATAAACTGGAATTTCATTAAGAATCTGCACTGCTATACTGCTCCCAGTCCTTGGTTTTCTTTAGGCATTGCTTGAAAATATGCTCCTGCGGAAGTCTCTCCTCCTCTTTTTTCTCAATTACTTCCTGACGTTCCTCCAACACCTTCATGACAGCCGCTCTCTGCTCCTCCGTCATAGTGTCATACGCCTGTTGAGAAAGCATTAAGTATTCCTCCAGACGAATATTTCCTAACATATTCTCGCCTTCCCAATTTACATCAGCTTTCAGATCAATTGCCTGAATCTCCTTTTTGGAACGTTTCGAAAATTTTAAATAGGCCGCTTTATATACGTCTTTCCGCCTTAACAATTCTGCCGTTCCGTTAAACATGAGAAGCTCCTCAATGGCAATATCAAACGTTTCGTAAAATGCATGGTGCATTGCAGGATTGCATTCTACAAAATCCAATAACTGCACGGTATCCATAGCATCTAAAATCTCCTGGGGTATTTTCAGCAGTTGTTCCGCTAGTTCCCTATGGCTTGCCTCTTGCCATTCTTTTGATTGATAAGTATATGGATAAACCAGATTCCCCTTCTGATCAAACCACTTTGGGTATTTCTTCTGCAGCTCCTCCGGAATCTGCCTTCTTTCTACGCTAAAATCAGCTTTTTGCACAGACACCGACTCGCTCTTCACGGATGCACCGCACCCTGAAAAAGCCCCGATTGCCAAGATACAAAACAATACATAAAACACATTTCTCTTCATAGGCAGCTCCTTCTATTATAAAATGCAAAAATATTTAAAACAGTACATTTAAGCCAACCCCCTCTTGTCAATCTGCACTGCTATACTGCTCCCAGCCTTTGGTTTTCTTTAGGCATTGCTTGAAAATATGCTCCTGCGGAAGTCTCTCTTCCTCTTTTTTCTCAATTACTTCCTGACGTTCCTCCAACACCTTCATGACAGCCGCTCTCTGCTCCTCCGTCATAGCGTCATACGCCTGTTGAGAAAGCATTAAGTATTCCTCCAGACGAATATTTCCTAACATATTCTCGCCTTCCCAATTTACATCAGCTTTCAGATCAATTGCCTGAATCTCCTTTTTGGAACGTTTCGAAAATTTTAAATAGGCCGCTTTATATACGTCTTTCCGCCTTAACAATTCTGCCGTTCCGTTAAACATGAGAAGCTCCTCAATGGCAATATCAAACGTTTCGTAAAATGCATGGTGCATTGCAGGATTGCATTCTACAAAATCCAATAACTGCACGGTATCCATAGCATCTAAAATCTCCTGGGGTATTTTCAGCAATTGCTCTACTATTTCTTTATAGCTTGCCTGTTTCCATTCTTTCGATTGATAAGTATATGGATAAACAAGATTACCCTTCTGATCAAACCACTTCGGGTATTTCTTCTGTAGCTCTTCCGGAATCTGACTTCTTTCTACGCTAAAATCAGCTTTTTGCACAGACACTGACGCGCCCTTCACAAATGCACCGCACCCTGAAAAAACCCCGATTGCCAAGATACAAAACAATACGTAAAACACATTTCTCTTCATAGGCAACTCCTTTTTTAATGATACAAGTTTTAACATACAGATTTATTTCTTTTATAGTATGTAATAGTTCCAAGAAAAGGCGTAATACTTGCCGGACATCTTACAATGCAATTACCCATCCATTTCGAAGTAACCATTGGATCTGCTTTAGTATAATCCATAACAATTCCCGAATGACACCCTGAACCCCATACAGCCTTTTGTCCATTTGCTGTAGGTCTTCCATTAATTTTTTTATAACTGCCATCTGAAATATAAGCAGAAGCATCATTCATCCAAATATCTTGCCTTCCCGCCCACGCATATGCATGACAATTATTTCCAGAATAACCATTTTCAACAACGGTTGCAGATGGATATTGATTTTTCGTCTGTAAAACTAACTCATTACTATTCTTTTTATTATTAGCGTATCTTATGCATTTAACTTTTGTTCCATTTGGTGTTTTTACATATACAGTTTCATTCTTTGATGATAGCGTTGTTGCTCCAAAAGGATAAGTACTTATACTATCTGCTTTAAAATCTGCTATTTTCATATCACAAACCTTTTCTACCATCCTTTGGATATCATAATTTACATCCGTTATATAAACTAATTCTATAAACTCACTTGTAGCGCTATAATCATAAACTACAGAAGCCTCTCTTTTATCCATCTTATCAAGCACTTCAAAAATTATCTCCTTTTGCTCTAAAGCAGAATATTGTTCAAAGACACCTTTCTGAGTAAATAATGCCTCCTCTAAAAGAGAAACCGATTTATCGTAAAAATCCCTATAAACTTTTTCTCTGGTGCTTTTATCCTGTAAAATAGTATCCTGTTTATCCAAAGTTACATTATTATAATTATAGTGTTGAGCCTTTGGAATTTCTTGTTCCTGATATTTTTCCTTTAATATTTTTGCAAAATCCTCTCTTTGTAAAAGCTCATGTAAACCATTGAATTGCTTTGTAACCTCTTCTATTCCTATTGAAAGCGTATCATAGCAAAACAAATCAAACATCATTGGATATTCCATTACAGCATCAAACAATTCTTCTGTAGATGCATTCTCTACAAATTCATCCGGTAACTGACAGACGGCTACCATATCTGCATGCGTTTTTAAATTCTTCCACTCTTCATCAACCGGAGTAACTGTATATCTCGTATCTTTCACAGTTTGTACTACCTCCGCCTTTTGAGCAGATTGTGCAAAAGCAAGTTCTCCATTATAGATATTATAAAAACATAATAATATAGTTAATAAACTAATAGGTATTCTTTTTCTCATAAGCAACTCCTTCTATTATAAAGTAGTAGTGTTTATAGTCCCTCTCCAAGGACTGTAAACTATACTAATGAAAACACTTTCATATAAAATACCTTTCAGCAGTTTATACAAAAATTTTCATTTTTAAATAAATGTCAACATTCCCTTTTTCAAAAATCTATATACTTACAAAATAGATTTCTTCTTAAAAAACATGATTATTAGTTCTCCAACACATACTAGCATTTCTATGTTTCTATTTATTTTTCTTTTGTATATGGATACTCTTTTAAATGGACAATATTAATGCAACCTTCATAAAAATATCATTCTAAATATATCCTTAATTTTATACCCCCCTTCTTATGTATTTATTCATTTAAGATCTTCTTAGTTCTATCCCCTCCCTCCACTATATAATTGCTATATGCTTCTTAAATCATGCTATGATTGTGCTGCCATTATCATAAAATGTAAAAATTTTTTCATAATCAAAGACCTAGTTTATGAGCTTAAAAACAACCTTCTTATGATGTTTCATCTATTCCCTTCCCTGATTAGAAATCTCATTTAGTTCTTTTCCATTAAAAAGCACCTTATCAATTTCTTTTATATCCAAAAAATCTTTAAAACAATACGTATATTGGAGCAAGTTCTGTTTGCCATCTTTTTCGGCATTTTCCGAAGAGCCAGCCGTTCCAATCTCCTTTTCCGTATCCACAACAACATTTTCTTTTCCTTGTTTATCTACCAAAACAATCTTTTGTTTTTCAAAACGTTCTGCATTCTCCACCCGAATTGCAATACCAACAGGAGAAAGTAACAGTTCCGCGCCTTTATTCATTTCATATCGTCTATTATTCTTTGTATCTTTTAATCGGAATATATATTCACGATAGGCACCGTCTTTACTATCATCTTTCTGCATACCATCCGTTAAAATGACTTGATGGTTAAAAGGATGCTCCAAACTATCTGATCCATTAAAAGAATAATAAATATATAATTTATCCTTCTTTAGCATTGCTTCTTGTGTATTTCCACTATTTGCATTAATGGATAAAGAAAATCGTGAATTTTCTCCAAAGCTCTTTCCCAGTAAGCTTCTGTCTGCTCCGATAGATGCTTCTGGTATTCCACCCTTCTTAGTAACTTCAAAAATACAATAACCAATCTTTACACCTGAGTCATACAAAACTTCTTTCAGAGCAATACTATAGTTATCAACCGTTACTTTCTGTGTATCCTTCTGCAGCAATTCTTTTTCTAACTCTGAATCCCGCTCTTTTACAAAAAATTCATGATAGTCATCCCCTTGGGCAACATAAGCAACTCCCAAAGAACTTCCAAGCAATATAACAACAATCAGTATTCCGAAAAAAATCTTTTGATTTTTTCCCAACGTATTACCTCCTATCTTTCTGCTTTACAAAAAACCACTATTCTTTCATAATCTTATACAATTTCTTCTCTGAACCGGATATGACTAGCATATAGTCTCCATCCCATATTAATCCTCCTCTTTCCAATGCGCTATTCGCTTATTTTTCAACCCCTGACTAAAACAAAAACCATCACACATATAGTACGCAATAACTAATGCACTTACCCGTTAGTACCTTCAAAATAAAATTCAACCTTCCCCTCTCCTGTATGATTGCTATGTAATCGTTTAGAATATTCTTTTCTTGTCCCCTAATTGCTTTTACCCCCCCCAATGGGACTGTTAAAATTTAAAATTATATTTACTGAAAAATACCTACTCCATTAATTTTTCAGCAAAACATTCCATACACCTTATATCCATACTGCGGATACGTTTCAGCCGTTCTGCCATTCTCTCAATATACAAAGAATCATCCGTAATCTTATATTTCAAAAACATATTTTGAAGGATTTCACATTCTTTCCCCAGAGATAACAATTTATGATACAGCTTATCATCCCCCTCCAGATAACCATGTTCCAGCATAAATTCATACCTTTTTATCATCATTTTTTTATGGTCATGCAGCATAACAAAGCTTCTGATATCTTTGTCTGCATATTCCTCATCATTTTGCAGAATTGCCTGCAGATATCTCTGCAGTAGATCGTAACATTCTACTCCAAAAAACACTTCATTGCTGTATATACGGTTTCGGAAAGAAGGCGTCGTGCAGACTGTCCGATTGAAATAGCATACTCCTTTCCCCGGAGTCAGATAATCTCCGATTTGCTCCCGTACATATTGGGACTGAAACGTATGATCATATTCCACTATCTGATATAAAAACACACTGATCTCCCAACATTCTTCCGGTACTAAATCAAATGCCCGGTCAAGTTCTTCATAAGTAATTGCTTTTTTCCCATATATTCCTTTCTCAAAATTATCTGCTATCAATACCTGATATGTTTTATCATCATAGCCATAAATAAAATTAGGATGATGAAAGCCATAATTCCCGCTGATATCCTCACGGAAAAACTGATCCAAAAAGGTAGACAGATACATTCCCGCGTCAATGGCAATGCGAACAAATTCATGAAATGCTGCATAATTTCCCTTTACCAACTGTCTGGGCAATGCATATTTTCTGATAAAAGGACAAAAATCAAACATATTGGGCGACAATTGGTGAATCGCATATGGATAAAACGTAATGCTCATATCTGCAACTTTTCTTGAATAATCGATATAATGCGCTCCTCTTAACTGGATAAACTGATTCATCATCCACTCCAACCCGGTCTTTTGCCCCAACAAAATGCTAAACAAAAAGTTTTGCTCCGGCCATGCGCGAAACTCCATATCTGCCAGTGGAAGTATTTTCTGCTTTTTTTCCTTTGCAAACCAAAACATATAAATCTCCTTATAACTGCATAACATTTCGAAAACATGCCAGTTTCCCTGTTTTCTTTTCCGGTAACAGCTTATCATAATACTGTATCTGAATCTCCGTATCGTCTCCCATAGCCGCCAGTACTTTATCAAGCAGAATGTCCGCAATATCTCTTTTATCCTGTTCGTCTTCTATAACCAGATAAAAATCAAACGATTTCCAATCCTTTTGTATGATCTGAAATTGCAAAATTGCACCATCCATCTGCAAATTAATTTTCTGTATCATCTGTATAAAAAAATAGGCATGAACTTTTGTACCGTCCTCCCGTAAAATCCAGTCATTGCTTCGACCTGCCAGCAGCTTCAAAACCGCATTTCTGTTGCCGCAGGGACAATTTACATGATGCAGTATCTGCCCCCTATCCTCATTGTTAAAACGTACTAATGGCATTGCCTTGTTTTGCAATGTTGTCAGACAAATCTCTCCCTCTTCCTCTTCGCCTTGAATTTCTACAAACACATTATCTTCCATAATGTGCAAATTTCCCTCGGGACACTCATATGCAATCGAATTTACTTCTTTACTGCCATATTGATTCGCCGTCTTGCAACGAAAGACTTCTATTACTTTTTTCCTCACAGGTTCCTCTAAATATTCTCCAGTAAATTCAACATATCGGATACTGTCAGGCACTTTTCGCTTTGTTTTCTCTATGTATTCACATAATACACATGCAATTCCCGGCTGCAATATTAACCATATTGGTTGAAATACCTCTATTTTCTCTATAATTGCATCGAACTTTTCTTCAATAATTAACATTTTGGAAAGCGCAAGCCTATTTTTCTCTTCAAAGCACTCCAAGCTGCCATCGTCCGCAGGATAGAAATAACACAATTTATCTGATGGCAATATGCCATAATATTTTTTCCGATAAAGCCATAAAGATAGCATAGACTTTATTTCTTCTTGTTCTTCCCAGAATACCTCCGTGCATTTCCCCGTTGAGCCAGAGGTTCTGCTATAAATAAGCTTCCCTTGTAGATATTTACTAATATACCGGGTCGATAGCAGGGACATTCCCTTTTCTATAAAAAAGGATTTATCTACAACAGGAATTTCCTCAAAAACTGCCTGTTCTATATTTTTCCCCAGTTTTTCTGCGTAATTATAATATAACGGTACATTTTGATATGCATATTTTGCCATTTCCAGCGCTTTGTTTTGGTTCTTCATTTTATCTTTCTGTATCATCGTTTACCCCATTAAATTTTAATTGTTTTGTAGTAAAAAAAGTTTGGTAATGCTTTCTTTATTTTGATGCTGCTTTTTTATTTCTTGTAAATTCAGAAAGTTTTTCTGAAATACTCAACGCGATAAAGTCCTGTTCCTCATCTGTCAACTGATCTTTCATGGACTCATCAAGATAAAATTGATTTCCAAAAGTATCTTCTGCAATCGCAATTTCTATATCATGACCATGATTAATAGAATATAGCAAGTAATCATGTTTCAAATAATCAATGGAATTAAGCCAGTCTCTCATGCCATCTTCGCCTTCTCCAAAACTCTCATAGCACGTTTTTGTTTCAGTGTTATAAATTACCGTATAAATTCCCCTAATTTTTCCATACTCAATAATGGGATAATGGTATAATTCATTTGAATCAGCCACAATCGGATAAGAATATACCCGATATGCCTTGCCAAGCGAAACACTCCCTGCAGATACCAGGTTTAATGTATCAATCGCGTTTTTATAGTTTTCCTTCGCAAAGTCTTCTACAACTGCCGGAATATTAATTTCCAGGGAATCTTCTAAACCAGTTGCCTTCTTGCCCCCCCAGTTCATAAAAAGCGTTCCTGCAATAACGGTAATAAACGCAAAAATACATACCGCCACAAGATTTTTATTAATTATATTCTTTTTCATCTGAGACACCTCCGTTCTAACAATAATTATAATACCCCGTACGATCCCATTTATACGCAGCAGCACCTGTATAATTCGGCCATTGAGTACTACTTCCGCTAAATGTATTCCATGTCGATTTTCCTGTATTCTGTGGGTTGTATATCCTGACAAAACACATCTCATTACTTCGTCTGACACCTGTAATGACAGATGCGTGTCTACTGCCTGAAGAAGTATTAGTCCCCTCAATATAAATAGGGTGATTCCCCTCAATATATAACTTTATATCAGACCATAGGATATTAGAATTTTTATATCGGTATCTTAGTCCATAGTAATTAAATGCCCTTTGCACATCACTTGGCGTTCCTCCGGATATTGCATGACCAATCGCATTACATACAGACTTTGCGCTAGTGTTAGACCCTTGCCGATAATTTTTAATGGTAGCAATCGCTGCTGCCCAACAAATCGGATCAGAACCCTGAGGAGTTAAATACTTTTTAATATTCAATCTAGTTTCCGTTTTTCCGCCACTTGTCGTTGTTGTATGGGCAGGCGAATAGCCTACCATTGAATCTACATTCTTTGCAGATATATTTATTGCAATCTCTTTAATATTTTGATATGCCTCATCTAACTCCTGTATTTTACTTTTAATGCTTCTCTTAAAAAAACGGTGTTGTCTTTTTTCTTCATCACTAACTTTACTCTTTTTTCCCCCGTCAATCTTATAAATTCCCTCTTCTCCCTCAATATACAACTCCCCATCTACATCATACTGAATATATTCTTGGAGATCTCCTTTCTTCTCTAATGTATTTAAAACATCTACATTTTCATTTGATATACTTGCAACACAGCCAGAATCTGTTTCTATTACTGTTAGCACAGCTTCAATTTTTTTATTTTCACTAATTGGAAAATGATAAATTGATTCCAACTTTGATTCATCCGCATTATACACGACATACGCTTCTCCTAATTGCAAATCATCTGTATCGTAGTCAGAATCCACCAAACCATACATCTCTGTAAAATGTATCTTTGCATATTGCGTAACTTCTGTTGGAATATTAGTATTTATATCTATGTTTTCTGCGACAATCATGTTACTATCACACACTTCTGCATTAGCTGTCACTAATGCAATTCCCGATGTCTGATAAAACATTGCTACTAAAAAGACAATCGAAATCATAATAGAAATCGCTCTGTAATAACGCTGCCTGTATTGTTTTCTGTCTGTATTCATAATAATACCTCCTAGTATAATAATGGTGTAGTCAATAAAAACTACTAAGTAATAAACTTCTATATATCAAATAAGCCAATATGGCAAATGTGACATATCTCTATCAAATACTGCAACCGTTAATAAAACAATATTTATTAGCTGGATTTTATCTTTTTACATATATTTAAATAAAAATTCTCTTATTCTCCTGTACTTTCTATTGTTTTTTCTATCAACTCTATAAAATCTTCTAATTTCACAAAGTTTTCCGCAAGCAAATCCACATCTTCAAATTGTATTCCAAATGCCTCTTCTACTTCTGTCAATAATTGAAAAATTTCTATTGAATCCAGCTCTAAATCCTCAATCAAATCTGTTTCTTCAGAAAGCACAACATTTGTATCTTTCAGATATCCCATTTGAATGATCTTATATAAATTCTTCTGCACTTCCATTCATTTTTTCCTTTCCAAGTTCCCGATATGCAATCTTTCCGCTGACTGTTCTTGGCAATGTCGAAACATATCGGCTTTTTATCATATTTTTTTCTATTCCCATTTGCTCTAATAAGGAACAAACCGTACTTTCTTTCCACTCTGCATCATCGAAGATGATAACCAATTTCTCATTTTCTTCCACGCAGGCAGTTATCAGTCCATGCTTTTCAAAAAGTGTCTGCTCTATTTCATCTAGCTGTATTCTCATACCATAAAGTTTCGCAATTCGCTTCATCCTTCCCGTCAGAAACAGATACCCGTCTGCATCGAGATAGCCAATATCTCCTGTATACAAAATTTCTTTTTTCTTACTATTTTGTAAATCTTCCCTGCTATATGCATATCCACAAAATACATTATTTCCCGCATATAGAATCTCTCCTGCTGCATTTCCTATGTCAGACGCAGCAGACTGTTTGCAAAGAATTTGCAGTCTTCCCCCTTCTAAAACAGTCCCTACGCTATCCTTTTTTTCAGGAAAGCGATTTAGAAAAAAACTGCTGATTCTAGCAGTTGCCTCCGTCTGCCCATACATAACTGCAAAATCTATCTGCCTTGACTGCGCTATTTTTAAAAAGTAATCTTTGCTGGATCTGTCTAAAGCGCCGCCTGCCTGTGTCATCAGCTTTAAATCAGGTAATTTTATACTGCTAAAATTGATTTTTCGAAGCATCTGATATAAAAACGGGACACCCGAAATTGCATTCCCTGCATTATTTTGAAAAAATTCCCAAAACTCCTTTTTCAGCCAACTATGATACGGAAGCAACAGAGTTCCGCCCTGCATCAAATAAGTATTAATGACAGATAAACCATACGAATAGCACTGCGGCAACATAACCATAGCCCTATCGCCTGTACAAATCTCCAATCGATTTATGATTGCTTCTGTATTGGCCTGTATATTTTTATCACTTAACATTACATACTTGCCCAAACCCGTGCTTCCCGACGTTGGAAGCAACAATGCAATGCCTGGATCCGGGACGCAGCCTCCCTCTGTTTCCCACATGACGGAAAATAAGAGATAATCTCTCCAGATTTTCTGACGAATATTTTGTTCTGCTTGATTTTTACTCCTCAGCCAGTTATCAATAGCCTGAATTTGCATAGAGAGATATGACGGTATCCAAATCACAGTCGGCTGGAACCTCTCTAATAGCTGTATCATTTGCTTTTCGGGAGTCTTGGAATCGACCATACATATCGGAATATGATGCATGATACAGCTTATATAGATTAAGATACTGTCCGAAGAAGTATCTGCCGCCAAAAAAACCAAATCCTTTCCCGACATGTATATATAGCATTCTTCCTGCAACTGATGCAATCTGTAATAGGTAATGATCTCCCCCCGCTCTGTGATACATGCCGGCAGGCAGCCATATTGGCTAAAATTCCACATAATTTTTCTCTCTTCCGTAAACGTTTACTCGTTATCCTGCCAAATGAGATACCCATATCCACTGTCACGAATCACTTGCTTAATACCCCATTCAATTTCCTGTCTTGAAAAATTATTCTCTTCCAAAAATTCATCTTCTTTTTCATTCATATAGGCGTATACATCGATTGCAACTTTCAGATCTGCCGTATTGGAGACCTGAAGCTTTTGAAGCAATTGATTCTCTGCTTCACAAATCTCTCCTGCATCTATCATGTCAATTAGTTTAAGATAAAAAGAATCTTCTGCAGAATTTTCCACAAATTTAGGCAGTTTTTTCTTATCCTGTCCGGCGCCAAAGGCTATAACAGCAATCATTCTAACTGTATTTCGTATCCCGCTTTTTAATGTATTTTTTCGATATTCCATACTTTTATCATTCTTTTATTTTGTTTCCACTTTTTTACTTGTCTCTGCATATCCAATCATTCATGGTATATTCCTAATATATACTATCCGATAACAAAGTCAATACATTTTGCATGAAATGACGTTTTTTTGACATTTTCGGGCTAAAATGGCTCTTGTAATTTCTTTTTTGCTCAAATTTAACTCGGCTTTCCCGTTTTTTTGTTTTTTTACAAAATCCTACGTCAAAGGAAACTTGTTACTTAGAAAGAAGATATCACTGAGTGTGGCAGAACTTTCTACTAAAGCAAAGTCCTTCATGACCAGCCCGCTCTTTTTTATCTGAAGCCTTGTTCGTAAGAACTTTTGAATGAATGCAGAAAACGTCACTGCTGATAAAACGGTATTATCGTCAGGCGGATGATTTGACGTTTATATTGAGGATTATATAGATTACTATAATAATAGGCGCTTATAACGAAATCTCGGTGTTCTGACTTCTATAAAAACATAAAATTTACTTACAAATAGCATAAAAACTGCCAACAGATAATTTCTGTTGGCAGGGAAAATTTTAAATTTTTTCGATTGTCTACTTGACGGGGAGCAGTTCAACATCATCTACTACGACATTGTTTTCTTGTGATTCATCTTCATAGGTATATATATTTACCGGATAACCATATTCCTGTCCGGAACTTATTTTCTCTACCTCATCGCCTCTTTGAGATTTAGCACAGCTATAACTGGAAACAATAGAAAAACCAGCCAATATAACTACTGCCACAAACCCAAAACTCAATAATTTTATTTTCATAACAATCTCTCCTTTCCGCCATTTTTTCAATGAATGGCATAAATAGTTTATAAATCATACTTTTTCCAGAATTTTTCTCCTTTATCCATTTACATTTTTGTAGAGCAGCTTCTTGCCAATATAGATTTTTGCCTTCCTTACGCCGCTTCCTTTTAAGTTCTTCTTTAAAGATTTGGCTACCTTTTTATTTTTCACATAGAACTTTAATCCCAAAGCGGTTCTACTTAATGAATATGATTTAAAGTTAGGCGCTTTCTTCCTGCAGGCAATCCTTATCTCCTTTAACTTATTACAGCCTAGAAAAGCCCCAATCCCAATTCGTACCATATTTTTGGGCAGGCTGACTTTTTTCAGCTTCGGGCAATGATAAAATGCCTTCCACTCAATGAATTTTAAACGGTTTGGAAAATGAATTTCTTTGACGCTGCATTCTTCAAATGCACAATCTCCTATTGTTTTCAGCTTAGGCGGAAATTTGACCTGCTGCAATGACTTACACATACGGAACGAACATATTCCAATCGTTTTTATCTTTGTCTTCGACAGGTCCACAGACTTTAGGTTCATGCATTTCGTACATTCCAAGTATGGTTCTTTCCATGACGATGGAAAGGTTATGCGTGTCACGTCCTTATTATGGTCAAAATCTCCGGCAATCCCAGTTGTCCCCTCCGCGATTACATAATGTTTTGGTAAATCCAGCGTAGTATGCATCCTGTCAGGATCTGCTTTGCAATACAGGGCATGGTTTTTCACAAAATAATACTTATGGTCTGCAGGAACCGTAACCTTTGTCTTATTATAATCAATATATAAATGAAACCACTCAACATTCTTTGGAAAATGCAATTCCTTTAATTTGGGATAGCTTCCCCTGTCCATATATAGTTCGTGCAGCGTATCCGGCAGTTCGATATACTCATAAAAATTTTGGCGCGAATCATACTCAGTACAGCGAAATGCTGTCACAGTATATTGTTCCCCTTTCAGTTCCAAAACAGATGGCACGGTAACCGCATTTCCATCTTTCCTTATTCCCAGTACTTCTGCTTTTTTGTCTCTGTAATTGGTATGATAATAGATATCATCGACCCAGCCATAAAACTCTTTTGAATATTCATCCCACAAATCTACTTCTATTCCTAACGCATTGGCAGTACTGGATGCCATAACCGTAATACCGAGTATGATTACAACTAATCTTTTTATGATTTTCAACCCTTCCCCTCCTTTGAACATATCTACCATTTTCAAGGCTCGCCTGAACCTTTTGCTTTCACTCAGTTTTTCATAGGTCATTTGACACCATCTGCGCATACCACCTCCTAAAACCGTCTCAATCCTTTTGCCAGAGCAGAATAACTGTCTTTATACAAAGACAAAAGTATTGGAAAACCACTATTCTTTCATAATCTTATACAATTTCTTCTCCGAACCGGATATGACTAGCATATAGTCTCCATCCCACATATAACTTTCTTCCTTCCCGCTATAGTAGGTAATCTCGATACAATCATTTCCCCCTGCTTTCTGCGTCGGATCAGATTGCTTTGTATAATCAACTTCCTTAAGTTCCATCTCGCATATTTGGCTGGTATAACTGTAAATTTCCTCATATGCAGTATGTACTTTATTGCCATTGAGCAGCGGCAGACTGACCTTCCGGACCCCAAACTGGTAGCAGAAAAAAACGACGCTACACACTAAAACAATACATCCGACAACTGCGATATTTCTTCCAGTCTTATTCCCTTTAACAAAAAATATCACACAAAAAACAAATGATACCAGCAGACAGAGCAGCAACGCTGTATAAATCTCCTCATTAATTTCTGCTGTAAATGCTATCTTCCATCCCATATTAATCCCCCTCTTTCCAAAGCGTTATTCGCTTATTTTTCAACCCCTGACTAAAACAAAAAACCATCACACATATAGTACGCAATAACTAATGCACTTACCCGTTATTAAAATAAAATTCAACCTTCCCCCCTTCCTGTATGATTGCTATGTCAATTAGTTTAAGATAAAGATAGTGTACTTCTTCAATATTCCATATTTTTATTGCTTTTTTTGTTTCCGCCGTTTTTACTTGTCTCTGCATATCCAATCATTCATGATATAGATATATACCTAATTTATATTTGATTTTCTAACTTTTCAAGGTATTTAATAACGGTTATATCTCGTTATCAAAATCCCGGAGAAACTGCATA
>CANRJM010000053.1 GCA_947630925.1 uncultured Lachnospiraceae bacterium
ACTTACCTTCTTCCACTGTACCAGTAACGTCTTCTTCTTGCTTGATTTTACCTTCTTTAAGGTTACTTTCTTCGGTGCCGTTACTGTATTCTGTATGGTATTCGGCTGATTGTTTGGAGCAGGTGTTACGTTTATGCCAGGTGCCGGTGTTGCATTTGCACCCGGTGCAGGTGTTGCATTTGTGCCCGGTGCAGGCGTGTTGCCACCCGGCGCTGGCGTATTGCCGCCCGGTGCCGGTGTTGCGTCTCCGCCCGGTGCAGGTGTGCTGTCGTCCGGTGCCGGCGTGTTTGCAGGAGCCGGCGTCTGATTTGGAACCGGCGTCTGCAGAGTTCCATCATCCTCTTTTACTGTTACAGGACAAGTCACATCCAGTCCGGAAGCAGTTAATGCATGGATTACTGTACTTCCCTTTGCAACTGCAGTAATCCTACCATCCTTATCAACTGTAGCAACCTTAGGAGATTCGCTGAACCAGACAACCTGCTCATCGGCCTCGGCAGGCTCTTTGATAGCCAAAAGGTTATATTTCCAACCGGTACCAAGCGTCAGTTCCTCGTTGCTTAACTTCAGGGAAGTTACCTTGGTTTTCTCCGGAGGTGTGATAGCCTCATCAAATACCGGATCGCTGATCGTTACTGTTACGCTCAGGGTATTTTTGCCTGTTACATACGCGCTGCTTCCATCTGCTAAGTAGAAACTATAATACTGATAACTATTATTGTGACTATTCTCCTCATACGTATTCACCATATAACCATCTGCATCCGAAGCAGAGGTACCAAAAATCTCCACCTGCGGAGCCCATATATTCAACCAGCAAAGATCAACAGCAGGAACATTCGGCGTCAGCACATCCGGCTTCTTTTCATCTTTCGCTACAAGGGTCATATCTTTTTCCCATGTAGCCTCCCTTTTGTCCTCAAGCAGTTGAATTTTCTTGCCGTTTAATGTAACTTCGTCCACCCTGTACTTCATGCTTTTGAGAATGGACTCATCAGCGCTTCCATTCTCTACGCTGACATCCTTTAAGAACAAGGTCGTCAGCTTCGACATAATGTCCTTGTCATACGTCATAGAAATGGTATAGGTTCCGCCCTTGCCGCCATTCTCAACCTCGCAGTACTGGTCGCCCTTTACCAGCGTCCATGTATTGGAATTTTGTGCGTATAAAGCCAGCTTTAAATTCTTTGGAAGCGTGACGTCCACAATACAATAGTCTGATACGCCGGAAGCCGTCGTAGCCGTAATAATACAGGTACCTACGCCCCTCGGCCTTACTGTACCTTTGTAAGTAACCGTGGCAACGCTTGTATCAGAAGTGGTCCAGGAAATGGTATCCGTTGAGGTATCCGGAGTCACTGTGGCTGCCAGCTTGACGCCGTCAGAATCATTGGTCTCCAGTTCCATATAGTGCTGGTCTAATTCAATCTTTGTAGCGGTACCTTTTGCATTTGTACCATATACATTCATGATACCGTCAATGATATCCTGCTGGGTCACTCCCAGACTCTCGCGGTCAAACAGTGCATAACCTAACGCAGCGGTATCGCCGTTATCCCACCAAACCGGCACTATGCCGTTTGCCTTTGCATTGGCGCAGAGAGTGTAGGCATAATACTTACGAAATTCCCCGTTTTCCGGATCAGGTTTTCCGGAAGCGCCTGCCTTAACTCTTGTCTTATCAATCGCACCATACTCTCCGATAACAACCGGATAACCCTTCGATACGAACTGATCCCTCATTACGCCAAAGACTTCCACCATATAATCCTCAGCCTGATAACCAACTGCCTTTGTGGAGTCAGCTTCGTCGCCCCACTGCGTGGTCGTATAATCCTCCTGTCCGCAGAAAGCGTATGGAGAATAATAGTGAACAGAAATCATGATACGCTTCTGTCCTTCCGGTATGTCCTTGCTCAGGTACGTATCTTCCGGAATCTGAAAACCATAGCTTTCCTCGCAGTATTTATGCTCCTCGGAATCATAATCAGCCGTAAACTCGATATTGGTATTCATACCAGGGATCAGGACCCAACGCTTGTCGTTGTTTCCGCCGGTCTGACGAATCGTATCCAGGAAAATCTGGTTATAGGCATTGATATTTTTATAGACATCCTGAATCTGCTTCAACGTCGCATCGCTCTTTAAAGCGATATCAGCGCCTACCTCATTCATCGACTCAAAGATCAGATGCTGGTCATAGTCCTTAAAATACGTAGCAAGCTGTTCCCATACAGCCTTATACTTCGCCTTGATTTCAACCTGGGCGTCATCATCCTTGCCCGGAAGAAGCCATCCTCCCGCAACGCTAGAATATCCGTCTCCATGAATATTCATGATCACATAAAGCTTATACTTTATCGCCCAGTCAATAATCTGCTTTACTCTTGCCAGACGGACTTCGTCTAACTTATAGTCCGGCGCCGAACCAATCAGCTTCAACCAGGAAACCGGAAGGCGGACGGATTTAAAGCCCGCTCTTGCAATAGTCCGAAACATATCCTCTTTGACCATGATATGCATCCAACTGTCCTCAACCGGTATTCCATCCTGAAGGACTGCTTCCATCTGGTTGCCGTAGTTCCAGCCGGCTCCCATCGCAGCGACGATGGCGTCCTGATCCAGGTCGGTAAATCCGCTGCTATCTGCCGCCTGCGCCTCTCCTGTGTCAGAAACCGGTCCAATCCCGGTTCCCATTGACACCAACAGAGAAAGGCATAACACCAGTGATAACAAAATCTGCTTACTCTTTTTTCGCAAAATCTTGTCTCCCCTTTCTTTTTACTATGTTTGATGTTTCCATCAATTCTGCTGTTTCACCCTTTGCCTTCTTATGATACGGCCCGGGCAATCCATCCCGCCCGGGCCGCTTTTTATCCGGGTGCCCCCAGAGGGCTTTCGCGTCCTGATTACGGACATTTTAGCGCCCTGATTGTGGACGTTTTAGCGCCCTGAGGGCTGACGTCCGGATTCAGACAGCTCCGCTTTCATGCATCGCTTTTACTTTGCTGTCTATTTTACTTTAGCGCTCTTTACCTTACTCCACTTACCGGTAACTGTCTTGCCGGAAGCTTTCTTGTAAGCGCAGACTCTGACAAAGTATTTCTTCTTGCTCTTTAACTTCTTGATTGTCTTCTTTGTCGTCTTTGCTTTCTTGATCGTATAGGTCTTCTTGCCCTTCTTAAACTTCTTATCCTTAGCAATCTGAACCTTATAACCGGTTGCGCCGCTTACCTTCTT
>CANRJM010000054.1 GCA_947630925.1 uncultured Lachnospiraceae bacterium
GGAACAGGGACTTACGGAGTTTGTGTCCGTGCAGGGGCACTACAACCTGATCGCCCGGGAGGAGGAACGGGAAATGGCGCCCTTCTGCGCCGACCAGAATATTGCCATGACGCCCTACAGCGCCCTGGCCGGCGGGCGGCTCTCCAAACATCCCGGCGAAACGTCGAAACGGCTGGAGCAGGACGCCTACGCGAAGTTCAAATACGACGCCACGGCGGAGGCGGACGGACAGGTCATCGCCCGTGTGGCGGAGCTGGCTGACAAGCGGGGCGTTTCCATGACGGAGATCTCCCTGGCGTGGCTGCTGACCAAGGTGACCGCTCCGGTGGTAGGCGCGACGAAGTTCTCCCATGTGGAGGGCGCGGCAAAGGCGGTCGATCTGGAACTGACCCGGGACGAGATCGACTATCTGGAAGAATTATATATACCGCATGCGCTGGTAGGCGTCATGGCGCAGAACGGGAAGCAGAAAGCCGGAAATGTAGTTTAAGATATTTTTAGTTTGGGAGATCATACAGGAACAGGCTGTCGGAACATTCGACAGAAAATAGATAACAGGAATATATTCAATAACAGGAGGAAAACAAAATGGAAAAGATCACACAGACTGCGGGCAGAGATCAGTTAGGCGGTTTCGCGCCGGATTTCGCCCACTATAACGACGATGTTCTCTTTGGAGAGAACTGGAACAATCAGGACATTGATGTAAAGACCCGGTGCATGATCACCGTAGTGGCGCTGATGAGCTCCGGGATCACGGACTCCTCGCTGACTTATCATCTGGAAAACGCCAAGGCTCACGGCGTAACTCGTGCGGAGATCGCGGCCATTGTCACTCACGTTGGCTTTTATGTGGGCTGGCCCAAGGCATGGGCGGTATTCCGTCTGGCAAAGGATGTCTGGAAGGAGGCGGAACTGACAGAAAAAGACAAATATCAGAACACGATCCTGTTTCCCATCGGCGCGCCAAATGACGGTTTCGCGCAGTATTTTTCCGGACAGAGCTATCTGGCTCCGGTGTCCGGGGAGCAGGTGGGCATTTTCAATGTGACCTTTGAGCCGGGGTGCCGGAATAACTGGCACGTTCACCATGCTGACAAGGGCGGCGGACAGATCCTGATCTGCGTCGGCGGGCGCGGGTACTATCAGGAGTGGGGAAAAGAGGCCGTGGAAATGAATCCGGGTGACTGTATCAATATTCCCGCGGGCGTCAAGCACTGGCACGGCGCGGCGCCGGACAGCTGGTTTTCCCATCTGGCGATTGAAGTGCCGGGGGAAAACGGCTCCAATGAATGGCTGGAGCCGGTGGATGAAAAACAATATGGGGGCTTGAAATAGTATGAAAAAGATCACAGCAATTCTGAAAGCCGTTCGTCTGTAGAAATGAACGATCCCGATTCCCGGCCCGCAATTTCCGACAAGACGCTGGCGGTGTTCTGCACTTCCGCAAGCAGCGGGCTGTGGTGTCTATTCCTATATGCTCTTGACGGAAACCCTGTGGAAGCATTTTGCCTGGATTGGCGAGGAATGTAGAGCGCAGCACTATGTTTGCTCTGAGATGCTGGACAGGATCGTGAAACAGATGGCTGTATGGATATTTTGGGACTGATTGCAGTGCTGAGCTTTGGCTTGACCTGCTTTGGAATCGGATACTCTTTTGGTAAAGATAGTAACAAGACACAAAAATAGCCGCCCCAGCGTCGCAAGCTAAGCGGCTATTTTTCGTTTAGATGAACGGGCTAACCGTCTATCGGTAGCTCCATGGGACACCTGTTACCAGCAGGTGTCCTTCTTTACGTTCAATATACCATATTCTGTGCGGCGTTTCAAGTGTTTTCTTTTTCCTGCGGCATTTATCATTATATAAAAAATCCACAATATTTTTCTTGTCATCATCATTAGACAGTCTATACAGAAGGAGAATAATGCATTTATTAATACCATCTCGTTATTGGCAAATCATTATTGATGCCCTTTGTAACCAGAATCTGATGCAAGTCAATGATTCCATTATGAAACGTAGCGGCGCAAGCAGCCAGATATAACCCCCACATTCTGATAAATCTTTGGTCAAACATCTTTTTTACTTCCTCAATATGTTCCCGGTAGTTCTTTGACCAGCACAACAACGTCTTATTATAATGCAGACGAAGATTTTCCACATCTAATACATGAAAATTATCCTCCGCCATAGTAGAAACCATTTCACGCAGACTTGGGATTACCCCTCCCGGGAAAATATATTTCTTAATCCATGCATCGCCCGGATATTCCTTTAATGCACTGATGAAATGAAGAAGATAAACGCCTCCATCCTTCAATACCTGATTTACGCAATCGTTGAAAAGCTGGTAATTCTCTCTTCCTACATGTTCTACCATTCCCACACTGACTACCCTGTCAAATTGTTTTCCCATCTCCGGAAGATTTCGGTAATCCATCAGCTCAACGGTCAGATAATCTTCTAAACCTTCTGCCTTGATTCTACGTTGAAATTCTGCATATTGCTCATGGCTCAATGTGATTCCCGTACCATGAATCTTATATTCTTTCGCAGCCTTGATCAGTAAAAATCCCCATCCACAGCCAATATCCAAAACCGACATACCTTCTTCCAAATGAAGTTTTTTCAAAATATAATCGACTTTGTTTACCTGCGCCTGATAGAGTGTATCGTCAGGATTTTTGAAATATGCACAGGAATAGCTCAATGTATCATCTAACCACAATTTATAAAAATCATTTCCAATATCATAATGACTGGTAACTTCTTTCTCCTGATTTTTCTTGGAAACTGATGTATGGATCAATTTCTTTAAAGCTTTCTGATCAGTTGAAAATTTCCCCATCTGTCCCAAAAAGTGGTCAAGCGCTTCGTAGAGATCTCCCTGTATCTCCAAATTACCATCCATATACGCTTCGCCCAATGCAATAGATGTACTTTTTAACAACTCCTGCATGGGAATTGCCTTCTTTAAGCTAACGGTAAAAGTGGGTTCTCCTTCTCCAACCTTATATTCGCTATCGGCAAATTTAATTAAAAATGGATAATCATCAAATTTGCTTAAAAACTGTACCATTAATTTTTCTTCTGCTTTTTCTAACATAAGGCGCCTCCTTTTAATAAAAGTATTCCCTTCACTACATATTATAAACCATTTTTTACCAATTTTTCAAAGATAATTTTATCGCTTTTCTACTAATTTTTTTAAACTGATATTTGCTTTTGCCTCTTCCAAAGCCTGTTGTTCTTCTTCAGAAAGTATGACAAACGCTTCTCCGTTGACGACTTCTTTGGCATAGGTATAGCAGCCTTCCTTTGTACTATGCATCGAATTAATAATAAATCCATTGTTATCTGCCGTTAATAATACTAATACAAAACTTAACTTTCCACCAATTTCTTTAAAAGCATCATATTTAACTAAACCAATTTTCTGATAGGACGTTATCAACTGTGCATGCATAGAACTCAAATTTGAGTATATATTTTTCACATCCTCTTCAAGCGTATCAATGGCTGCAAACTTTTTTAAAATTGATTTTTCAAGATTTCTCCCGCTCTCTCCTGTCATAAAAATCCTATATTTTTTTCTCATGCTCGCATTCTTTGCCATCGTTACAATTAGCATAATTAACATAATCAATATAACTGCTGTTAATCCAAGAACTACATATTCTATATCAATTCCAAACTGCTCAAATATTTTCATTATCTAATCCCCATTTCTGCGCTGCTTTTTATACATAAAACAATTTGTGCCAAGGCAGCGCACAGACACAAATTGCCGTGTGAAAAATAAATTTTTCGCACGATACTCCATTTCCATACCATGTACATATTATATTTTTGTTGACATATGTCTTTTATTCATTTTTCATTTGTGTCAATAAATCCACTATTCTTTCAAACTCCTCGGAAGAATAATATTCAATTTCTATTTTCCCTTTCCCATTCTTTTTTTGATTAATATTTACTTTCGTTCCTATAATTGTTTTTAATCGTTCTTCAAAATTTGCTAAAACAACCTTAAGCTGCTCATCTTCAACAATATTATTATTTTTCTTTTCCTCTTTTCCATGTAAAATTTTTTTCACAAGTTTTTCAGTTTCCCTGACACTGAGTTTCTCATCAAAAATTCTGATAGCCGTATCGTACTGAAGTTCGCCGTCCTCTATAGAAAGCAATGCTCTGGCATGTCCGCTTTTTATCTTGTCCTCAATTAACATTGTTCTTACTCTGCGATCTAACTTAAGCAGACGCAGCGCATTTGTGATTGCTACTCTGCTTTTTGAAACCTTTTCGGCTATTTCATCCTGTTTTAAATGATATTCTTCAATCAACCGCTGATATGCTTCTGCTTCTTCAATAGGATTCAAATCTTCACGCTGAATATTTTCAATCAGTGCAATTTCCACAATTTGCTGATTTGTATATTCTTTCACAATGACAGGGACTTTTTTTAACCCTGCAATCTTAGAAGCTCTCCACCTTCTTTCGCCGGCAATAATCTGATAAAATCCCTTTTTCCCCTTTTGAACAATCAACGGTTCAATCAATCCATGCTGTTTAATGGAATCTGCTAACTCCTGCAATGTATCTTCATTAAAATTTTTCCTTGGTTGTGATACATTTGGTTCTATTTTATTAATATCTATTTTATCGACTTCTTTAATAATTTCTTTCATTACTTCCTTTGTTTTTTGGCTGTCTGTTTGGGTCGGTGGAATTAATCGGTCTAAACCGGAACCTAATGCTTTTTTTGTTGCCATTTTATTATAATCCCCTTTCTATTACTTCATCTGCTAAATCGCGATAACCTTCCGCACCAGCGGATTTACTGTCATATAAATTAATCGGCTTTCCATGGCTTGGTGCCTCCGCCAATCGAATATTTCTCGGTATGATTGTCTTATAAATGTTTTGCTCTAAATTTTCTTTTACATTTTCTACCACCTGTAATGATAAACAAGTCCTTGCATCATACATTGTAAATACAACACCTTCTATTTCCAATTTATCATTTAACCTTTCTTTTACCAGATCAATCGTATAAAGTAATTCACTAAGTCCTTCCAATGCATAGTATTCACATTGAATTGGTACTAAAACTGTATCAGCCGTTGTCATGGCATTTACTGTCAATAAATTTAAAGATGGTGGACAGTCTATAATAATAAAATCATAATTATCTCGAACTTTATCTACCTCTTTCTTTAAAATGTATTCTCTATCCGCTTTTCCAATTAGTTCAATTTCAGCGCCGGCCAACCCCCTCTCAGAAGGAATCACTGTTAAACCTTCACAGACAGAAGGTTCCATTGCTTCCCAAATAGTTGTTTCTTCTAATAATATCTGATAACTTGTATTTTCTACCTTAGATTTATCAATGCCTAAACCACTGGTAGCATTTCCCTGAGGATCCATATCAATTACTAAAACCTTTTTTCCTTTTTCAGCAAGACAAGCAGATAAATTAATAGCAGTAGTGGTTTTCCCAACCCCGCCTTTTTGATTTGATATTGCAATCACTCTACCCATTATGTCCATCCTTTCAAAATGTTTCACGTGAAACATTACTATGTATTTCAAAATTATATTATCTCAATTTTACATATCAATATATATTTATCTTACTGCACATAGCATATAATTGACTATAGGCTATATAATATTTAATTTTTTATATTTCCATACAATATTCGTATATTAAATATTATATGAAAATATTGTATCAACTCTTTAGCTGTTCATTTTTTTAGTGTATAGATTTATTAGTTAGATAAATTTTTAAGACTGTCTAATAGACATTATAACACGTTTTTCATAATATGATAATATAATATTTAAGCATATATTTTATTTTTTATTATTAAATAAAATTATTAAATAAAAATATTAATGCATATCTTCACTTTATATCTCAATTTTTAAAAATAGGACGCTTTTCGTATTTTGTATTTTTCGCATAGCTTTCCATTTTATAAATGGTATGCAACACTCTACATTTGTTATCGAAAAATTTTGCAAAATAAAAAATAAGAAAAACCGATATTTTTTTGACACTTGAATCCTAATCAGTAAAGAATGTTTCACGTGAAACATTCTTTCTATTAATTCTTTTATCTTGTAAATTCACCATTCCTTTTTATAATGGTTTTTTCTTTAGTTTTCCTGCTGGTCGTGGATATTTTCTTTCTAAAATTTTATTTTTAGAAAATACTGCAAATACCCTAAAAATATTACTATCTGGAATTGTATAAGAATATTTTTCTTCCAATGTACAATGCAATATGGATAACGCATGTTCTGACTGTTCTAACTCTTCCGCCAGTAATTCACTTTTATATGATATCAATTTACCATTTACCTTTACAAAAGGAATACACAATTCTAATAAAACCGGCAGAAAAGCAACCGCACGGGAAACACAATAATCAAATTTTTCTCGATACTCTTCCATTTGTCCTAAATCTTCTGCACGTCCATGTACGGTTTTAACATTTTCTAAATGACAATCTTCAATTACCTGATTAATAAATTTTAATCTTTTATTTAATGAATCCATTAAAACAAATTGTGCATCCGGAAACATAATTGCTAACGGGATTCCAGGAAACCCCGCTCCCGTTCCTACGTCAATTATCTTAGTTCTGGACAAATCCACAAAATTAATAAGAGCAATACTATCAATAAAATGTTTTAACACAACCTCTTTCTTATCTGTTATTGCCGTCAAATTCATATAACGATTTGCATCCAATAAAAGGCGATAAAATATTTCAAACTTAGTAAGCATTTCATCCGTCAAAGAAATTCCTATTTTTTCCGCCATTTTTGATAAATAATTTTTCATACTAATCCCCCATTCCGGAGCGACTTTTCATTTTTCTCATTTTTTATCTTTTCTAAATATATCAATAAAACAGATATATCGGTGGGAGAAACACCTGATATACGAGACGCCTGTCCAACGGATGTAGGACGAAACTCTTTTAACTTCTGTAATGCTTCTTTTCGGAGACTATACACCTCATCATAATCAATATTCTCCGGTATTTTCTTTTTTTCTAATTTTTTAAATTGGGCCACCTGGCGCATCTGTCTTTGAATATATCCATCGTATTTCAAATTGATATTAACCTGCTCACAGACATCTTCCGGTAATACCGGCCGTTCTTTATCAATCTCTGCCAACAAATCATAAGACAATTCCGGCCGTTTCAATAATTCAGCAATTGTAGAACCGGATTGTAATAATGTACTATTCTGTAATTTCAAAAATTCCTGAACTTTTTTCCCGGTCCCCACTGTCGTTTTCTTTAAACGATTGACTTCCTTTTCTATCAATTCTTTTTTCCGACAAAAAGCTTCATAACGTTCCTGATCAATTAAACCAACCTCATAACCTATTTCTGTTAAACGTAAATCTGCATTATCCTGCCTTAATAAAAGACGATATTCTGCGCGTGAAGTCATCATACGATACGGTTCATTCGTTCCTTTCGTAATCAAATCATCAATCAAAACACCAATATATGCCTGGGAACGGTCTAATACTATAGGTTCTTTTCCCGATAATTTTCGAGCAGCATTTATCCCGGCAATAATTCCCTGTGCAGCCGCTTCTTCATATCCTGAACTGCCATTTGCCTGTCCCGCACTAAAAAAACCATCAATATCTTTAAATTCCAAAGACGGTTTTAATTGTATCGGATTAATACAGTCATATTCAATCGCATAAGCATTGCGCACAATTGTCGCATGTTCCAAACCGGGAACTGTATGATACATAGCATACTGAACATCTTCCGGAAGCGAACTGGACATACCCCCAATATACATTTCATTTGTATAATTTCCTTCCGGTTCCAAAAAAACCTGATGGCGCTCCTTATCTGCAAAACGCACTACTTTATCCTCAATCGATGGGCAATACCTCGGACCGGTTCCTTTAATATCTCCTGAATAGAGAGGAGAACGATCGATATTATCCATAATAATTTTATGTGTTTCTTCATTTGTATAAGTCAGCCAACAGGATACCTGTTCTTTTTCTATATCCTCAGCTTTATTTGTAAAAGAAAACGGTACAATTTTGTCATCTCCTTTTTGTTCCATCATTTTATCAAAATCAATCGTTCTCTTATCAACACGCGCAGGAGTTCCTGTTTTAAAACGCCGAATCTCTATTCCTAAATCAACTAAATTTTTAGTTAATAAATTTGCTGCAGCAAGCCCGTTTGGACCGGTATGATTAGATACATTTCCATAAATACATCTTGCCTGAAGATATGTTCCGGTACACATAATAACCATTTTACAAGGATAAATTGCATCTGACGCCGTGCGAACTCCTTTTACTTTTCCTTCTTCCACTAAAACTTCTGCAATTTCTCCCTGTTTTAATATAAGATTTTCCGTATTTTCTAAAACTTTTCGCATTTCCCGGCTATAATCCTGCTTATCTGCCTGCGCACGAAGAGAATGGACAGCAGGACCCTTTGAAAGATTTAACATTTTAGATTGTATATAAGTTTTATCAATATTCTTTCCCATCTCGCCGCCCAGAGCATCTACCTCTTTTACCAAATGCCCCTTGGAACTTCCGCCAATATTCGGATTACATGGCATCATTGCAATACTATCAATACTAACGGTAAAAATCAATGTTTGAAAACCCAATCTTGCTGTAGCCAGAGCAGCTTCACAACCCGCATGACCCGCTCCAATAACAACAACATCATACTCTTCGTACGTATAAGACATTTTAATCTCCATTCCAGAGCGTTTTCGCAATGGGGCGATGAGCAAAAACTGTTTACACAGTTCGCGAATGCAATTTTTCATCTGCCTTCAGAACTATTTGTGACGCTCCGGCACAAATAGACGCTATCAATAAATTAAACTGACATAAATCTATTATTTTCCCATACAAAATTCCTCAAAAATTTTATTGATTAAATCTTCAGAAGCAGTCTCCCCATTAATTAAACCAAGCTTTTTATACGCATCCATCATATCTATAATAAATAAATCTTCCGTCATACCATCTTCTATCGTATGCATAAGCTGTTTCAAACTTTGATATGCATCCTCAACCGCTTCACGATGACGCATGCTTGTTAAATATATTTGATCGTTATAAGAAATATCTCCTTCTAAAAAGGAATTTATCATATACTGTTCCAGTTCCGGCAAACCCTCTGCCGTCTTGCTGGAAAAAGAAATACAATCCCAATCTAATTTTTCTTTCAATTCTTCTCTGTTTAGAACAATATCTAAATCTGACTTATTTAAAAGAATAACACCTTTTTTTCCCGAAAGCAATTCCATAATCTGTAAATCAGAAAAATCCAAAGGAACGCTGGTATCTACAACATAAATAATAAAATCTGCCTGATTCAAATATTCTTTTGCTTTTTCAACGCCCATATGTTCAACGAAATCGTCCGTATCATGGATCCCTGCCGTATCTGCCAGATTTAATACAATATCTCCTATCTGAACCCTTTCCTCCAAAATATCCCTGGTCGTACCCGCAACATCTGTAACAATAGCCCTTTCTTCATCCAATAAAAGATTCATGAGCGAAGATTTTCCTGCATTTGGTTTTCCTACAATAACAGTACGAATCCCTTCCGAGTGCATCCGCCCATTTTCAAAATTATCCAAAATATTTTTCAGTTTTTGGATTTCTTCTTTTGTTACATGATACAAACGACTGGAAAATCCCTCCAAATCATAATGTTCCGGATCGTCCAGAGCTGACTCAATATATCCCATATGATAAAGAATTTCCTGCCGAATCTCTTCAATATACGACGAAACCCGTCCTTCCAACTGCTTCATTGCGCTATTTAAAGCAAATTCACTTTTAGAAGAAATCATTTTCATAACTGCTTCCGCCTGCGCCAAATCAATTCTTCCATTTAAAAAAGCTCTTTTCGTAAATTCGCCCGCTTCTGCAAGCCGCGCACCGTGATGAATCAATAATTCTAAAATTTTTTTAATGACAAAAGGACCGCCATGCGCATCAATCTCCACTACATCCTCACAAGTGTAGCTTTTCGGCGCCTTCATTAACAATACGATCACTTCATCCAAAATAACGTTTTCATCATCCACAATAAATCCATAGTGAATTGTATGAGAACTTTTTTTGAGAAAATAATTGTTGCTTTTCCTCTTTTCCTGCAAATTTTCTATTTCTTTTTTTGTACAAAAAACTTCTCCGATAATACGAATCGCTTCTTTTCCACTGATTCGGACAATACCAATTCCGCCGCCCATTCCACTTGCAATTCCAGCAATTGTATCATAATCCATCATTAAATAGAATCCTTCCATATATAAAAAGGGAGCTGCTTTACCAGCCCCCTAACCGTCAGCCTCTTATTCTTCTGCAAAAGTACTTTCTTCCTTTTGTACTTCTTCCTCTTTTCTCTCATAAGAATCATTTTTATAGGATCTGTTATATTTACTGCGGGAATAACGATTGTTGCGGGAATATTTTCCGCGACGGTCATTTTCAAGTTCAACACCCGGCTTTAAAGTAATAACTACTTTACGGTATGGTTCATCACCCTCGCTATGCGTTTCCACATATTTGTCTTTCTGCAAAGCAGAATGGATTACCCTTCTTTCATAAGGATTCATTGGCTCTAAGAATACTGTTCTACGGGTTTTCTTAACCTTTTGCGCCAGATTCCTTGCAAGATTTTCTAAAGTAACCTTTCTTCTTTCCCGATAATTTTCCGTATCCAATTTTATCTTAATATAATTTTCTGAATTGCGATTTACAACCAGACTAACCAAATATTGCAGCGAATCCAGAGTATTTCCACGCTTTCCAATTAAAAGCCCCATCTCTTCTCCGGATAAATCAATGTACATGATTCCTTCCTCTTCATGATAAACAGCATTGACTTTGACTGTCATATTCATTGCATGAAATACTTTATCCAAAAACTCAATAGCGATTTCTTCATATGTCTTTTTTAAACGAACCCGGATTTTGGCCGGTTTATTAATTAATCCAAGAAGCTTTGAAGATTCTTTTTCAAGAATTTCATATTCTATCTGATCGCTGGATGCTTCCAACTCTATTAAAGCACTTGTCAATGCCTCATTCACTGTCTTTGCCGTAAACTCTTTCCATTCCATAAAATAATCATCCTCCTTACTACGATAATACTAACCTTATTTTTTATTTGCAGAAGTATTCTCTTTCTTCAAAATATTAGCGTATGAAGCAATACTGCCTTCCTTATATTTACTATTTCCCGTATTTTGATAACTACTTGTCCTATTTGCTTTTTTAGTAACATTGGAAACGCTTCCTGTCTTATTCTCTTTCGCCTTTTTAGGCACCGAATCCGCTTTCGCCTTTCCATAATTTTGCAACGCCTTATTGGGGTCGACGCCCATCCGTTCAAAACGTTTCTTACTCTTTTCAACATTTTTCTTAATTTCTTCATCCATATCAAGCTTATCAAAATAGAAATTAATGCCAAAAGACTGAAAAATTCGGAAAACGTTACCTGCAACCCAGTAAATTCCCACACCAATCGGAAACATAAAACACATTACGCCCGTTACGAACGGCATAATATTATTCATTGTTTTCATAGACGCCATCGTGGCATTTTCTGAATTGTTCTGCTGCGGCGCATTCGCCATACTAAGCTTCATACTGATAATCTGCGTAATCACAGACAAAATTGGTATCGAAATACTAAAGCTCTTTAATTTTGGCGCATCTGCAATATTCATACCCAAAAAGGAATTAATATGTGATGCATCGTTAGAAACTTTACTGATTGCATTCGACAAATCCGGATATTTTCCTGCCAGACTTTTCCATGCGCCTGTATTATATTGACCTAAAACATCAATATAATAACTGATATTTGCACCATTATCCTTTGCATGTTTGATTGCGTCGTTAATAACGTATGTCTTTGTTGAAACAAATTTTGAAAGCTGCTCAACTGTTACATTCATACTTTTCAAACTGTTTGCAATTCCCTCATACATATCGTAAACCTGTCCAACATATGCGGGAACATTATAAATAACACGATACAAGGCAAATAAAATTGGAAATGTTATTAATAAAGGCAGGCAGCCGCTTGCCGGACTAACGCCATATTTCTGGTAAACCGCCTGAGTCTCTAAAGACATTTTCTGCTGCGACGCCTGATCTTTTTTATTTTTATATTTCTTTTGAATCTCCATAATCTCCGGATTCATAACAGAAGACATCTTAGCAAACTTCTGCTGCTTAATTTGCAAAGGCAGCATCAATGCATTAATTAAAAAAGTAAATAAAATAATACAAACGCCGGTATTTTCAATACCAACTAAAGATAATACGTAATAAATTGCTTCCAGTATTTTTCCCAATAAACGTGCAATCGGCCCTAAAAATGCACCTTGATACGTTGTTAAAATCACACTTTCCATCATACTTTTCCAAATCCATCTCTTCTATGGAACAGGATCATATCCCCCTTTCGCAAAAGGATGACATCTCAATATTCTTTTTACAGCTAAAAAACTCCCTTTTAAGAAACCATATTTTTCCAATGCCTCAATTGCATATTGAGAACATGTCGGTATATAAATACAAGATGGTTTTCTTTTCAAAGGAGATATATATTTTCGATATAAATTTATTAAAAAAATCATTCCATTTTTCATAATAATCCCCATTTTGGAGCATTTACAAGACGGGGCGATGAGAAAAAACCATTTACACAGTTCGCATATGCAGTTTCTCATCTACCATCATAACTATTTTTTTATAATATGATGCAGCCTGCACAAATGTAAAACTGCACTTTCCACCTTATTATAATTCTGCCCTTTAGCTGTATTTCTTGCTATCAATACAATGTCAAAACCTTTTTCAAACTCTTCTAAATTTAACCGAATACTCTCTCGAATCAATCTGGTAACCCTATGCCTTATCACACTATTTCCTACTTTTTTACTCACTGTAATACCAAATCTGTTCTCCTCCAAATCATTATTGAGAACATACATTACCAAATACTTATTTGCATAGGACTTACCCTGATGATACACCTTCAAAAAATCTCTGTTCTTTTTTAACGAATTTATTATCATAGTCTCTAAATCAAAAGCAAAATCTTAAATAGAAGAATAGGTCACATAAATGCGACCTATGCGGATAACTTATGTCTTCCTTTTGCTCTTCTGTTTGCTAATACTTTTCTGCCATTAGCTGTCTGCATTCTCTTTCTGAATCCATGAACTCTGCTGCGGGATTTTTTCTTCGGCTGAAATGTCATCTTCATTTCACATACACCTCCTTCAATTTCAAAATATACAAAAACACACATACAACATATTATATTAGTAAAACAAACATCCGTCAAGCGAAAATTTGCTTTTTATCAGCAAATCTTCAAATTTTCTGTAAAAATTCTTATGAAAGTTATCCACAAACACCCCCTGATTGCCCTTCAAAAAATAATTAACAATATTATAAACATGTTTATAATGTCAATTGTTATGGAAAATAATTTATGATAAAAAATTAAACCCTATATAATAGGAAGAAACTAAAATAAAATTTACTTTTCTACAACATGATGATAAATATTTTTTACATTACACAGTAATAGACAAAATGTAACTTTTTTATCCATTTTTCATGGTTCTACTTTAGTAGATAGAAAACTTGTTCCCAAGCAGGTTATAAACAAAATGTGCATAATTTGTTTATAACCTTACCTGCTTTTACTCACAAAAAGCACTTATCAACAATTTTTTCCACATTATCCACTTTTTTACCCATTTTAGTGGCTTTGTCCACTTTTTTAATTGTGGATAAAAAAAATAACATTTTGTTAATAAGGATTGTTAATTTCTGTGGATAAATATTTTTTCCATTGATTCAATCATACGAAATAATTATCAAATATGTTCCTTGTATTTTCCCCATATTTGATATAAAATAGTAGTGTATGATGTGTTATCTGTCTTTATTTGAAAATCTTCATATTTCATTTATAGGACGTTATATGGAATGATAGTATATAGGTAATTGCGAAACGATTCAAAACAGTCTATTGCGTGGCGCAATGATCTATAGGATAGTTATCAAAGAAAAGGAGAAGAAGTTTTGGAGAACGAGTTACGGCAAAATTGGGATAAAATATTAGAACATATGCATACGACTTTTTCAATTTCTGATGTATCTTACCGTACATTTATCCAGAAATTAAGCGTCTATTCTGTTCAGGGGGATTTACTTACTATACTGATTGATGATTCTTCTATTGGAGATAGTAAGTCTTTTATTGAGCAAAAATACTCTGTATTCCTCTCAGTTTCCATAGAAGAAGTGATAGGCGTACACTATCAGTTAAAATTTGTCGCGCTCTCCGATTTAGATTCAAAAAGTCCCTACTCTGAGAAAAAAGCTTCTTCCGCTCAGGTAGGACGGAATCCATCTATCAATCCAAACAATACCTTTGATACATTCATTGTAGGGGATAATAATGATTTTGCACATGCCGCTTCCCTGAAAGTAGCAGAAGAACCGGGAGAAAGCATTAATCCTCTCTATATATATGGCGGTTCAGGATTAGGAAAAACACACCTGATGCATGCAATCGCCAACTATATTTTGGAACACGACAGTTCAAAAAGAGTTGTTTATGTAACCAGCGAAACGTTTACGAATGAAATTGTAGACGCTGTCAGGGGCAGTAAGAATGATCATTCGCAGTCGATTAAGAAATTTCGTGAAAAGTACAGAGAAAATGTAGATGTCCTTTTAATTGATGACATTCAGTTCATTATTGGTAAGGAAGCAACGCAGCAAGAATTTTTCTTTACTTTCAGCCATCTGACAGATTCCAAAAAGCAGGTGGTCATCTCTTCTGACAAGCATCCTTCTACCATGACGACGCTTGACGAACGCTTTCGTTCCCGTTTTGAAATGGGCATTACTGTTGATGTAAAGGCTCCTACTTATGAGACCAGAATGGCAATTCTCCGCTCTAAGGTAGATAAGGAAAATATCCAGATTGATGATTCTATATTAGACTATATTGCAAGCAATATCACTTCCAATATCAGAGAGCTGCAGGGCGCCATCAATAAAGTCATTTCCTTTTCCCGCCTTTGCGCAAAAGAAGTTACGATGGATTTAGCAAAAGAAGCGCTGTCGGACAAAATCAATCCTAATATCAAGAAACCGATAACCATTGACTACATATTAGAAATGGTTGCCGAACATTTTAATATTCCTATTAAAGATATTCTTTCTAATAAAAGAAGCAATAATATAGCATATCCCCGCCATATCTGCATGTATATGTGCAGAGAACTGACCTCCAGTCCACTCGCGGAAATAGGAAATAAACTTGGCAACCGACACCATTCTACTGTACTTCACAGTATTGAATTTATTGAAAACCGAATGAAAGAAAATGACATAGAAACAATAAAAAATATCGATGTATTAAAGAAAAAGATTGACCCTCAATAATATGGTATGTTCAATTTGTTAATTTATATTCAAATTAAGTTGATAACTAATATTTTAGTTTATTGTTCATTTTTTCCTTTTGTTGATAAAACAGCGTTTTTTAACAGGAATCAGCAAACTATGCAATAGCTTTTCCTTAGCTATTTTCTCTTATTTTATAGGACTTGAACAGGCTTATCAACTTAATAACATCCTCTATTATTACTGATTCGATTAAAATTATTATATTATATTTATATTTATTGTATTTCGGAAAGGAGTTTTTACATGAACATTATCTGCAATAAATCAAAATTAATAGAAGGTATCAATATTGCTTTAAAAGCAGTACCGACAAAATCAACAATGGCTATTTTGGAATGCATTGTACTGGAAGCAGGAGAAGGTAAAATACGATTCATCTCCAATGATTTGGAACTTGGTATTGAAACAATAATAGAAGGGCAGATTAAAGAAGAAGGCTCTGTTGCCATTCATGCAAAAGTCTTTTCTGAAATTATCCGGAAACTTCCTTCCGACGAAGTAACGATTCATACGGATGATAACTATATGGTAACGATCAGCGGCGGAAAGGCAAAGTTTCACATTTCGGCAAAATCAACGGAGGAATTTCCTTATCTTCCTGATATCCTGAAGAATCAAAGTATTGTAATATCTCAGTTTACTTTGAAGGATATGATCAGACAGACTGTATTTTCTATTTCTGATAATGAAAATACAAAGATTATGACAGGCGAATTATTTGAAGTCAAAGGAAATCAATTAAAACTTGTATCTCTGGATGGCCATCGCATTTCCATCCGCAGGGTTTTCTTAAAAGAAAGTTATGACGATATCAGCGTCATCATTCCCGGAAAAACTTTGATTGAGATTAGCAAAATCTTAAACGGAGGGATGGAGGATGAAGTAAAAATCTATATTACAGATAAACATGCCCTTTTTGAATTTGAGGATACTGTGGTTCTTACGAGATTGATAGAAGGGGAATATTATAAGATAGACAAAATGCTTTCCAGCGATTATGAAACAAAATTGGTAGTGAACAAAAGAGAAATGTTTGATTGTATTGATCGTACTACGCTATTAATCAAAGAATCAGAAAAGAAACCGGTTATCATAGATATCAAAGATGATAGCATGAGATTTACAATGAATTCAGCGATTGGTTCAATGGATGAAGAAATCAGTATCAATAAAGAAGGAAAAGATATTCTGATTGGTTTCAATCCAAGGTTTTTGATTGATGCGCTCAGGGTAATTGATGATGAAGAGATTACGATTTATATGATTAATCCAAAAGCGCCTTGTTTTATCAAAGATAAAGAAGAAACATATATTTATCTTATTTTGCCGGTTAATTTTAATGTATAAGAAAAAGAAAGGAACAGAGGTTTCAAGCATGAAGGCAGTAGAAATTGATGACGACTATATAAAATTGGGACAATTACTAAAACTGGCAGGGTTTGTTTCTTCTGGTGTAGAAGCAAAAATTGTTATTCAGAATGAAGAAGTAAGCGTAAATGGAGAGACAGATACCCGAAGAGGAAGAAAAATCTATCCGCAGGATGTTGTAGAATATCAGGGACAGCAGGTAACCGTAATTGGAGAATCGCACGAAAAATTAAACTGATATGTTGATTTTTACAATGTGGACATAAAAATATTTCCAGAATGGAGATGAATATGTATATCAATTCTCTTGAAGTAGGAAATTTCAGAAATTATGATTTTGGAAAAATAGAATTTCATGATAAAATTAATATTCTTTATGGGGATAATGCTCAGGGAAAAACAAATTTATTGGAATCTATTTTTGTATGCGGAACGACAAAATCCCATAAAGGCAGTAAAGATAAAGAATTGATTCGCATAGGAGAAGAAGAAGCGCATATTAGGATACACCTGACAAAAAGAGGAGTCGGGCATCGAATTGATATGCATTTGAAAAGGAATAAGGGAAAAGGGATTGCGATAGATGGCGTTCCGATTAAACGTTCCGGAGAATTATTCGGACTATTGAATGTTATCTTTTTTTCTCCGGAGGATTTAAGGATGATTAAAAACGGTCCTTCCGAAAGAAGAAGATTTATGAATATGGAGCTGTGTCAGTTGGATCGTATGTATTTACATGATTTGATTGAATATAACAAAGTTTTGATGCAGCGGAATAAATTGTTAAAGCAGATTAGTTTTCATCCCTCCCTAAAGGATACTTTAGATATATGGGATATGCAATTGCTAGAGTATGGTACGCGGATTATCAAAAGGAGAAAGGATTTTATCCGGGAAATTGGCGGTATCGTTACTATGGTTAATGAGAAACTCACAGGAAATAAAGAACATATTCAAATGCTTTATGAACCTGATACAGTTATAGATGAGTTTGAAAAAAAACTGAAAAATTCCCGTGACAGGGATTTAAAGTTTTTTTCTACGAGTGTCGGTCCGCACAGGGATGACCTGTGTTTTATAAATGGGGACATTGACATTCGAAAATTTGGTTCTCAGGGACAACAGAGAACCTGTGCGCTTTCCCTGAAGTTGGCAGAAATCGAACTTTTAAAAAGTACGATAGGGGATTCGCCTGTTTTATTGTTAGATGATGTTTTATCAGAATTGGATCGTAATCGACAAAATTATCTTTTGGACAGTATCCATGATATTCAAACAATTATTACATGTACTGGTATTGAAGAATTTATTGACAGCAGATTGACTTTAGATAAGATTTTTCGTATTACCAAGGGAAAAATAACAATAGAAAAATAAAGTTAAATGGAAGTGTTGCTTGCACAGAATGGAGGAAAATATGAGTACAGAAGTAAATGGCGAGTATGGTGCGGATCAGATTCAGATATTAGAAGGATTAGAAGCCGTACGTAAAAGACCGGGTATGTATATAGGCAGTACATCAATTCGCGGTTTGCATCATCTGGTATATGAAATTGTCGATAATTCGATAGATGAGGCTTTAGCAGGATTTTGTAGTGAAATACAGGTTACAATATGTAAAGATAATTCCATCAAAGTAATAGATAACGGACGCGGTATTCCGATTGGCATTAACCACAAAGCGGGACTTCCTGCCGTAGAAGTTGTATTTACTATTCTGCATGCGGGAGGAAAGTTTGGCGGAGGTGGATATAAGGTTTCCGGAGGGCTTCATGGAGTAGGCGCGTCTGTTGTAAATGCCCTGTCCGAATGGTTAGAGGTTACGATTTATCAGAATGGTAAAATGTACCGACAGCGTTACGAGCGCGGAAAAGTTATGTATCCATTAAAAGAAATTGGCGTAACAGAGCGTACCGGTACAGAAGTTATTTTTCTTCCGGATAAAGAGATATTTGAAGAAACGGTATTTGATTATGAAATTTTAAGGCAGCGTCTTCGCGAAATGGCATTTCTAACCAAAGGAATTAAAATTATTTTAACGGACGAGAGATTAGAAGAGCCAAAAACCAGGGAATTTTACTATGAAGGCGGAATAAAAGAATATGTTGCATATTTGAATCGTCATAAAAACCCGCTGTATGATCAGATTATTTACTGCGAAGGACAAAGAGATGATATTTATGTAGAAGTTGCTCTTCAACACAATAACTCATATCAGGAAGGGACTTACAGTTTTGTAAATAATATTACAACGCCTGAGGGCGGCACTCATCTGACAGGTTTTAGAAATGCGCTTACCAAAACTTTTAACGACTATGCTAAAAAGAATAAGATTCTAAAGGAAAATGAAACAAATCTGACAGGAGAAGATATTCGTGAAGGTCTTTCTGCAATCATCAGTATTAAAATTTCTGAACCGCAGTTTGAAGGACAAACGAAGCAAAAGCTCGGAAATAGTGAAGCAAGAGGCGCTGTAGAGTCTGTCGTTACCGAACAACTGACATATTTTCTGGAGCAGAATCCTTCCGTTGCAAAGATGATTTGCGATAAAGCAGTATTAGCGCAAAGAGCAAGGGACGCAGCACGGAAAGCAAGAGATTTAACACGCAGGAAAACGGCATTGGAGGGAACAAGTCTTCCCGGTAAATTGGCAGACTGCAGTGATAAAGATCCAAAAAACTGTGAAATTTATATTGTAGAGGGAGATTCTGCGGGTGGCAGCGCAAAGACGGCGAGAAATCGCGCAACGCAGGCAATTCTTCCATTGCGTGGAAAGATTTTAAACGTGGAAAAATCACGTTTGGATAAGATTCTGGTAAATAATGAAATCAAAGCAATGATTACTGCGTTTGGTACCGGTATCGGGGAAGATTTTGATATCGAAAAATTACGATATGATAAAATTGTTATTATGACAGATGCCGATGTAGACGGAGCCCATATTGCAACATTGATGCTGACATTTTTATATCGGTTTATGCCGGATTTGATTCGCAAAGGACATGTATATCTGGCGCAGCCGCCATTATATAAAATTGATAAAAATAAAAAAGTTTATTATGCTTATGACGATAAGGAATTGAATGAAGTCCTGTCAGAAATTGGACGGGACAGCAACAATAAAATTCAGCGTTACAAAGGTCTTGGAGAAATGGATGCAGAACAGCTTTGGGATACTACCATGGATCCGGAAAAACGTATTTTACTGCGTGTTACAATAGACGAGGAATCAGAATCAGAAATTGATGTGGTATTTAACACATTAATGGGAGATAAAGTAGAGCCCCGTCGTGAATTTATTGAGACAAACGCAAAGTATGTGAAGAACTTAGATATTTAGTTTATTTTTGTTTAATACAAAATAAAATGGATTTTGCTTATAAGGTTGCATCTTCGTACTGTTTGATGCAATTTGGCTAGATTAGAGAACAGTGCAGAAATGAGGATTAAAATGGACGAAAATATCTTTGACAAGGTTCACGAGGTGGATCTGAAAAAGAAAATGGAAACCTCTTATATTGACTATGCGATGTCTGTTATTGCAGCAAGAGCCCTTCCGGATGTGAGAGATGGATTAAAACCGGTACAGAGAAGAATCTTGTATGCAATGATAGAATTGAATAACGGTCCGGATAAGCCGCATCGTAAATGCGCCCGTATCGTCGGCGATACCATGGGTAAATATCATCCGCATGGAGACAGTTCTATTTATGGAGCTTTAGTAAACTTAGCGCAGGAGTGGTCAACGCGTTATCCATTGGTAGACGGTCATGGAAATTTTGGCTCTGTAGATGGCGACGGCGCGGCTGCTATGCGTTATACAGAGGCAAGGCTTAGTAAGATTTCCGTTGAAATGTTAGCGGATATTAATAAAGATACGGTTGACTTTATACCAAACTTTGATGAAACGGAAAAAGAACCGGTTGTATTACCTTCCAGATACCCAAATCTATTGGTCAATGGCACTTCCGGTATTGCGGTAGGTATGGCGACAAATATTCCTCCCCATAATTTAAAGGAAGTCATTAATGCAGTTGTCCGTATCATTGACAACATCAGTGAGGACAAAGAAACAACCATAGAAGAAATTTTATCCATTGTAAAAGGTCCTGACTTTCCTACCGGAGCCAAAATCCTTGGAACAAAAGGAATTGAAGAAGCATATCGCACCGGGCGGGGAAAGATTCGCGTACGCGCGGTAACAAATATCGAACCGATGGAAAATGGGAAAAACCGCATTGTTGTTACGGAACTTCCCTATATGGTTAATAAAGCTCGTCTGATTGAAAAAATTTCGGAACTGCATCGGGATAAAAAGATAGATGGCATTACTGATTTGCGGGATGAAACAAACCGTGAAGGTATGCGCGTTTGTATTGAATTACGTCGTGACGTCAACCCTAATATTGTATTAAATCAGCTATTTAAACATACGCAGATGCAAGATACATTCGGCGTTATCATGCTTGCATTGGTAAACAATGAGCCTGTTGTTATGAATTTGATGCAGATGCTTACATATTATTTAAAGCATCAGGAAGAAGTGGTTACGCGCCGTACAAAATATGATTTAAATAAGGCGGAAGAACGCGCTCATATTTTACAGGGATTGCTAATCGCTTTAGATCATATTGACGAAGTTATTCAGCTTATCCGTAATTCCAAAAATGCGAATGAGGCAAAGGAAAAACTGATGGAACGTTTTTCTCTGACACAGGTTCAGGCAGACGCCATTGTAGAGATGCGTCTTCGCGCCCTGACCGGTCTGGAAAGAGAAAAAATTGAAAAGGAATATGCGGAACTCCAGAAGAAAATTGCGGAATATAAAGCAATTCTTGCAGATAGAAAATTACTGTTGGGAGTCGTTAAAAAGGAAATTTTGATCATCCGTGATAAATATGGAGATAAAAGGCGTACTTCAATTGGATATGACGAATACGATATTTCCATGGAAGATATGATTCCGAATGAAAATACCGTAATTGCCATGACAAAGCTAGGATATATTAAAAGAATGACGCTTGATAATTTTAAGAGCCAGCATCGCGGCGGTAAGGGCATAAAAGGAATGCAAACAATAGAAAACGATTATATTGAAGAGCTGTTTATGTCAACGACGCATCATTATATTATGTTCTTTACTAACAGAGGGCGCGTATACCGTTTGAAGGCATATGAGATACCGGAATCCGGAAGGACGGCAAGAGGAACTGCAATTATTAATTTATTACAACTGTTGCCGGAAGAAAAAATTACCGCAGTAATTCCAATCAGGGAATATGCGGATAATAAGTATCTATTTATGGCAACGAAAAATGGCATTGTCAAAAAGACGTCCATTATAGATTATGCGAATATCAGAAAATCCGGCCTTCAGGCAATCAATCTCCGTGAAGATGATGAATTGATTGAGGTTAAGATAACAAATAGCCAGAAGGAAATTCTTTTGGTTACAAAACATGGACAATGTATTAAATTTAATGAGAATGATGTCAGACCTACCGGAAGAACTTCAATGGGAGTGATTGGGATGAATCTTTCCTATGATGATGAAGTGATTGGGATGCAGTTAAATACGCAGGGAAAATATCTTATGTTTGCATCAGAATTTGGTATGGGCAAACGTACGGAAATCAGCGAATTTTCTGTACAACATCGAGGCGGAAAAGGCGTTAAGTGTTATAAGATTACAGAAAAAACAGGCAATGTAGTAAACGCAAAGGCAGTCAATGATGAAAATGAGATTATGCTGATTACAACAGAAGGAATTATTATTCAGTTAAAAGTTTCAGAAATTTCAATTTTGGGCAGAATTACGTCTGGCGTCAAATTGATTGATTTGGACAATGAAAAAGAAATAGTTGTAGCGAGTATGGCGAAGGTAAGAGATGCAATACCTGAATCAGAAGAAATGATAAATGAAACAAATGCAGGACTTTCCCCTGACCGCCTATCGGAAAGAGCAGAGGAGGATAAAAAAGAATAGAATAGTATGATGTATGGCAGGTATCATATATCAAAACATAGTCCGGCAAAAATAGTATCGTCGGACTATTGCCTTTTATTCAAAACCGATCAAAGAAATGAAATCAAATAAATGGAGGTTTACCATGAGAGTAATATCAACGGAAGAAATCACAAGGCATATAAAAGAAATGTGTATTGAGGCAAATTATGAATTGTCCCATGACGTAAAAGATATGATTTACGAAAAGGCGAATAGCGAAACAAATCAGCTTGGAAAACAGATTTTGAGCCAATTGAAGGAAAATATGGAAATTGCAAAAAATGAAAATATTCCGATTTGTCAAGATACCGGAATGGCAGTTGTCTTTTTAAAGATAGGACAGGAAGTACATATTGAAGGAAAAAATCTGGAAGATGCGATCAATGAGGGCATACGCCAGGGTTATACAGAAGGTTATTTGAGAAAATCTGTCGTAAAAGATCCCATTGACAGAGTGAATACAAAAGACAATACTCCAGGCGTTATTCATTATGAGATTGTTCCGGGGGAAAAGATAGAGATAACAGTGGCACCAAAAGGTTTTGGAAGTGAAAATATGAGCCGCATTTATATGTTAAAGCCTGCTGATGGGATAGAAGGAGTGAAAGAAGCAATCATAGAGACGGTTCGTCTTGCAGGACCAAACGCATGTCCGCCTGTAGTAATTGGAGTTGGAATAGGAGGAACTTTTGAGAAATGCGCGCTGCTTGCCAAAAAAGCATTGACCCGCGAATTAGGATTACATAATCCAATTCCATATGTAAAAGATTTGGAAGAAGAATTATTGGAAAAAATCAATCAGCTCAATATTGGTCCTGGCGGGTTAGGCGGAAATACGACAGCACTGGGAATCAATATTGAGACATATCCTACGCACATTGCAGGAATGCCGCTTGCAGTAAATATGTGCTGTCATGTCAATCGGCATAAGACAAGAATATTATAAAATATAATTGATAAAAATAGTTTCCTATTATAATGTGCTATGAAAATATAAAAAGAGTGAAAATAAATTTTTTACTCAACGGGCTTGTGTCTGCGCGCTGCTTGCCACAAACATCGTTCATGCGAAAAAAGCGGCGCAGAAATGAGGAAAATTATGGATAAATATATTACAACGCCATTAACAGATGAAAAAATAAACGAATTAAAAGCGGGAGATTATGTTTATATTTCCGGTACAATTTATTCTGCCCGGGATGCCGCACATAAAAGAATTTATGAATCTATGTTAAAAAAGGAAGAAATTCCTATTGATTTAGAAAATAATATTATTTATTATCTGGGACCGTCGCCGGCAAGAAAAGGTCAGGTGATTGGCTCCGCAGGACCTACGACAAGCAGTCGTATGGACAAATATACTCCTTTACTATTAGAACATGGTTTGAAAGGAATGATAGGAAAAGGAAAAAGGAGCCAGGAAGTAATTGAGTCAATGCATAAAAATAACGCCGTTTATTTTGCTGCAATTGGCGGCGCAGGCGCATTGCTCTCAAAATGCATCAGGAAATCAGAAGTGATTGCATATGATGACTTAGGAACAGAAGCAATTCGCAGATTGGAAGTAGAAAATTTTCCTGTCATTGTAGTTATTGATTCCGATATGAAGAATTTATATGAGGAAGCGAAAAAAAATTATTGACAGTAGTAGAAAAAGTTGGTATACTAATTGTTGCTCGGCGATTAAATCAGCAGTCGTTCGAGGTAGTGGAGAAATACTCAAGAGGCTGAAGAGGCGCCCCTGCTAAGGGTGTAGGTCGCTCACGCGGCGCGAGGGTTCAAATCCCTCTTTCTCCGTTGCAATTTATATTGCAGCCGCCCATAAAATAGGGCTGAAAAATTTCAAAGAAAGTGTTGACAGGCGTTAGAAAAAGTGGTAATATATAACACGCTGACGCTTGAAAAGTTCAGCAC
>CANRJM010000055.1 GCA_947630925.1 uncultured Lachnospiraceae bacterium
AACTCTTCAGATTTACCACCTTCATTCTCATCGAATGACAAAAAGTTTTTAACATTAAATCTAATAAGCATATTTTTCTGCTCCTTGTTGCTATTTTTTATATTTTAAGTGATTTTTTCACTTTTGTCAAGATATTTTCATAATTATACGTAGTTTAATTTGTTTTTTATCGTTTTTTTCACATCTCAATGCATTAAGTAGTATATGACGAAGGCATCAAAATCATACTATCTCGATGCCTTCAACTCGTTTGTTCCATTGCTTTCTCAAATTCTTCCTCATTACAATCAGCCCACTCTCTAAGTTTTCTCTCCACCTTTCCCGTATTTGCCTAAACAAATACATCTAACAGCACCTTGGCTGTCTCTTCTATCGTATTCGGATTATGTATCATGTAATTCAACTTTCGTTTTTTTCCATCAGAAAAATAATTCATGGTGGGAAACACCTCCCCGCCCTCAGGGTCTTTGTCCATTCTATGAAAACCATTCTGAAATTATTAATCAATTTTAAATAACATTTCACAATCCTACCGTCTTTCATATTGTTACATTTTACACATATATAACTAAATAGTTGCTATACATACTATTAGTGGTGCAACACTATAGGAATAAATTCCTCATAACCTTTTTCACCATTTTCCTTTGGTATCCAAGAAGCACTTTCTAATCTATTATTATGATAAGTAATCAGAACTATGGCATTATCAAAATGATAGAAATCATGTTTTAATTGATACATTGATATCGTGTCAACATTTTTACTGCTATTTGGATCACCTAATGCCTTTATTACATTCTTTCTATCTGAACTTTTGTATAATACTTTTACCTTATTAATAAACTCTCTAACATCCCTATCATTTGAATGGTCCAAGTCTTCTGATATATTTGACATTTTTTTAATTTTATCATAAATAGGTATACTTCCTAATATTATGAATATAAATATAATTAGCAGAAATTTTTTTTCATCCAAGACTCCTTTCATGGCTATATCACTTTATAAAAACTCAATAAAAGACGCATCTTTATATCTATAGCAATATTATTATCTATTTGCGATGTTGCACTTTTCTTTTACTTCTTTGTCACTTTAAAGAATCCAACACCTATATTATAATTAGTATTAGCATATGCCTTTATTCCATTAATATTACCCACATACTGCCTGTTAGAGCGTGACGCTTTTTTGGAATTCTTTATTTTATTATTTTTTGTATCTAAATTTGTTACCGCAGTATTACTAGGTTTGTGAGACCATTTCCCATTTTTATCTTGTCTATACCAATGATAATCAGCAATCCCTATCTCATAACAGTTCTTTTTTCTATTCTATTTATATGTTTGATCTGTATATTGCTTTTTAGTTACAACTAAGTATACCAACCAAGTTTTTTTATTCCTAACTTTTTTATATTTTTTTTGCCTTTTACTTTCTTAAATTTATAATTCATTTTTTTGCATCACTTTTTACTCTTTCTACTACCCTTTCAGCAGTAATTGGTTCTTTAAGTATAAAATTCGAGAACATTCCCGGTTGCATTGCAAATATACCATTTTCCCTTGTACCAAAGTCCTGTTTAGTAATAGGATTTTTTTAAGATTAAAAGCATATGCATAACAGTTAGTTCTAATCCTAACAGATTCTTTATTCCACTTCTTAGGTTCATATTTAGGTGCGCCTTTAGCAACTGGAATTGCTTTATGCCCACTATACTACCAATTCATTTCGTAAAATAATTTCAGTTCTCCAGAAGAATTACTGACGCTTTTATGTGTTTTTCTTATTTTGTTTATATAACCAAACACCTAAACCAATCAAAAAAATAACAGCAATCACTAACAACACACCTAAAATAACATAATTATTTCTTTCTAGTTTCTGAGTATTAGGTGACAAATACTCAGTCGAAAGCGGATCTTTATACCATTTATGTGTATTTATATCATAAACAAGGGTTTGAGATATTACACCATCTATCTCTTCATAATATTTCCCCGAATCCGTTGCATCCACTATCGCCGTACCTGTATTACAAAACCATTGTAGCGATATTTCCCAATCTTCATTCTGTTCTTGGTCAAGCGGAATTATATCGGATATTTTATCAACTTCTTTTATAGTCACTTCATGACAAACCGAATAACACTTTTTATAAATATCATTTTCCTTTTCTACAGATAAAAGCACATATTTTCCAACAGAAGTATTTTTTGCCGCTATAGGATTATAATATTTTATTTGAGTTTTTTTTAATTCGCCACAAATAACCCTCAAAATTTTTATATTCAATACATCATCATTCTCTTTTTTTACTACTTCCCCAATCAATAATGCATCTTGTGGTTCTCTGTTAGTACAAACACTAAAATAAGCATCTCCTGCTAATACATAACCATTGTTAAAACAAAGTAAAAAAATAATTATTAAAAGCCACCATTTCTTTTTCATTGCCCATTTTTCCTTCCATTCTTTTTAATTTCAATGGGGTCATATGTCCCCATCGAAATTTTGCTCATTTTCTTGGTTATCATTACAAATACTAATAATTTAACCACCATGCATTCCAAAGAGTCCTTCACATAAACTTATGTCTAATAAGTATACGGAATATCCATTTTATTTCTTATACGCAAAATAACTATCCTTCTATAATCGTCAGGTGTAAATTTATCTATGAAATGGCTTTTTATATGCGGACGCATCTGGTCGAAAAAAAGTCATAAACAGAAATTCACAACCACATAAAACACAAAAAGCCGTAGCAAAACATAACGATTTATATCCAATCTTTCCACTAAACATCATCACATATGACAATGTTGTACAATACAAATACTCCTCCTGACTACAAATTTATTTCAAATTATACCATATACATGATTTTATGACAAATTACGCATTTTCCCATAAGATATATTGTAATCCAACAGACATTTTATTTTTCTCCATATAAAATAAAACAGCCACTCCTTTATAGGAATGGCTATGTAAAAAATGGGCATTAAAAACGCCGTCTGCTTCTCGTTTTTTAAATCAAACAGAATAGCGAATGCCCATATCTGGAATCAAACCAGAAATACGTGAATTTTCAGTCCTCTGCATACAAATACCGATGTTTACAGGACTTTTTAACAACTTTAGTTGTTTAACTCCCCGAGTAGGGCTCGAACCTACAACCCCACGGTTAACA